>JBEKNL010000021.1:0-56206 GCA_049522855.1 Candidatus Korobacteraceae bacterium
GGGCAACACTCCGTATCAGTACGTCACGGGCGCTTATGTGAATGGTCCTGGAGGAACGACCCCCGAACCCAGCACGCTGCTTCTCCTCGGGTCGGGCATAGCCGGAGTGTGGTACCGGCGCAAGCGCTCCTAGGATCGATCTGGCTCTGTTGACGTCCCGAGAGGCACTGAGTTATGTGCCACAGGGCGGGTAGCCCGCGCTAGGGCTTCCCGATAAAAATAAGGTGCCCCGTTCTAGCCTGCTTTCCGCTCGCGCCGAGACGATAACCATCGCTCGGCGCATTGCTTTTGCATTGCGGAGCGCTTCAACGGCGCACCTAAAGGTGCGCCCCTTCAAAGCGAGATGTCAGTCCACTCTTCTGCACTATAACGTACATCACCCTTTAGACGAATCCTGCTTCTACTGCGCTCTGCTGCTAACGTCAAGCTGCTGGTGTGACATCCCAGAGGATGCGCGTTGCCATTCTGGAAACCGCTTCGAGAATGGGCAGATGATCCGACCGCGTCCAGCACCCGACAGATATGCAGAACGGCACGGGTGAGCAAGAAGTTTATGCCGGCGGAAGATGCTCCTCCAATTGCATGATGGGAGTTTTGCACTCTACCGCAATCGCAAACGTTGCATCAACTTGGCTGTGTTCGACCCGCACTATCTTACCTTCACCCGCCAGGTAAATAGGACGAACAGCCTGTTCTCCTAGCACGCTTATGATGAAGGTTACCGGTGTATGCTCCGGAATCATTGCAGCACTGTTCACCAAGAGCCCGCCGATGCTCAGGTTCCGGCTGATGGTTTCGACTTCGGTGGCGCGGTTGGCAGCCCGAAACTTTAGACGGATCGGGCATTCCAAGCGGAAGCGACGGTGCTTTCGCTCCTGCCGATTGCGTATCACTTGCGCCCCAGGCCCAGTCGGCGGCTTCCCAAAATGAGAAGAAATCTTCATGAGAGAATTCTCCTTGTTGCCGAGAAGCATTGGGTGAAATCTCCACGACACTTGGCAGTAGCGCCGCTTGCGCGCTTGTCTAACCGCCTATCTGCAGTTAACAGTCGGCGGAGAACTGGACGCCGGTCGAGGTTCACCGAGAAGGAATCACTGCCTTAACTTCCAACGAAGATTTACTGACCGCTCCGTTTGAACTAACAGCCTTGGTTTCGTAATAGTAGGTCCGTCCCGCCTTGACGAGATAGTCAACACAGCTCGTGCCCTGAATGAGATCTGTGTTGATCTTCTCGTACTCTTTACCCGGACTGCGACGATAAGCGTTATAACCTCGGATCGCATCAGCGGGAGAATTGCTCGCCGGAACACTTGCGTTCCAGGAAAGCCTCACGCTGTGCGGCTTGGAGGAAGAGGCCGCGGATCCCGACGGCGCAGCAGTAACGGTTGAGGTTGGGTTAGCTTGCAAATCGCCACGACAGTTTTGGCTGTCCTGGTCATCGTAGCCGTTGGCCTGCAAACCAATTCCGACAATCAGAATAGCGACAGCCAAGACGGCTTGAAGCATTTTGAGCATCTTGATGCCGTTTCTCACGCACGCCTCAGTCTTTTACGGACAACCACCGCATGCGCGCAGACGTACTTACGATTAAAATAGTGGTTGTGGGGTGCGAATTGCCTTTAAACCACTCTCGGTCTCTCTCTGTAGAATTGGCTGCACCATCACAGGAAGTTGTTGAGTGTTGCCTTCGACACCGCACTTCGCCCGCTAATATAGGTATCCTCCGGCAGAGCCGGAGGTACTACAATTGCTGGCCCCTTGAGCCTGATCGCAATCGGTGAAAGTCAAAAGCAAGGAGCCATAAACTTCGTGTCCCGATAGGTGCCTCGTAGACAAGGAGAAGCGCGCTTCCGGAACTGTCAAACTTTTACTGCGTCCCCTGCTGAGCCGGGGAGACCTCCTAACGCATTCGTCGGAAAGTCCGAGAATTGGTAGGGGGACACTTTTGGCTGGCCGCTTTAAGTTTCAGTCGTCCATCGAAGAACTGAATGTTGTTTCGTCCATGCTGCTTGACCCAATACATTGCTGCGTCTGCGTTCTGGATCAACGTTTTCCCATCCCGACCGTGCTGTGGAAAGATGCTGACCCCAATGCTGGCAGTGATATGGAAAACGTGAGGCTCTAGGTTATGCGGGACCGCGATTGCAGCGAGAATCTTTTTCGCGACTGGCATCAAGTTTCTTGAGTCGTCAATCTCTGGAAGCAGTATTACAAATTCATCGCCTCCATAGCGGCTTACTGTGTCCGAACTGCGTACACAAGCTAGCAAGCGCCCGGCAGTTGACTGAAGCACTCGGTCGCCAATCGCATGTCCTGCGGAATCGTTGACTTGTTTGAAATGATCCAAGTCCACAAAAAGCACCGCCAGTGACCTGCTATAACGGGTCGCCAGCGCAAGCGCGCGACTAAGTCGATCTTTCAGAAGCGTTCGGTTGGGCAAATCGGTAAGACCGTCGTATTGCGCCAGGTGCGACATTTTGAGAGCCTTGGCCTTCGCTTCTTCGGTTAGGGCACGGAGAACGATCACCGCACCTGTAGCGCGACCTTCCTGGTCGTGAATAGGAGTCACTGAGTCTTCAATCACGGTTTCCGTTCCGTCTCGTCGGATCAGGATGCGGTTTGTGGCGAGATATGCTGCCGCATCCTGGTTGATCGGTGCCTCGGTGAGATGCCGGGGGGGCTCGTGCGTAGCGACGTCGATGATCTTCATCACCTCTGCCATTGGCCGGCCCAATACTTCCTGAACCGACCACCCAGTCATCCTTTCGGCCGCGGGGTTGAGATAGTTGATTCTGTCAGAGATATCTGTGCTGATGATGGCGTCCTCGATACAGCTGAGAATATGCTGCGCCCACACCGCGGGATCGGATTGCCATCCCGATGTAATTTGGCCCTCGGAGCCCGAGTTCTTGAAGCTCTTAGATTCCAAAGCCTCACCAATTCCTAACTATTAGTGAACCGCCGGCTGAGCCATCAGCTTGCGCTCTGCCCACCTTACGAGCCAGAGTAGGACGAACAGGCCTGCCAGAAATACCAGGAAGAACAATATCCCTCCCTGGTGATGTAGCCGGCCATGCAGGAAACTGGGATCTACATAAACTGCAAGCGCCGACAGGGCGAAGATTCGAAGCCCGTTCTTGGCAATGGAAAGAGGAATTGCCGCCAGAATGACCAGGCCTTTGCCCCAGGCGGAACGAAGCAAGAGGTGTGCGAGCACCATAGTGGTGACCAACAACATCAGGCTAGAACGAATACTGCTACACTCCTCGGCAACCTCAACCGTCAGCCCTGGGATAGTCAGTCGGAGACCATCCTGTGTCACCGGTACGCGAGCGATTTCGAAAAGCAGATTGGCGGCGAACGCTGAGCCCCGTTGCAAGAAGTTTACGATGTGGTCCAAAAGCAAACCCAGGAAGAGGGAGCAACCACAGCAGGAAGCACAGAGGAAAAACAGCCGTCCGGGAAATGCGGGTGCCGAAACAACAAACGAACGACCCAATCCACCACGTGACAACAGCCAACATGTCCAGGGACAGCTGCTCGTCGGGTCGCAGGCTGCCTGCCGACCACCACTTGGCTCCGATGAAGCCAATCACAACGGCTAGAACCAACAGAGCCGAACCGCTGCGAAACCCCGGTTCAGGCTTTGCCTTTCGCGACCTCCACTCCAAGAAGATCAGGGCAGCGCTAATGGGGAGGATCAAGAATATGTGTGAGTATGCATTGTTTCGGAGCGCCAATCCAAATGTTGCGATGAGAGTATGCCGCCATAGAACCGGGGAGGGCAAGCATAGAAGAACAAAACTACGGTATGGGGACGATGGACCCACTTCACGCCTTTGCTTCTACCTCACGCGCTCGCCGTCTGGGGTCTCTACCGCCCGTAGCCGGGCATCGACTTCATACTCCAGATGATCGCCAACCGCCTTTGCAAAAGCTAGTACGGCGCGTTCCGCCCCCGGCCCCTCGATCTGCCACCGACCGTCCTGGTTCACCACACGCATTTTGCTTCGTGCTCGCCACCACTGATCAACGTCTCCCGGAAGGGCGAACCATGATCTGTCCCTCGAACCCAGGCGACGCAACAAGCCCAACAAATCTCGATACACATCGCGTGCTCTCTTCTCGATGATGTAATCTGGATGGATGAGAAAGCTCACCAGGCCGTTCTTCTTCAGGATTGCCTCGGTTTGCATGCTCCACAGATCCAGGGAATAATCACCGAGCAAGTGAAACAGCATGTAATCTTGCGTTGTTGTGACAGGGATTTCCAGGATGTCGCCAACGAAATATGGCATCACAGTACAACAGCCGCCCCGCTGCGGATCAAGATGTGCGACATTGGGAACAGACATGTCAAAAGAGAAATCCAGTGCATCGTACCAATCCTGATTTCTGTACAAGACTGCAGCCCGGAAGCCGTTGGCGCCATAGGTCTCGCCATATTTGTTAATCCTCTTCGCGCGCCGCAGGAACTCCGCCTTGTCGCGAAAGAGATGCCCGTCATGATTGAGGTCCTGGATGCCTACCTCGAAGCCTCTGTCGCGGATAGCTTGAACCAGGTCGGTCGAGATCTTGTAGCGTCCCTCGGGTATCAATTGAAACGATGCCTTCATGCCAAAAGAGTCATCTATGTTCATTAGTTCTGAGCAGAAGCTCTGCCCTCTCTCGCCTTCAACGTCATGAGTCAGGACGATGCAGCTTCCGGCACCATCGGGCCAGAACCAGACGAAGGGTATCCTGTCCACACCTTTGGCCTTCATCGACCACAACAGCAGTTGTTCGTTTAGGTTCTCGACGGTCGTATCCACGGGCCAGTGAGGAAACGGAACGCTTCGCCACCCGTTTAAACGAGCCCTCTGGACATGTTTGCGGACATTGACATTCATTAATGGGCGCAGGAAGTAATATGCACTTCTTAGCGATTGCGTCCACGGGTTCAAGGCACTGGGGCTAAAACGCCTCGCGTAGCACTCAAGACGCAGGTTATCAACGACATCCGTCGGGTTAAACGGCAGAAGCACGCTGGAGCCGTGAGTGGTCACATCGTTGAGGGCGTCATAGAGGACGCCGTCAGCTCGGCCCGCCCGAAAGCCTGACGTGGACCGTCCATAGCAGATCGTGCCCTGACCAAATTGAAAATAGCCTGTGTCGTCGGACAACTGGCCTTTCAATTTGAGATCAGCGAAGCGATCTGGGCAACGGTAGTGACTAATCACCGCTGTGTTCATCGAGAGTCCGCGCATGGCAAATCTTACAGTATCTAGAACCTCTCGACCATTGCAGACTCCGAGTGCCATATTCTCAAAATCGGCAACTTCCGCGCCTGCCGTGAAGGAGCATTGCTGAGGTGTGGCACCAAAGTTTGCAGGCCTCTTGATCACGCGACGTGCTGCCCCTCAGCCTAGCTCGGTTTATCGTTTGCCCCATGTCGAGGGGACTCCGAAAAACGAAGCCCAGTGCTTTGGGGCTAATGCTCGCACCAGCGGCAAAGCAACAACACGGTAAAGCGCGACCCCGACACCAGTCCCGAAAGTATTGGTGATCACGTCGGTAACGCCAGAATATCGCGTTGGAAGATATGCCTGGAGAATCTCTATAGTGAGACTGACTATTGCTCCGAAGGCAATAGTGACCCAGACGCCGTGCTTGACCTGCGGCACCGAGGTAAAGTAGGCACAAAGGAAAAAGCCTAAGGGAACAAACCCACCGATGTTAATGAGGATGTCATCCAGATGGGTCCCCCGTCTATGGAATTCCATCCAGGGCGACTCTAGAAGGGCCTGATGCACGACCATGTACCGGTCTGGAATGTAGAGATCAACTTCCGATCTGACCTGGTTATGAACGATCTTGCCTGCGTGTTCATCAAAACGGTAGAGTGCTAGCGCGCCTTCATCACCAGTAAACGTAAGCTTCGCCTTCTGCGTCCAATCCTCATAATGCTGGGCAATCTGTGCAGCGGAAAGTTCGCTTCTGTAAAGCCCTAAGCCTCGCAACTGACCGGACCAGCTATCGCTCTGCAAAGGAGACGTGGCGACTATAAGCTTCCCAGTTAGATCCTTAGTGGAAAGCCTGAACCCCGGCGACCTTGTTACCAACTGGCCGTCGATGTAGACTGCTGTTCCTTGCCCGTCTGAGGTGATTGTTATGAACGCCTGCTGCTTCCGAAAGACATCGTGAACATGCATCTCCCCGAGGTTGGACTGCTGAGGCTGATCCCCAATGTCGCGTTGCAATGCAAGATCGGTGTAACTTTGGTGAAGCGAGAACTGCCGGGTAGCCAAGGGACTGTAGAATGCAATCAGTGTACCGGTATCCCAAGTAGAAGCTGGCTCCAGCCAAATCTCAAGGCTGCAAGATGGTCCGTCCGAACTCGTCCTCTCAAATATGCCGGAGCTCAATATCGTGCCGTAATGACCGAAACGGAGACCATTCTCATTTTCCAGCCAATGCACTTGATTCTTGGGAGAATGAAAAGGCCAGAGTCCGGCGACCAGAATGCTGCATAAGGTCAGCACGGCAAGAGTACTTATGACCTGTCGCGGAATATAGGTGTCCCCTGAATTTCGTCGCTCGACAGGCAGCGAGCACGATCTACGACGCGGGTCCCAGGCTGGTCCACAGATACCTCTGTATCACGTCGTGCCGGAAACTTGGCTTCGCTATCCAACTTCCTCAAGAGATGTGCCAACGCCTTGAACATAGTGCCCTGTCCCCAGTGGAACATCGGTGTCGTCACTTTCTTCCATCCCAGATCCCGGTAGTAAAAATGCCCATCCTGCCCCTGCATGTTGTTGATTGTCCACAAAGCAACTTTCACAGCCAACTCCAGAGACTCGGGATCGGTGTCGGAGAAAAATGCCAGTGTGTCGATAGCTTGAGCAGCACATTGAATATCTATGGGGTTGGCTTTGTCATGATAGTATTTTGGACGTCCGTCCGCTTCGAAGAAATGAAGTTTGAAATATTGTAAACCGCGCCGAAGATTTGGTTCAAACTCCCGGTCACCGGTGCTATCGATATAGCGCTTCAGACAATCCAGATTGTACCCGGTATGAAAATTGTCGATCCAGTGGTATTTTGGCGCCTCTCCATAAAACCACGCTCCGTCAGCATTTTGCCGCGCACAGCTATAGGCCATGGCGTCTCTCGCCACCTCGAAAGCCAGGTGATCATTGGTGTGGACCGCAACTCGGGACAATAACGCTGCACCCAACATGTTTGAGTTGTGGATCGAACTCTGCATGAAGGGGACGTAACTGAGACAAGTCCCGCGGGCCGTCTGCTCTCGCGGCAGACTTTTCACCCATTCTGCGGTACTCGCAGCCGCTTCCAAGTACTTGGGATTGCTCAGCACTTCGTAAGCTTCCAAAAAGGCCAAGCCGATCAGGCTGCTCCAGACAATCGTGGGCGCATGCTTGGGTATGGTCCCAGCCCGCGTTGAAAATGAAAAGTGGTTGCCCCAGCAGTATTGCTCGTAAACCGGCGACCGATTTCTCATTAACCAATCGAAACAAGACTCAGCGCGGCGCCGGTGTTCTTCAGCCCCTGTAAGCGTGTACATTTTCACATAACCCCATCCCATGTACCCCATTCCCTTTGTGGACGTATGCGGCCTGATGCCGATCCAGGGTCTAACGTGGAAGGGCGCCCGGAGCACAGCTGCGGTTAGGAGTCGCCGCGGCAGAGGGGCGTTAAAGGTGAAATAGCGAAGAAAGGACAGGTCGCCGTCGCCAGGATCGTAAGCCCGGTAATCGTGCTCCTCTACCCAGCGGGCAACTTCCTCGATACTCCTCTGCACCACTTTCTTCACGTCTTCGGCACCACTAATTTGTGTACCTTCGGCAACGCCCTGTGGGCGGACACGGCAGTGCGACTTATTTTCTATTTTCATCGGTCCAAGAAAACATCATCACAGGCCAACAAAACGCTCCGCCGTTGAAGCCAGGGAATCTACCGCTCGCCGCCCGATGATTTCGACCTCCGCACTGTCGAGCGACAGCCGTTACGCGTAGAGGGCCCTCCGCTTCACCAAGCGGTCCACTAAGTCCAGGTATACGCTTTTCTTTACGTCCCAGTTGTTGTGTTGAATAAAGTTCATCCCACGTTCGCGCAAAGCGCTGCACTTGGCCGAATCATGCACCAGTTCCAAGATCTTGGCGGCGAGGTCCTCGGCGCTTTCGGGCTCGAAGAACTGCACGAGTCGTTCACTGAAATAGTACTGGTCGATGCGAGTATTGGACGCAACGACAGGCACGCCCATCGCCATGAATTCCATGGTTTTGGTGCTGAATGCCTCGTTGCCAAATGAATCGTTGCGCTTAGGCACGACGCCGAGGTCAACGGTGGCCATTGTCTCGGCCACTTGTTCCATCGGGATCGATCCGATCATGGTGACGCGGCCCTCCAGCCGTTGCTGGATCACCATGGTTTTGAGTTTCTCGCAGTCAGGACCGTCGCCGATGATGAGTAGCTTGAACTTGGGCGACTTGTCTCGCAGCAACGCCAGGGCACTGATCGCCAGGTCCACGCCCTGGTGCCAGTTGAGCGTCCCAGGGTAGCACATAACGAAATCGCCGTTGGTCGCAACCGTGCGCGGACGACGAAAGAAAATCGAGGGATCGGGATAGTTGATGATCGCCGTGCATTTCTCTGGTTGTACCGACCGCCGTATGAGCTTCGTGCGCCATAGGTGGTTAGAAATGATGACGTGGTTAGAGTAGGCGGCCGAGAATTTCTCTACCAGAAGCAGCAGGCGAAAGGCGAGTGAGCGCTCGCTAACCTTAAACTTGCTCGCGTAGAATTCGGGTACGATGTCGTGAATATCGAGAATCACCTGCGCACCCATCAACCGGGGCACGATGGTGGCGAACACCTCGAAGTCCGGCAACGAGTGGACGTGGATGATGTCGTAGCGCGCCCTCAGGTGTCGCAGAGTCAGTACCCATGCTGATCGCACAAAGAACATCATCACCTTCCTCAGGTGGCTGAAGGGGCTTCTTTCGTCTCTCACGCGCTTCTGGATGCGATAAACGTGTACGCCATTGATGACTTCAAACGACACCTGCCCTTCCCGTCGAAGGACGATCGCATCCACCTCGTCTCCGCGCCTCACGAGCGCCTCGGCGTAGCGTCGCACTCGATTGTCGGTTTCGTAAAACGCGTAGCCTACCATGCAAGCTTTCATGACTTTGAGCTTCGCCTGCTCCCCTTGTTCGTCAGGTGATGATCTGACATCTCAGTATCCTCGCATCGCCGAAAGCCACCGTGAAGTACCAAACACACAGCTATAAAGTTCATATGACCTGATCAGGTCTGCAAACAGTTCGCACGTTTACAGAGCATGGCACCGAGGCAGCCGTCGATTCTGCGAGTGTAAAACTTACATCGTAGATAGTAAGCGTTATAGCACAACAGTAACAAACAGCGTGTTACCCTAGTACTGGAGTGCTGCCAGTTCTTGATTGACTTCCCAGAAGCGCCCATGTGATTCTGACCTCGGTTCAGCCATCGCGTTCCTCGCGCCAGGTGCCAGAAAGGGCCGGTACGGTACTGAAAAACAAAGGTTCCTCGGATATCCGCTTCTTAGTCATTCCGTTCCTACTTGTTTGGAGTGCTCTCGCCTTTGGGCAAGGGTGGTCTGGCATTCTCGACCCCAGCCGTGCAATTGATTGGACAACTGCTGGGGTTCCAGGCGGTGTTCCGTCAATCACTACCCAGTGCGGATCAACCATTGCACCTTATGGAAGCGCGGGGGCCTACGCTTCTCCATCCACGATCAACACAGCGATCCAGTCCTGCGCAGCGGGTCAGTATGTGAGTCTCGGCAGCGGTGATTTTTACCTGAGTGCCGGTATCACTTGGAATGCCCAAAGCGGGGTGGTGGTTAGAGGCCAGGGAGCCGATCTCACGACTTTGCATTTTAACAATGTAGACCCTTGCGGAGGACTCGGTGCAGTCGCCTGCATGATCGACGGTGGCTATGTCTATCAGGATTCCTCGCAGGTGCAACCGGGGCAAAGTCAGGCTGCGGACTGGACTGGTGGATATGCAGTGGGGGCAACTAGCCTCACAATCGCCAACGTAGGCAGCGCAGGAATTAAGAACGGTCAATACATCTTCCTGGATCAGAACTTGACTCAGGTATTTATCACATCGGAAACTGAGAGCGGTACGACGGTTACGGCGACTGCTGCGGGGAATCTTCCCTCGACTTTCCAGAATGGCGCAACCTTGCGCTTGTTTAACGCCAGCGTTCCAGGGTACGACACAATGACCGCAACGCTCTCAAATGTCAACCAGGCGGCGGGAACTTTCCAATACACAGCCTCATCCGGCCTCGGAGCCAGCACAGGCGGCGTTGCTTTAGTAGATAACGGAAAGCTTGTTACTTGCGAACTCTATCAGCTTTGTGGTTATGCTGGTGGGACAAGCTCATCAGCGGGAATAGGCCGAAATGTGAACGGCAGTCGTCGGCAGATTTTCCAGATCGTCAAGGTCGTTTCGGGGTGCTCATCCGCATGTACCGGAGCTGGGCCATTCACAATCACGATTACACCGGGCCTTTATCTTGCAGCAGATTCCGGCATGAGCCCGGGTATCTGGTGGCCGAATGGAGTTACAAGTAATGGCTTGGAGAACTTGACTCTCGATCAGACGAGTGTCCCTAGTAACAGCGGTTGGGGAGGCATTACCCTCTACGATTGCTTTGGATGCTGGGTACATGGAGTGCGGGAGATTGATGCCAACCTGAACCACGTATGGCTATTCCAGTCATCGCAAGCGACCATCGAGAGCAGCTATTTTTATGGCACGCATAGCGGAGGCGGTATTGAGAGCTACGGTGTTGAAAGCTATATGGCTTCCAATAATTTGATCCAAAACAACATCTTCCAGCAAGTAAGCGCTCCCTATGCAGATGGTCCCACCGAAGGAACCGTGTTTGCCTATAACTACGCTATAAATGATCCGAGTGGTGCTTCAAGCATTATGTCTGCGATGGTTTGGTCAACACATGATGTTGACCAATTCTCATTATTTGAGGGAAACATCGGATCTGGAGGGAGATCAGATTCGACGTTTGCTAATGGCGATTTTAATACGTACTTCCGCAATCGCTTTCTTGGGATGGATTACGGAGACAGTACCAAAAAGACAGGCTACACCTATCCAATTGGGCTGGAATTCTGGAATCGCTACTACAATTTGATCGGCAACGTGCTGGGGATCTCTGGCTATCACAACACCTATGAATCCTCTCCAAACGTGTGTGGATCAAGTTGTACCAGTGCAAACACGAGCATTTATGTCTTTGGCTTCTCTGGAGCCGGAGCACAATCATGTGCCAATCCAACATATTGCCCGCCTGACAACCTGGTAGCGACGACCGTCATGCGTTGGGGTAACTACGACGTAGTAAACGCTTCAAGCCAGTTCAATTCTGCCGAGGTTCCCAGTGGGCTGAGTCAATACGCAAATCCGGTGCCCTCCAGTCACAATCTTCCGGCCTCGTTCTACTACAGTTCCCCGCCGCAGTGGTGGACGGCTAGCAAAGCGTGGCCCCCGATTGGGCCGGATGTATCTGGGGGAAACGTTGGCATCTGCTCTGCTGGAACGTATGCGGGTCTTGCGTGTACGGCCAGTTCGCAGTGCAGTGGGGGGGGGACCTGTGCCTCTGCTACTGCAGGCGAGGCATACAGCAATCCAGCAATGGACTGCTATCTGAACACGATGGGAGGCCCGCTTAATGGGACGGGCAATGCCCTAACTTTTAACGGGGCCACGTGCTATCCCGACCCTCCCGGCCCCCCCGGCCCCCCAACGCAGCTCACGGCCACTCCTCAATGATGTTTCCCCTCAATCTCAGATAAAACTACAGCATCCCCGGTCCACTCACGGTGAGAGAGGCGGGGTGGCCGATCTGGCTCCATTTCAGGCGCGACCGCGGCTGGGGATTTTGCCGCTAGCCGATGTTCCCGACGCACTCTGCTACCCTTGCATTTGCCGCGTGCCGGAGCGCGTTGAGGTAGAAGGCCTCGTGTCGCTGAATGAGAGCAGAAATGCTGAATTGCCGGGAGACGAACTCTCTCCCACGTTCGCCAAGACGCAGTCTTTCTGGTTCGTCCTCGAGAAGAAAGCTGATCTTGTCGGCCAAAGCCTTTACATCGCCCGTCTTTACCAAGAAACCGGTCTCGTTCTGCAAAAGGGTATCTCTTACTCCCCCGGAATCATAGGCGACAACGGGTTTTTTCATGGCCTGTGCCTCGAGGACAATTCGTGGGAGCCCCTCCGAATAGCTCGGAAGCACAACCACGCTGCACACCCCATACCAGTTCCTCAGTTCTTCTGCGCTGATCTCCCCTAGAAAAAGAACGCGGCCCTCCATCTCAGGGGCCGCGGCTGACCCTAGGAGTTCCTCATACAGAGGTTCCGAATCGACAGCGCCAGCAAAGCAAAGGACGAAATCGATGTTCCTGGCAATCAGGATACGTGCGGCCGCCATTAAGCCATGCTGGCCTTTGCCCTCCTGGATTCGTCCCGGCAACAGGACGATGGGACCGGCGGGGAGCCCAACAGGCCGAGTCTTCTCAGGAGTAAAGAACTCCGTATCAACTGCGTCCGACAGGTTGACGTATCGGTCCCGCAGATCATCGGGGATACCCTGGTCCGAAACACCACCAATCGCTGCAGCTTGATTGATCCACTTCCGCGTATGGGGCAGCGAGAACCGCTTGTTATCAAAGTGGTTTATGAAGACGAATGGGATTCTGGTTCTCAGTGCCCGTGTGATCAAGGCACCGGTGTCATAACTGAGCCAGTGTAATGCCAGAAGGTCGATGCGTTGTTTCCGCAACACGTGAGATAGGTAGTCACTCAGGACAATCGTCTTGTGTCGTAAATGACCGCCTCGATGCCGGAATAGGTCCCCCGCGGCGGACATCACAGCGCGGTACCTTCCCTCTCCATTCTGCTGGCGTAGGTGGGCCGATCGACGACAAACGTAGCCCGTCCGCCTTAGCATATCTGCGAGCGTCAACTCCACCTGCCGAATCGGTACTGGAACCCAGAGAATGCGGCCGATTCCGACGTTTTCAACTTCGATTGCATCGCATTCATCATCTATGCTCAAGTACATCTGTAATACAGTGATCCGGTGCTTTTGAAGCAGAGCTTTATCCAAACGTCGCAGGTACTGCTCGACTCCTCCGGACATACGATCTCGGTAGACGTGCGCGTACCGCATTATCGTGACGCCATCCAGAGCGCCGGGCAGTCCTCGAACCTTCTCGCCGTCTAATGTCAGATCCTTGGTCACTCGGGGTTACCCCAGCATCCTTATCTCAGCCATACTTCGGTTTTGGGCGATCAGCCGCCTCTGCCACTGCCGCACTGGGATGCCCAGCACGATTCATTTCAGGGTAGAGCATACTGTCCCCCCCGAGGCGATAGGAGGGCCCGACTGCTATCGCGGCAGCGTGTCCTACCACGCCTCTAGACCTGTTGTCACCCGTGGTGTCTAGTCGCACGTCGCACGTTCACGGAGCGTGCGGGATAGCTTCCTTGTTGCGCGGGACAGCAATACCAAAAAGATCGCGCGATAACTGTGCCCCATGCATCTTATCTCGTTGATCTTCTCGATCGCGCCTGCAAGCCTTAATTGGCGAAGTTTTGCTGTGGTCCAGTCGTAATACAGAGCGCACAACTGGTCTTGTATCGTCTGGCGAGTTCCGCAGTCGGCCAGCTCGCGCATGCCAAGCCATTTTCTGTACCGGTACTCAAACCAGGCATATAGCAGATCATTCTTGCGGCCGAGCGAATCCGATAGACGCGGACGCGACGGAGTCTGGTCAATCCTGACGAGGGGCGCGGCCACAAAGCACAACTTAGTCTTAAGAGCTAGCCGAAAGATCAGATCTGTGTCCTCTGAAACGCCTATCGCTTCGTCAAACCCCTCGAGCTCTTTCACTAGGGAGCGCAGAACCATTAGGCTCTGAGGGCAAATCGGAGAGTAATTTCTCAAAATGTATCCGGTTGGGTCATGAAGTTGACCGAACTCCGAATTAGCCTTCAAGCCCGCTCGCTCGAAAGCAGAAAGCCACAAATCGGGATGCCCCACATAGACGCAGTCTGTGAAGCATGCTGCGAAGTCGCTCCCGAAAGTGGCTAAAGCCTTGAGCTGCCGCTCCAGTTTCGTTGGGAGCCATACATCATCTGATCCTAAAATCGAAATCCATTTCCCTTTTGCGACTTCTA
Organism: Candidatus Korobacteraceae bacterium; assembly: GCA_049522855.1. Lineage (GTDB taxonomy): Bacteria > Acidobacteriota > Terriglobia > Terriglobales > Acidobacteriaceae > Bog-257. The sequence continues at coordinate 14,257 of JBEKNL010000021.1, forward strand.
TGCCCTTGTTTTGCGCAGCACTGGCTCCCCGGTTGTCCTGATAGAAGTACCGGATTCGTTCCATGTAAGGCTTAAGCCTCTCATGGGTATCATCGGTAGAGCCATCGTCAATGACGATGAGTTCGTAATCCGTATAAGTCTGTGCCAATACGCTTTCGATCGCTTTGGGAAGAAGCGCGCTGCGGTTAAAGGTTGGTATTATGACAGAGACTGTTGGCGCCATGGCTTGGTGCATCGCTGATGGTAGTGAATCCAACGTGAACGCGTTTTGGCAACGTCGGGGCTTAGCTATGAGAATTGGGTTTAATCTTAAGTGGGCGGTCCCGCGAATCCGACTGTTCCGCAGGAGTCACCATCGACGTTAGGCGACACCCGTGAAGTCCGCAGGAGCATAGCCGAATCCTGCAAGCAATCGCCGTAGGGGACGGGGAATTTGGCCCCAGGAAATAAGTCCGAGGAGGACTCGAATGGAGTAAGCACCGCTCAGAAGGGCCGCCACAATTCCAAGGCAGCCGGCCCACAAGAATGGCAGTAGGTAAAATGCATAGAATACCGCCGCGATCAAAGATAGAAAAAAGAGACCGGTTTGTTTGTTGGCATGGGACCAGCGAAAATTGCTGAGGCGATCCACGACTAGGTATAGCATAAACCCGTAAAAAGCGTATGATCCAAAGAATGCAATGCCAGCGCCGTTCAACCCGAAGGATCTCACGCAGGTCCACGCGAGGCCGAGACTGACGACAGTCCAGGCCAGTTCACTGCCGAAAAAGATGGCTTGCCTGCCTTTGGCCACGATAATGAAACTCATCGGCCAGGTAATCACTTGGAGGATCGTTCCAAGACATATCCAACGCAGGACTCCCACGGCTCCACTGAATTTCGCACTATAAAACAGGGCGATGACCAGAGGTGCAAACGTGAGGGTACCTATAACCCCTGGGCCCGCTAACAACAGACCTACTAGCGTTTGTTCGTTGACGAGGCGGTTGCACGTGATGTTGTCCTGCGCGCTGGCGGTCAAACGGGGGTAAAAGTCCGCTGCCATGGCCTGTAGAATGAACCCGACATACAGTCCGCCAAGAGTCCAAGCAGATTGATAAAATCCGGTTGCTTCAAAACCGACCTTGCGGAGCACAATTACTCGGACCGCGTACGCCACCCCCATTGTCATCAAGCCACTTGACATGAATGCGAAGCCGAGCTTCAGAAGAGCGGCTGCTTCCTTCCCCACCTCAGAAGCCGTCATGGAAGAAGTTGGAATGTTTATCTTGCGGCTATACCACCATGAGGTAATGATCGTCATGAGGGCGACGCCCACAAGGGATGGCACCACACCCTTCTCGCGCAGGAAATACACCACGGGGATGCTGATGAGCGTCCCGAAGAGCGCCCCCCACACCCCCATCTTGGCAAGATCAGCGATGCGCCGCATTCCTTGAATCAGCGCCCCTTGACTGGCGGACACTAATTGGAAAAGCACAGCGATTGACAGCAGGGATACTGCGGTCGCGTGTTGATTGGTACCAAAAGTCAAGGTGGAGACCTGCTTGGAAAACACGACAAGCAAAACAGCTCCCAGCACTCCGAGGAGGATCGATATTCGTTTCAGCACCGCGGTGGTTTGCGCGATCCGTTTTGTGTCGTTCGAGCCTACTGCTTCGGCAATCTGGCGCACACCACTGTTGTTGATGCCCATACCAGCAATGCTCTCCGTAAGGCTCTCGATCGATCCGTAGAGGCCAAACAATCCGATCCCAGCCGGACCAAGCATCATCGCCATGGCTTTGATGCGAACGATTCGAATAACGATGCTCACCACCGAAGAGCCACCGATTAATGCCGAGGACTTGAGAATCTGGCCGTAGGTCCCCTTCTCTACCGTAACTACCTCTGCACCTTGAGGCAAAGACTTTAGGGAAGGGGTCGAAAGTTGGCTGTTATAAGGGCTTGATGACATGCATGAGCACCGCGACGACGACGATTTGGACAACTAACCCTGCGTCCCTGAAAAACAACGACCCCGGGAAGGCCCGGGGGCGAGCCGCCACAAGCACTTCCGCGCCGGCCGAAAGGTTTCGCCGCCAACAATCAACTTCGAGTTCTCAACGGAAACCAACGCCGAGCGCGCGGTCAACCTCTGATTCACACTCAGCGAAGTTATAGGCGATATCCATATCGAGTTGGGTAGGGCTTTCCAGAACGGCAGGTTCGGGAACAGCAATCGTCGCCAAGAGGAAGAAAGTCCATACAGGGGCCATCATCCTGAAGCCTGCCTCTGTGAGGCTGTAGATCACCCCGACGACCAAAAAGGCCAGCCTGATCCGGCCTGCGTCCGGATCCCGACGGAACACGGCGAGTACGTTTCGGTAGCCTGCAACTATGAGGGCAGCCAGCAGAGTTATCCCGACCCACCCCAAGTTTAGATAGACTTCAAGGTAGCCGTTATGAGCCTCCTGAATCCCTTGCGCTGTCAGGTCCCATACTCTCTGGAGTCGATCCCCGAGCCAGAAGCTCTCGAAGCCCGTCCCGACCAACGGGTTCCCAGCCAAGCCTAGGACCGCGGTCCAGATTGTAGTCCGACCAGTCAGCGTCGCGTCCCTGCCCAGGGACCCGACGAGGTTGCCTCCGGGATCTAGGAATAGGGCACCCACGGCAACACCCACGAGCGCTGCCACCAGAACGTGCACAGCGGCTGGCTTTCCTGCCAGCCCGGGTAGGCTCGTCATCACGATCAGGCCGGTTCCCAAGATGAAGCAGGACAATGAGGTCATCGAATCAGCTATTGAAAGGATCCACGTTGCCATTCCGAAAAGGACGCCCTGGGCGATCAACTGCCGGGTACGTTGGCTGCCCTTGTCTCCGCTGTACGCAGCGACAAAACGCCACGCAGATCCAAGGCCGAAGACTAGACAGACCATGCCGAGCATGTTCTTCCCGATTGCGACGCCGCTATACATCGGCGCCCAGGTCCAAGGGTTGTAGCTCCGTCCCAGGTCGGGATAATACTTGATGAACAGAACGGAGAGGGGAACCAGCACAAAACCCGTTCGCGCTAGGAGTCGCTTAATCGCGGAGGAGCGGTCAGGATCAGTGAGCACGATCAAAACCATCACGACATCGCCCACAGCCTTGGTCCACCGCTTGAAGGCGACGAAGGGGTAGTCAGACCAGAGAACGCTAAGGGCGCAGTAGGCAAAAAACAGAAGGATCGGTCCATTCGCACGCATGAGCGTTCCAACCTGCCGTCCTCTCCAGACAAGCACGATTAAGCCTGCCGCCAATAGAATCCCCCACACGAGCGCGTCGAGGGGGCTTCCGTTGAGGTACTTTTCGGGAGAGTCCATCGTCGGCCCCACCTGCAGCCACACGGACACAGGTCGCGACCCATTGATGAGCACCCATAGCACCGGAATCCAAAGGGCTTTTGAAGTCCTGGCCTCCTGGTCACGATCAAGCCAGAAGAGCACGCAGATCCCGAGGGCGAAGACGACAGAGGCAATCTGCGGGGCCATTTACTTCCTCCCCGCAAGGTTTTCTAACGAAATGTGAGTCATCTCGGGTCGAGGGAAAGGCGGCCTGAAGGCAAGCAAGCAGCTCCGGAGAGAGCTCGAGCAGAGGCCCCTACCGAAAGACAATAACAGCCGCTTTCGGTTCTTCGGACAAATACTTTTCCACGATTTCGAAGTTGCGCTCGATGATGTCCAAGATCGTCTTTTCTTTGCTCCCGCCCCCGCCCCATAACCTCACAATGAAGACGCCGCCTTCGTTCAAATACCTCGAGTATCGTTCCAACATTGCTCCGATCTTGGCCGTCGGGACGTAGTAGATGGAGTCTCTGAACAATATCACATCATATTGCTCATTCGGCAGAAAGCTGGAAAAGTCGAACTGGAAAAAGTCGGCTTTTTGTTCTCGACCAGTCTCCTGTGTCCTACTGATGGCCTTGGCGATAGCCACGTCCGATATGTCGACCCCCGTATACTGTCGGTATGTGGTTGCGGCCAATTCGTTCGCCGTACTGCCGGAACCGCATCCGAGATCCAGGATGCTGCCTTTGGCGGCATATTTCTCAACGTACCGGTACACGCAGTCGCCGGGCGTTGTATCGAGACAGTCCCACCTGCCTCCCGAGAACTCGACGTTCCAGAGAAATTTCTTAATGCTCGGTGTGCCATAGGCCTGGAGCAGCCCGCGCAAACTATTCTGTGCCTTCCGTAATAAGTACATAGATGCAGCCCCCGGATCCCGGGGACAAAGGCGACTGTGCCATTCTCTTGCGTCATTTACCCCATCGCCGCAAGGAATCCCGGCGCACGGTGGTGGGTTATCTCGAGTCGAGGAAGAGGCGATGCACGAGCTCCAACGTGAGCACTTTGTGTATCGGGGTGGTGTAGTTCCCATCTCCTGCGAGATGGCCCTGCACCACGGCTTCAAGCCCGTTCCGCCGCAGGTAGGGCCGCGAAAGAGTCCGCGAGTCCAGTAGCATCTCCCGGACGTAGTCGGCGAGTGCATCCCTGTACCAGACGCGGAAATGGTAGAACTTGTGCCTCCCGAGGAAGAGCCGTTCGAGGTGGAGCGGCGAGAATAGGTGATCGATCCGGGCCATCCATTGCGGCATGCCGTAGTCGTAGGCGTACTCAGCCTTGAAAGTGAATTCGAGCAGATTCCGTGTGATAGCCGCGGATAGAGGGTCTTGGTCTCCGGCAACGCCGCGGTCGGTCCGAATCCGCAGGAGAGCCGTGTTCCCGTCGGCGATCAGTCGTAGGGAGACATCGTTGTTCGTGAGGGACGACTGCGGTGCGCGGAAGACCGTCCGTACGAACTCGTTGTCAAGATATGGGGACCGGAGAGAGATCTGGGTCTGCTCCAGCGAGAGAAGGCCGTAATGGTGCCAAGGGGCCTGCCGGAACACCGAAAAGGATAGCGGATGCCCCCGAAGCAGCCCGGCATATGTGTTGCCAGCTGCTTGGACGTGGGAGAGAAGCTCCGGACGAAAAAGCCCGGTGGCAGGCTCCACCGGCTTGAAAGCCCGTACCCGTCGTAGCACCTCGCCGCCATAGTTTCCGGTCATCCGGACCGGGGCGATCTCGCGGGCCTGCTCGTTCACGTAGAGATCAGGGGAATGGCTTACGTCTATACATCCGTCGGTGAGGTAAACCGTACGCTGCGCGTAGTGGGGAAAGCGCGAGAGGAACTCATTTCCTACCAAGATGACCTCGTGAGACTGCCCACAGGCACGGGCCACTTGCTGCGCCACTATGACGTCCTGACAGTCGCGGAACATGCCTCCAAACGTGTAACATGGCAGCGACCCGGCGGGAGGCTTGTGCCAAGCCATTATCATTCGGGTGTCCAAGCCACCCGTCAACGACATCCCGATGGCCTCCTGACCGTTGAAGTACCGAGGCAGGTAACGGGAGAAAACCTCTTGGAGCTTCCGGTAGTAGGTTTCTGGGTCGAAGGGAACTTGCTCCTCCCACTCCCGCGGCTGGAAGTACTCGCTTCTCCGCTCACTCGCGCCAGCACGAAAGGTCCAGGCCGAGGCGGGCGGCAGCACATGGATGTGCTCAAAGAGCGTTCTGTTCTCCAAAACGCAACCTAAGGCCACAAACTCGCCCAGGCCTCGAGGGTCGGCCGACCGGAGTTCGGGACGGACTGCGAGGATCGCCTTGGCTTCTGCCGCAAAATAGAAGGCCTCCTTCGATTCGTGAAAGTAGAGCCGATGCATCCCGTACCGGTCGTTGAAGAGCGTCGCCGTCCCGCGCGTGCGGTCTGTCAGGAGCCCGTGAAACCTTCCGTTCAGGCCCGCCGGAAACGCGGGATCTTCCTCGTAAAGATGAACGAGATACGATGCCCCTTCTCTCTCAACCGCGTGGCCACGCTCCTTGAGCCGCCGAGCCGTTCCAGGCTCGGGATATTCCTCTCCGGAAAAGACGAGAACGACGGTCCCTTGTTCGTTACAAAGCGGCATTCCGTCGGAGAAGGAACCCTTCCGTGCGGCCCACCCCACGTACAATCCCATGGATTCATCAATCCACGTTTCCGTCACGTAGAAAGACTCGTGGCGAAGGGCCTCGACCATCCTGAGCAACTGCGGTTCAGCCCGTTCCCGAGGAATCTTGGTGATAAGACCTACGATTCCTGGCATGTCAAATCAGTTCAGGCCTGAGATTCCCCTGGGCGTCAAGCGTTGGAGCCGGCGGGAGGATTTGAACGCTCCGCCTGCCGATTACGATTCGGCCGCTCTAGCATTGAGCTACACCGGCTTATCGACTGTCTAAAATGAAGTATCTTTGCACGCGCGCTGACAGCAAGTCTTATTACGTTCTGAGGAAGGATTTCGAGAAGGCCTCGATGTAGATTCAATTTTAGGCAGATCTTTCCCTTGGGCGTCAAGGGCACGTAGAATCTGGGAACTAGTATCTCTTCAAATCCGTTGCGAATCTTGAATTCACGTATCGAGCTATCGCGTTTGTTGCCGTAATTAAACATCCCGTACGTCACACAGGACACTCGTTTTGCCTCGCAGAGCTCCACCGCCTTTGCGATCAATGCGTTAGCAGGTCTTTTATCATAATGGCTTGCCTTTGGAAGCAATTGTAGTACTGAGGCGACTTCTCCTCGGTAAACCAGTTTCAGAAATCCGATCAATTCGTTGCCCACATATGCGCAAATGAAATCGCTCCGATCAATAAATGCGGAGTGATCCCTCTTCACTTGATCAAAGCTTTTACCGTAGTGCGTAAACCGCCTTCCCTGTCGGACTGGAGATTCATTGTTGACTTCCACTATTCCCCTAATTAATTTGTCATCAAACTCTTTGACGCTGACCACCACGCCACGTCTTTGTGATCTCCTGACGTTCTTGCGGCTCTCCTGGGGCAGCTTCTCCCACCAATCCTTGAAGCTAGTGAGCCGAATAGCGGCAACGCTATCCCAGTGCATGTGATATGAATACTTGGGCACCGTGGCGGTGGGTTTTTGCGCGAAAGTGAAGATGTCGGCGCGCAGTCCATGCGACACGTGCTCCTTCAGCAGTCTCACACAAAGTTCAGGATCTTTAAGTGCATTTTCCAGCCATTCCTCATCATGGACAACGGCGACCTTGAGCCAGCTTCCTTCAACGACTATGGTGTTCCCGTTAAGGTTGAGCGCAGGGACCCTCACCCACCTTCCCTTGACGCTGATCTCGATCTTGCCGTCTGCCATGCCTTGGGCCAGGTCCGTGCTACAAGTCTTCATAAACGGCCTCGGCGCTAGTCGGGAACGTATAGCTCCCGAACAGGATTTATGCGCAAAAGTGCCAGCACCTTGCCCAGGTGATCACAGAGTTTAACCAGGAGAGCCATGAATCTGTGCTGGCCTAATATTAGCGCGAACGGCAGAGCAACCGTATAAGCTGGAACCGCGATGAGGGACGTTATAACGTCGCGCGCTCCGAAGGTCGGATGGACCAAGGTCACTGCTCCCCGAAGAAGGGCTTTCTTCAACATGTATGTTCGCTTCCAACGCGTCGGGGGCACAACTTCGTACGCCACAGCCTCGTCGCACCAGATGAACGCGTACCCTTTTTCGATCATTCTTCGGAAAAAATCCTGGTCCTCTCCGCTAAGAAACTCGGGCCTGAACGGTGGCTCGGCAGCCGCGAGAACGTACTTCTTCACCAGAACATTGCCAGTGCGGCTGTCCGGCCAACGCACAACCGTGCCGGTCGGATAACGGGGTCGTTCGTAGAAGTTGCCCTTGACGATCCACTTCGGCGGCTCTTCGTCGAAGTGGCGCTTAACAGGTCCAAGCACGCCGTCTACACCGTATTGGTTGCATGCTTGGATCAAAGTCAGCAACCAGCGCTCAGTGCAAAACTCGTCGTCGTCAATCAAGGCGACGAAATCCCCGTGGGCGTTCTCGATAGCCCTGTTCCGCGCCAGGGGGATACTCTGCTGCGGCTCCACACAGTATCGGATAGGAACAGATGAGGTAGCTGCGAAGTCCGACACCACGGGCTCGGCGGATCCTAAATGATCGTTGTCGGCAACCACGATCGAATACGTGAATAGTCCGCTGGTTTCCTGACCGCCGAGTTCCTCCAACAAGCGCTTGAGAAACTGCGGGCGCTTATAAGTGCAAATACACACGCAAATATGCTTCGTTTCGTTAGCACTCGCTTCCGGCGCCAAGCGCGGAACGTCAGACGTACGCAAAGCCAAACTGGAGTCACCGCTAGACATTCCATTCGACCTCACGGCGAAACGAGGCGCAATCGGCCGATCCCCGGCCAAACGTAAGATCTCGCCATCCGAGAGAAACCGATATTCCGCCGGGTTGATAGGATGCGTCTCCACTTCGATGACGAACTGGTCAGCCAGGGCAAAGATCCGCTCAAGGCGATCCAGAGGTTCGAGCGGCTCTAGCGAGAAAAAGAAGTCGGTGAGAACGTGACGCCGGGACAGTATGCGGTCCACAGCCTTGCGATAGAGACGGTTGCCGAGGCTCTTTTCTCCCGGCCAAAAGGAGAAATTTCGTCGAACAACAGTTCCTGGCGGAAGAAGTCCTGCAAGAAGCACGTTGGGGCATAGGTGCATGTGATGATGGCCATCGAGTCGCCCCGGCACTGCCCCATAAATCCGGCAGAATTCGTCGAGTTGAGCTGACACAACATATTCGAAGGAACGCATGAGCGCTGGGTAAAACAGAGTGTGGGCGAGGCGGTGCGACAACAAGCGCTTAGCGAGTTCGTGCTGGCGCTCCACGAGCAGGGCCGGACAACGCCGTGCCGAAAACGGCGTCGTAAAGTTCAAGTGGAGGCCGGCATCGATTCCTCGTTCGCGGGCTATGCTTGCGGCCCGCTCCGAGTCCTCCATGAAGACCATAGCGCTCACAGATGAGACGACTCTGCGAGAAACGCACTCGAGGGTGCGCTCGGTGGCCTCGTGGTTCCGTCCCCAATCGTCAGCGTTTACGATGAGCAAACCGACGTTTACTGGAGTCGACAGACTTGCCATCAGATCAGAGGAACGATGCCTTACCTGCGGAATGCGAATCGAAAACAATCACGAGGATGCGGCAATGTTGTGATGACCAGGAGCCCTGTTCAATGTGAAAAAACTTCTTAACCGCAGTATCTGCTCACGTCTTTGAAAGGCTACTAGTTCGGGGGAGACCGGCCTCTCCACCTGCCGGATCAGCGACCACATGTACCCACACGCGACCATCAAGCCACCGATAACGAATGGCTTCTTCGTCATTTGATAGGCTGTCCTGAATAATTCCCAAATTGGATGATTTCCGATAGCGTAGTCTTTGGCGCCATTTCTAAACCTGGCCCTTGTTATGCCATGCTGGGCCGTTCCCATTCCCCGATGGTGCAAGCAAATTCTGTCCGTGAACGTTCTCGTCTTCCATCCGCTCATCCTCGCCGAGAGAACTGCAATATGATCGACGCACCCTCCTTTCACCGGCACATATCCACCGATCTCTTCGAAGCACTCTCGCCGAAATACCTGGCAGGCGCCCGACACGTGTTCGATGTTGACGAAGCGATAGTCATAAGGCGCGTTCGAGCCCTCTCTAAAAGGCGTTCCCACCAGACCCAACGCCGGATCGTCAACAAGCTTCTGAAGCAGGAAAGAGAAGTAGTCCTCGTCAAACGATATGTCACCATCCAAACTGGCGATCACGTCATAGTCAAGTTCCTTGACCGAAGCATAGCCCGCATTGAAAGCATGGACCTTGCCAGCAAAATGCCGCTCGCGTCGGTTTGGCATTCGCAACAGTTCCATCCATGGGTGCTCAACCGTGTATCTGCTCACGATCTCGTCGGTACCGTCTGTGGAGCCGTCGCTGACAATGACCCATTTAAGCGGTCGGACCGTCTGAGAAACCACAGACTTTATAGTTAGTTCTATGAACTGAGCTTCATTCCGCGCTGGGGTGATGAGAACATATGTAGGAAGCTTCAGCATATCTGTACGCTGATCCGTGCTATCGATGGGAGGACATTGCTTGAGATTGGCGGGTATGGCCTGACCCGTCAACTGGAGGCCGCTCGAAACCATTTGTGACATTACCAAGGCGCGAGCACTCCGCCTCAGAACAAGAACTGGCACACATCCGGAAATTGCTATCCCATGTGTCTATAGAACGCTCTGCCGGCAGCAGCGAGCACGGCGCTTGGCGCGTGAGACCAGACATACTTGCTGATGAGAGCTTGTCCTGTTTCCGAAACACTGTGGGAATATCTCGCAGGATATCGGAGATAAACCAACTCAGTTCGAGTGGCGCCCCATCGATCTTTGAACGTAATTAGTCCAGGATTGTCACAGTCGCTGCGCCCCAGATCGAATTCGCGAAGCCGGCACTCCTTGGCTTCCTGAATTGACCTCCAGAACAAGAGCTGTGTGCCTCCCAAATTGTTGAACCGCTGATCCGCGCACCCATACTTGTAAACAAGAGCTCGCTTGTAGCAAATGGTGAAAATGCTCGCAACGGGCTGCCCGTTCTTTGAGGCCACACGGATCTTAACTCTCTCGCCCAAACAAGCAATGACATTTCGAAACCAGTCGATTGGCTGTGCCGGTAGCCCATGCCTGCGGCGCGTCATCAGGAGAAGATGGTAGAACTTGGTCAGCAATGAGTCTGATCTTCCTTCCTCGTACGTAACCTTCTCCCGTGCAGCGCGCTCAATTTTCCTCTGCACGCAATCCCTATGGAAATTCTGGAAGATCTCATCAAGGCTGGGCTGCAAATCCAGTTTGTGGAAGAAGAAACTCTTGCTTTTCTCAAAAGGAGCGTCGCCTGTCACAACTGAATCTCTTGGCCGGATCTCGATGTAACTCCACTTTTCAGAGCCTAGCTTCTCTCGCAAATAAGTTAGGAAGTAGGTCAGTTCGTCTGAGCTTTCGACCAGCGGCGTACAGTGATCAGAGAATGGCAGCGACACCAAACGGGAGCCGCTGAGCCAACTGGAAATCTGGCAAAAAGGAAACCCATTCGTTAACGGTTGCCCTGGAGGTGAGCTTGTAAAGGCAACCGGAGCGTAGCTGTATGTCTGTCGCAATGCTTCAAGCCAACCCCGGGTATGAAAGATGGAAGCTTCCGGGTGGTTCTGAAGAAATGGGTCCCAGCGCTCATCTCTTGTGGGATCAATTTCGTAAACATCCATGGTCAGCTTGTGTCGTCAGCCGATGCACCGCATCGTCGTGCTTCAGAATGCATGCGGCGATAAAGAACACGGCGTGATCATCGTACCCCGGCCGAGGCAGTATCAGCGATGATCGTAACGCAATTCTTCACAACCAGGAAGATAGCTTCCTGCTGGTCACGTGTGAGTTGGGGATACATCGGCAGCGAGAGAATTTCAGGTGCAATCTTTTCCGTAACCTGGAAGTCTCCCTTGTCGTAGCCCAGAGCGCGATAGGCTTTCTGCAAATGAAGCGGGATTGGGTAGTGGATACCTGTACCTATGCCCGCTTCCTTCAGATGGTCCTGCAGATCCTGGCGATCTTGCACCCTAATCACATAGAGGTGATACACTGCCCGGGCCCAGGATGGTTCAAATGGAAGGATAAGGCCATCAACTGAGGAAAGCACCTCTTGGTAAATCTCGGCTTTCTCCCGACGTTGACGGTTCCATTCTGACAGGTGGGCCAGTTTCAATCGGAGAATTCCTGCCTGAATCGCATCCAGCCTGCCGTTGTAACCCTCAATGTCGTGGTAATACTTCTCCGCCTGGCCATGGTCGCGCAGCATGCGTACTTTCTGCGCCAGGTCGGGGTCGTTGGTCGTGACTGCGCCAGCCTCGCCGCAAGCGCCCAGATTCTTGCCAGGATAGAAACTGAAGGCCGCTGCCTTGCCCATAGACCCTGCCCTTTTCCAGCGTTTGTCCTTTCGCGAGAAGTACTCGGCGCCATGGGCCTGGCAGGCGTCTTCTACTACGATGAGATTCCAAGTTTCGGCCAGCTCTAGGATCGGATCCATGTCGGCCGTCTGTCCGTAGAGATGAACCGGCACGACCGCCGAAATCGTTCGACCGGTCCGTCGTGAAATCGGCCTTCCTATACGCTGATCCTGGTCGCACTTCGTCTTCAAGTATTCGTGGAGCTTTTCAGGATCCATGTTGAAGGTGCGCTCATCTATGTCGACGAATTCAGGCTGCGCACCAGCCTGCGAAATGGCTTCGGTGGTGGCGATGAATGTGTTGGGCACGGTGAGTACGCTATCCCCGGGGCTGACCCCTGCGGCCATCAGTGCGAAGCGCAGCGCATCTGTTCCGCTGCCTACACCGACACAATGATTGACCCCGCAGAACTCCGCAAAAGCGTTTTCAAAATCTTGTACGGCTTTCCCTCCTATGAATGCTGCGTTGTGCAGGGCAGTTCGAAAAACGGTGACTAGCTCCTCCTCCATCTCCAGGTGAGGACTAACCAGATCGAAAAACGGAATATCAATGCTGCTCATTGTGTGCGTCTCCTATTGGTGAGAACGCCCCGGGCATTCGGCCAAAGGCGTTTGGTAATCACACTGAGAACGGTGCCGGGCCGCAGGCAGGTTCACTCCCGCGCGCTTATTGAGCTCAACTCCGGCCCTCCGTTGTGCACGAGATACCGTAAGATCTTGGCAGGATTCCCTGCGACAATTGCATTTTCAGGCACGTCTTTCGTGACGGTGCTTCCCGCCCCGACGATCGCATTTTCTCCTATCGTCAACCTGGAGAGGATTGTGGCACCAGAACCGATGGAGGCTCCGTTCTTGACGACGGTACGTTCCACCTTCCAGTCGGCTTCGGTCTGTAATTTTCCTCCGGCACTGATCGCTCGCGGATAACTGTCGTTGATGAACGTCACCCCATGACCGATAAAGACGTTGTCCTCGATGGTCACTCCCTCGCAGACAAACGTGTGGCTCGAAATCTTGCAGCGCTGGCCGATCTTGGCGTTTTTCTGCACCTCAACAAATGCGCCGATCTTTGTCTCGTCTCCAATCTCGCAGCCATATAGATTGATGAACTTGGACAGTTTCACATCGCGGCCCAGCTTTACATCTGCCGCTATGCAGAGGTACGAGTTCCTGGTGTCATTGCTAGGCGCGACTTTAGTATTTTTCATGGAACTTGTAGAACCATTTGCGAAAGATCCTTCTGCTTGGCTGAACTGAGAGAGTAAGTATGCGCAATTGCACCACGACGGCGCAGGGACTCAGTGGCGGCTTCTAGCATCTTGACCACTCGCAGACCCGCCTGCCCATCATTGAAAGGAGTCTGATCCTTGGCGATGCAGTCGACGAAGTATCCTAACTCTAGGCGTAATGCCTCGACCTGATCCAGATGCGGGGCCCACATGTCACCCGACCGATAACTCACCAGCAGGTCATACACACCCTCACTGCCCGTGACCTGCACTCCTTTGTCATAGATCTTGATTTTTTCGTCCGCCTCCAGGTCATTCCACACCAGCATTTTCTTTTCGCCGCCAACTAACGTCATGCGAATCTTGACTGGTGACAGCCAGTTGACGTTGATGTGCGCGATGACCCCGTTGGGGAAATAAAGGGTGATGAAGGCAACGTCCTCAACCCCGTTCAAGTGGGTCTGGCCGGTCGCGACGATTTCCTCAGGAGTCTCCTGGATCAGGTAATCCATGATCGACAAGTCATGGGGAGCAAGATCCCAAATCACATTTACGTCATGCTGGAACAGGCCCAGGTTCACGCGCATAGAGTCGTAATAATACAGTTTGCCCAGCGTGCCTTCCTGCAATAACTGTTTGATCTTCCTCACGGCCTCGGTGAAGAGGAAGGTGTGGTCCACCATGATCTTCAAATTCTTGGTGGCTGCAAGGTTGATCAATTCTTCTGCCTGCTCCGAAGTGCTTGTGAAAGGCTTCTCGACGAAAATGTGCTTGCCGTTCTCAAGGGCGGCTTTGGCAAGTTCGAAGTGCGTCCAGACAGGGGTTATGATCGCGACGGCGTCAATTTCGGTCGATGATATTACCTCGGATGCATCAGCCGTCACTTGCATTCCGGGATTCGCTTTTTGTGCTCGTTCTCTTGCGACAGGGCGGTTGTCCGCAACAGCTAAGACGCGCGCCCCTTCCACCCCAACAAGGTTCCTGACAATATTGGGGCCCCAGTAGCCGTAGCCAATTACACCAAACTTCAGCATAGTCTTACTTCCTTTTGAGACTGGTTAGCGTATGGGAAAGATGCAGCCAGGAACATGGCAAAGTGACTTGCCATAAAAGTGATAGTGCTTACTGGAGGGACGCGAAGCGCAAAGGGGGGACGAAGCGGGGCGCCCCCTCAATAGGCACCTTCGCCTTCGAACACGGCTCGGGGCGTTCGCAGGAGGATCTTAATGTCGAGCCAAGGCGACCAGGTTTCGGCATACCTAAGGTCGAGGCGGACCATCTCATCGAACTTGACCCGGGATCGGCCATTCACCTGCCAAAGCCCGGTAATGCCTGGTTTGACCTCTAAGACTCTTCGCCGGTGCCATGTCTGGTAGGCTGCTAATTCGTACGGAATCGCCGGACGCGGTCCGACCAGCGACATGTCTCCCCTGAGCACATTCAGGAGCTGGGGAAGCTCATCCAGGCTAGTCCTCCGCAAGAAATTTCCTACCCGCGTGATTCTATCGTCGTCCGTAAGCTTGTAGACGCCGGCACCATCCCCATTACCCTTGCTGGGGTTGCGTTCCGCCTGGCCGGCAATCAATTGCGTCACGTATTCCCTGTGAATGCTGCAATCGCTGTCGACATGCATCGACCTGAATTTCAGGAATGTGAAAGGCTTACCGTAATGTCCGACCCGCGGTTGCCTAAATAGCACCGGGCCTTTCGACGACACTTTGATCGCCAACGCGATCATCAGGAAGACAGGGGCGCAAATGACAAGTAGCAGCGCGCTGCCGATGATATCCATCACTCGCTTTGTCACGGAAAGAAGTCGGGTGGCATCCTTACGTCTCAACAAATCTGGATACAGCGTCGAATTGCTCGGACGCTCAGGGGTCTCAGACTCCCACCTGTCCGGGAAGAAGTGAAACGAAATACTAATCTGATTGAATTGCTCAAAAGTCAGGATGTCGTGCAGAAGGTTGCTAACCTTTGTCAGCATTGTGCTCAGAATTGAGGTCTTGTCATCGATTTCAAGTTCCGTAAACATCACACCAGCAGTAGACTGGTTCTTGTACCAGCCGATCACGTCGGTTTCTCTGGTGGAGGCCAGCAGCACGGACAGGATATTGGCAAGGACGTGTCCATTCTTCTCCGAAGTGTGGTGCCCGCCCGTTTCCAGCAGCATAAGCAGGAACGGTTTCCTGGAGCGCTCCGTTCGCTTACGCTCGACGGAGATCATGTGGTTAAAGGCCTCTTCGTGCAGGATCTCACGTTCTCCGACGGGCACCGGCTTCGATGGAAGAGAGTCCAAAATTGAACCATTACCCTTGCGTTGCAGGGTCATGATTTCCTCCGTTTCCTCCGCACCCTATTTCCTGGCCAGGAGCAGGTGACTGATTCCGACTTAGAGGTGGTTTCATAAATAGCTGCAGTACCGGTTAGAGGAACGCATAGCATTGATTCTGAAGTACTTATGAGATGGCAGCCTCGACATCCTGGACGGCTGCCTGCGGAACAGCTGTCTTATGACCATAATAATGGTAGTAATCGCCCAGGGTAGCGTCCCTGCAACCATTGACCACTGCGCCAAGCAACTTCGGCTGCTCCACCGCTTCGAGGGCCCGCTGTAGCTGCCGTTTTGCAGTCTTCCCGGGCCGTGTCACCAGAAGGACCGCGTCTGCCAATCGCATCCAGACGCTGGTATCCGCGAGGGGCAGCACTGGAGGAGCGTCGATCACAATCCAGTCAAACCAACCCGCCAGTTGATCCATCAGTAATGAGAGTTTCCCCGATTGCATAAGTTCCAACGGGTTTCTTGGCGGGCTACCGGCCGGCAGGATCCAGAAGCCCAAACCTTCAAGCTGGTAGATATTCATGGACGGGGCAGGCTCACCCTGCAACAATTCACTGAGACCAGGGATTCTCCCCAGACCAAACTGTTCGGCTAACGACGGCCGGCGGAGATCTCCCTCCAGCAGCAGCGTCTTCTGCAGCTGCCTCTTGGCCAGAGTGCACGCGAGGTTTGCAGCGACTGTGCTTTTGCCTTCTTCGGCCATCGAACTGGTAACCAGCACCCGCTTTAGGAGTTGCTTTTGCTGGAGGTGTCTCAGCCGGACCCCGAGAAATCGGAATTTCTCCGCAGCCAAGCTTTCCTGCTCTGTTATGCATACCAGTTTGCTTTGGGGAGACACCAGAACTCGCACCGTCTGGAATTGGCTGAACTGGTCAACGCGTACTTTGTGTGTCCGGCGGTCATTCTCAGTCTGCTGTTGGTTCTCAGGCGGGCGGTCGCCCTCCTTCGCGAACTGCACAACCTGACGTTCGGCTGCCTCTAACAAATCTGCCGCAGCCGACAGCTCCGCCGGATCCGTTCCGGACCGTTCCGCCTCCGACCTCTGCATCGCATCAAAGATTTGGCTCATGTGTGGTGACTCTGGATGGTTTCTGGTGTTCGTAACTCTTCATCGCGTGACCGTAGTCGATTCAGGTACGCATACAAATCAAGCACGTTCTTAGCAGCCCGCCCAACGTCTATTTCGTTGAGCTCCCCGGGGGGCACCTCCGGCGGAGGTTGAACCACATGCAAGTTCAAGCGGAGATCTGCGGCGACGCCTTCGATGATCTCAGGAGTCACGCTTCTGGTCCGCCGGGCATAAGCCGTGATGAGCGCGTTTTCGCAGATGGTGTTGATCAGCCGAGGAATGCCGCGGGAGTGGCGATAAACGGCTGCGATGGTGTCGGGAAGAAATACGAGAAAGCCATTCGAACTTGACCCCGCTACCTGGAGACGGCGCTCGATGTAACCCCTCGTCTCGTTCAGATCTAATGGTGCCAGTTGTGAGCGATGAGCGATCCTCTGCTTCAGTTGCCAGAGTGCAGCGGAGTCCAGTTTGTCATTCAGTTCCGGTTGCCCGACCAGCAGAACCTGCAACAGTTTTTCCTGCGTGGTTTCCAGATTCGTCAAAAGACGAATTTCTTCAAGGATGTCGGCCGATAGATGGTGCGCCTCGTCCACGACCAGGACGGTCGTGAGCTTTCTCGAACCTCGGGCAGTCACATAATTACTGAGATCCCAAAGAATCTCGGTCTTGTTCCTGCCTGAAGCCGGAAGACCGAAGTCGCGCGCGATGTACTGTAAGAACTCAATCGGCGACAAACGACTGTTAAAAATGTATGCGTAGGCAACGTCTTTGCTTTGCCTGAGTAATTGCAGCAGGCAGCGTAGCAACAGCGTCTTCCCGGTGCCGACTTCACCGGTCAGGACAACGAACCCTTTGTGCCGGCGTACTCCGTGGTATAGCGTTGCCAGAGCTTCGTTGTGCCGGGGAGTGGGAAAAAGGAAAAACGGATCCGGAGTGAGCTCGAAGGGATTGCGCTCTAGACTGTAAAATGATTTGTACATCAGGGTTAAAGTCAGCCTACAAAGTAGCTAATAAGGGATCCTGTCAGGATAGTGACAAATACAAAAGTCGCCGTGGCCCATCCGAGCCAGACCTTTCTCTGTTCGGCCCTTTCGCTTGACGGATCAGTGACGACGGGAATTTCGGAGAGCGCTACCACTGGCAACAAATCTTTCAGTTCCTGTTCATTGTAGATTCGATCGTCCATCATCTGGAAAGCTGCCGCCACGCCTGCTCCCAGCGCCAATCCGAGAGCCAGCCCGATGCCGCAGAACTTCAGGCGATCGGGAAAAGTGGGCTTGATTGGCAAGCTGGGCGGATCAATAATTCGAAAGCGTTCGCCCTGTTGGAGTAGCTCCATGCTGGTCGCCATCGCCGACTGATTTTTCTTCTTCAGCAGGTCGTCATAAGCAGCCTTGGATTGATCGTAGCCACGAGTCAGATCTGCAAGCTGCTGCTCTCGCACCGGCTCTTGATTCAGGCGAGCCTGGTAATCGTTGATCTTCGACGTAAGGGCTGCAATCATTTGCTGGCGGTTTTTAATCTCAGCCTTATTGGCTTGCAACTGGCTTTGCACTTGAAACGATTGGGGTTGGTTCTTGACGTCCGCGCTGTCCAGGGCAGGCGCGGCCGGGCTAACATCGGGCTGGGTACTGCTGTCTTTGGTTTTCAAGTCCGCGAGACGCTGGTCCCTCATCTTTTCCATCGCGGCA
This sequence comes from Candidatus Korobacteraceae bacterium, assembly GCA_049522855.1. GTDB lineage: Bacteria > Acidobacteriota > Terriglobia > Terriglobales > Acidobacteriaceae > Bog-257. Next base: position 32,482 of record JBEKNL010000021.1, read on the forward strand.
ATCTGATGTTTCAAGGTACGGATCTCCGGGAATCGCTCCTTGTAACGAGCACTAAGGTCCGTCAGCTGTCTTTTCAGCTTATCAAGTTCCTGGTCGATGGCCGACAAATCCATCGGGGCGTTTTCGGGACCCTTGGGAGATCCATCGAGTGTGCGATATTCGCGGAGTAACGACTCCAAATAGACTTGCTGTTGCTTCGCAGTGTTAAGCGCGCCATTTTCAGCCTGCAGTTGCGATTGCAGCCCACTCAGTATTTGGAGATTGCTTCCCAACTGGGTCGGGAGCTCTGAGACATGCTGTGCCTTGAACTGACGGATTTTCTCCTCTTGCGCTTCCAGGCTCTGCCCGGCTGTCTCCATCTGGTCCCCGAGAAATTTGGTGGTGCCTTCGGACTGCTGCTGTCGCTCCTCTAGGTTTTCGTTGATGAAGAGACTGGTCAGCTTGCTAGTGACCTGTTGGGCAACAGATGGATCATGTGCTGAGTAATGAATCCTAAATGCGGTGACCTGCTTCTGTGTATCTTGCACGAGCTCGATTTGGATGTCCTTTCGCATCCGCTCGATGATCTCGTCCGGGCCAAGCCGACGGCGGTCCTTCGCATACAGATTCATCTCGTCGACAATATGCAATAGACGGGTACGACTCAGAATCTGTTGGGTGAGGTTCTGCATTCGCCCTTGCAGATCTTCGTTCACGTTCGGCACGACATAATCCTTGGACATGGTTGGCTGCTCTACCAAGATCAGTGTGCTCGACTCGTAGCGCGCAGGCAGAATCCAGCTTGATCCCCACACTGCGAGCCATCCCAGAAACATCGGGATCAGGAAATACAGGTGACGGCGGTGGACGATTCCCAGGTAGTGCTGGAGGTCGAAACCCTGCGGTTTTGTCGCTTTAACATTTGCGGGCATGGCTATCTTTTCAGAGGTCTGGTGAACTGATAGGAGATGGAAACAAATTCTTGATTGATGCCGGGCGCAGCGGATATCGCTGCAATTCCACTGTAATTCTGCTGTATCCGCGTATATCCAGCCTGTACACTCAGGTGTTCGCCGAGCGGGTGCTGGACTGACGCGGTCCCTGAAACCGTGTGTCCCCCGGAACTCGACCCAAGGAAGAAAGGAGTCAACGTCTGATAAAGCCAGTAGCCCGCCGATAGTCCGGCGCTCCAGGTGCGACTTAGCTGCCACCTGCCTGAGACATTCGCGGTGTTCGCATGGTAGGCTCCGGTCAACCCGCCCCCACTAGTGACGATTCGGGAGTAGCTGGCTGCTAAGCTAGTGCGTTGCCCCTGCCACCCCAGGCTGGCCATCACCAGAGGCGACCACGACCCCGACGCTGGCAGCGGCGGCTGACTGGCATCATAGTGTTGAGGGCCACCAGACAGCGACAGCGACAGTGTGGGCTTCAGATAAGCAGTAAAAAACAGGAAAACGGTCTGGGTCTGGGTCTGAGTGCTGCTGGGTCCCCCTGCCTGGTACGATGATATGTCACTGTACTGATACGACACGCCGACGTCGTACTTCTGCATCAGACGGCGGGAGTAGAATGCCGATCCTCCGGTTGAACTCGAATCAAACAGGCCACGAGCATCTGCTGGGTTGGGGTAATTCAGATTGGTGAACGTCCCGCTTACTCCGACCATGCTATCAGCACTGAGTTGATAGGTCAGCTGGGCGTTTGCCGTATTAGATACCTGGTCAGCAAGCGGTGCTATGACCGCCACATTCGGAGCCGGTGCTGAACCAGAAACTGCTATGGCCGAAAGCGGGTTGGGTTGATTGAAGAGATTGGAAGTCTTTTGAAAGGAATCCTGGAGACTGGCGGTCAGATGCGGACTCAAGCGGTACTGGAAATCCGCAGCCAGAGTCTGATCTGATTGGTTACGGGCGCTCACGCTCTGGTAAAACGTAAAACCAGGACTGTAGTTGAGTACCCAATGTAGCCGGGTAGTGTCCGCATCCAGGGCAAGCGTGGGCCAAATCGAATAGCTCATGCTGCTTACAGGATTGTCGCCTCCCAGGACGTTGTTAGAGTATGCGGTGCTCATTGTCAGACCGGCGCGCAAGTTGTTCGACTCGGTTTCGGAAGCGAAAGCCGTCGAGTAAGCTTCTCCGCTTACCGGCGGAGGTGTACGCATTGGCACGTCGTAGCCGGGGTTGGCAGCAGCTTCTGTACCGTTTGTGTCCGCTTGGGACCATACATAGGTGGGCAGCAGTAACAAAACACCCAAGCAAGCTCGAAGAAACATAACTGCTCCTAGGGAACGACAATCGTGTCATGCGGTTGGAGTCTTATGTTCTGTACAATGTTCTGGCCTTTAATTACTTCCTTGTAATTGAAGGGAATTCTAGACTCGCCGCCATCGGGATTTTGTCGCAGAATATAAATCGATCCCTGCTTGGCAAAATCACGACAGCCGCCGGCCAGCGCAATCGCGTCCAGAACCGTCGCCGAGTTTGTAAGCGGGTATGAGCCTGGCTTTGCCACTTTTCCCAGGATGTTGAACTTCTGACTGTTGATCTGCTGGACCATTACTGTGACTTCCGGTTCCTCGAGATACGGCTGCAGTTTGGTGGCGATGTCCTGTTCGAGTTTCAAAGGAGTCTGCCCAGCTGCCTGTAGTTCTCCCACTAGAGGCAGCGAAATTCTTCCGTCTGATCGCACCGGAATGGAGCGAGAAAGATCCGGTTCCTTCCATACATGGATCGCCAGGACGTCCTCATTTCCGATGACAAAGCTGTCATCGTGTGGCTTGGTGGCCGACGCCACCATCGGTTGCGCGACGGAAGCCATTGCGGTCGGAGCCGGGCTTTGGGCACCAGATTGATTTTGATTTGCTGCTGGCATTTGCGCCCAAACGTAACCGGTAAGCAAGATGCAAACCAGTCCTAGGCCTAGGCGTCTGTCCCACGGCTCAATAGCTGCAATTTTCACAACCAACCTCCTTGCCGGCCGTTGCCTTCTTCGATTCCGCTCAACCGGCCCTGCCGTTAGCGGAATCCGTTCCTGTTACCTTTGGACCCATTAAACAAAGCCGAATCAGATGCTTCCTGAGGCCTCATGTGATACTGCTCGATTTTGTACAGCAAGGTCCGATAGCTGACCTTAAGTGCGCGTGCAGCTGCCTTTCGATTCCAGCCCGTGCTTGCCAGGGCCGCGGCGATTGCGTTTCTCTCGGCTTCCAACTTCACGCTCTGCACCACAGACTTGAGCGAGTTACAACCAGAGACGCTGCTGGGTGACAGGTTGGCCGGTGACGCCAGCGGGCTCACGGTGCGTGACGACATTACAGGGTCGTACTCAGTTACATCTTCCGACTCAGATTGGTCCCCGAAGGCCAGTTCTTTGCCTCCCGCCAGGAGGTACCGCTTCACGAAATTTTCCAGCTCTCGCAGGTTCCCAGGCCAGGAATGCGATTGGCACGCACCCAGCACACCCGGAGAAAAGGTGCGGGGCGAGAGGCCATAACGCTTGGCAAAATGTTGCATGAAATGGCACAACAAGAGCGGAACTTCTTCTCGGCGCTGACGCAAGGGCGGAACGTGAATCGTGTAGTCGCTGAGGCAGTAATAGAGGTCTTCACGAAGTTTGTTTTCCGAGATCGCGGATTCAACATGCGTCGTGCTGGCGGCCAGAATGCGGACGTCGACCTTGACTGGCGTCCCATTTCCTGGTCTGACAAATCGCTTTTTCTGCAACACCTCCAGCAGCTTGGCCTGCAGTGCCATCGGCATTTCAGTAATTTCATGCACAAGAATCGTCCCTTTTTCACAGAGTTCCAGCTTGCCTGGCCGCAAGCTTGGCGGTCCGATTCCGTTTCGTTTGCCTCCAAATAGTTCGATTTCCAGCAAATCGCTCGGCAGTGCTGTGCAATTCACCTTGGCGAACCCAAATCCGGACCTGACGGACAATTTGTGAATCAGGCGGGCAGTGGTCTCTTTGCCGCTTCCGCTCTCGCCGAGGATCAGCACCGGAACATTGGTCACGGCCAGCATTTCTACCTGCGCCCGAAGGTTTCGCATGATTGGGCTGGCCCCAACGAAGAAAATGTCGCCACCGATCTGTTCGACATCGTCACTCGTGATGTCGGTGTCGACGCTCCCGCTGGCTGCAGAAAGGTGGCGCCGGATAACCGCTTCGAATGGCTGGTCCTCGAGGGGCCTGACCAAACAATCTCTTGCGCCAAGCCGCACGGCTTCTTGTTGCCTGGGCGTATCGTGGGGATCACAAATCAGAACGATCGGCAGCTCAGGACGAAGTCGGCGCAGCCAGCGCAGGATGTGGAAGCCATCGGTGTCGCCACGCGGCACGTCCAGCAGGAGCAGGTCTGGTGTCACGCCTGACTGGATTCGCTCTATCGCCCCCCAGCCGCTGGCCGTACTTTCCAGCTGCCACGAATTCGATTCTCCCATTGACCAAAGTGGGCGAAGAACAGCGGATTCCCGGCTCACGACCAGCAGCCTTACTGTTTCGATTGCTTTTTTCGCCACCGGTTTAGTGGCTCCTTGGAGGGACACGAGAGAGCTCGAAAAGTGAAAAACTGCAAAACTCTAGATCGGTTCGACGTCGTAGCCTTCGATGCGTACCGCTAGAGACCTATCAATTGCATTGACGGATACGACCAACGTCCGCTCTCCGCTGCGCGAGACGAGAATTCCTTCGACGCCGTCCAATGCGCCGCCACGGACTCGCACCCGTTGCCCGATTTTAAGAAAGGGATGGAAACAGTAAGGTAGTTGCTCTTCCACCAGCGTTCGAATCGCATCGATCTGTTCGTCGGGAATCGGGGTTGCCTGTCCGCGAGGTCCGACGAACCTCAGCACCCCGTCTACCAGAAGCACGCGCAGGCGTTCGTCATTCCTCGGCGCCAGCTTCGCGAACACGTAACAACTGAATAAAGGCAGGTCTACGGTTTTCCGCCGGTCGCTCCACCGATGTACCTGTCTGACCAGCGGCAGAAAGGTCGTTACTCCCTTATCCGAGAGGCGCTGCACAACGACTTTCTCGTGTCGAGCGCGCGTCTGTACCGCAAACCACTTTTCGGCGTCTGCGCCCGCACCACCGGCAAGAAATAAGGGTGACTGGGGAACGGTCCAAGATTGATCGCTGGTGCTCATAGCTTCGCCCTCTGAGTCACGACGTCACTTGACCCTCAAACCGCGCATTCCTCACACCTGTGATCCCACTCGAAACCCACAGGGTGATTGGGGCCTGGAACATTAACTCGCGCCAGTCGATGTCTTTCAAGCTTGCCGCGAGCCTGGCTCTGAGGGACCTAGGCAGAGGAAACTCTTGACCGCAATCGCTCGCCAGGATATTTGCAGCGTAGCGCCGGGTTGCAAATTGCTGCAAGAGGCACACCGTCTCAGCGAAGCATTTCTCACTTAGGACGGAGCAGCATGTCTCAAGTATGGAGAAGATATACCCAGAGACGCCTTTCTTACATCATCCAACCCGAGCGTTTTACGTCGGGCTGAGGGCACACTGAACATTGCGAAAGCGGAATCATATGACCGATCAGAAGATCCTCTGAGACCAATGCGGTCGACAGTGCGGATGATCATCGAACAGGTGTCGACACGCTGGTCTTGTAGCCCATAGCTTGAGTCCTGGCTTCAGCCTACGTTCGATCTCTGGTCCTCCTGGGCTCAAGCGGGGTTTGCGGCCGCTACATCCGGCTGTCCGCAAAGTTCGCAACTGGACACCACATATATGCTAGGTGACGCCACCACTATTGTTCGTATGTGCAAGAGCACAGCTTTCCCACCTAGGGAATCAGAGAACACGTTGCAAATGATTTCACTTGTCTTGCTGAAGAGAGCGGTTGTACATTTATAGTGGCTTTCTGTATTGTGAGTTCTCGGTGTGTTCAACTTTGCTATCTTTCGTTAGAGTCTATCCAAGATGAAACCTCCCGGGAATACTGTCCTGGCCGACGGTAAGAGACCATTTCGTATTGGAGTCCGATCATGCGCCATCAATCCATATCAGCCCCCATACGCGTACTCGTGACCGACGATACGCGAGTCCACACTGAGCTCCTCGCTGATGCACTGAAACGTGACGGGGGCTTGCAAGTGACCACTTCACCTTCAGGTTCTGAAGGTCTGATAGGGCGGCCCGACCTCCATGACGTCGATGTTCTCCTTCTTAGTTCGACTCTGGATGAGCAACCCGGCCGCGGGTTCGAGGTGCTCCGAGGGTTGCACTCCTCGCATGCTTATGTGCGAGCGGTGATGCTACTGGATTCCTCGAAGCAGGAAGCGATAGTGGAAGCTTTTTGCTCCGGTGCGCGCGGAGTATTAGGTAGGCACGAATCCGTGGACATATTTGGCAAGTGCGTGCGGCGAGTGCATGAGGGGCAGATTTGGGCTAATAGTGAGCAGACGGCCATCCTGGCGCAGGCTTTGGGTTCTTCACACACCCTCGGCGCCGTAGATGCGCGGGGTAAGAATCTGCTTTCAAGGCGGGAGAAGGACATCGTTCGTAGCGTGGCCCAGGGGCTCACAAATCGTGAGATTGCCGAGCGATTAGAACTGAGCCCGCATACGATCAAGAATTGTTTGTTTCGAGTTTTTGACAAATTGGGGGTAGCAAACCGCGTTGAACTCCTGTTAATGACCATGTGCCAGGATTGCCATGCGCAACCAGCATTGCAGTACTTCCTCGATGACTACGGCGATGCGTTGAGGGATGAGGCTACTTTGGTCGCTTGTCAGCGAGCCGCTGAGCAGGGAGCACTCATGGCGCAACTCGCACTCGCTCAGTTCCACGCGTCTCGAAGAAAGAATGCGGGTGACGCGCTCGATGCCTACGCGTGGTACTCGGTTGCCCGTGAACGGATATCGCAAGCTTTGAAAGAAGCAACTAAAACGATGACTGTCGATCAAGTGATTCAAGCCGAACAAATGACAGCAAGACAGCTGGACAACGGGGGGAAAGCCCCTTCGGTGCGACCCAAGGGTGAGGCACGACATCCCAGATCTGTGACGAAAGAGAAACCTCTCGTGAGGGCTGTTGGTTAGACCGAGGGTAGGTTAGATCAAGCATCTGCACGGACTCGCCGTCTGCGTCGTACTCGACGGGCTGAATTCGCTCTTTTGTAAACGATTCCGACGCGGCAGTTCCGGAACTTCCGCTGCGTTTGCCGGCAAAGAAAATCCGCGCCTTCGGCAAGCAGTCGGCGGTTACGCTGATACATCGCGCCGAAGCACGAGAGTCCAGCCACCGTCAGATACATCAGAGCAATTCCGCCATCCGGCACGAGGTTCCAGAATTCCTGCGACTGGCAGCTCGAGTCGTTTGAATTACGCCATGCCGATCCGTTGGCGTTCTTAGGTACGTAGACCGTCAGACCATTGAAGGAATTGGCGTTGAAATCGCTAATGCCGCTGGCAATGGCCGCACCGATCAGGCCATCACCATATGCAGTTGAGTCGGAGCAGTGACCACCACTCCAAGCGCTTGCGCCGAAAATAGCTGCGCATCCGGCCTGGTCAATCTGACCCTGCAGATTATGCGTTACCCAGGCGCCGTGCTGATCCATTAGCACCCACAGCGCCCAGCTCGCGTATTCCTGCTGCACTAAAGTTGAATGGAATATGTCGAGTGCGAGATCTGCAGCGGCCGCGTACAGCTTCTGTGCGTTGTTGGCGTAGGGATTGGGAGCCCCACTCCAAATGCCACCGCTCCCGGAACTGACAATGCTGTTGGCCGATACAGCGTTGTACGTGTACGGCGTATTCATGTTGACGGTGTCCCGGATATCGTCACAAGCCACAGTGCCGACGTTGTCGGTGGCGTAGGGAGACGTGTACTCGCCCCATAAGTTCCCGCTCAACCCTGTTATCGAAAACGTGACTGGATGATCCGCGTAGGCTGGTAACGCGCCGATCAGAATTGCTAGCGCTGCCAGGCTCAAGTATCCGAAGATATTCCAGATCTTCCGCTGCATGCTGCTTCCTCTCCTGTTCCGTTGCGAGTGATATTTGCAAGAACCGGGGAGGATACGCTTACAATCCGAGGATTAAGGTAGAATCGATTCGGGCAGAAACCGACGAACTGTCAAGGATGAGAATTCTTGCGACCGGTTGCAACGTGTTGCAAAGAGGGAAGAAATGGCAGAAGTAAATGTGGGCGCATTATAGAATTAGTTAGACTATCAACTGTGGTAGCTTTGCAGACAAAAGGAAGGCGAAGCTTGGCTTCGCCGTCTGTACCTTAGCTGTGATTAGGGGTTAGCTGAACGGCGTGGAGAGGGTCATGCAGGATCAGCCGAGCTGCATCACCAACAGCGAACCGAGCGGCGAAGCTTCGTCTTGCCGCTTCACCGCACCCTTCTTTGGGTTCGCTCGCATCACGAACAATCGTGCGCGAGTTCGGCGCACCTGATGCCATCCGAAGGAGCGAAAGTTGTGGCAACGACAGCCGTCGGCCAGCGCGGTGGCGTGTGGGCGAGATGGCGGGACCTGCCGCGTCCGCAGCGGTTGCGAGTTGGCGGATGCGCCGCCTACCTGCTTCTTTTGACACTGCTGTTCCTTCAGCCGCTCATCAGGCTGACGGTGTACGCCGCCCAGAGCGACCTGGATTCGTACATCCTCATGGTTCCGTTTATCAGCGGTTACCTGCTTTACATCGAACGGAGACGCTGCCCGGCTATGTATCGCACTTCGATTGCCGGAACGGTCGCGATGGGGGGAATCGGAATCGCGGCGCTGGCCGCAGGGATCGGATGGCGTGGGAGCCTGAGTATCAATGATGGGCTGGCCCTGATGGCTCTCTCGTTTGTGAGTTTCGTCGTGGCTGGCGGGTTTCTATTCCTCGGCTCGAAATGGATGGCCGCCGCGGCCTTCCCCGTCGCGTTCCTGGTTTTCATGGTTCCGCTGCCGGACGCTGCGGTGAATTGGTTGGAAAAAGCTTCCGTGCTCGCATCGGCGGAGGCCGCCGCCCTGTGTTTCAACTTGACGGGGACCGCACTGGTGCGCCAGGGCACGGTGTTCGAGTTGCCCGGGATCGTGCTCCAGGTAGGCCAGGAGTGCAGCGGGATCCGCTCCAGTTGGGTGCTGTTCATTACCAGCCTGATCGCGTCCCACCTCTTTCTGAGGACCTGGTGGCGAAAGACCGTGTTAGTGGCGTTCGTGATTCCGCTGGGGATCCTGCGGAACGGCTTCCGGATCGCGGTCGTCGGACTGCTTTGCGTACATGTTGGGCCCCACATGATCGACAGCGTCATTCACCGCCGGGGTGGGCCTTTCTTTTTCGCGCTGTCCCTGGTTCCCTTGTTTCTGCTGTTGTGGTGGTTGCGGCGCCAGGAGCAGCGGCTTAACCTGCCCAGTTGAGGGACACGTGACGTTTTTCTCCTTCCTACCCTTCGCGGCTGCGATCTTCAGCCTGTTCCTCGCCCTCGCCAGCGTGTTGCCAAAGAAGCCCTCCCTCGCCAGGTGGTGCTTCTTCGCCGGGATGCTCGTTCTCGGTATCGACAGCCTGATCACTGGCCTTAGCCTGCGCGCTACTCAGTTGTCCGAAGTGCTTTCGGGCCAAACCCTAGGGTTAATCGTCAAGTCCTTCGTACCCGCAGGCTGGCTTGGCTTCAGCCTGACTTACTCGCGCGGTAATTACCGCGAGTTCCTGGCGCGCTGGAGAATCCCGCTCGCCATTGTCGTTCTGCTGCCCATTGGATTGTCGCTCGGTTTCCACCAGCAACTGCTCGAGTTGGCGCCGGCTGGGCCGGCGGACAAGGGGATGCAGTTGCGCTTCGGTGCAATGGCGAAGGCCTTGAACATCATCCTTCTCGTTGCGCTCGTGTGGATCCTCATGAACCTGGAACAGACCTTCCGATCGGCGGTCGGAACGATGCGCTGGCGAATCAAGTTCGTGGTTCTGGGCTTGGCGGTGATCTTCGGCGCCCGCCTTTACGTTCTGAGCCAGGCACTTCTGTTTTCCACGTCTGACTTTCGCTGGTCAGGCGTCGAGTCGAGTGCGCTCCTGATCGGGTGTGTCTTGCTGGTGGTGGCCTACGTGCGCACCGGCTTCGCCGAGATCGACGTGTACCCATCTCGGGCCGTCCTGGGATCGTCCTTGACGGTTCTCCTGGTCGGCGGCTACCTCTTCGTCGTCGGTGTCCTCGCCAATATTGTGCGGCGCTTTGGTGGAGTGGAGAGTTTCCAACTCGCGGTCTTCATCGTGCTCCTGGGAATGGCCGGACTGGCTGTGCTGCTTCTTTCCGACCGCCTCCGGCAGCGCATCTACGGATTCATCGGCCGCCATTTCGCAAGGGCGCAGCACGATTCCGTTCGGATCTGGACTGAGTTCTCGCGGCGGCTGGCCAACGTCAAGGATCAAGCCGGCCTATGCGCGGCGTCCACGAGGTTGGTTTCCGAAACCTTTGAGGTGCTGTCGGTCACCATCTGGCTGCTGGACGAGCAGAAGGAGCAATTCATCCTCGGTGCCTCGACCGCGCCACAACCGGGCGAAGTCACCCCCAGCAATCCACCGGCGGCGGCGTCAAGTGCCGTCGCGGCCGGACTGCGGGTGAGGTCGTCGCCGTTCGACCTGGAAGGGATAAACGAGGCGTGGGCCCAGGAAATGCGGCAGCTCAATCCGACGACCTTCCCGAATGGCGGGAATCGTTGGTGCGTTCCGTTGCGGGCAGGGGAACAGAGCCTTGGCGCTCTCGTCCTGGCTGACCGCGTCAACGGTGCAAGCTACACGGCCGAGCAATTGCAACTGCTGCAATGCATCGCGGACCAGATGACGTCAGTGCTGTTGAACCTGCGGCTGGCCAATGAGGTGGCGCGTTCCAGGGAAATGGATGCCTTCCGGACGATGTCGGCGTTCTTCGTGCACGATCTCAAGAACACCGCCGCATCGCTCAATCTGATGCTGAAGAACCTACCAGTGCATTTCGACGACCCGGCGTTTCGCGAGGACGCCTTGCGCGGGATTGGTAACACGGCGCGGCGAATCGACACGATGATCGCCCGTTTGAGCGCCCTGCGGCAACGGCCCACCTTCCATCCCGTCGAAGCCGATTTGAATCAGCTCGTGAGCGAAGTCCTTGACCGGCTGAACGGAATACCGCAGGTGGAACTGACGAAGGAGTTACGACCGCTGTCCAGGATCCTGGCTGACCGCGAACAGATCCAGAGCGTCGTAACCAACCTGGTGCTCAACGCGCGCGACGCACTCGTGCCGGGAGGGCGCATTCACGTCCGCACGGAGCAGGTGGGAGGCAGCGCGGTTCTCACTGTCGCGGACAATGGCTGCGGCATGAGCGAGGCGTTCCTCAAGGAATGCTTGTTCCGTCCCTTTCAGAGCACGAAGAAAGAGGGACTCGGCATCGGCATGTTTCAGTCCCGGATGATCGTCGAGGCGCACGGGGGCAGCATCCGGGTGGAAAGCGAGGCGGGCAAAGGCAGCACGTTTCAGGTGAGCCTCCCCGTGAAGAACTGCAATGACGAAAACCAGGCTGCTGATCGTTGATGACGACGAGGACATCTGCACCCAGATGAAATGGGCGCTGACGAACGACTACGAGCCGCTCACCGCCGTGGACCGCGCTGGTGCATTAGCCGCGTTCACTGAGCATCGTCCCACCGTGACCCTGCTCGATCTGGGACTGCCGCCTCGCCCCAATGAGCCCGACGAAGGCCTGGCGGTGCTCTCCGCGGTTCTCGCGTTGGACCCGCTGGCCAAGGTGATCATCATTTCCGGCCAGGGCGACAAGCAGAATGCCGTCCGTGCCGTCGGGGCCGGGGCCTACGACTTTCTCTGCAAGCCGATCGACATGGACGAGCTCAGGCTTGTGCTGCAGCGTTGCGTGTATCTGGCGGAACTCGAGCAGGAATACCGCGCGCTCCAGCACAGCGCGCGGGCCGACACCTTCGAGGACATGCTCGGCGCAAGTCCACAGATGCAGGCGGTCTTCGACTTCATCCGCAAGGTGGCCCCCACCAGCGCCCCGGTGCTGATTCTGGGAGAAAGCGGTACCGGGAAGGAAATGGTGGCCCAGGCGCTCCATCGCTTGAGTGCGCAGAAGAGCGGTCCGTTCGTCGCCATCAACTGCAACACGATCCCGGAGAACCTGCTCGAGAGCGAACTCTTTGGCCATGAGAAAGGCGCGTTCACGGGTGCTCACGCGCAGCGCAAAGGGCATATCGAGACCGCCGCGGGGGGCACGCTCTTCCTCGATGAGATCGGCGAACTGCCAGCGCCGGTCCAGGTGAAGCTCCTGCGGTTTCTTCAGGAGAAATGCTTCCAGCGTGTTGGGGGCCGGCAGGAGATTCAGAGCGACGCTCGCATCGTCGCGGCCACGAACCGGAACCTGCAGGAATCCGCTGCCAGCGGGAAATTCCGCGAGGACCTGTACTTTCGCCTGGCCGTTGTCGTCGTCAAGGTGCCCCCGTTGCGGGAGCGGGGGGACGATATCATCCTGGTGGCAAAGGCTTTCCTGCGCAGCTATGGCATCGAACACGCCAAGCCCGGTCTGACCTTTGCGCCCGATGCCCTGCGCGCCCTGAGTCTGCACCCCTGGCCGGGAAACGTCCGCGAGCTGCAGAACCGGGTGCGGCGGGCGGTGATCATGACGAATGGTAAGCGCGTCACCGCCAGGGACCTGGAATTGACCGATACCCTGAGCACCTTGCCGCCGCAGACGCTGAAGGAAGCGCGGGAAACTGTAGAACGGGAGATGGTCAAGGAAGCCCTGCGGCGTCACATGGGGAAGATCACTGCCGCCGCGTTAGAACTCGGCGTCAGCCGCCCAACGCTCTATGAGCTGATGGAAAAGCTCGGGATCGCTCGGGATTCGTGATGGACGTAAGAATGGCCACGCTGGAGCCTCGGTTTTTGTCGAAACGGGGTATCCACTTAGCCCCACCGAGACCTACCTATACGTGGGTTCGTGTCGGCCGACTATGTTGCCGTAGGTCGTGGGTTCGATGGCCACAGCTTGCTGCATGAGGCGGAAGAAGAGTTGGCCGCGGTGCTTCGAGGTTCGACGGTTAAAGCGAAAGACAAACTCGTCGAGGTAGTAGTCCAAGTGCTTGGCGCTTACGGAGCCTTGGTGGGTCCCAAGGAGCCAGCGCTTCAGCAGCGAAGCGACTCGGTGGACTGCCGGCATCACTACGTGGGCCGGGTTGCCGCTGGCAGAGATGTTCTTGGGGTGGTGGATGTAGCCAGCTTTGGTAAGCCTGGAGCTGGAGTATCCCTTCCACCCGTCGGTCATCACGACTGCCCCTGGCTCCACCGCTCCTTGCACGAACGGCGTAAGGTTGCCCTCCGAACAATCGGCGATGCGACGCATGCGTACCCGTCCGAACCCCTTTGGCGAGTGCACTTCGACGGCGATCGCCACGATCGATTTCTCCTGTGTTTCTCGGCCCTGGACGCCCTCCTCAGGGCCGCCAACGTAGGTTTCATCGACCTCCACACAGCCCGTGAGGCGATCGCGCCCCGATCGAACCATTGCAGGTCGAAGCTTGTGTAGCCACAGCCATGCCGTCTCGTAACTACCCAGCCCCAGGATTCGCTGGAGTCCGAGAGCGCTGGCGCCCGTTTTCTGGCTCGTGACCCACCACATCGCCTTGAACCAAACTCGCAGCGGTTTGTGGGTCTTCTCGAACAATGTTCCAGCGATGATCGAGGTCTCGTGGCGGCAACTCGCGCAAAGCATCGCCAGTCGCGTTCGTCGCCACGCCTTGCGTCCGCTACACTCAGGGCACACAAAGCCTTGGGGCCATCGAAGCGACACGAGGTAAGCTATGCACGCATCCTCGGAATCGAAGCGTCCATCGAAGTCGATCACGTTGTGAGGGTAGTCGTCGACGACCTCGATAGTTCGTTCACGAAAAATCCCGCACTGGTGGGGCTAAGTGGATACCCCGTTTTGTCGATTCTGTTTACGGTCACAACGAGACGAGTTTGCGGCCTGTAAGCCATTGGTACAGAGTGGGTTGCGACCAAACTTCGAGAGGAAAAGCAGATGTCCGTGTCGGAATCCATTACAAAGAGGACAGGGGAATTCGGCGACCTAAGGCTCACACCGGGGACGGCAATCCGTAGCGCCATCGTAAGTGATTAGAACAATTAGGTTTGAAACAACAGGCAGAATACTCGCTCAGAGTGGCCGCAAAATTGCCCAGTGAGATGTGTCGGCCCGTGCTCCCAGAAGCCTTCGGCCCCGGCAGAAAGGTGCGTTATGCGAAAGAGATTTTCGATTACCTTGCTTGCATCCGTGGGGATGCTTTTCCTGCTGCTGCCAGCAGCACGAGCCGGCGTCCAGATGTATTTCACGGGCGGTAACTCGGGCTCTTGCGGCAGCGTTGAGTGTGGTCCGTACCAGTTGACCACTAGCGCAGTCGGCCACAACCCTCCCAGTGATGGCATCACCTCCTGGTTTTTCTGTGATGACTATGTTGACGAAATTGGCCAAGGCTCATATTGGAATGCTGCGGTGATCTCCGGAGCCACCGGTGATCTTGCAACGACTATGATGTCCGAGCGGAACGGTTGGACCCAAGCGCAAGCGAACACGGCCTACGATGGGAAAGCTTGGTTAGAGATAAATATGACCAATGCCAACCGGGTACAATATAATTACGCTATTTGGGAGATCTTCAATTCTTCGCTCATCGGTACCCTGCCGGACGAGTCAGCACTGATAGCCACTGCAGAGGCGAGCGGCGCCGGTGATCACGTGTACGTAACCGTCTACTCGCCAACCTCACTGATCTTGGGAGGCCCAGACCAAGGTGGTATTCCTCAAGAGTTTGACATAGTTCCCGACGGCGGCATGACGCTCATGCTGCTCGGCGGTACTCTGGTCGGTGTCGCGACTCTGCGCCGGAAATTCCGCGTGTAGCAGGTTGCTTCTGGAGCGAGAACGAAAGGAAAGGGCCGGAACAATCCGGCTCTTTTTTTATGCGCCGCGTGCGGAGCTAACACTGGAGACCGCACCGCTTCCGCAAAACGGTCACAGCGAAAGCGACGACGAAGCCGCAGTTCGGAACGTCGGAATGCCGTTTACAACCGTGTGGATGATCTTCACCACTCCCACGAGGCCGCGCAGGGCTCGCTCATCCACCTCACTCTGGCTCAGGCATTCGGGCTCGTAGGTAAAGTCCCGCAGGAACCAGATCAATTTCCACATCGCCTTCGAGGTGCAATAAAGACGGCTGGCGATGCAGGAAGCCTAAATGTCCCGGGTTCGAGGACGGAGAGCCGAAGTCATAGATGGGCTTCTAGTTTACGAAAGGTGAGGCCGAACGATGTGTTACTCTTCGTGCATCCGAGTGGCGTGCCCTATACTTTCGGAACGCTGCCCAGTTAGCCTGTAGTAAGTGCTGAGAGGTTGCCCATGAGGACTCCGGTCGGTTTCCGATTTATTCTGATTCTCACTCTTATCGCCACTACGTTTACGGGATGCTCGCGCGATCCCAACGTGCGCAAGCAGAAGTATTTTCACGGCGGCCAGCGCTACTTCGAAAAAGGCAAGTATCGCGAAGCTGCGATTGAGTTTGTAAACGCTATCAAGATTGATCCCAGCTACGCCGATGCGCATTATGAACTGGCAAAGACTTACCTCAAAACCCAGCAGCAGCAGCGGGCGTATCAGGAACTGGCCCGCACTATTGAGCTGCAGCCCGAGAACTACTCGGCCCGTGTTGACATGGCCGAGCTGCTGATCGGCCACCGCGAACTGCAGTTGGCGAAAGAGCAAACGGATTGGTTGCTCCAGCACCGCCCCGACGATCCGAAATCTCATCTCGCGGCCGCACTTCTTCTGGACGGGGGGGGCGACTTCCCGGCGGCAATTGTTGAAATGCAGAAGGCCATCACACTAGCTCCTGGCGATGGAGATTTGTACCGTGACCTGGCGCTCATGCAGTTGAAGAAAGGTCAACCGGACGAAGCCGAGGCGAATTTCAAGAAGGCCGTTGAACTGAATCCGAAGGCGGTGGGCGCTTGGCTAATGCTGGGGACGTATCACCAGGCCCGTGGTTGGTACGGACAAGCTGAGCAGGAATTCCGCCGCGCTATGGACGTCGACCCCAAGAATCCGGAGCCGCGCGCCGCCCTTGCCCGCCTTTTTTTGGTTCAGCGCAAGAAGGCCGAAGCGGAAGAATTCCTGAAACAGGTCAAGCGCGACTTTCCGGACAACTCGGCGGGCTACCGTATGCTGGGGGACTTCTACTTCACTATCGGGGACCTGGACAAAGCCGCCGCCGAATACGCGGCCCTCTACAAGGAGCATCCCAAAGATATTCAGGTCAAGAAGAACTACACTCAAATTCTGATCGAGAAAAACCGTTTCGACGAGGCACGCAAGCTGGACGATGAAATTCTGAAAACGAACCCCCATGACAACGACGCTCTGCTCTACCGCGGGCAGTTGGAAATCGCGGCTGGAGATGCGGATGGCGCCACCAGGACATTGCAAACTGTCATAAAAAATGATCCCAACAACGCGGCAGCCCACTACCAATTGGGGGTTGCATTCCAGAAGTTAGGAAACCTGGAGAGCGCCAAAAGCGAATGGCTGGGTGCGGTGCGTCTTCGTCCCGACTTGCTCGAGGCCCAGCGCTCCTTGGCGTTGCTGGCGATGCGCCAGGGTGACATGACTACGCTCGAACCGGCGGCCACCCAGATGATCCGTCTGCAGCCCGCCTTGCCGGAGGGTTATGCACTACGCGCCCTTTGTTACCTCAATCGCCAACAGTTTGCTGCCGCTGAGGAAGACATACGCAAAGCCATTGAAGTCGCTCCGCAGAGCCACCTCGCTTACGTTGAGCGGGGAAATCTGAAGTTCGTTCAGAAGCAGTACAGCGAAGCTGGCAAGGCTTACCAGGACGCGCTTGACCGTGACCCCAATTCTACCGACGCGCTCCGCGGCCTGATGAACACGTACTTGGCCCAAAACCAGGTCGACAAAGCCCTGGCCGTCGCAAACACCCAAATTGCCAAGTCGCCCGCTAATAGCAGCTTCTACTACCTACTCGGCAGCGTGCTTTTCCACGACAAAAAAGACCTGAACGACGCCCAGGCGGCCTTTAAACGGTCAGTCGAACTCGACAAAAATAACTCTGGGGCTGTGATCCAGCTAGGTCAGGTACAAGCGGCGAAAGGAGAGATAGACCAGGCGATCGCTACGTATCAGCAGGCGACCAAGGATTATCCTCATGCGCCCGAATTCTATACCCTCTTGGGCGAGCTGTATGGATCCAAGCGGGATTGGACCAAAGCTCAGGACGCATATCAGAAAGCATTGGGCCTCAAGCCTAATGACCCGCTCGCTTCAAACAATCTTGCCAATGTGCTACTGGAAAGCGGCGGCAATCTCGATGAGGCGATGTCGTTGGCCCAGACAGCGCGCCGTGGTTTGCCTGAGTCGCCGAATGCGGCTGACACGCTGGGCTGGGTCTACTACCAGAAAGGCGTCTACAGGCCCGCCATCGATATTTTGCGGGAGGCGCTGAAACTGGGCGAGAAGAACAAAACCCCCGATAATCCCGACATTCACTATCACCTGGGGATGGCATACGCCAAGACCGACCAGCCCGCGCTCGCGCGTCAGCAGTTGGAACGTGTGCTGAAGATCAATCCCAACTACAGTGCCGCCGCTGAGATAAAGAAGCAGCTAAGTAGTTTGAAATCGTAAGCCGCGAACCGCTCCGAATACTGTCGGGCGAACCCAGCTTCCATAGGTCAGGCCGAAAGAGGAGCGAAATCGGGTTGTTGCGATACTACGGAGCCACCACCCCAGACAGTCTGTGCACCGACCCTGAGGACAGAGACTTTCCGCCGCCCTCCAGTCGCCAAATCAATACACTGCCATTTTCCGGCCTTCATCTTTCACGCCAGGCCATAAGCGTTCTTTATCTGTTCACTTTATGTGGCACATTGGTTGCGGGCCTCCGGCCTTTCCATTCCCCAACCAACGAAGTGTCATGGGTAGAAAATGAGAACGCCCTCCGGTTCGGCGACCACGGCACAGCATTGAGCTCGCGCACATTTGTGTTTGGCAGTTACGGGGGGCCGTCTTGCAGCCTTGAGGTTTGGTTGGAACCCTCCCTTACTTGGGCTACTGGTTCTATCCTTACATTTTATGGTTCCTTAAATGCCCGACAGCTCTCAATGCCGATCATGAAAGGAGTGCGCAGACGATAGCGGCATGTTTTCTGACATGCAACAGTCATGCAAACAGCGCATGTTTCAAAACTACATATAGCCTCAATTTTCGATGAAGTCGAGCTAAGAACAGGCGAGTCCGGTGATAATGTTGCTAATAATACTTAAGGGCGCGTTCGGTAGCGAGACATAAAACCTGAGTGCTCCGCCCGGACCAGCTTGGCCACACACGCCAGTGGTGTTCAGGGGAGCAGTGAAAGTTCCGTTGTTCACCGTAACCGAGGTTGACACGGAAAAGCTATATGTGGCGCCAGCGTCGGCGCTGACCAGGACATTCTGGCCATTCCATGGCTCAAATCCGGTCCCGTGAATCTGAAACATATTCGCGGCACCGCCGACACTGATGTTCGGGGCCGCAACGGGCGCTGGTATATTCGCGGTCTGCACGGCGGTTGGAGTGCTGCCAAACGCATTGATCGCAATGATCTGAAAGGTGTAGGTACCGTCCAGTACGCCCGCGCCGTAGCCAAATGGGAGAGAATTTGGATCATTGCCGCCCGGCAGCATGACATCGGCGATCAGAATGCTGCTGTTGGGAGTTGGCCAGAACCAGAGCTTAAATTCGAATGAGGTCGCCTGGCGCAAGGGATTGGGCGCCGGATAGTTGTTAAACCAGGGCGGGAGGTTTGCCTGATCATACCAGCTAAACTCTACCGCACCCCCGGACGCATTGTACGTCAGCCCAACCGGTGTGAGAGGCGCAGCGGTCGCGATCATCGCCCGCATCGAAATCGGTGGTGGTGGCGGGCTAATGTTCAACGACTTCGCGACCGCGAGAGTGCTCACCGGAAGCGAAAATCCCTTTGCCTGCGCGAAGGTCTTGAACGACAGATTGCTCATTAGTTTTAGCTCCGCATCAAAGAACGTGCCCTCACTGCAACGCGATGAGAACCGGAATCAGTCCGCGTCCGGATTCCAGGCCTCGCATCGCTTTGCCGATCACCGCGCCGAACGCCTGGTGACGATCACGGGCCTTCATCGCGTAGCCCTCGATCGACGAAGTCGTCAGGAGGTCGCCAATCTCGATGGCTCCCTCGCTGGCGTCGACTTTGCAATAAACCGTGCCCACCAGAGCGACGGTTGCCCGAGGCCGCGTGGTCACTCGCCTGCCAAGGGAGATGGCCGGCTTTAAGTCGCCCGCGCCCGAAACGATGCCCGCGACACAGCAGTCGTAGGCCCGCCTGGAGGGCGCCACCGTCCCGTCTTTGCTCAACACCATGACCGTCCCGGGTGAAATGGCCTCATCCAACATTACATCGAAGTCTTCAGCGCAATCGCCATTGGTCAGTTGCACATCCCCCGATACCACGACGTTGCCATTCACGGTCGTGTTGCCATTCATAGTCGTGTTGCCATTCACAGTCGTGTTGCCATTGAACAACCCCGCGTTACCGCCATTGAACGCCGTGCCCTGAATGGCCGTACCAGTGTTTGTTTCGCCCCGCATCGCGATACCATCGGTACTGTTTCCATAGACCGCTGTCCCATGGCCTCCGGTTGAAGCGCCTACCACACCTTGGGCGTCGCTCGAACCATAAACCCCGGCCTTCTGCTTGAATTGCGGGTCGATGCCGCCGATAAAGCCCGTGCCATTCGGGCTGTCGCCTCGCACAGCATAGAAGCCGTTGCCGTACACGCCCGTGCCCTCGCTGCCGGTTGAATGGCCAAACACACCTTGCTGGCCGCTCACGCCGCAAGCACCGGCATCCTGACTGTAAAGCGGATCACTTCCACCAAGGAAACCATAACGATCGTATTCGACAAAAATCACAACCGCATGGTTAATCTTGCTACCGCCCCAGACGCCTTCGCCCTGATCGCTCGTACCGGTAACGCCGGTGTAGGAGGGAGAGTCGCCCCAGACGCCAGTCACAGGGTTACCTTCGATGATTCTGATTGGGGGGGTTGAAGGTTGGCTTGCGTTCTCGCCTTTGACTCCGTAGCTGGCTGTGGCGTCGGCTGTTCCGGTAAGTGGCGGCATATCTTACACTTCCTTTTGTTTTGATAGGCGAGGCGAGACCCCGCCAGTATTGGTGATACAAGTTCGCCGTTGAACCGAGAGGATCAATTGCATCTTCGCCTCTCGGTCGTCCTCGATGTTGCTTGCGGCACCGGCCGGTCGTTCCAGTGCCTCCAAAGCAGCTTCAATTCGTTGTCTCGCGATGGGGATTTGATCGCGTCTCTTCTGAGACGAGTTCCCGCAATATGCCAATTCTGACCGGAATCTCCTTCTTACCTTCCAAACACGGCACCCAGTGTACACCCGCGGCCCAATATAGACCAAACGCCCCCACCGTGTTTCATGAGATGGTCAAGGAAGAGTCTTCTCTTCCTTGGGAAGCGAAAGGCTTTGATAGCCTTGAGCTTCCAGGTAGGGATCAATTTGTGCTGGATTGGAAGTTATCCACTGTCTAAAGTTCAAATTCTCTTAAGCTCAATGCAGCAAGACCTCACCGAGCTTGTTCTGCAAAGTGACGTTGGGGATCTGGGTCATCAGACGGGCCAGAGGCAAATAACTGGTCCCTGAGCAGCTTGCAGCAACGGCTAGTGAAGACCGGAGGCCGGCTGGTGAAACATGCGCGGTACTACTGGCTGTTCCTGGCGGAAGGACATCTGAACCGGCGGCGGTTCGGAGCCATGCTGGGCCGGATCGCGCTGCTGCCGGTACCGACGGGATAGGTGGATCGTGGTCGAGTCAACAGCGGAATCCGTCGATAAGCTGGTTGGGGTAAGGAGAGGTGTTGCAAAAGTAGGCCACAAATGGGGCAATTTTGCACTGTGCTGGCGTGGATGGCAGACCGTCGGGAGTGCTCCCGATGGCAAATCGTTTCACGATGTCGCGAACGGGCGAGACAGGTGTACTATGGTGCCGTTGTCGAGATCAAAAAGGAGATTCCGGTTAATTCCACTTGCGGGAGGAGGGCACTGTATGTGCATTTCACGGCTTCGGTGTGCGGTTCGAGTTCTGCTTGGCCTATTTCTTTTGTCATGGACCTTGGTGTCGGCTCGCGCGCAGCGCAAGGGCCCCGTTGATCAGGGGCCCACGCGCAGGGAGACGGTTCGGTGTGCATCATCCGATGATACGACGCCGAGCGGACTAGTCGCCGTTATAGCGAGCCAAGCCAAATGGGATCCATCTCGGAATCTACAAGCTTTGAAGAATTCGTTCATCAGTGGTGTCGCAGTGCAGATCAATTGGCGCGATATCGAGCCGGTCGAAGGAAAACCCGATTGGTCCAGGCTGGATGGGCTGTTCGCTGACGCGGAATCATCCAATAAATGGGTAAAACTTGCCATCTTCCCCGGTTTTTTTTCTCCTGCATGGGCCTTGGAAGGCGCCAAGACCGACCAGTTCCCAATACTATATGGGCCTGGCAGTGGCACCGTCGCGAAGCTTCCCATGCCATGGGATCGCGTGTACCTCAACCGTTGGTTCGCATTCTTGAAGCAACTGGCCGAAAGGTACGGGAAGTCGCCGGCCTTTAGAGTGATCGCGGCTGCCGGACCGACGTCGGTCTCCGAAGAGATGACGTTGCCCAGCAACTCTCCGCCGGCGATCAAAAAATGGCGCAGTGACGGTTATACGCCGGCTAAATATTTAGGCGCTTGGGAAGAGGCTTTTCACGTCTATGCCGATTCCTTTCCCAATCAGTGCATTTCTGTGACAGCTCCAAATCTCCCAATTCCTGAGCAGGGACAATCCGGTCTTCCCGCGCGTTTGCGGGCAAAGGCCGACGTCGTCGAACGGGCAGTGCGGGTCTTTGGAAGCCGCCTTGTTATTCAATCGAACGATCTTCATGCCGGCCATGCGGCGGTCGAAACTTTTGATGGCACCAATTTCATCAATGGTTATAGCGGACGAATTATTACCGGCTTCGAAATGCGCGGCGGTTCCCGAGGCGCCGTGCCCAGCAAAGTTATGGGCGCCGAGGGGGATCCTCCCCTGGCCTTGAGAAGGTCGATTGATAAAGGGATGGCGGCGAACAGCGCCGGCCGGCACGTCAATTTTCTGGAGATTTACCTAGTAGATGTGCTTCCAGCGGATATGCAGCCCGTACTGGAGTATGCTGCGTCGCTGTTCCGCCAGTCGCACCCATGATGAATTAGGCAGGACGCCATTAGAACCCCCGGCAAGGCCTGAACCCTTAGACGCTAATGGGCTATAACCCGCGTCAATGTGCTAGTCGTTGATGATGGTTAAACGTCGTGCCATTTCAGTCTTGTACCCTTTCGGCCTGTTTTCCCCAGTCTTTAGCCTTTTCTCGCCTCCAGTTGGTAGTATTTAGGTAGGGAGGCATCAGACACGACTAGACCTGACAAGGCAAGACGCGTACGCCTCCCGCAAAGGCACCGGGGCTCCTGGAAACGAGAGCTCCTTTTATTTGGTGCCCAGCACCGCACGGCATCAGGATTTGCTGTGCAGTCTGTTAGTTGTAGGTCGGTGGTCACAGCTGACCGACCGCGCCGCCCTTCGGAAATTCATCCTTGAAACAGGGGAATAGTTGGTTGTAGAGGTGGGATGAAAGGCGCTTTGGCCCGCCCGCCTCAACGAGGACTCAACGCAGAGCGGCTATGTCGAGACTGCGCCTTCAGGTGGAGAATCGACAAAATGTATTTCCACTCTGAACATACCAAAACACTACTTGGTGGTACATCAACTACTTCTCGAGCCGCCATGGCAGGAATTCCACACACGACAGAGTTATTTGAAGAGCTGCATCATCAACATTGCAGGCTACGTTCCTTTAGGGTTTTTCTTTAGTCTCTATTTCACAGTGGTCTGCAAGGTGAAACGAGTGTCGCTCGCCGCCATTGTTTCAGGAGGAACTGTCAGCCTGGTCATTGAACTTGTGCAGGAATATCTTCCGACCCGATATTCCGGCATGACAGACATCGTTACTAATACTCTCGGCACCGGCGTTGGAGTTGTGCTTCACCGCACTTGCGCTTTGCTGCTAGCGCGGTGGCCTGTTTTAAATTTCTGGGCCCGGCACTCCGGAAGTCCTCCGCTATAGCGAGTTTCTCCTGCCTACTTGCTCGTCATCTCGTCCGCGTGCCAGCAGGTCTAGGGCACGGTTGCGGAAGATTCGTTCGAGTAGGTACTTTCCTGCTCTTGGTTATTGACTGCGGTAGTTACGTAGTAATATGTATAACCACTTTGTACCGTCAGGTCATTGTAGTTCGTGGTGGGAATCAGGCTGGAATTGAGTTTCGTGTAGGGTCCGCCTGAAGTCATACTGCGATAGGCGTTGTAACCGGCTATCCCGGGCGATCCGCTGCCAGTCCAGGTTAGGATCACCTGCGCTGTGACCGTCAGGTTCACCGTTACCGTTTGCCGAATGCCCCCTCCGGTGCCGATTACAGTGATGGGATAAGTCCCCTCCGGCGTACTCAGCCCTACCGTGATGGTCATGGTCGAGCTGCCCGCACCCGGAGCAGGAATCGTGCTCGGGCTAAAGCCCACTGTCGTCCCCGTCGGGACTCCCGTAGCCGACAGACTGATCGAGCTACTGAAGCCACCGCTGACCACGGTCGT
>JBEKNL010000022.1:0-57440 GCA_049522855.1 Candidatus Korobacteraceae bacterium
AGTCAGCGATACCGAAGCCGCCCAGCGCATGCAGCAAGCCAAACGCAAACTCCTCGAGCAATTGCGGCCTGCCGGCTTCGGAAAAAAATGAAGCTCGCGGCAGAAAGGGCGGTGGAATTGACATAGGTAGGCGATCACTCGCTTTCCCCGTCACACCACCGTGCATACGGGTCCGTACACGGCGGTTCGCTAGGTTTATGCGCCGGGCGTGCAGCGTAACGAGGGGAGTTCCAAGCGGTCGAAGTAAGTGGTTGGCATGGCATAAGAAAGGGCTTGTGTGCGGCTAAGCCGCCACGGACCCCACTGTTGCCCTGCCGTGCGAGCCGCAAGATCATGACTTAGACCGAGCTGCCGCAATCGAGCGTATCGTGTTTTCCCTGTTCGCCATTGTTTACAGGCAGCAGAGCGTAAACGACGTCGAATCCACTTATTGAAACGCTCCAGCACGGTCGGGGTCTGGCAGAAGCCGAAATAGCCCTGCCAGCCCTGCAGGTAGCGGCCCAACTCGCGAACCATGGTTTCGAGGCTGATGCCACGGGTTCGACGAGTGAGGATTCGGATTCGAGCTTGGAACCGGAACATGGCTTTGGGCGCTATTCGGCGCTTCGGCAACTTTCCGTTCGTAAAACTGAACCCGAGGAACTTCCGCTCCCACGGTCGTGCCACAGCACTTTTCTCCCGGTTCACTTTCAGCTTGAGTTTGCCTTCGAGGAGTCTTGTGAGCCCTCCCATCAGTCGCTGGCCCGCTCGCCGACTGCGGACATAAATGTTGCAATCATCCGCGTAACGAACGAAGCGATGCCCTCGTCGCTCCAACTCGCGGTCGAGTTGATCAAGGACAAGATTCGACAGCAACGGCGAAAGAGGTCCACCTTGTGGCGTACCTTCCTCCGTCGGCCCTACGAGCCCGTTCTCCATCACACCCGCCTTGAGCCAGCTCCGAATCAGTTGCAGAAGACGCTTATCTCCTACCCGCCTTGCAACCTGACTCATCAGTTTGTCGTGGTTGACTCGATCGAAGAACTTTTCCAGATCGAGATCGACCACCCAACGGTACCCCGCCGCAACATGCTGCTGGGCACGCGCGACTGCCTGATGCGCCGAGCGTCCGGGACGAAACCCGTAGCTCGATTCAGAGAAAGTGTGGTTCCAACTACGCTGCAGGACCTGCATCACTGCCTGCTGGATCAGTCGATCCAGCACCGTTGGGATGCCAAGCTTTCGCACCCCTCCGTCCGGCTTCGGGATTTCCACCCGTCGTACCGGCTGCGGTTGATAGGTCCCACTCCACAGTTGTTCCCGGATGGTTAACCAGTGCTGCTTCAAGTAGTCCGTCAGATCATCAACCGTCATTCCGTCGATGCCCGGACTGCCTGCGTTTCCCTTCACACGCTTGAGCGCCTGCCAGAGATTTTCTCGCTGGCAGACTCTCTCCATCCACTGCTCATCCGGAGCCAGGCGTTCTGCACTGCACTTCGCCACTGGTGCTTCGGTCCCTTCAACAGACGGACTCCGAGCTTCACTCTTCATCCCTTCTCCGAAGGCCAGCTCAAGCTGGTTCTTCTGCCGCTGTGCCCCCTTGAGTCGTGCCACGTACTTGCCTCTCCTATCGTTCAGGCCTTCGTCCGATCTCCCGGACTACTATGCCTTCTGCTGACTTCTGTTGCGCGTTCAAGAAGAATCACTTCTTCTCCAGTCGTGGATCCACGACATGCAACAGACCTCCCGTGGTAAGTTCGACCGCCTTCCGCGCACCACCGCCAGATTTACCTCCGCTCGCCTTGATGGATATGGGCTTTGCTGCTCATTGCCAACTCGCCCGCGAGCGCAGGCCTCTTATCCGGTTCTTGTCCATCGGCACACGCTTTTGCTCCACGCTTCCTTCAGACCTCGCCTCGCGACGACGCCCTTGCGCTTCGCTAATCCTTCACCTCCATCAGGTTGGATAAGGGACTCTCACCCTCAAACTGTCGAACATGCACGGCACACAATGACGGGGGGTGCAAAACCCTGCGGGTTTCGCACCCCCCTTGGAAATCGCTTCGCGATTCCCACATTCCCACCGCCTCGACGACTGCTAGACTGTTTTTTAAATTCAAACCCTGAAAGGAGCGACTCGCTGCTTGTCCGAAGCCTATCTGGAGGCCGGTTTTAATCGCTGCTGACCCAAGTAACGGCACTTATTTTTCACTAGCACGGAGGTGCCGAATCCGAGCAAATTAATTACCAACAATTTTCTTATTCCCCTTGAATCTGTGCGGTCAATTGCATAACCTTGAAAGTACTGGGGAGAGCGGCAGCGCAAGTCTCTTGTCGCTCATCGGTGTTCTCAGCAAGTAGTCCGATTTTGCAAAGATAGTTTTTGCTGTGAGAGTTTTCACCCGCTTCGGCCATCTCTGCAATCCTCACGCTTCCCGTGTGTCCCTCCTCGCCGCAAGCACCAGAGAATACAATGGACAAGAGGCAACGGAGAAAAGCAACCGAGAATCCATTCTTCTGACCAAGGAAGGTTACTATACGCGTGACTCGCATCGATTTCCCCGTAGATGAATTGACGCGCCCTCACTCCGAAGAGGAGATTCAACGGAAGCTGGCCCAGGAACGCGCGCGCCTGGCCAGCATGATGGGGCTCGATAGTGGCCCCGTCCGCCACTTTCGTCGCCCCGCCGAGCGGCCCTTCACCGCGGAAGAGCGCGGCAAGGTGACCATTCTGTTCGGTGGCCTGACCTGGAAACACGAGCGCGTGATCCAAGCGGTGTTTGAAGGCTGCGGATATCGCTGCGAGATTCTGCCCGTGCCGGACGTCTCGGCGTTTCAACTGGGCAAGGAGTACGGCAACAACGGTCAGTGCAATCCCACGTACTTCACGGTTGGCAATCTGGTGCAGTACCTCCAGAGCCTGGAAGCGCGCGGGATGACGAAGGACGAAATCATCAACAACCATGTCTTCTTTACTGCCGGCTCCTGTGGTCCGTGCCGCTTCGGCATGTACGAGTCGGAGTATCGCCTCGCCTTACAAAACGCCGGCTTTGACGGCTTCCGAGTACTACTCTTCCAGCAGAATGACGGCGTAAAGGCCGCCTCCGGCGAAGCCGGGCTGAAGTTCACGGTGGACTTCGGCATGGGCATGTTCAATGCCCTCAACCTCGGCGACATCATGAACGAGATGATCTACCGCATCCGTCCTTTCGAAGTCCAAAAGGGCAAGACAGATGAAGTCTTCCAGGCGTCCATCGACAAGCTGTGCACGCTGCTGCGCGATCGCAAGCCGTTCGAGGACCACGAAGACTTGCCGGAGTGGATGGCGAAGAGGATCCGTCCCAACAAGGGCAAGAAGTGGGAGAAGTGGGTCAACTCGCTGGGCAAGGTTCGCGAGCAGCTTTACGGCAACCCGTACAAAGAGGCGCTAGCGGCTGTCCGCGAGCAACTCGCTACCATCGAGGTGGACCGCCTGCGCGTAAAGCCGGTGGTCAAGATCATCGGCGAGTTCTGGGCCCAGATCACCGAGGGCGATGGCAACTTCCATATGTTCGAGTTTCTGGAGCGTGAAGGCGCGCAGGTGCTGATCGAGCCTATCGGGACCTGGGTGATGTACATGATGTATCAGGCCAAGGCGCGCGCCGCTGCCCGCCGGCCGCTCGACGCTCCCTACAAGAAAGTGAAGTGGTACGAGTTGCACAAGATGGCGGTGAACGAGTTGAAGTTCCGCCGAAAGCAGTGGTTGTGGGGCGTTGGCGAGCGCGTCTATGCCCGCCAATACCATCGCGTGGTGGAGGGGCTGGGCAACATCGCGCACCATCTGGTGGACCAGAAGGAAATGGCCGCGATGGCCAATCCGTTCTACAACGAATTCGCCCGCGGCGGCGAAGGCCATCTCGAAGTTGGCAAGAACGTCTGGTACACCAAGAACCGCCTCTGCCACATGGTGCTGGCGCTGAAACCGTTCGGTTGTATGCCGTCGTCGCAGTCGGATGGCGTGCAATCGGCTGTGGCCAACCACTTCAAGGAGATGATCTTCCTGCCCATCGAAACTTCGGGTGAGGGCGAGATCAACGCCCACAGCCGCGTGCAGATGGCGCTGGGTGAGGCCAAGGTCAAAGCTCGCATGGAGTTCGAACAGGCGTTGAAGTCCACCGGCAAACGGCTGGAGGACATCAAGGACTACGTTGCCAAGCATCCGGAGCTACGCAACCTGTTTTATCCGGTGCCGCACGTTCATGGGTACGCCGGCGTGGCTGCGAATTTCGTGCTGCATGTCAACGATCTGATGAACGGCAAGAAACGCCTGGCGCGTGTGCCGGTGACTCCGCCGCAGAAACTGACGGTGGCCGCCGCGTATGGCGATTAGTGGTTGATTTTTCAGGTTGAACGATAAAAGGAAGGAAGGTCGCTCCATACATGCCGGAAGTGCAAGCACCGGAAGGTACGCAGGCTGCCCCGACCTATCGTCTGGATGTGCAGCTACACGACCTGCTCATGAAGCCGCCCGAGCAGCCACGGCTGTTGCCACCGCCTCCGAGTGGCAAAGAGCAGAAGCTGCCGACGCCGGTGTTCCCGCAGTATCCCGAGCTGATGTCGGCCGCGGACGAGGATTTCTTCCCCAACAACGGCCGTCGCAAATACAAAGTGAAGCACATTTACCGCGCGGCGAAAGGGTGGGCGTTCCCCTTCTTCCGTTCGCGAATCATGGCGGGCGAGTTTCATCCCATTATTGCCTATCTGTTCAATGAGTGGAAATGCAACCTCGACTGCCACTACTGCTGGGCTTTCGACAACAGCGTCCGCGGCATGACCGAGGATGTGGCCAAGCGATCCATCGACTGGCTGCACGACACCGGATGCCGGGTGCTGGCGCTGATGGGCGGCGAGCCGCTCCTGCGTCCCGACCTCGCCCATAAGATCATCTACTACGCGGCGAAGAAAGACTTCTGGATCTATCTGCCGACCAACGGACGTCTGATGCGCCCGCAGGTAATTGACAAGTTGGCAGACGCTGGTGTCGCCACTTTCAACATCGCGGTGGATGCATGGGACGTCAAGCCCGGACTGCCGAAGGCGATGGTTCCCATCCGTTCGTACTTCGATTACCTGGTCAAAAAGCAGTACAAGTACGGCTACAGCGTCTTCCTCAACATCAACATTTGTCACAACAACATGGACGATGTACGGCAGCTAACGGAACTGGCGCACGAGAGCGGCGTCGCCACCGACTATCACATCTGCGAGTCGCCGATGACTGAGCAGCCACACTTCAAGCACCTGTACTCCAACCCGACGTTCATTCGCGAGGAAGACCATCCCATGGTGTGCGAGCTGGTCGATTGGTTGGTGGAAAAGCAGAAGTCCGGCTACCACATGGTGAACTCGGTGGAACGGCTTTCGCAGATGAAAGAATTCATCAAGGGCGAGCTGGGAGACTGGAACTGCCGCGCCGGCCACAACTCGCTGATTATTCGCGTGGACGGCACGCTGGCGCCTTGCTTCCCCATGTACTCCGCCGGATACGACTGGGGAACCATCGAGAACCACAAGTTCGAAAGCAAGCAGTTGAAAGAAATGAAGAAAGAGTGCCAGAAGAGCTGCTTCTCTACCCTGAACCATATCCTGGCGTTTTGCTACAACGATCAGCGGGTGATTCGCTGGTTGTTCACGCAGGCCAAGCGTGGCTTTCAGGGTGTTAGCGGAAATTTCGGCGACTGAGGTTTTCATCACCGGTTCGGTTTTTGGGAGGACTAGTGGGTTCGCATTCTCACCAACACGGTTCGTGCAGTAATGGCGAGCAGAAGCTTGACGTCCAACTTGACGCCCTTCTGAGCTCGCCGACCGTTGAAGACTCGCTTCCCGCGCGCGTTTTGGCCCGTTCGCGCGAAGTGGATGCGCAGTCGGGCTTCAAGGCGGTCTATACCGTCGGCATGGATGTTGGCTCGACCACGGTGAAGGCGGTCATTGTCAACGCCGAAACCGACCAGATCATCTGGCAGGACTACCAGCGTCACGAAACCAGGCAGCCGGAGAAGTTGCTGGAATTCCTCAAGCGCATGGAGGAGGAAGTTGGCATTGCGCCGCACAACTGCCGTGTCTTTATCACTGGCTCGGGCGGAGGCGCGCTGGCCAACCTGATCGGCGCGAAGTTCGTGCAGGAAGTCACCGCCGTGTCGCTGGCGGTCGAAAAGCTGCACCCCGAGGTGAACTCGGTCATTGAATTGGGCGGGCAGGATGCCAAGATCATCGTTTTCAAGGAAGACGGGAATACCGGCCGCAAGAAAAAAATCCCGTCGATGAACGACAAATGCGCGGGAGGTACGGGCGCTGTCATCGACAAGATCAACGCCAAGCTCAAGATTCCTGCCGCAGAACTCTGCGACCAGGGCTACACCGGCATCAAGCTGCATCCGGTCGCAGGCAAATGCGGTGTGTTTGCAGAAACCGACATCAACGGCCTGCAAAAGCAGGGTATTCCGCCCGATCAGTTGATGGCGTCCCTATTCGACGCGATTGTTCTGCAGAACCTCACGGTCTTGACCCGCGGACATACTTTGCGACCGCACGTGCTGTTGCTGGGAGGGCCGAACAGTTTCATCCGAGGAATGAAGGAGGCATGGCAGCAGAACATTCCTCGCACCTGGGAGGAGCGCAAGGTCCAGCTTCCGGAAGGCGCCAAGCCGGAAGACCTGATCAAGGTCCCAGAGAACGCGCAGTATTTCGCAGCGCTGGGTGCCGTCGAGTTTGGCAAGGACGAAGAGTCCGAAGTCGGAACCTACACGGGTACCGAGTGTCTCGAGGACTATATCTCGGTCGGCCGGCAAGCGGAGAAGGCGAAATCGGGCGCCGCCGGTCTGAGCGCCTCCGAGGAAGAACTCACCGGCTTCAAGCAGAAGTACACGATCCCGAAGTTCGTCGGCGCGAAGTTCGGTGTCGGCGAGACGGTGCGTGGATTTGTCGGCCTTGACGGCGGTTCCACCTCGACAAAAGCTGTGCTGCTCTCAGAAGCCGGCGATGTGCTCTGCAAGGCCTACCAACTGTCGGGCGGGAATCCCATCCAGGACACCATCGACATGTTCGTCGCGCTCCGCCAGCAGGTGGAGTCGCAGGGAGCCACCTTGGAAGTGCTCGGGGTGGGCACCACCGGATACGCCAAGGACGTTTTGAAAGACGTGCTCAAAGCCGATGTCGCGCTGGTGGAGACCGTGGCCCACACCGAGTCGGCCATGAAGTTCTACAAA
This sequence comes from Candidatus Korobacteraceae bacterium, assembly GCA_049522855.1. Lineage (GTDB taxonomy): Bacteria > Acidobacteriota > Terriglobia > Terriglobales > Acidobacteriaceae > Bog-257. The sequence continues at coordinate 7,224 of JBEKNL010000022.1, forward strand.
AATCCCCACGTTATCGTGGATGTGGGCGGCCAGGATATCAAGCTCATCGTTTTGAAGGACGGTCGCGTCAAGGACTTCAAACTCAATACCCAATGCTCGGCCGGAAACGGCTACTTCCTGCAAGGCACCGCCGAGTCGCTCGGTTACAAGGTGGAGGAGTACGCGGACATCGCTTTTTCGGCCAACACCATGCCGATCTTCGGTTACGGCTGCGCGGTGTTCATGCAGTCCGACATCGTGAACTTTCAGCGGCAGGGTTGGCGCGGCGAAGAAATTCTCGCCGGACTGGCGAACGTCTTGCCGAAGAACATTTTCCTCTATGTCGCCGGGATTCCAAACCTTGCGAAGTTGGGATCGCGCTTCATCTTGCAGGGTGGGACGCAGAAGAACCTGGCTGCGGTAAAGTCGGAGGTCGATTTCATTCACTCGCATTTCCACGGCGTCGGCCACGAAGCCGAGATCATCGTACACGAGCACTGCGGCGAATCGGGCGCGATCGGCGCTGGCGTGGAGGTCATTCGTCTCTACAAGAACGGCCATCGCACTACCTTCATTGGCCTCGATGCGGTACAAAAGATCGGCTATCGCACCACGCGGAGCGAAGATACCCGCTGCTATTTCTGCAAGAACAATTGCCTGCGCACCTTCATCGACGTGAATGTCGGCGACCATCTCGAGCCTGCTTCGCCGCTGCCGGTGTTTAAGTCGAAGGTCCCGCTGCAAGCCGGAGAACGTCGCCTGATCATCTCCACCTGCGAAAAAGGACAGGTCGAGGACGTCGGCGCCATGCGCGGCATCAAGGCGGGGTTGGACGCGATCAAGAACGCCAATCCGAATTTGGTGGACATTGCCGCCCGCGAGGTTTGGCGCTCGCGTAATCCGCAGAAGGTTGCCGATCCCGTTCCCACGCGCGCCTGGACGTCGGCTGCCAAGCAGCGCATCGCGCTGATGAAGAAGCGCTCCAGCTTGCGCATCGGCATGCCGCGCGTGCTGAACATGTACCTCTACGCGCCCCTGTTTAGCGCGTATCTCGAGAGCCTGGGCCTCGAGCCCGAGAACCTGGTGTACTCCGAGTTCACCGGCCAGGACATGTACCGCGCCGGCGCAGGCCGCGGCGCCATCGATCCGTGCTTCCCGTCGAAGGTCGGCATCCCGCACGTTTACAACCTGATCTTCCAGAAGCACCAGAAGAAGCCGCTGGACGCCATCTTCTTCCCCATGATCGACACCCTGCTTCAGCCGCTAGAGAATTGCAATGGCAGCAATGCGTGCCCGACCGTGACGGCGACGCCGAACTCGGTGAAGGCGGCATTCATCAAAGAGAACGATGTCTTCAAGGAAAACGGCATTCAGTATTTCGATCCCATCCTGAACCTCGACGACAAGAAGCTATTTACCTTGCAGATGTTCCGAACATGGGCGCCGATCCTGGGGCTCTCCGAAGAAGAGAACGAGCGAGCGGTCGAGGCCGGCTTCAAGGCCTTTGAGGACTTTGATCGCGGAGTGCGCAAGCGCGCTCGCGAGGTGCTCGATAGCCTGGAGCGTGAGAACCGCCTGGGCATCGTCATGCTGGGCCGTGTGTATCACCACGATCCCGGCCTTAACCACGAGATCGTGGAGGAGTTCCAGAAGCTGGGCTATCCGGTGTTCTCGCAGAGCCTGCTGCCGACGGACGAAGACCTGCTCGACCGGCTCTTCGGCGACGAGGTCCGCTCCGGCGCTATTACTCACGCGCTCGATATTCGCGACGTGTGGAAGAACGCCTACTCCGCCAGCACCAACCAGAAGATCTGGGCGGCGAAGTTCACGGCGCGTCATCCGAACCTGGTAGCGCTGGAGATGAGCAACTTCAAGTGCGGACACGACGCGCCTATCTACAGCGTGATCGAGGACATCATCGAGAACTCGGGTACGCCCTATTTCTCCTTCAAGGACCTCGACGAGAATAAGCCGACGGGATCCATCAAGATCCGTGTCGAAACCATCGCTTACTTCTTGAAGCGCTACCAGGAAACCTTAACGAAGAAAGCGGAGGCGGCGAAACAATTGGAACAGCAGCTCGCGGCATACGAGCGTTCCTTGCGTATGCCGTTGGCGCAGAAATCGCGTGCGCAGGAAGATATTCCGATAGGATTCCCGCACGTAGCAGCCGAACGGGAAGCTGCGACGGCGGCCGGAGACGATTAGCCATGCCCCTGATGACCGACACCAAGAAAGTGATGTTCGAGATCTATCGTGAAGCCAGTTACAGCGGCCGCTACAAGGTGGTGTATTTCACGGAACTCGGAGAACACGACAAGGAAACCGAGATCCAGGAGGCCATGCGCGGGGAGCACGTTTTCGACGGCTTTCTGCTACACCGCGAGCGCAACCAGGCCAAGCAGATCGTGGACGAAATCCTGGAGCGGCTCAATCGCGGCGAGGATGTCGACCCAACCACCATCGAACAGAATTTGCAGCCGTATCTCGCCTGAGCTTGTATTTCGATCATCTTTGCACGAACCCCAGAGCGATCGATTCCGTTTCCGGCGGCTGGGAATATGCACACGCACAGCATGTACTTTAGGCTGGGAAGGTGATCGCTTCTGAGGTGGTCGGTCCTGCCGCCCGTGAGACATAAAGTCGTTCGGCATGGCCGCTAGTGCGGCAAACGCGCGCCCCAGATTGCGCTTGGGTTCTCTCAGAACGATCTCGTTTCCGCGGCGAAGGATTTCCACCTCATTGACATGAAAGAGAAATTGCTTTGGCAAGCGCACTGCCTGCCGCGCAACAAGACTGGCAGGACTATTTCTTCTTCTTCGCCGCTTTCCTCGGAGGCTTCCTGGCTGCGAGTTTCTTAGCTACGGATTTCTTCGCTGCCGCCTTCTTGGCTTGCACAGCCTTCTTGGCACCCGGTCTCGCTGGTTTCTTGGGAGCCTTCGCTGGCGCCGCCTTCTTGGCTGCAAGCTGCTTCGTCAATGCAACCTTCTTGGCTGCAGGCTTGACGGCAGGAGCGGATGCCGCCACCTTCTTCGCCTCGGGAGCTGACACGGCTTTCTTGGCCCCTGAAGCGGGCTTCGTTTCCGTAATTGGCGCAGCTATGGCGGGCGCCGGGGCAGATGCGACTGCTGGTGCCTCCGTCGCTTTCGCCTTGCGTCCCCGCTTCGCCGGAGTTGGTGCTTCGCCACCGGGTGTAACGCCTTTTGAAGCCGCTGCTTTGCCACGCCCCCGCCTGGGCGCCGGTGGCGGTGGTGGCGGCGGCGGTTCATACGGCTTCAAGAAGTTCATGATCTCCGTATGCGAGCGCAGCTTGCCATCGAGCAGCAACAGGAAAGCTTCTTCCGTCAGCTTGGGATATTCCGGGAGCTGAGGCGTAATTCGCAATTCTGCCATCTCCGGGAATGGCAACTTCTCTTTCATCTGCCGCCACTTGCTGAAGAAGTTCTTCAGTTTCTGATCGACCGCCTGTTGTTTTGTGGTGAGGCTTAGAAACAGAATATTCTCCGCTGAGGCGTGTGACAGGACCTTCCATGATCTCGAGGGTGTGCCCGCCTCCTTGCTGATCAACTTCTTCGCCAGATCGCGGGCCCCGCTTTCCAAGCGCTTCCACTTATCCACGAAATCACGGCGAGGAATCATGCGCTGGATTTCGGAGGTGTCCTTGTCGCCCATGCGCCGGGTCAGGAAGTACATCACGATCGGTCCGGCTTCCACCGAGTAGCCGAGGTCGTTCATCATCTGGCGCGTCTTCACCACCTGCCCCAGTTCGCCGGCGTCGACTTTGGCCATGCTCCAATGCGGATGCAGCACCTTCAGCCAGCCTTCTTTATCCAGCGCGCGCATGATGTGCAACGGATCGTCTTCGTGCGCCAGCTGCTCCAGTTCGTAACCGACGGCCCGCTTACCGATATTCTCGATGTAGTTGTTCTCTTTGGCGGCGTTGTACCGGGCTTGCGTGCGCTCTTCCAGGGGCCAGTGGAAACGTGCGCTCAGACGTGTCGCCCTGATGAGCCGAACCGGTTCTTCCAAAAACGCATAACTATGCAGGACGCGAAGCACCTTGGCTTCAATGTCGGCGACCCCGTTGAAGGGATCGAGCAGTAATCCACGCGAGCCCGGATTCAGCGACAGAGCCATAGCGTTGACCGTAAAGTCGCGACGCCTTAGATCTTCATTGATAGTGGCGGAAGCGATGGTGGGAGGCTTGCCGGGTTGGTCATATGCCTCGGCCCGAGTCATGTTCAACTCGGCCCGTACGTTGCCCGGCATCAGCAGGTAAAGTACTCGCAGCTCCTCATCGACACCCTGCGCCGATATGCCCGCTTTTCCCAGCTCCCTCTGCAGCTTGAGCGGATTGCCTTGAATGCTGAGATCGATGTCGCGGATGGGAAACCCGGTGATGAGGTCGCGAATCGTGCCGCCGGTGAGATAAAGATTCAGCCCCGCATGTCGGGCAATTTCCTGCACCAGGTTCACACCATTTTGTTGGTCCGGTGTGAGCCGGGTCTCCATGCTATAGATGTAGTCTGCCATCTAAGTGTATGTTTCTAAAGGCGAACTCCAACAATGAAGAGGTCCCGGCTAGAGGGCGCCCAATACACCAGGCCGCTTGAACCGACTCTTTCTCTCGCCGCGGAATCGGAACTTCCTCATATCCTAAGACCGGCTGAAAAATCGTTGCTGACTCTGCAACTCACTCTTTCGACGTAACTTAAGGGATTTTTGGCACCGGGGTCGCCGTACAGCGAACAATAACACAAAAGTTGACGATTTGGCTACAAGGTAGCTTCCTGAGGGCACATTTCGAGTAAAAGTGCGACAATCGGCTGAGCGATTCGATTCGGCCTATGTCCACCACACACAAGAAAGTGATCGTCCGCAAGATGGATCGCGACACCGTAAATGGTTACGTTAGTGCCGCATTCATTGCTGACGGAAAGCTGGAGTTATTGAATACCGCCGGCAATGTGGTTTCCATCGAGTTGCGCGAGGTCAAAGGCGTTTACTTCGTTCGTGAGTTCGGTGATTCAGAATCGCTCACCCGCAAGACCTTTACTTCGCGGCCTCGCATGGAAGGACTATGGGTGCGGCTGCGCTTCCGCGACAACGAGACGATTGAGGGCATGATGCCCAACGACCTACTGCAGGAAGGGACCGATGGCTTTTCCGTTATCCCGCCCGATACTCGCTCCAACACGCAACGGATTTTTGTGCCCCGCTCTGCGCTGGCTGAAATGACCGTGATAGCTGTCATTGGTGACAAGAAATCCCAGCGCCGCGGCCGTCGTCCAGAAGACACGCGTCAGGTATCGTTGTTCGGGTGAAGTGCTGGTCAGCGGCGAAGTTCCGCGGTCTCGAGATATGCCGACTATGAAACTTGCCGAAATCGCGTCTGCATTGGGCGCCACGCTCGAAAACGCTGACCCCAACACCGAGATCATGGGCGTTGCCGGAATCGAAGAAGCCGGCCCTGGGCAAATTACCTTTGTCGCCAATCCCAAATATGCGGCTGCCGCCAAGACCACCGCCGCCGCCGCCGTGATCGTTGCCGAGGACTTCCCCACTATCTCGACAGGTATGTTGCGCAGCAAAAATCCCTACCTGGCATTCGCCAGAGCGATCAGTCTTTTTTACCAGCCCCCGGTGTATGAAGCCGGTGTGCATCCGACAGCCGTGATCGCACCTACCGCCAGACTTGGCAAGCAGGCCCACGTTGCGGCCTACGTGGTGATCGATGAGGACGTCGAGATTGGCGACGATGCTGTGCTCTTGCCACACGTTGTGATTTATCACGGCGCACGTATTGGCAACCATTTCTTCGCACATGCCCACGCGGTCGTACGCGAAGACTGCATCCTGGGCGACAACGTCACCCTGCAAAACGGCGCCATTGTCGGATGCGACGGCTTCGGCTTTGCCCGCGACGGCGATCGCTGGGAAAAGATCACCCAATCTGGCCCGGCGGTGCTGGACAGCGACGTTGAAGTGCAGGCGAACTCCTGCGTGGACCGCGCCAGCATTGGTGAAACCCGCATTGGGCGCGGGGTTAAGATCGACAACCTGGTGCAGGTGGGACATGGCTCCGCGGTCGCTGAGCATACCCTTCTGTGCTCCCAAGTTGGATTGGCCGGATCGACGGTGGTGGGCAAGAATGTCATCCTCGCCGGCCAGGTGGGCGTCGCTGGCCATTGCAATATCGGCGATGGCGTCGTCGTGACCGCCCAGAGTGGGACCCATGGAGACATTCCGGCAGGGGCCATGGTCAGCGGATCTCCCGCCTTCGACCACAAAGAATGGTTGCGAGCGGTCGGCATATTCAATAAACTCCCAGAACTTGCGAAAGCGGTCCGGGCGATCCTGGCTGGCCAGAAAAGCAGCTCTGCTCCTGGAACCGACGAACCGTGAACTCTGCGCCAGCGTGCCTCGTCTTTTACGGGCCTTTTATCGGTATTAACGACACACGGGGTCACCGGGAAACCCTGACGTGCTTCTAACTGTTAAGCGATGAGCGAAGACATCTCCAATCCGGTACTGTCGCAGGCGGCCGGTCCGCAGGTGGTGATCGTCACTCCGATCCGCGTGTTGCTGCTGGACGATCGCGAAGACAACCTGGTGCTGCGCTCGGCCATACTTCGGCAAAAGGGCTATCAGGTAGTGACTTCCAGCTCCATAGAGGAGGCTGAAGCCAAACTGCACGGTATCGATATTGCCGTTCTCGATTACCATCTGGGATCAGGCAAATTCGGGACCGACGTGGCCGAGACGCTGCGCCGCAACCGTCCCCAGGTTCCGATCATCATTTTGTCAGCGACGCTGGAACGTAAGTTCGGCGGCATCGCCGACATGCACCTGCTCAAGGGATACAGCTCGGTGGATGACCTGGTTTCCGCGCTGCGTTCCTTCGAGGCCAAGAAGCGTGGCCGCCCGGTCGTAGTGGATGCGCGCGATTTTTATTATTCACGCATTTCGATGGCCATGGGGGACGACATTGTCCTGGAGATCCTGGATAGGGAAGGAACTTGGCAGCACGTGAATGACTACTTCGCGGCGATGAATGGACACAAACGAGCTTGGTTTGTCGGCAAGAACTTGTTCGAGCAGTTTCCGCAGATGGGTGACGAATGGCGCGACATCGTGTGCACCGTAGCCGATACCCGCGAAACTTACATTGACCGGCGCGGATTTCAAGGGGCCTCTCATCTGCCGGTTCAGAGTCCGCATTGGAGTTGGAACGTTCTGATCTTCCCCATCAAGCTGCATGACGACCGCGACGGAGCCGTGCTCACGGCCCGGCTGATCGAAAAGAAGTGATTCCTGAGCACGTCTCCTGGGCGCCATTCTAGAAGGAATAATAATGCAAAAACGCAAACTTGGAAAAGGCAATCTGCAAGTGTCTGCAATCGGCCTCGGCTGCATGGGAATGAGCTTTTCCTACGGCCCGCCCAAAGACAAGCAGGAGATGACTTCTCTTCTCCGTGCCGCCGTGGAACGCGGCATCACATTCTTTGACACCGCGGAAGTCTACGGCCCGTTCTTGAACGAAGAGCTTGTGGGCGAAGCCCTCGCTCCGTTCCGCGGGCAGGTGGTGATCGCCACGAAATTTGGGTTCGACGTCAGTCCTAATTTCGATCCGCGCGGGATGAAAGGATCGCCGGGCTTGAATAGTCGGCCGGAGCACATCAAGCAGGCCGTCGAAGGCTCGCTCAAGCGGCTCAAAGTCGACACAATCGACCTCCTCTATCAGCACCGGGTTGACCCGAATGTGCCGATCGAAGACGTCGCCGGCGCCGTGAAGGAACTGATTCAAGCGGGCAAGGTCAAGCACTTCGGGCTTTCTGAGGCAGGCGCAAAGACGATTCGCCGCGCACACGCAGTCCAGCCGATCACTGCTCTCCAGAGCGAATACTCGCTGTGGACGAGAGGCCCTGAAAAGGAAGTAATGCCGACTCTTGAAGAACTCGGAATTGGTTTCGTTCCATATAGCCCCCTCGGTAGGGGCTTCCTCACTGGGAAGATGAGCGAGAACACTTCGTTCGACAGTTCCGACTTCCGCAGCAGCCTCCCTCGCTTCACGCAGGAGGCCCTCAAGGCAAATCAGGCCCTGATTAAACTGATCGGCAGCACCGCGGAACGTAAGAAAGCGACTCCTGCTCAGATCGCACTCGCTTGGCTGCTTGCTCAAAAGCCATGGATCGTTCCGATCCCAGGCACAACGAAGCTAAACCGCCTCGAAGAGAACATCGGAGCAGCGGCAGTCGAACTGACGCCCGATGACCTCCGCGACATCGATAGCGCCGCCTCAAAGATCAAGGTAGAAGGTGCTCGGTACCCGGAACGCCTGGAGAAAATGACCGGTCTCTAAGCGGGCGGATGAAAACGAAGGCCGGGTGCCCCACTCATTCGTGATTTTCGAATGAGTGGGAGGTAGATAAGTCGGCTTTGGTGAAACCGAAGAGTCGATTCGGGTACGTTATGTCTCCCACACATTCCAAACGACGGGAATGTGTGGGGCACCCGGCGGTCTGAACCGGACGCTTACGAATTTTTCAGCAACTAATGGGCTTGGGCCGGGCAGTCTCGTTAGTTGCGGAGGGGACTCCCGATGCAATGGCGTGCATTTCCCTGGAGGCATGGATTCTAATGGAAATCCGTTCGTACACTTGGATACGTCGAACCCGGGAAGCGGCATTGGCGGGTTCTTTCAGCACGTTTTTGTGGACGGCCTTCTTGGTAACGTTTATTACACAGTCATCCCTAGGCCTTGGCCATAAGGTCGAAGGAAGAGCTGATAGCGATTCACATGGGCCGGCGTGGAAGTTCGACTTGCGCTCAGTCGGTTTCACGGGCTTCGCGCCCAAGCAAGAACAGTGGGGGCTGAATCTTAGACTTAATCCCATTTGCTTTATTTCCGACGATGTCCTGATTGCGACTTTCATAACGCGAGAGGAGGTTACAACCCTTGCGCGAAGGGATCAACCCGGCGAGCTCTTGCCCCTGAGACTTCACGGGATCTTTTTAGATGCGGCCACTGGGCAGGTTCGGAACACCAAAGAATGGTCGATCACCCGACCTCGGGGAGGGATTATTGCGGCTGGCGAAGGCCGGTTTGTGGTGTTGACGCCTGAAATAAGCGCGCTCTATTCGCCAAAGTTCGAACAGTTGAAAACTCTCTCACTCTCCTCTGAGCAACGATCCCACCTGTGGGATTTATATCCTTCCCCCTCTGGAAAATCGCTTTTGGCGGAGTATCACTACCCTGACGCTCTCTACCAGTGGATCGACACAAACTCCTTACAGCCACAGCCTGCTTGGAAAGATGAGCGTTTGCCGTCGGCTGTATCTATTTCAGACGGAGAGCTAACGTTTTTCAGCCAGGAGTTCATGAAGTCACAAAATGTTTATGTCAATAGGGTGATCGTAAAATCCAGGACAGGTGGCGAGCGAGTAATATGCCATGAAACTGGCCAAGGTGCCAGTTGCGGTATTCCCCATTTCCTCAACAACGAACTGCTGGCACTTTGGATGCCTCACGGTGTTAGCGTATTACCAAAAGCGGGCGGCAACCCTTTATTGGCGGCTAGTTTCCATGATGACGAATGGATCGGGCAACTGTTCTATCCATCTTCGGATGGCAACCGGTTCGCTGTCACGGTCTGGACCCATAAGGGTGGTAGCGCGTTTCTCGATATTGATTATCACGCAGTGCTAAAGCGTATTGTAGTCTACGACCTTCCAAGCCAACATGTAGCGTTCACTCTAGACGCGAAGCAGCAGAAGATCAGGACTGTATCTGGCGTTGCGCTGTCCCCCGATGGCTCCCTGATGGCTATCCTGACAGACGGGGTTGTAGAGGTTTACCAGCTTCCTCCCGAGCATACCGGGGCTGTGGACCTGAAAAACGGGATATTGCATCTGCAATTTCCGCTCTCGGCCAAATCCAAGCCGTAACACCCGCACTGTCCAACATGATACTTGCCGGGTGGCGGGTGGCCCGGCCTTTCGACGACCGCATCTAAATTTTGGGTGCCCCATCCTTCTCGTCCGCTTTGGCGAGAGGATGTCCGCGCGGCGTTACCCCTACCTCACCGTCGCTCCGCCGGCAATGCACTCTCGATGGTCTCAGCGACAGCCTTCATCAACGAATCCCGATCAGGATAATTGCGCGGATCGATTGGCTTGTGGAACATCACAGCTACCCTTCCCGGCCGCAAGGCAAACTGGCTCTTCGGCCATAGCTCATAGGTCCCCAGCAGGGTGACTGGAGCCACGAACACTCCCGCGTTGATCGCCAGGTGAAAGGGTCCCTTTTTGAAGGGCAGCAGCCTGCCATCACGGGAACGCGTGCCTTCCGGGAAGATCAGCATGTGCAATCCTTGGCGCAACACGGCGGTGGCCGCATTCACGCTCTCGATAGCGGCCTCGCGATCGCTCCGATCTACCGGCACCAGGGATGCCATTTTCATGCCAGTACCGAGGACGGGAACGCGGAAAAGCTCCTTCTTCACCAGCACGGAGCAGCGGCCCGGAATAGTGGGGAGCAGGACTGGCGGATCCAGGTTCGACGTGTGGTTCGCCATAAAAATGTAGTTGCGCCCCGCCTCCAGGTTCTCCATCCCGCGAATTTCGATCTTCACCCCGACCAGGCGAACGCCCAATATCGCGAGCCGGTTCGATATGTTGTAAAGCGGGTTGATGTCCCCACTGATGAGCGCGTACAACAGCAGCGACGGGCCGACGATGAAAATCGACACGCCCCAGAAAGCCAGGAGGACGAGAGTGCGGATCAAGGCGTTCCTCTGCCCTCGTCGTCGCCATGGATCCATGCTCTGCGATGAGCACGTTGCTCCGGGCTGACCGACGGCACGTCCTGAAGTTTATATGCCTGCTGCTCGCGCAAACCCAGGTGAAGCTTTACATCACGTTGGCCTTTTCGATTCTCAATGCGAAGGTGCACGGTCGTCCCCGGCAGCATCTGCGCGAGTTGGTCATCGAGTGAGGCGTCGGCAGGTTCTCCCTCGATGGCAATCACGCGGTCTCCCGCAGCGATGCTGGCCCGGTGGGCATCGCTGTTGGGATCAACCTGAACCACTTCTGGTTGAGCTCCCAGGTTCGCCGTGGTGGTGAAGCCCGCCGATCCTACCAGTACAGTCTGGCTGACCAGATGCAATCCCGCGAACCGAAAAAAATCGTCGTAGGGAATCTCTTCCACTCCAGATACGTACTCGCGAAAGAACTCGGCAAAGCTCTTCCCCGCAACCGCCTCCGCCGCTTCCTTCACACCCTCGGAGTCGGGAAAGAACCGATGCTGCTTGGCAAAGTGCAGGTTCATCCACTGCAGCAAATCGCGTAGCGACTTTTCTCCATGCGTCATCTGGCGAATACGCAGATCTAACAGGACGCCCAGAACCTCGCCCTTGTTGTAGTAACTGATGCTCCGCTCCGGCGAGCGATAGTGCGCGTTGCCCTCAAACCAGGCGTCGAGGCTGGAATCCTCCGCCGATTGCCAACGGTACGCGGGACGCCGTTGTAATTCCGTAATTTCTTCCGATAGGTGCTGCAAATAAATTCTCTCGTCGATCAATCCCGCGCGCACCAGCAATATGTTCCCCACTGTACTGGTTACGCCTTCGCTGAACCAGAGGGCCCGGGTATCGGTCTCGTGCTGGTAGTCGATTGGCTCCAACGACTGGGGCCGAATCCGCTTCACATTCCACAAATGGAAGAACTCGTGCGCGCTTAAACTCGCCAGAGGCAGCAGGGACTCATGCATCCGGTCCGCGTTCACCTCAAGGGCAGTGCCGTAAGCGTGTTCCATCCCTCCGCCGCCGGGTCCGCGCGGCAGGCGAAGAAGAAATGTGTATTCCTCGTAGGGGCGGTCCTGCATCCAGTCCACGGCTGCGTGGGTGATCCGGCCCAGCACCTCGTCGAGCTTTGCCATGTCGTAGTCGGCTGGACTGCCGTCTACCACAACGTGGTACGTCGCGCCGTCCTGTTGAAATTCCGACTGGCGGAAGGTTCCGATCTCAGCCGGGCTGTCGGCAAGCTCATCGTAATTGTGGGCCACTCCGACCACCTGCTCGACTTTTCCCGGTTCAGCGCCTCCCAGCACATGAACATCGCGCAGTCCCCAGGCGGCAGGAACATCCAGCAGCCGAAGGCTCACAGGCTCTGAGCGCAGAGAGGGAGCATACATCAGCACCATGGCCCAATTGAAGAAGCCCTGGTCCGCGCTCAGCCAGCTGCCGAAGGGGCCGGCGACATCGAGGTGAACATCGTAGCTGACCACGACACAACCCGGCGGCGCCGTGATTGTCCACTCGCTGGTGGTGGTGTTGCGGACTTGCGCCGCGGCGCCGGAAGCATCCTGCGCGCGCACATCTTCCACGTTGGCGGCAAAGTTGCGCACCTGGTACAACGCATTCCAGACCGGCATAGCAAGCGTGCGCGTCCCTCCACCTTGCGGCAGTCTGATGCTCACATGAGCGAGGCGTTCGGCATGATCGGCGAGCGAGACGAAATACTCGGTGGGCTCAGGTTGAGCGCTGGCTGGCGAAGCGCAAGTCACCGGCGTGGCTGCCCAGACGCGGCCGCCGCCGGAAAACAAGAATCCGCAGCCCAGCAACGTCATCGCGAGCACGGCAACGCGCGGTCGGGTCACGCTGGCGTCGAGACCTCATGGAGGGCCCTGAGTCGCGCGGGCAGCTTCTCGTAGATGCCAGCGAATCCCCCGTTGGATAGGATGGCAACGACGTCTCCGGTTCGCAGCTCGGGCGCGATCGAATCCACGATCGCATCTGCAGTATCCAGCAGCCGCGCGGGCTTGCCCGACGCGCGCAACTTCGCAATCACGGCGGCGGCATCCAGTCGCTCATGTTCCGGAATGGCTTCCGACTTGAAAATGCCTGCTACTACCACTTCATCCGCCACCGACAGACCCCGCCCCAGCTCCTCCTGAAAGACCTTGCGACGAAGCGTGTTGGAACGGGGTTCGAGAATCGCCCATAAACGCCGGCCCGGATAACGAGTGCGCAGCGCCTTCAGCGTCTCCGCAATGGCAGTGGGGTGGTGAGCGAAATCGTCGATGATCGTGACTCCATGGACTTCGGCTTTGACCTCAAGCCGCCGCTTCACGCTGCGGAAATTGCGCAGTCCATCGGCAATTGCGTCCACTCCAATACCGTAGTTGGCCGCTAGCGTAGCCGCCGCAGTCGCGTTCAGCACGTTGTATTCGCCGGCCAGAGAAAAAGCGAATTTACCCCAAGGCTCACGGTCGCGCAACACGCGCCAGCTTGTCACGGTAGGCGTGTATTCCACATCGGCCACTCGCCATTTCGATTGCTGCTTGAATCCATAGCGTTCGACTCGGCAGAATGCGCGGCCCACACATTGGTCAACGTTGGCATGACCGTCCCAGGCGACCAGCAGTCCGCGACCTGGAATCAGGTTCACCAGACGCGCGAATGCCGTCTTTACTTCGTCAAGATTCTTGTAGATGTCGGCGTGGTCGAATTCCACCGACGTTAGGATGACAGCATCTGGAAAGTAGTGCAGAAACTTTGGTCCCTTGTCGAAGAATGCGGTGTCATATTCGTCGCCTTCCAGGATGAACTCCTGTCCCGAGTCCAGGCCGAAGGGGCTGCCAAAATTTTCCGGGATACCCCCGATCAAGAAACTGGGCGCACGTCCCGCGTGGTGAAACAGCCATGCCAGCATTGAACAGGTGGTGGTCTTTCCGTGCGTACCCGCCACCACCAGCCTCTCTCGTCCAATCAAGAATTCGTCGTGCAACACCCGTGACATAGACTCGAACGGAATGCGCTGATCGAGTACGTGCTCCAATTCCGGATTGCCGCGCGATATGGCGTTGCCCACCACCACAAGGTCAGGCTGCGGCTGCAAGTTGCGTTCGCTAAATGGCTGGGAGACCGGAATGTTCAGCGAAACCAGAAAGTCCGACATCGGAGGATAGGCGGCATGGTCTGAACCGGTGACGTGAAAGCCACGTTGTTTGAGCATCCCGGCGAGCGATGCCATCGCTGTGCCGCAAATCCCAATCAGATGGATATGTTTCGGCTTCATGGGTGCGACACTCGGACGGATGCGGGTGATTCAGCCTGCACGGCGGCGTCGATCTTCAGTGCGACGTTTTGTCCGACGCTGAGTGTCGCACTCACACCAAAGGGCAGCGTAAAACTCTTGCCGGAAACGTGTCCGGATTTCAGCCCAAACGCGATCGGGACCCCAAATCCTCCAAGAATACGGACCACGAGATCATGAAGTGTCCTGTCCGCAGCGTCCCGTTGGCCGCAGTCGAGCATCTCGCCAATAATAATTCCCGCCACTCCCTCGAACCTTCCGGCCAGTTTCAACTGCATCAGCATTCGATCGATCTGGTACGGTTTTTCCCCGCGGTCCTCCAGAAACAGAATCTTCCCCTCGGTGTGGATTTCATACGGTGTGCCAAGCGAGACGCAAAGTAACGACAGACAGCCGCCGTACAGGATGCCCTCTGCATCGCCTTCCATCAACGGCTGTACTTCATCACGGCTAAACGTCCGCGGGTAGGGCTTTCCGGACGACACCGCCGCCGACCACGCATCCACATCGATACCACCGGGCCGGGAAAAATCTCCCGCGACCATAGGCGCGTGAAACGTGACCAATCCGGTGCGGTCGCACAAGTAGGTAAGCAACGTCGTCACATCGCTGCAGCCCGCAAAGATCTTCGGGTTTCGGCGAATGAGTTCCAGGTCGAGATGCGGCAGCAGATAGTTGCATCCATAACCTCCGCGCGCGCAGAGGATGGCCCGCACTTCAGTTCTGCTGAACATCTCGTGCAATTCGCTGAGCCTCCGCTCCAGGGCGCCCGCAAAATAAAGGTCGCGTTCAAAGATCGAAGGCAAATAGAAAGGTCGGTATCCCAACCGGCACAGCGTGTCGCAACCAGCCTCGAAGTCCTCCCTCCGGAACCCGCTTGCCGGTGCAACAATGCCGACCGTGTCACCCTGCCGCAAGGCTGGAGGACGTAAACGTTCAGGCTGTTGGGAAGAGATCATCCGGATGGCTTATCTTAAACGAAAAACTCACCCCGGCAGAGTAGCGTCGCCGGACCGTAGAGAAACACTTCTTTGTCCCATTCGACAGTTTGCACTCCGCCAGGAGCATGCACACGCACGGGCGACTTCACTTTGCCGGTGTGGATGGAAGCGACAGCGGCGGCGCAGGAGCCCGTGCCCGAAGACATGGTCTCGCCCACGCCGCGCTCGCAGAATCGCACCTCAATCTCGCTTTTATTCATTACCTTTACGAATTCAACATTCATCCCATACTTGAAGTCGTGATGAGTTGAGATTTGTTG
Organism: Candidatus Korobacteraceae bacterium; assembly: GCA_049522855.1. Taxonomy (GTDB): domain Bacteria; phylum Acidobacteriota; class Terriglobia; order Terriglobales; family Acidobacteriaceae; genus Bog-257. The sequence continues at coordinate 22,561 of JBEKNL010000022.1, forward strand.
TGCCGCCGCCTGCCAGCCCAGCTCAAACTCGGGCACATAAACCACGTAGTGAGGATTGCCCATGGAAACCGGAATGCCGGAAAACTCTCCGTAGGTGAGCTTGATGGAAAACTCATCCCCTACCTCGGGCTCGCCCATGGAACTGCGAAACTCAAAGCTGTTCCCCGCGCGCGCGGTCAGGTTACAGGTCTTCAGACCGGCTCCCGTACGAATGACGACCGAGCTGCGATTGTTCTCGGCGCAATACCATGCCGCCACGCAGCGTGTCCCGTTGCCCGAGATTTCCGCCTCGGAACCATCGGCGTTCAGCAGCCGCACCCGCAGGTCCGCATCGGTCGCGGGCAGCACCCATTCCACACCGTCGGCGCCGATGCCATTATGCCGATCGCAGATACTCCGGCTGAAAGAGTAGATATCGCTGGGAGCGTGGGTAAAATCCACGATCAGAAAATCATTGCCGCAGGCCGTCGCCTTAACGAACGGAATACTCGCCATTTCAGTCGCGCTCGCCAATGGTGCTCTTGGCCTCCAATGCGCGGATTGTAACAAACAGCGAGGTTATAAGGCTGTTAACTGCAAGTGTGCGGGCGCAGAGGGATTGGCAGGGGCGTTCATGGAAGGTCAGTCGCAACGCCTGTTGGAGACGCCCTACGTGATAAACTGTGAACCAAATCGAGAGCCAGCCGTGAAGCTCGAAGACTACAAAACGGTTTTGTACCGCCAGCCAGACGGCGCATGGGTTGCAGAAATTCCCGCCATCCCGGGGTGCTACGCCCTAATGCCGACACGCGAAGAGGCACTGAGCGAGTTGGCCTGCGTTTTCCAGATGATCGCGGAAGAGTATTTGGAAAAACGCATTCCCTTGCCTGCCGACACCACCGAAATCGTACATGCCTAGCGGTACGTCCCGCGACTTCCAGAATGCAGCTCGCAAGCTCGGTTTTTTGCGGACGAGGCAGACCGGCAGCCATGAGCGTTGGAACCATCCTGACGGACGCGCTGTGACTATTCCCCTTCACGGCGGTCGGGAGATCGGCCCTCCGTTGTTCTTCAAGATACTGCGACAACTTGGCATTACGCAGGAGGATTTCCGAAATTTGCGATAAGCCTTTGCATGGCTTACAGTCGCCCGCGCTTGTAGATGGTGCAGCGCGATTGGCCGGGAACGCTGATGGACAGCAGTTTCGTCAATTCAGCGCGCTGTGGTCGCACCGCCGCCCACACCGGATCGCCCTGGCAGGCGACCATGTAGTCCGCATACCGCGCCGGATCGAGAAGCGCCCAATCCCAGTCAGGGTGCTCCCCTTCGGAGATGACGCGCCGCCATGGAATCCCCGCCTGTTGCAGCGCGCCGGCGTGCTCGGCGCCGTACATGAGCAGCGTGGCCGATCCCGGCAATTTCGCGAGAGAGTCGGCTAGCGCGCGTTCCATCACAGTGCGGCCCGCGGAATTCGCTTGCGCTTCCCGCAACGTGATCGGTATTTGGCTATAGACCCAACCATAGCTGACCACGACAAAGCCCATCACCATCACCGCCGCCGCAATCCGCGCTGCCGATCGGTTCAACCGTTCCAGGATGAAGTCCATCAATACAGCGAGAAAAACTGCAAACAGGGGCAACAGTTCAAGCCCGTAGCGCACGTTGTAATACGAGAAGGGGTACCACACCGGCAGATAAATGGGCACGCTGCCGTAGGCGATGGAAAGCGCATAGAACGGCAGGGGGAGCCAAAGCAGCAGGAACACTCCGTACCGGCGGAGCTTCCACACCGCTGCAAGCGTTCCGGCCAGGGCCAGCGCAAAAAGCGCCTGTCCGCAGAAGTCGGCTCCCATGTTCAGCTTGGCCGATTTCAGAAAGTAGAGTGCGGCTGTGAATAGATCATGCTGGCCGGGATAGGGGGGCGCACCACGGGCCGTCGTACGTAGCACAATCGCTTTGGCCGAGTAAGGGCCATTGAGGAAATCAAGTCCATAGCCTGATACACAGTAGGTATAGACATACCAGTAAACCGGAACCAGGGCATTCAGCACTAGAAGTGCGATTAGCGATTTCCCCATCGCCTTTCGCTGCGCTCTGTCCGTCACTCGCCGCCACCAGCGCGCAAAGATACACAGAATCACGACAACCACGATTGCGGCAACAAACCATCCGTCGTACCGCGTATACGTCCCTCCAGCCAAAGTCATTCCGCAGGCTTCGAGCGCTCGCTCAGGCTTCATTTGCGCCGGCATCACATGCGGGTCGATCGCTTGCGGCGACGTAGCACGCAGGAACTCGTCGAGATAGACCAACGTCCAGATGAAGAAGGCCAGGAAGATCGGCTCGTTCATCGCCGTGCTTTGCAGGTAGAGCAGGTTTGGATTGAGGGCGTAGATGGCTGCGGCGAAGTAGGCGGCGAGGGCGGATGCCCGTCCCCTCACCAGGCGAAATATTCCCAGCGTGCCCACGATATACGCCGCCATGCTGGGAATGGATCCGGCGATTCCGCTGCGCCAGAGCGCCTCAATCCACACGAACGGCAGCATGGCAATGTGCTGCAGGGGGAGCCAGACGGTGCCCAGTTGCCCGTACGACTCCAGCGGATGACGGTTATCCACGACACGGCGCGCGATGTTGATGTGCGCGACGGCGTCGCCGTAGAGCAGGAGGTCTCGTTTGAAGTAATAGAAGAAAAGCGCTGCTATGGAAAGGGCTCCGATCAGCAGCGTAAAACCTGCTTCACTGCGCTGTTGTTGGTAGCGCTTCTTCAGGACTGCTTGGTCAGCTTTCACGGGAAATCGCTTGTTAGAACAGGTTCGCCGCGGAATCTTGACCGTGCGCTAGCAAGAGTATCTGAGTCCGAAGCGGCAGAAAGCACTAGACTCATTCAGTCCCCGACCCGAACTATCTGCCCCGGCTGGATGCCGCGAAGGGCGTCAAGGGTGGCTGGGATGATGGGCGCCAGGTCCTCGATCTGATTAGATCGTGCACCCAGCACAAGCAAGGCGATCTCGCGATTCGCAAGATTCTGCTCATACTCCATGCCCTGGTCAATCGTCACCAGGACGTCGAATCCTTCCTCCGCCAATAATAGAAGCGCACCATTCTGGGTTCCGGACCATCCCATCTCCTGCACGGTTCGGCATTCATGTTCGGCGAGCAGCCGTTTTAGTGCACGTGGCAAGCACTCGTCAATCAGGAGTCTCATCTCGTCTGAGCAAGGACCAGCTCTTTAGCATGCTCCAGAGCGGCAATGGCGGCCTCGCGCGTCACCGAGGGGAACTCTTCCAGAAACTCGCCAAGCGTATGGCCGCCTTCGAGATAATCGAGTAAGTTCTTGAATGGCACACGTGTTCCGCGGAAAACCGGTACCCCGCCCAGGATTTCGGGATCTCTCACGATGACGTCACCAAGATAAGCCATTAACGCCTCCAATCGTAAGTCTACCCTCCTTGACCATTCTACCGTTCCGAGAGCCAGCAATACACACTGTGCTCAATTACTCGCTAGGGAAGGATCAGTCCAAATGTGTCAGCTCGCGAAAGACCTCAAACCGGTTGTCGATCTCTTGGCGCGTGAGTGATTGCAGCCGCTCCGTGCCGAAGCGCTCCACCGAGAAAGAGCCCATCACGCTGCCATAGAACATGGCGTGTTTCAGCACGCGGCGGCTCACTTCGCCCTGCGAGGCGATGTAGCCCATGAAGCCGCCAGCAAAACTGTCGCCGGCGCCGGTGGGATCGCGTACCTCGTCCAACGGCAACGCCGGAGCACGGAACGGATGATGCCCTCCGGCGAATTCCCCATCGCGAAAGAAAATCGTGGCGCCATATTCGCCATGCTTGATGACCAACGCGCGCGGGCCCAGTTCCAGCACCTTGCGCGCGGCTCGCGGCAAACTGCTGTCGCCCGCCAGCATCTTGGCCTCCGTGTCGTTGATCAGCAGCACGTCAACCCGCTTCAACATCTCGCCCAGCTTCTCCCGATGCCCGCTGATCCAGAAGTTCATGGTGTCGCCGCCCACCAGCTTCACGTTCTGCATGGCGTCGCGCACCCGCGTCTGCAGGACCGGATCGATGTTCGCTAGAAACAGGAAGTCCGAGTCGTTGTATTCGGCTGGGATTTGCGGCTGAAAGCTTTCGAAAACGTTCAACTCCGTATTCAGCGTTTTCGCTTCGTTGACGTTTTCGCCATACTCGCCGGACCAATGAAAGGTCTTCCCTTTCGCATGCTGGATGCCGCGCGTATCGACCCTGCGACTGGTCATCACGGCTTCGTTCTCGGCCGTAAAATCTTCGCCCACCACCGCGATCACCCGCACATCGGTAAAGTAGCTGGCCGAAAGCGAGAAATAGGTCGCCGCGCCACCGAGAATCTTCTGGCGCTCGCCGTAAGGAGTTTTGAGGGTATCGAATGCGACAGAACCGACGACAAGAATCGACAAATCCTATGTTCCCGCTTTCTCTTCAGAGTTGAAATATTTGCCCACCAGCAGCTTCAAGCGCTGCAGCGTAGCGGCAGGCACAACGTCCTTCTGGGTAATGATGGCGTTCTTCAATGCCGAACCGCACTTGCAACCTCGCGTCTTCGGCATCGCCGCCACCGCTTCTCGCACCACGTTGCATGCGTGTTCGGCGTTCTTCAGCAACACCGCGATAATCTGGTCCACGCTAACGTGATCGTGTTCCTCGTGCCAGCAATCGTAATCCGTAACCATGGCGACGGTGACATAGCAGAGCTCGGCTTCACGAGCCAGCTTGGCCTCCGTGAGGTTGGTCATGCCGATCACGTCCATGCCCCAACTGCGATACAGATTGGACTCAGCTTTGGTCGAGAACTGTGGCCCTTCCATGTTCAGGTAGGTGCCGCCCTGCTTCACATTCACGCCGGCGCGACGGCAAGCACCCTCAAGCACTACCGCCATTTCCTCACAAACGGGATGCCCAAATCCGACGTGTGCGACAAGCCCATCGCCGAAGAACGTGTCGACACGGTGGCGGGTGCGATCGACAAACTGATCAGGAATGACAAAGTCAAGTGGCCGATGTTCTTCCTTCAGAGAGCCGACGGCCGACAGCGAAATGATCCGCGAGACCCCAAGCTGCTTCAACCCGTGAATGTTGGCGCGGTAATTTATCTCCGTCGGCATGAAGCGATGTCCGCGGCCATGGCGGGCTAGAAAAGCTACGCTTCGACCAGCCAGGGTGCCCAGCACGTAGGCGTCGGAAGGTGCGCCGAACGGCGTTTCCAGCGCCACCTCGCGCACGTCGGTTAGCCCCGGCATGGAGTAGAGACCGCTCCCCCCGACGATGCCAATTTCCGCCTGCTGCAACAGATTCTCCTCAAGGACGGTGTGCAAACCAACGATTATACAAAACGAAGCGGGACGACCCGGCGCGCAATCACCTTCAGTCACCCGGCTCGAAGCGATATCCCACCCATGGCTCGGTCAGGATGTACTGCGGCGAACTGGCATCGGGCTCGAGCTTCTTGCGCAATTGGCCAACGAAGACCCGCAGGTATTCGTTTTGCTCAACGCTGTTACTGCCCCACACGGCGTTCAAGATTGCGCGATGGGTCAAGACCTTGCGTGGATGTTGCGCCATGTACACCAGCACATCGAACTCCTTGGGTGTCAGCCGCACTTCTCTGCCGGCGACCACGACGGAATGCGCGTCGAGATCAATGTGGAAATCACCAAGGTCAATCCTGGTTTGCACGGCGCTGTCGCTTAGCGGGGAGCGCCGAAGCGCCGCGCGAATTCTCGCCAGCAGCTCACCGGTGCTGAAGGGTTTGGTCACGTAGTCATCGGCGCCGGAGTCGAGCGCCTCAATCTTGCTGCGCTCTTCGCCGCGCACCGAAAGGATCAGAATGGGGACTTGCGACATTTTGCGCAATCGGCGGCATAGCTCGATGCCGTTCATGTTGGGCATGGCCAGATCGGTGATCACCAGGTCGGGAGCGAAGTCCTTCACAATCTCCAGCGCGGTTTCACCGTCGTTAGCCACGCGGATCTCGTAGCCTTGCGCGTTGAGACTGGTACGCAGCACCCGCGTGATTTGCGGCTCGTCGTCGACCACCAGGATGTGCGAGCGCGTGTGCAAAGCAGTTGTCAGTCGTCAGTTGCCAGTCTCAAGTTCACGATCCGATGACCGTTGCCTGAATATTAGGCCATATCTGCGCGTCCGTTAAGATCTTTTCGGAAGCCAAGTCATCTCCGCTGCCCTGAGCGCAGCCGAATCGGTGGGGCACGTCAACTGACAGCTGGCTACTGGCAACTGCTTCAATTCGGCTGCTGCTTCACGATGTGAACATCAACCGCCGGCGCGTCGCGGAGGAAACGATGCACCGCCGACATGAACAGGTACTTGCGCCAGCCGCTGGTTGCGGAATGTCCGAAAATCATCTGCGTGATGTGCTTCTCGCGGACGAACTCAGCCATGGCCTGGGCAACGTCCTTACCCTTGAGCCGCACAATGGTTGCTCCCAGGTTCTCCGCAAAGTGAAGATTCGCCTGCAGGGAACGCTGCCTCTCCGGATCGTCGCCATCCACCCCCGTATCCACATACAAGACATACAGCTCGCCGTTGATCGCCTGTGCCATGCGGGAAGCCCGGGCCACCAGATACTGCGCCGCCGGATTGGAGCTGACCCCGACCCCAATGCGCTCCGCTACATTCAAGTCGCGACCGGGCGCTTCCGTGTCGAGATACCGTTCCAGACTGCGATCGACCACCTGCGCTACGTGGCGAAGGGCGACTTCGCGCAAGGCAATCAGATTACTGGGGCGGAAAAAGTTCCCCAGCGCGCGATCCACGCGTTCCATGGGATAGATATCGCCCCGGCGCATGCGCGTTTGCAGCGCTTCCGGAGTAACGTCCGACATCACAATTTCGTCGACTCGCTTCATGACCCAGTCGGGCACCGTCTCGCGCACCAGCACCCCCGTGATTTTGTGCACCATGGGCGTGACACTTTCCAGGTGCTGCACGTTCATGGTCGAAACCACGTCGATCTTGTTGTCGAGCAACTCGAACACGTCTTCGTAACGCTTGTGGTGCTTGCTGCCTTCAATGTTGGTGTGTGCCAGTTCATCCACTAGTGCGACTTGCGGATGGCGCGCCAGAATAGCGTCCACATCCATCTCTTCAAAAAGCGTACCCTTGTAGTCGATCTTCTTGCGCGGCACCGTCTCCAGGCGCGAGGCAATTTCCTGCGTCACCTTGCGCCCGTGCGCCTCCACCACTCCAATCACGACATCTTCGCCGCGGCTTTGGCGCCGAATGGCTTCGCTCAGCATGGCGTAGGTCTTGCCGACGCCGGGCGCATACCCCAGGAACAGCTTGAAGACACCGCTCTTTTTTGCCGGAGCTGTCTCCTCCAGCCATTGCTCGGGGGTTTTTTGCATTGCGCCACTATTCTGCGGCAGGAGGCTGAAAAAGTCGATTCGATACAATCATGGCGTGAATCCACCACGATCAGAAGGCGGGCAGACCGGGCGGCATTCCTTTGCCGTATCTCCGCAGCGCTTAAAGGCCGCTCTCTACCACTACGCCGTCGCGATGGGAACTATCGCTATCGTGGTGCTTGCGTACCGGCGTCTGCCTGATGTGAATCCCACTACCGTCGCGCTTACGTTTTTGCTGGTAGTGCTCTTGTTAGCCAGCCGCTGGGGACTGACCGTCGCCATCACTACCGCGGTCGTGGCTACCCTGGCGTTCAACTACTATTTCCTTCCGCCGATCCATACCTTCACCATCGCCGACCCGCAGAACTGGATTGCTTTGCTTGCGTTTCTGACCAGCGCCATCGTGGCCAGCCGGCTCTCGGAGCGGGCCCGGCGCGAGGCCCTGAACGCCACCCGCCGCCGCAAAGAGGTGGAGCGGCTTTACTCGCTGAGCCAGCAGTTGCTGGCCACCGATAATGTGATGGAGTTGCTCAATTCCATCCCTTCGTACGTGCGCGATGCCTTCGGACTGAAGGCGGCGGCAATGTTCCTGCCAAAACGCAAGGAGGTCTATCGCACTGGCGTTGACCACCCCGAACTCAGCCAGGAACAACTCGAGTCTGTAAGCGGACGGGGCGAATTGGTGATGGATGAGGAACAGCAGTTGTGTTTCGTGCCCTTGCGCATCGGAGTCAAGCCAGTAGGTAGCCTGGGACTGGAAGGCGCCGTCCTATCCCGCGAAACCCTGGAGGCGGTGGGCAGCTTGATCGCGATTTCCATCGAACGCGCTGGAGCCGTCGAAACTCTCACCCGTGCCGAAGCCGCCCGCGAAAGCGAAAAGCTGCGCTCGGCCTTACTCGATAGCGTCACGCACGAATTCCGGACGCCCCTCACATCCATCAAGGCGTCGGTAACCACGCTGCTTTCGCCCGCACCAATCGATCCCGAGGGGCAAAGAGAACTGCTCACCGTCATCGACGAGGAAGCCGACCGGCTCAATCGCCTGGTTGGCGAAGCGGCGGAGATGGCGCAGCTTGACGCTCAGCAAGTGGAACTGCGTCGCGAGACTTGTGGCGTTCGGCAGGTCGTCGAAGCGGCGCTGGAAAAATCGAAACAAGCACTGGCGGGACGCGAAGTGACGCTGCACCTTCCCGAGTCGTTGCCGTCGCTTCGCATTGACCTGGAGCGTATTGCCGAAGTGCTGGTGCAGTTGCTGGAGAACGCCGCCAAGTACTCGCCTCCTGGAACGCCGATTACCATTAGCGCTGAACCGGCCGGAAAAATGGTAGATCTTAGCGTCGCCGACCGCGGTCCCGGCATTGACGATATGGAGCAGTCGCTAATCTTCGAGAAGTTCTACCGCGGCCGGGACCAGCGTTATCGCGTGCAAGGCACAGGCATGGGCTTGGCAATCGCCAAGGCCATCGTCGAAGCTCACGGCGGGACCATTGGCGTCACCTCACAGCTTGACTGCGGGTCGGTATTCCACTTCACCGTGCCGGCGGGGTGAGGCAATCAGTTGTCAGTAGTCAGTTGTCAGTTGTCAGTTGTCAGTAGTCAGTAGTCAGCCGCGAGCCATCAATGAAGGGCCTACCTTGGCTGAATGCTGAGTACTAAGTGCTGAGTGCTGAATCCTAGTTGCTGCTAATATCCTTTCTCCTTGTCCACCACCCACAACAGCGGCTGCCCCTCCAAGAACCGACGCAGATTTTCCGTGTAGTGCGCGTAATGGCGCTCCCACATCTTTTCCGTCAACCCAGCAATGTGAGGAGTAATCAAAACATTCTCCATCTCCTAGAGCGGAGACTCTGGCGGAAGTGGCTCTTCGGTCGTGACATCGAGCGCAGCGCCGCCGAAGCTCTTCGCGCGCAGCGCATCCACCAGTGCAGCTTCGTCGAGGAGAACACCGCGACCTACGTTGATCAGATAAGCGTCAGGCTTCAGGCGAGCCAGACGCTCGGCATTCATCAAGTGGCGGGTCTTGGGTGTGACCGGAACGGCCAGCACGATAAAGTCGCCCGCGCTCAGCGCCGCGTCGAGTTCTTCGAAACCGTGGACGGTATCCGCTACTTCGCTTCCCCGCTCCGGATGCTCGCGCACACCAACCACGCGCATGCCCAGGCATTTCGCCAGCCGCGCCAAGGGAGCACCGATCGCGCCCAGCCCAACAATCGTCATGGTTGCGCTGTTAAGTTCGCGGAGACGAGGCCGCTGGGCCCATAGGTCGTGCTGTGCCCAGCGCTTTTGCTGCTGATACCGCACGGATTGCGGCAATCGCTTGGCGAGCGCGAACGCCAGCCCGATCGCATGTTCGGCAACGACCGGCCCGTGGACATCGCGCGCGTTGGTCACGACGATGTCGCTGGCCAGCAATTCAGGTGTCATGAGGTGATGGACCGCCGCGGCCGTCGAATGAATCCACCGCAGTCTCTTTGCTGCCTTGATCTGCTCTCCGCGCAACGACCAGGCGATCGCAATATCAGCATCCGCGATTTCCTCCATCACATGATCGTAGTTGGGCAGATGTACCACTTCGAGCTGCGGAAAATCGCGACGCAGCCGCTCAGAGAACCATGGCGGAACCTGCCAGAGAGGAAAACGGTGATGGAGAGCGATGAGAAGCTTCACGAGAAGTATTTACCACAGAGGCACAGAGACACAGAGGACTTTCTGTTTCAATAATTGGATTTTCAGGCGAGCGATCCGGACATTCAGCCAGTCATCGTTGGCGGATTTCCCGAGCTCTCAAAATTGAACGCCTCTGTGGTGTCCTAGTGCTTCACTTCGGATTCGGCCATCACCCGCAGATCGTGTCCCGTCATTTCCTTAGGTGGCGCGATGCCCAAGATCCCGAGCATGGTAGGTGCAATGTCTTGCAGCGCGCCATCGGGACGCAGCGTGAAGCGGCGCGCGTCTCCCTTGAGCTGTCCCGGTGTGACCGCATGCTCCGCCACCACGATGAAGGGCACGGGATTCGTGGTATGCGCCGTCTGTGGACCTCCCGTAGCCGGATCGATCATCTGCTCGGCGTTGCCGTGGTCGGCGGTGACGATCATGACTCCGCCGCGCTGGCTGAGGGCGGTGTAGATCTGGCCCAGGCAGCCGTCAACGGTCTCGACCGCCGTAATCGTCGGCGGAATCTTGCCGGAGTGTCCCACCATGTCGGCATTGGCGAAGTTCACCACCATCACGTCGAAGGTGTTATTCGCGATCGCCTTGACCACCGCATCGGCAACTCCCTGCGCCGACATTTCCGGCTTCAGATCGTAGGTCGCGACCCTGGGAGACTGCACCATCACGCGGTCCTCACCGGGAAATGGCTTCTCGACGCCGCCGTTGAAGAAATAGGTCACGTGCGCGTACTTCTCAGTCTCGGCCACGCGCAAATTGCGCAAGTTGCGATCGGCCATCACGTTCGCCAGAATGTTGGTCAGCGACTCGGGCGGCGACACGACCGGCAGGGTAAAGTTTTTGTCATACCGCGTCATGCAGACGTATGTCAGGTCTTTGGGAACGCGGTCGCGCGGGATGATGCGGTCGAGATCTTCCCAGCCTTCGAGTTCGCGCCCATCCTGTGGCGTGAAGTGGCTGTTGCGCGCCAGGCAGCGCGTGATTTGCCGCGCCCGGTCGGCGCGAAAATTAAAGTTGATGCAGACATCGCCGTCGCGAATCGTGCCTACCGGTTCACCACGATTGTCAGTGACCACAAACGGGATGATGAACTCGTCCGTTACTCCGCGGTTGTAGGAATCCTTTACGCCCTGCACCGCGTCAGTGTAGCGGCCACCTTCCGCGTCTGCATACACCATCGCGTCGAAGGCCTTCTTCTCGCGCTCCCAGCGGCGGTCGCGGTCCATCGCGTAGTAGCGCCCGCTCACGGTAGCAATTTTGCCTGTTCCGTACTCGCGCATCTTTTGCTGCAACTGCTCGATATAGCCGGCGCCGTTGGTGGGCAGGGTGTCACGCCCATCCATGAAGCAGTGCACAAAGACGCGGTCCACTCCGTTCTGCTTGGCCATGCGCAGCAGCGCATAGAGATGATTCTGGTGCGAGTGCACGCCACCATCGGAGAACAGTCCGAAGAAGTGCAGCCGGCGGTCGCCGGTGCGCGCCTTTGTCATCGCGTTAACCAAAGCCGGGTTGGAAAAGAGTTCGCCATTCTCGATCATCAAATCGATCTTGGTGATGTCCATGTACACCACGCGCCCGGCACCGATGTTGAGATGGCCGACTTCGCTATTGCCCATCTGTCCGGTGGGCAGGCCGACGTAGCGCCCGCTGGTGTGGATCAGCGTATTGGGAAATTCGGCGAGCAGGCGATCGTAGTTGGGCTTGCGCGCCAGCCAGATGGCATTGGCCGGAGATGGCGGAGCATAGCCCCAGCCATCAAGGATGATGAGGACGAGCGGTTTGGGAATGGTAGCCATTAGCTTCTAGCTCTTAGCCGTCACCGAACAAACAAAGGATGAGATGTACTCTCAAGATCTATCAGTCGCCAAAGAGCTCCCGTTCAACGTCGGAGCGAGACAATCTTAAATAGGCTGAAACTTCCGAAAGAATGCTAATCAGGGTACCAAGTTTGAGGTTCTTGTGCGCAGGAACTGTGATGTGATGCTGGGCGCCTCGAATGTTAGATGTCAGCCGAAGGTGGCTGCCAACCTGACGGGTAACCTCATATCCATATCGGCGAAGTAACCTAGACAACTCGAAGCCGCTTAGGTCGCGCGGCACTTTCAAGCAGTAATCACCTCATCGGAAACCTCTGATTCCACCGCGACCTTCTGCGCGCGTTCTGCGCTGCAGATGTCGATTGCGCCCTTGAAGTAGGCGCCGTCTTCGATGGAGATTCGCGCAGTCGAGATATTACCGCACAATGACGCACTCTTTCGCAGGTCGACCCGGTTCGTTGCCCGAATTTCGCCCTGTACCCGTCCGTACAGAATCACGCTGCCAGCTTGGATATTCGCGCGCACACGCCCGTTGGGTCCGACAGTTAAGCTTCGGCCGGGTATTTCAATAGACCCTTCGATTTCACCATCGACAAACAGGTCTTGACCTCCAGAAAGTTCACCTTTGATCGTGACTGACTTGCCGATCTTCGCGGTCTCGCTGCTTTGTGAAATCTCGCTTCGAACGAAATGGAGCCGAATCTCCGCTGGAGCCATATGCGAGTCAAAATGGCAGTGCACAGCGTCACGCACCATGTCCCGCAACTCATCCAAGGACTCCGCTTGGGTAAAGATTGGATGACCGAGAGCGTGAGCTTCGTAGCCGCCCTCGGGCGACTCCTCAACAGCGAAGATGATCTCAGAGTCCTTCATCAGGCGTGATTATATCAATGCTCAAGATGTGACGAACCGCAGATCCCTCCGCTCGGTCACCGCGGCGACCTCGGTCGGGATGACAATCTTAAGGTTATTCGACTTGAAACTCGAAACTTGAAACTCGAAACTAGCCCTGACCCCTAACCCCTACCCCCCTGCCTTCCCCCCGCCAGTTCCCCGTGATAGTTCAGCGCCTTCAATCCCAGGAACCTCGCTGCCGGTCCGAGTTCTTCTTCGATGCGCAGCAACTGGTTGTACTTGGCAATGCGGTCGGTGCGCGAGGCCGAGCCGGTCTTAATCTGCCCGGCTCCCGTGGCGACGGCAAAGTCAGCGATGAAGGTATCTTCCGTCTCCCCCGAACGATGCGAGATCACCGCGGTGTAGCCGTTCTGGCGCGCCAGGTTGATAGCGTCAATGGTCTCACTCACCGAACCAATCTGGTTCAGCTTGATGAGGATCGAGTTGGCCACACCAGCGTCGATGCCGCGCTGGAAAATCTCGATGTTGGTTACGAAAATATCGTCGGCAACAAGCTGGATCTTGCCGCCCAGTTCGTCGGTCACCAGCTTCCAGCCCTCCCAGTCGTCTTCGGCGAAACCGTCTTCCAATGACACGATGGGATACTGGCGGGCCCAATCGGCCCAGAACTTCACCATTTCTTCGCTGGAGTGCTCGCTTTTGTCGGACTTCTTGAAGACGTACTTCTTCTTGGTGCTGTCGTAGAACTCGCTGGCCGCGGGATCGAGCGCAACCGCAATCTGCTCGCCCGGCTTGTAGCCCGCCTGCGTGATGGCTTCGAGGATGACTTCGATGGCTTCGGTGTTCGACTTCACCGACGGCGCAAAGCCGCCTTCATCGCCGACGGCGGTGTTGTAGCCCCGCTTCTTCAGCACGCCTTTCAGCACGTGGAAGGTCTCGACGCCCCAGCGCAGGCCTTCGCTGAATGATTTTGCGCCCACCGGCATAATCAGGAACTCCTGGAAGTCCACGTTGTTGTCAGCATGTACGCCGCCGTTCAAGATGTTCATCTGGGGCGTGGGCAGCAGGCTGGCCGTGAACCCGCCGAGATACTGGTAAAGCTCGATGCCCAGGTGGTCCGCCATGGCGCGCGACGCCGCCATGGATACCGCGAGAATGGCATTCGCACCCAGCTTGCTCTTGGTCGGGGTACCGTCGAGCACCAGCATGGCATTGTCGAGGCCGCGCTGTTCGCTGGCGTCCATGCCCTCCAGTTCCGGCCCGATGACCTCGTTAATGTTGGCGACCGCCTTCAGGACGCCCTTGCCGGCGTAGCGGCCCTTGTCGCCATCGCGCAGCTCCAGCGCCTCGTGCTCGCCAGTGGAGGCCCCGCTGGGGACGGCCGCCCGCCCGCGCGCCCCGCTCTCCAGGATGACGTCCGCTTCCACCGTAGGATTACCGCGCGAATCCAGAATTTCGCGGGCAAGAATCAGCTCAATTTGAGTCATGGGAATGAATCCTAAGTCTCTCGCCGGTGGATTTGCTTGCGCGTCGGCGAGAGGTACGAAACCTGCAATTATACGGGAGCCGGAAGCGGATAGTGGTGACGACCAACCGCAGCTCTACCCGGGCCCCCGGGAGTCGCCCGAAAGCCACCGTAATTTGCAGTTTTGTTGGCAAAATGGTTTGCGGCTGCGCTGCCAGTTGAGTATGCTCTTGCAAGCGGTTTAGGCGCTCCCAACGAGGAGCGCCGCGGACGCCTGCTGGCCGGTGCCGCGACCGCGTGGAGCTCAACAATATGTGGAAGCGCAAAGAAGACGAACACACGACGCCTGTTCCTGAGCCGGGCCCATCGGACTCAGCCTTTCATCCGGCTACGAGCGCGCCACCGCGTCCGGCCGAACCAATGCGGAGCGAGAGCTTTCGCAGCAACGAGGTTGCCACCATCGGCAAATCGGTCGTCGTGAAGGGTGAACTTTCGGGCAGTGAAGATTTATTCATCGACGGCGAGGTCGAGGGCTCTATCTCGCTGCGCGGTCAAAGCCTCACGGTCGGTCCCAATGGACGGTTGCGGGCCAACATCGAAGCCCGCAATGTGATTCTGCATGGCCGGGTGGATGGCGACGTCCACGCCACCGAGCGCGTCGAATTGCGCAAAACCGCATCCTTAACCGGAAATATCTCCACCGCGCGCATCTCCATCGAAGATGGGGCTTTCTTTAAGGGGACGATCGACATTCAGAAGCCAGAACCTGCCGGGAAGCTGGACACAAAACCGCCGGCTTCCGCGCTAGCTGCAGCAGCTCCCGTGCCCGCCAGCTCGGCACAAAGATCGCTTCTCGATCCCAAGAAGTTCTAGAAGCCAATGGCTTCCTCCACGGGGCGCTGCGCGCCGAGCGCCCCGTAATCGTCCTCGCCACCATCCTGACTATCCTGCCAAACCTTTCCCGCTGCGGCCAGCGCGAAAAGATTGATGGCAGCGACGTTCTGCTCATACAATGCTCGCAGTGGCTCCTGGTATCTTCAGCAGGCTATTCGGTGGCTCTGTCCGGCAGAGCACGGATGACGAAATTGTTCCCGGGCAAAACGTGAGCCGTCGCTCCACCGGCTTCAGCGAATTTATCCGGTCGATCTCTCGCGAGGAAGGCCTCAAGGTCCTCGACTTGGGCTCTACCTCGCCTGCCAGCATCACCTTCATGACCGGCTTGGGACATAGGTTTCACCAGGAAGACATACTCCGCACTGCCAGCGACAAAACCCTCATCATCCCCAACGGCGATGGCGGCACCACCTTCGATGTCGAGCGCTTTCTGCATGAAAACCTCGCCTTCTCGAGAGGGGAATTCGATGCGGTCATGTTCTGGGACCTCGCGGATTTCTTGCCCGAGCCTCTGGTGAAGCCCCTGATCGAGCGAATCCAGGTCGCCATGAAACCGGGCGGAATTATGTTGGCCTTCTTCCACACCAAGGACGCCGGCCCCGACGCTCCGTTTTACCGCTACAACATCGCTTCCAAGGACACCTTGGAGTTGCAGCCCGCCCGCGCCTACAAACTGCAACGCATCTTCAACAGCCGGCATGTGGAGAATCTCTTCCGCGAATACTCCTCCATCAAGTTCTTTCTCGGCCGCGACAACATACGTGAAGTGCTGGTCATTCGATAGCCGCTCTTCGCTCTTCGCTCTTCGCTGTTCGCGTTTCGCACTTCGTGCCAGCGTCACGAACATGCCAATTCGGAAACGGAACCTTGATGACGCAGATTCGTCAAACCGGGCGCCATTAGTAAGAGTGAAAAGCGAAGAGGGAGGAGTGAACAGCGAAAAGCGAATAGCGAGAAGCCGTCTTTTCTACCGCGCTCTTCTGGTCTTCCGAATTATGTACGGGATTAATCCCGGCAAGCGCAGCAACTCAAATACGGCCGATTGGGCGAAGGGCGGCAACGACAGCAAGTAACGCACCCGCAAAGCGGCCGATAACAGCGGGGCAAATTGACGGGAATACTCTTGCTGGTAAAGGTTCACCGCTTCGCTCAGCGCAGCCGGGCCCATCAGAAAGTTGCAGATGCACTGCGCGGCCACCCGCCCGCTCCGCAAAGCGATGGAAATGCCGTCGCCGGCAAAAGGATCGATAAACGCGGCTGCGTCGCCGGCAAATATCGTGTTTCCTCGTACCGGCTGCGGCTGGCGGTAGATCAGCGGAGCCGTACTGACGGGCTGCATGATCGCGCGCCAATTCGCCGCTCGGCGCGCCAAGCTTGGATGCAGCTTGCAAACCTCTTCCAACGAGGTCGCCCGGTCGGAGCGGACCATGGCGCACGCATTCACCACACCGTCTGACACTGGTTGCACGCCGCAGTAGCCGTTTGCGAAGAAATAGAGATCGGTACAGGGCTCCGTCCACGGTTCCTGGAAATGCGCCTTTAGGCCGATCCACTTGGGACCCGCTGGGACCGTCCGGTCGCCAATGAACTGTGACCATCTGCCTGCTGCGACGATCAGCGCTTTCGCCTTGAATCTTCCGCAAGACGTTCGCAGCGTGAACGGACCGTCACCGTCGCTGCCAACCACCTCACAATTGGGATGAGCCGCCGCCCCAGCCCGGCGCGCAGCGTCCCAGAGCAACGCATCCAGGTCATAGCGAGAAATGCTCAGGGCCGGAGGAGCGACGGGCGCTTCGATTACCCGCTGGCCCAGCAGCAAACGCGTACGGTCAATCACAGGCGCGGTTTGAAATATCCTTTCGGCCGCTGGCACATCTTGCAGCAGGCCGGCAAGAACATCCAGCGATTCCGCCGAAACAAATTCTCCGCAAACCCTTTGTCGCGGGAAGTCTTTGGCCTCGAACAATCCGACGCTTGCACCCAGTCGCGCCGCGGTAATTGCACAGGAGGCTCCCGCCGGGCCCGCGCCCACGATCGCGAGATCAAATTCGTTCGCCTTTCTCACTTCCACAGCAGCACGCCCATGCGAAATAGGTAATGTCGCGAAACCTGAACCTCTCTGGCTCCTACGTCCGCCAGCAAGACACGCATCTCGTCGCAGGTGTAGGCCCGCCGGACCGACGCCGGCGCGTCATGCCAAGTGATGCGGCTGCGGAAGAGCGGCAATCCCAGATAAACCAGCAACAGGTGCAAGCGGCTGCGGATGAGATCGTTGATCAGCACCGCTTGCCGGCAGACGCGCAGGGATTCGCCGGCAAAATTCACCAGCGTCTCGGGCTCAAAATGATGGGCCAGCAACGAACAACCTACGACATCGAATGTGCCATCCCGAAAGGGCAGGCGCAAGGCGTCGCCGGCAACCGAAGCTGCGCCTCCGCGTGGCAGGTGCGACCACCAGCGATCCAGAAGGGTCACCTGCAACCCAATGCCAGATTCTGCGAGCACCCTCTGGGCCGCCAAAGCCACGTCTCCGGCCCCAGCGCCCACTTCCAGTAGCGAGAGTTTGCGGCAGCCGCACTCGCGCGCAACTCGACCAAGTAATGCGGTAGTCGTGCGCATTCCGCCGAACCGCCGATTAATGCGCCGCAAATCGCCTAGGCTTCCCGCAATCTCTGCGGCTGTGCCGAGATCGTTGTCGAGCAACTCGGGAATGACAGTTCGTCGCATTAGGAATGAAGCGGTGAGATCGCCGGTCAATGGCGGACCGCTTGGCTAAGGTTGACTCTGCCGGTTCAGCATCGCGTATCCGCTTCACAAATTTATACCCGCCGGATGAGAATTTGCCGACTCTCCGAAAAAGATCACAGAGTGAAACCAAACGGGCAGCCTTACCGCAAACTTCTTGGACAAGTGCGCCAGACCCTCCGCCGGAGCCGACACCTAGCTGGAAGCTGCGGCAACTACGGGTTTTCCGGACGGCGCCAGTGAGCTTGTCAAAAAAGCAACTAAGACGCACGGCGTTTCGTCTAATTGGTTGGAGTTATCTTGCGGTTGAGCGCAGAGCACGTGTATCGATCGGGAAAGCGCATGGGTCGGACTGTAGCCGTATTGCTATGTGCGTTGATGGTCGGCATGCCGGGTCGCGCCCAGCAGAAGCCGGATATTGACCCGCTCGAACTGGTGCGCCGCGCTGCCGCGAACGAGATCACAGCCAACAACGCGCCTATTTATTTCATGTTCAAGGACCGTGACGAGGAAAAGGGCCATTCGATCACGAAGGCAGTAATCCAGACCCCGCAGGGGGGACTGCTAAGAACCATAGCCATCAACGACAAGCCACTGACGCCCGAGCAGCGGGCCAAGGACGATCAGAAGCTACGGAAGTTCGCCAACGATCCCGAGGCGCGCCGTAAGAGAAGGCAGGCCACCAAGGAGGAAGACCAGCGGGATTCGCTCATGCTAACCAGCCTGCCTGACGCATTTCTCTACACCTACGCGGGAGAACAGCCCGGCCCTAACGGCAGCCCGCTCGTACGCCTCATCTTTAAGCCGAACCCGAAATTCAATCCCCCGAACCACGAAACCATGGTGTACCAGGGCATGCAAGGCGACATGCTGATCGATCCGCGAGCGGCGCGCTTCGCCAAGATTGATGGCACCCTGTTCAAGGATGTGGACTTCGGCTGGGGCATTCTGGGCAGGCTCTACAAGGGCGGCAAATTCTTGATCGAGCAAAAGGAAGTGGGCGGAGGCCACTGGGAGGTGGTGCGTCAGACCCTTCAGTTCAGTGGCAGGGTCCTGCTGGTTAAGCCGCTCACCATTTCGTCCACCGAAACGACCTACGATTTTCGTCCGGTTCCCGCCAATATCACCACGGCTCAAGCTTTGGAGTTGCTGTACAAAAGCGATGCAGTAGTAGCCGAAAATGGTGGCGGCGTGAAGGCACCAAACCACAAGTGAAGCGGGGCTAGAGCCGTTTCACCCTTCGGGTGTAGGGTGGAGCAGCGCTTTAGCGCTGCAGATGGCAATGGCTCTGGAACCGGCTTTTAGCTGCTGAGGTAAGGGTTCCGTTACCTCAGGGCCTAAAGCCGAATTCAGGGAACCTCTTAAATGCACCGCTGAAGCGGTGCTCCACCCGGCTACACCAGCTCCGAATCCGCTCTAGTCCTTCAACACTTCTTTTCGCACCGTCAGCTTTTCAATCAAGTCCTTGCGCAATTCATAGCCACGGCCGGGCTTGTCGCTGACTGCGATCGTTCCCTGCGGCGAGACCTCGACCTCGGGCTCGATGATGTCCTCCTTCCAGTATCGCTTCGAAGCCGAGACATCACCCGGAAGCGTAAAGTTTGGCAGCGTCGAAAGTGCCACATTGTGAGAGCGGCCAATTCCCGACTCCAGCATGCCTCCGCACCAAACAGGTACTTTAAAAGCCTGCGCTACATCGTGCACCAGTATGGCTTCGGAGAAACCGCCCATCCGCCCGACCTTGATGTTGATGATCCGGCAGGCGGCAAGTTCCAGTGCGGCCTCGGCGCCACGCGCGCTGCGGATGGCTTCATCGAGGCAGATTGCGGTCAGCAACTGCTTCTGCAGCTGCGCATGAAAGTAGAAATCGTCGCTCCACAGCGGCTGCTCAATCATCAACAAATTGAAGCGGTCGAAATCCTTAAGATGGTCGCTGTCGGCCAGCGTGTAAGCGGAGTTAGCATCGCAGCTCAGCAGAATGCCAGGCCAGCGGGCGCGAACCTTTTCCAGCACCTCGACGTCCCATCCCGGCTTCACTTTGATCTTAATGCGCTGGTATCCGGCGGCCAGTTCGGTTTCGATCTTTTGCAACAGTTGTTCGTGCGAATCCTGGATACCGATGCTCACGCCACACGCGATTTCGCGCTGCGTGCCGCCGAGCAGCTTCCACAGCGGCGTTCCTTTCTCCTGCGCTTCGGCGTCCCAGACCGCGTTTTCCAGCGCCGCCTTGGCCATGCGATGTTCCCGGATCCGCGAGAGCAGCGCGGATACCTCGGTTCCCGACTGTAACGTCTTGCCAAGCAGCGCTGGAGCCAGGTAGCGCACACTTACATCCCACGCGCCTTCGATGTATTCCTCGCTGTAATAAGGGGCTTCGCCGGCGACACATTCGCCCCAACCTTCCAGTCCGTCGGCATAGATCGTAACCAGCAAAATGCGGCGGGTAGTCGTGCGTCCGAAGCTAGTCTCAAAAAAGTGGACGAGCGGAATTTGCAGCTCGCGCAGAGTGATGGCTTCAATCTTCATTGATCACTTGCTCGCGTACGACCAATCTTCATCCCACCGCCCCAGCAGGAACCTGCCACTGCCACCGGCATCTCGTTCATAACCCAGGCAGGCTAGCCCGCGCGAGAATGCCGATAGAAATGCCTCGCGGTTGCGCAGTTGCACCGCGGCTGCTTTCTGCCGCGTGTCTGGCTGTTCCTTCCATGCGTAGATCTCGGCGGGAATCTCCACGCGCGCCTCCTCGACGAATTCCGGATGCTTACCCGTAGAGAGCAAAGTTTCAACCCGCCTTGAAGTCAACCACCACTCGGCGACCAGCCGATCCGTAGGAAGAAAACCCTGCAGCGGCGATGACGTAATACCGTACTGATTGATGTTGTAGCGGCGAGCGATGGCCCCCAGGCGCTCCAGATTGAGGTAAGCGTTCTTGATCTCCAGCGGATCGAAGGTCCACTCCAGCAACGCGTAACCGCGTGCGATGGCGTCCTCGCGCTGAAACAGCTTGATGCGACGGCCCAGTCCGGTATTGCGATAGCCTGCCTTGACCGCAAGCATATGCGAGTGCAGATAGGGATGCCCATTGCGGATTCCCGGAATCGAGAAGGCAAAGCCGGCCAGTGTTTCGCCGTCCCATGCGCCGATCACCTGCCCGCCAATTTTGGGCGCCAGGGAAAAAATTCGCAACGGCACTAACTCGTTATCCGCAAATCCCCAGACCTCCTTCTGCAGAGCCAAGCAGGCGCGAAACTCCTCCAGCTCGGTGCAGTTGCGGAGTGCGATCCTGTTTGTGGTCACGCTTTTTCCTGCCGCTTCGATTCCTGCCACAGCGACTCCATTTCGTCGAGCGACGCCCCGGACGGCTTGCGTCCCTGCTCGCGAAGCCTGTCTTCAAGATACTCGAAGCGCCGGTGGAACTTGCGGTTCGTCTTGCGCAGCGCTGACTCGGGATCGAGTGCGAGGTAGCGTGCGATGTTCACCAGCACGAACAGTAGGTCGCCGACCTCGTCCTCCAGTCGTGAGCGCAATTCCGGAGAAATCTTCGCGCCGCGCGCGCCCGCCACGCTGGCGGCCGACTCCGGACGCGGACCCGGCGCGGGATACTCTTCCAGGTTTTGGCGAAGCTCCTCGGTCTCCTCGCTCAATTTATCGAATAGTCCCTCGATATTGGGCCAATCGAAGCCAACATTGGCCACCCGGGAGCTGATCTTGTAGGCCTCCATCAGTGACGGCACTGCGGAAGACACACCAGCCAGAACCGACTCGCGATGATCTTGCTTCTTCCCGTTTTCGCCCGACTCCATCTGGCGCTTCTTCTTCTCCTCGGCCTTCAGCGCATGCCAGTTGCGTAATACATCGGCCGGCGTGTCGGCTTTCACATCGCCAAAGACATGTGGATGTCGATCAATCAGCTTGTTGGAGAGCCGGTCAAGCACATCGTCGATGGAAAAACGTTTTTCTTCCGCTGCCATCTCAGAGTAGAAGAGCACCTGCAACAGCAGATCGCCGAGTTCGCCAGGAAGCTCATCCCAGTCGCGGGCGTCTATGGCTTCCAGCACCTCGTAGGTTTCCTCCAGGGTGTAGGGTTTGATTGTGTCGAAGGTCTGTTCGCGGTCCCAGGGGCATCCGCCGGGACCACGCAGCCGTGCCATGATGGATACGGCGCGCTCAAATCGTTCACCTGTTGTCGCCATTCTTCACAATCTAAATGACGACGGACAGCGGCGCAAAGGTTGCTATTCGCCAAACGCCAGCTCAGCTTCTGTGCGACCGATCACATCCACACTCTTCCGCTTTTCATTACAATATGCGCATGGACTCCTTCAACTTCACTATTGCAGGCAGGCAGTTCCGTTCTCGGCTGATCGTGGGCACGGGCAAATACAAGTCAGGGCCGGAGACGGCGCGCGCCCTCGCGGCCAGCGGCGCCGAGATGGTCACCGTCGCGGTGCGCCGCGTGAACCTTGACCGCAGCAAGGAGTCGCTGCTCGACTACATCGATCCCCAGCAATATTTCCTGCTGCCCAACACGGCCGGCTGCTACACCGCCGACGAGGCCATCCGCACCGCGCGCCTGGGGCGTGAAGTCGGACTTTCGGATTGGGTGAAGGTCGAGGTCATTGGCGACCAGCAAACGCTCTTTCCCGACGTGCAGGCCACCATCGAAGCAACCCGCATATTGGTGAAGGAAGGCTTTACTGTTCTGCCGTATACGTCTGACGACATTGTGGTTGCCAAGCGCCTGATTGACGCCGGCGCCAGCGCAGTCATGCCCCTCGGTGCGCCTATCGGCAGCGGCATGGGCATTCAAAACCAGCCGAACATTCGCATCCTGCGGGAGATGATCACCGAGGTGCCGCTCATTGTGGACGCTGGTGTAGGCACAGCTTCAGACGCGGCCATCGCGATGGAACTTGGGGTTGACGGCGTGCTGATGAACACCGGCATCGCCGGAGCGCAGGACCCGGTGCTGATGGCCGAAGCCATGAAGAACGCGGTCCTGGCGGGACGGCAAGCCTATCTGGCTGGCCGCATGACGAAGAAACTGTACGCGACCGCAAGCTCTCCGCTGGAGGGCGTCGTGCGGTAGTTCGCAGGCTGCACCGGCACGTATAATTCCGGCATGGACGAACAGGATTTTCGCCGCCGCGCAGATACGGCATTGGAAGCACTGAAGCGCAGCCTCTATGCCGCGGAAGGCGATGCCGACTTCGAGGTCGAAGAAAATTCCGGCGCGCTACACATCAGCTTCGACGAGCCTCCCGGAAAGTTCGTCATCTCGCCAAACTCACCGGTGCGGCAAATCTGGATTTCGGCGCTATCCACCAGCTTCAAGCTCGATTGGTCCGAAGAAAAGAATGACTTCGTGCTCAGCAAAACCGGAGAGGGTTTGAAGCCGCTGGTCGCGCGCCTCATCAACGAACAAATAGGCGGGGGGACGGTCACTCTGAAGTAGATTGATTTCGCCGCACCCGGCAACTTTTACGCCGACACGGCTTCCGTCTTCAGCTTCTGCTTCAAGTCGGCTGCGATGAGTTGTCCGTGAAAGCGTCCGTTCTCGATGAAGATTTCGCTGGTGCGCACGCCGGCGACAATTACGCCCGCCAGATAAATTCCCGGCACATTGCTTTCCAGGGTCTGGGGATTGACGACCGGCCGCTTGTCAGCTTCGCCGCTCAACTTGACGCCGAGCGCGCAGAGAAATTCAAAATCCGGATGATAGCCGGTCAGCGCAAAAACGTAGTCGTTCTCCAGCGTCACCGCACCTTGCGGTGTGTCGAGCACAACACTGTCCAAAGTGATTTCCCGCAGGCACGCGTTGAAGTAGGCGGTCACTTGTCCCGCCTTAATGCGGTTCTCGATGTCGGGCTTGATCCAGTACTTCACCGAATTGCTGATGCCCGGCCCGCGATGCACCAGCGTGACTCGCGCGCCGTGACGCCATAACTCCAGCGCGGCAATCGCCGCCGAATTCTTTCCCCCGACGATCAGCACGTTAAGTCCAAAAAACGGATGCGGCTCACGGTAGTAATGCATGACCTTGGACAAATCTTCGCCCGGCACGTTCATGTAATTCGGCCGATCGTAATAACCGGTCGCCAGGATCAGCTTGCGGGCGTGATATTCGCGCGCGTGGCCGTGCAGGTTGGTAGTGTGTACGACGAAATGATTGTCGCTGCCTTCGATCTTCGATACCGGTTCGTACTGCCGCACATCGAGTTCGTAGTGCTCGGCCGCTTTGCGGTAGTACTCCAGCGCTTCTTGACGGGTCGGCTTTTGGTTGGGGCTGGAGAATGGAAGGTCGCCGATCTCCAGCAGTTCAGGCGTGGTGAAGAACGTCATGTTGCTGGGGTAGTTGTACAGCGAGTTGACCAGGCAGCCTTTGTCAATATTGGCCACGGTCAGCCCGGTGCGCTTGGCGTCAATGCCACAGGCGAGGCCGGTCGGGCCGGCGCCAATCACTACTACATCAAAGGAGAACTTTTCCGCCACCGCTGACAGTCCGCGATCCATATTGAAAGCATACCTTGTCCAGCGCGTTATTGGCGTCCCCGGCGGCGCCCACGGCAGTTCCAGCGCTGCTTCACCCTGATGTCTTACTTCACAACACGCAATTCATTGGTCACCTGAAAAATACCGGGCACCTGATTGGCGGCTATGGTAGCCAGGTTCTTGTCCGTCTCGCTGTTCACGAAACCCTTCAGCGTGACCCGCTGATTGTCGACAATAATGTGGATACTGGGCGCAGCCTCCCAGAAATACCGGGACAGTGATCCCGTGTTTTCCAGAGATCGATAAACCTTGATCCGCGCCCGCTCGTCCATCGGCAACGGTGGCAAGATCTTTATGTTGTTAATGACCTTGTCCACGCCTTCGATGCGCTTAACCGCATTTTCGGCATCTGCCTTGGTTACACCGTGCTCGCTGGTAAGACTGCCGCTCAGGGTCACGGTGCGGCCCTGCACGGTGTACTCGAGATCGTCGAACAGAGAGTAGTAAGGTAACATCAGCAACTCATGACGAACTTCCTTGGCGATGTTATTTTCCACCGGGTCGCTCGACTGTGGTTGTTTGCCGTAATCGGCCACCACCGGCCCATTGCTCGACATCAGAACTGCCGAAGTCGAAGCTGGCTGACTTGCGGCCGTCGCTGGAGATGTCTGAGCTACCGCTGCCGCGCTCATCGTCAGCAGCAGGCTAAACAGCAATAGTCTTCGCATAATCTTGCCCTCCTCTTGCCTAATTGTTTTGATGTCGTTACTAACCCTGCGGGCGCAACGGTCTCCCTATGCATTACAGGACTTAACAATTATCGGCACGCTTGACGACAGGGGTTAGGAGGCAACCTTCGCCTTGGCAACCCCTTTCTGCTATGGTTTGGGCGGCGCAGCTTGCGCTATGATTCTCCCAGCGGGGTGGGAGTCCGATGTTCAGGGTGATTACCGTGGAACGCGAGTATGGCGCCGGTGGCAGCCTGGTCGCCGCACAGTTGGCGCGGCGCAAGGGATGGCAGCTTCTGGATCGGCAACTCACCTGCGAGATCGCAAAGCTCGCCGCCGTGGACGAAAAAGCAGTCGCACGCCGGGAAGAGAAATGTGACCCGCTCATGCATCGCCTAGCCAAGGTATTTTGGCGCGGCAGTTACGAGCGCTCGCTGCCGATTTCGGATGACAAACTGTTCGGCGCCGATGAGATGGTGGAACTGGCTACCAGCATCATTGAGAAGAAGGGCGAAGAAGGAAACTGCGTGATCGTTGGCCGCGGTGCGCCCTACATCCTCAGAAACCGGCAGGACACATTTCGCGTGTTCGTGTATGGCTCGCGCGAGGAAAAAATCCGCCGCATGGTCAAGCTCAAGATGGATGAGAAATACGCCGAGGAGATGGTGGACACCATCGATCGCGAACGCGCCGCCTTCATCCGGAAATACTTCAATGCCGCGTGGCCCTGCCGTCACCTTTACCACATGATGTTGAGCTCGGACCCAGGGATCGACCTGGTAACCGATACCATCCTGGCAAACATGCAAGCGCTGGAGCACCAAACGCAACCGGTAGGCTAAGTCGGTGTTTTGCAGGGGCGCACCTTCAGAGCCTGCCCTGAGCCTGCCTTAATACGCCATCAAGATTCGAAGGTCCCTCACATTGTTGCCGGTCGGTCCGGTCATGATGCTATCCCCGATGGCGTCAAACAGCGGGTATGCATTGAACTGCGTCAAAGCCGCCGCGATGTCCAATCCGCGCATTTGGGCCCGTTCGACCGTGGTTCCATCCACCACCGCGCCAGCCGCATCGCTATTGCCATCCACGCCGTCGGTCCCCGCGCTCAGCACGGTGATGTTCTCCCCGGCAATTTTCTGCGCGCAATAAAGCGCGAACTGCTGATTGCGTCCGCCAATGCCTGCCTTCGCTCCCACCTTCACCGTGACCTCACCACCCGAGATGAGGCAGGCGCGCGATACGCCTCGGCGTAATTCGCGCAGCCGTCCCAGCAGGTGATCGGCGGCGCGTTCGTAGTCCCAATCGTCGCAACTGTTGTCCACTTCGACGGCGAAGCCGCCTAATACCGCGCGCTCGACCGCAGCGTTGACCGCAGTAGCGTTTGAAAGCACCATAGTGTAGCGGGAACGTTCAAATACCGGATCGTTTTGCTTGGGCGTCTCCGCCAACTGCTCGCGTTCGAACAACGTGCGCACACTGGGGGGAAAGTTCTTCAGCAGCTTGTAACGCTTCACGATGGCGTAACAGTCGGCGACCGTAGTAGTGTCTGGCATTGTGGGACCCGAGGCCAGCGCATCGAGGGCCCCCTCTGGCACGTCGGAGACCAGCACGGATGCCTGATAGGAAGGCGCGGCAATGCTGGCCAGTCGTCCGCCCTTCAAGGCCGAGAGATGTTTGCGAATGGCGTTGATCTCGGCAATAGGCACCCCCGAGAGCACCAGCGCCTTATAAGTCTGCACCACATCGGCGAGCGAAATGCCCGCGCTGATGGGCTTCTCGGCGATCGCCGAAGCTCCTCCGCTGATCAGATAGATGACCAGCGTTTGCGCCGACGGTGCGCTAAGCAGCCGCAGGATGGCATCGCCGGCGCGCAGCGACTCCTCATTGGGAAGTGGATGTCCGCCCAGGAAATAGCGAAAGCCAAACAGTTGTGCCGGCGGCGCATTGGGACAGGCAATGATTCCCGTGAACCTGGTTCCGACGGTGTTAGCGAGCGCCTCCGCCATGGTGTATCCCGCTTTGCCGATGGAAACGACCAGCGTCCGCGAGAACGTCCCCAGCGCATAGGCATCGTTTCCCAGGCTTAGCTCGCCGCGATCGTAGAGCACCTGTTTGGAAAAGGCCTGCGGAATACTGCACTCCGACAGAGCGTGCTCGAACATCTCGCGCGCGCGGTCGCGCATTTCGTGGGCTAATACTTCACTCGGGGGAGTCGAGGATGGCGGCAAGGACTCAGACATGTGGGGAGATTATAAGGGAGTAGCCAGTTGCCAGTTGTCAGTTGGCTACCGGCACCTGCAATAAAAATCGGGGAGCGGCTGTTTGGCCATCTCCCCACTCTCTCCGATCAGGTTTGCAATTGAAGATAGCTTACCTGCACGGCCGCTCGCCTACATCAGAGGACAATGAACAGAGCGTGAACAGTTGGTGAATTCGACATGCTGCCGCCAATCCCGATGGATGGCCATTACTGCCGGTCTGAAGCTAAACCCCGGTGGTTGGACCGCGGCTCGAATTATTTCGACCGAATGGGCAACTGACAACTGACTACTGGCAACTGGCCACTGGCTACTGCTACCATCGTGCTGTTATGCCTGTCGCAACTGATATACCTATTTCTACCTATCTTCCCGTGAAAGCGCCGCGCGGCAACCAGCTCTCCTGCAAAGGCTGGGGCCAGGAAGCCGCCATGCGCATGCTGATGAACAATCTCGACCCCGACGTCGCCGAACGCCCAGAGGACCTCGTGGTGTATGGCGGAACCGGCCGCGCCGCGCGCAATTGGGCGTGCTACCACGCCATCGTGAAGTCGCTGAAGGCGCTGGAAAACGATGAGACGCTGCTGGTGCAATCGGGCAAGCCGGTCGGCATCTTTCAGACGCACGATTACGCGCCGCGCGTGCTCATCTGCAACGCGAACCTGGTGGGCCACTGGTCGAACTGGGAAAAATTTAACGAGCTGGAAAAGCTGGGCCTCATCATGTATGGGCAGATGACCGCCGGCTCGTGGATCTACATCGGCACGCAGGGGATCATCCAGGGTACGTTCGAGACCTTCTCCGCGGCAGGCGAAAAGCATCTTCGCGGCGAGATGGAAGGCAAGCTGATCGTCTCTGGCGGCATGGGCGGCATGAGCGGCGCGCAGCCGCTGGCCGCGACCATGACGGGCGCCTGCTATCTCGGCATCGAGGTCGATCCTGAGCGTATCAAGAAACGTCTGCGCACCGGCTATTGCGACTTCATGGTCAACTCGCTCGACGAAGCGTTGCGCATCCTGAAGAACGCGGTGCGCAAGAAGCAGAACATCTCCGTCGGGCTGGTCGGCAACTGCGGCGACATTATTCCCGAGCTGGCCGAGCGCGGCGTGGTGCCCGACATTCTCACCGATCAGACCTCGGCACACGATCCGCTGAACGGCTATGTGCCCCGCGGCATGTCGCTGGAAGAGGCGCTGGCACTGCGCACGAGCGATCCTAAGGCATACGTCGAGCGCTCGCTCGACACCATGGCGCGCCACGTCGAAGGCATGCTCAGGTTGCAGAAGATGGGCTCGGTCACCTTCGACTACGGCAACAACATTCGCACCTTCGCCTTCGAGCACGGGGTGAAGAACGCCTACGACTTTCCGGGATTCGTGCCGGCCTACATTCGCCCGCTGTTCTGCGAAGGGCGCGGACCGTTCCGCTGGGTGGCGCTCTCGGGCGATCCGGCTGACATTCACACCACCGACGACCTGGTGTTGGAGATGTTTCCGCAGAACAAGATTCTCAGCCGCTGGATCGATCTGGCGCACAAGCGGATCAAGTTCCAGGGATTGCCGTCGCGCATCTGCTGGCTGGGTTACGGCGAGCGCGCGCAATTTGGATTGGCGATGAACGACCTGGTGAAGAAGGGAAAAATCAAGGCGCCGATCGTGATGGGCCGCGACCACCTCGATTGTGGCTCGGTGGCGTCGCCCTTCCGCGAAACCGAGTCCATGAAGGATGGCAGCGACGCCATCGCCGACTGGCCCTTGCTGAACGCTTTGCTGAACACCGCCAGCGGCGCGTCGTGGGTGTCGATTCACAATGGCGGCGGCGTGGGCATCGGATACTCGCAGCACGCGGGACAGGTGACCGTTGCTGACGGTACCGATGCCATGGCCAAGCGCATCGAGCGCGTGATGACTAACGATCCCGGAATCGGGGTCGCGCGGCATGTGGACGCGGGCTATGACGAAGCAAAGCGGTTCGCGCGAGAAAAGGGGATCAAGGTGCCGATGGCGGGATAGCATTCAGCATTCAGCATTCAGTACTCAGCCGTCAGCATTCAGCCATCAAAGATCATGTAGTAATTTTGTCACCCTGAGCGCAGTAGCCCGCTGCGGATGCAGCGGGCGAACGGAGTCGAAGGGCCTCTATAGCTGACACAAACTATAAATCTGTTATCCCGAGCGAGCCCGCCGCGGCGGGCGAGTCGAGGGACCTGCTGTTGGCAACCAAAGCGAGAACGACTTGCAGACCGATAACCAACATTCTTCGCTCACCCTCCTCACCCACGCCGCCCAACTGCTGACCTTGCGCAGCCCCTCTGGCGGCACTGGCCCACGCCGCGGCGCGGACATGCGTGAACTCGGCATCATCGAAGACGGCGCGGTGCTCATCGCGGATGGAAAGATCGTGGCTGTCGGTACGACGGACGAAATCGCGAAGCACGAACTCCTCACAGCGAAACCGGCGCATGTTGACGAGATCGATTGCTCCGGCAAGGTCGTACTCCCCGGTTTTGTTGACTCGCATACCCATCCGGTCTTTACCGCACCGCGCCTGATCGACTTCGAGAAGCGCATTGCCGGCGCCACTTATGAAGAGATTGCCGAAGCCGGAGGCGGCATTCGCGCCAGCTTGCGCGGCGTGCGCGATGCCCGGCGACAGGAACTTGCCGCCCACGTGGTTCGTGGCCTCGACGAGATGGCGAGGCACGGCACCACCACGGTCGAATGCAAGTCTGGCTACGGCCTGAACTTTGCCGCCGAGATGAAATCGCTGGAGGCGATTCGCGAAGCGTCACATCAGTGGCCGGGCTGGGTGGTGGCGACGCTGCTGGCGGCGCACGTGGTTCCTCCGGAGCACCGCGAAAATCCCGCGGAGTACGTTCGCATCATTTGCGAAGACATGATCCCCACCGCCGCGAAGCTGAAGCTGGCCGCTTATGTTGACGTCTTCTGCGATCGTGGGGCGTTCACCATGGAGCAGTCGCAACGTATCTTGCGCAGCGCGGTCGAGCACAACCTCGGCGTGCGGGCCCATGTGTGCCAGCTCACCCCGGCGCAACTCGCTCCCGTGATCGAATTTCATCCCGCCTCGCTCGACCATCTTGACTTCATCAGCGACGCAGATGTTGCAGTCCTCTCGAAGCTCGACACGGTCGCGACTTTGCTTCCCGCAGCCAACTATTTCCTCGGTCTGGAAAGCCTTCCGCCTGCGCGAAAATTGCTGGAAGCCGGAGTCCCGGTCGCTTTAGCGACCGACTACAATCCTGGCACCTCGCCCACCGCGTCCATGCCGTTCGTGCTGTCGGTAGCGTGTACGCACATGAAGATGTCGCCGGCGGAGGCGCTGGTCGCCGCAACCTACAACGGCGCTTGCGCGCTACAACTGCAGGGGAGGAAGGGGAGTCTCGAGCCCGGCAAAGATGCCGACGTAGCGATTTTCGATGCGCAAGATTATCGGGAGCTGGCGTATTGGTTTGGCGTCAATCGCTGTCGCGAAACCATCCTAAACGGTGTCCGGCAGACGGCAGCGTCAATCAGCCAACCGTGCGCCACGAATCATGGTCCCTCGACGATCCACTCATCCCTTTGGGCCGCCACTTCGACTCAACTCCAAGGCGTCTCAGACCGCCTGCTCACCCATTTTTGGCACATTCGTCCAATAAGAGTAGGACCGGCGCGGAACCGCGGCCGGGTTCTGCGCGTGTCTCCTTTCGTAATTGTTGGGCATCTTAACCTCCTCCAGAGTGTGCTATGAAACGAACCCTGCTTGTGTTCGCAGCCGGCCTGCTGACCTGCTGCACCGCTGTCGCGCAACGCCTTCCCGGCGGGGCTTCTCCCGATCATTATTCGCTCGCTATTACCATCCATTTCCCTGACAACACGTTTGGCGGCGACGAGACCATCGACCTCAAGCTTGCCAAACCCACCAGGACCATCACGCTGAATGCGGTGGAAATTGGTTTTCACGACGTGACGGTGACTGCAGGCGGACAGACCCAGACGGCCAAGGTTTCCAGCGATGAAAAAAACGAAATGGCGACCTTCACCGTGGACAACGAACTTCCGGCGGGAGCAGCGACCGTACACATCAAATACACCGGCCATCTCAACGACAAGTTGCGCGGCTTCTACCTCAGTACCTACAAAGGTAAGAAGTACGAAGTCTCGCCGGCCCGCGTTTCAGGCATGGCTCCGCGGTGCGTTTTCTCCGGCTTTGCAACAACTGGGCTACACCGCTCGTCCGGATGACACGCCGGAGCAAAAGCAGAAACGCGCCATCCTGTTTGAGAGTCTGGGAAACGACGCCAACGATACGGAGGTCATCCAGCAGGCACGTACCATGGTGCAGGAGTACATGAAGGACCCGGCTTCGATCGATCCCACGCTGGCGGGCGCTGTAGTTTCAGTTGCCGCTCATCATGGCGATGCCGAACTCTACAATCAGTTCAAGGCGCAGATGCAGAAGGTAAAGTCCCCCCAACAGTACTACCGGTATTTCTACGCTTTGGCGGACTTCTCCCAGCCCGCGCTGATCCAACAAATGCTTGATTCGACGCTGACCCAGGAGGTTCGGGCCCAGGACCTGTACATCCTCATCGGTCTGCTGAGAAACCCAGCGAGCCAGAATGCCGCGTGGGACTTCATGCGCGAGCACTTTGACGACCTCATGAAGAAGACCGGCGCCGGATTGGGAGGCGTGGGAGTGTTTCTTTACGGAGCCCAGAGTTTCTGCGACACTCAGAAGGCGATCGAGGTGCAGCAGTTCTTCCAGCAGCACCCGTTCCCCGGCACGGAACGCAACCAAAGAGAAGCTATCGAGGCGATTAGCAGCTGCGTTGAGCTACGTGGCCAGCAGCAGAACAACCTGGCCGTCTGGCTGAAGCAGAACGGCAATAGCAATGCCTCCAACGGCGGTGGCGCGGCGGCGGTTGGCATTTTGCGCTAGGAGTTGGCTTCGCGACTGCCAGCGACCGGGGAACAGGGCGTCCTAGGGGTGCCCTGCTTCCCGTGTGAGGAAGGCATCGGAGGCAAGAAACACCATCACGATGTGTTTCCCGCGTGAACCTTCGGATCGGCTAGAATCTTGATCCGGGTTGCAGTGTGCTACATGGACCGACGATTAAAGTCCGTTCGACAGGGCCCCTCAGCAGCAGACGCCACTCCCGCCAGGAGTGCTACCCAATTCCCCGCTTCAAATGCTGCGATATCCGGATCGGCGCTGTGTCACATACTGCAAACCTGCTAGAATTTTCCCCTCCAGCGTCGTCCTGGTAAATCAAACGGAACTGCCGTGAACGCGCACCATGCGTAACGATCTCAAACCGCTGTGGCTGGGAATTGTTCTTCTCCTGATCGTTCTAACCATCAACGGCTATGTCACGTTCTTGTCGTTTCAGCGCGTAAACAGGAACAACGCCCTGGTTGAACACAGCCAGCAGGTGTTGCTGGAGACCGAGCGGCTGAAATCCTTGATGGTGGATGCTGAAACTGGTCAAAGGGGATACCTCTATACCGGTGACCTACATTACCTGGAGCCCTACAACCGAGCGGCCCGCGAAGTCGATGCTCAACTGGATCGCGTCGCCGCGCTTACCGCCGACATCGCGCTGCAGAGGACCCAGGTGCAGCAACTCCGCGACCTCAGCCACGCCCAACTGAAGGAACTCGCCGACACCATCGCCATGGCCCGTGCCGGTCAACCCGAGGAGGCCAAGGCCCGGGTGCTGTCGAACGGGAAGAACGTCATGGACGACATTCGCGCTTCGATCGCGGAAATCGAAGGCGTAGAGGCGCGTTTGCGGGCCAATAGGATGGCGGAGATGAAAGCCAACACGCGCTCAGCGACCTTGGCGTTTGTCATCGCCACCTCAATTGCAGCTGCAGCCTTGCTGGTTTTCGGCGGACTGTTGACCCGCGAGATGCGCAAGTCGGATGCCGCAGCGGCGGCGGTGCTGGAACAAAAGGAGTGGCTCGATACCACGTTGCGCAGTATCGGCGATGCCGTGCTTGCAACCGACACCTCCGGGCGTGTCGTGTTTCTCAATGAGGTCGCGGCGACGCTCACCGGGCATACCAGCAGCGAAGCCCGGCACCGGCCGCTCAGGCAAGTCTTTGCCATCTTCAACGAGGTCACGCGTGAGCCCGCAGAAGATCCGGTGGCCAAGGTGGTTCGCACCGGCGCCGCCGTCGGACTTGCCAACCACACTGTCCTGCGCCGGGCAGACGGTACCGAGGTTGCCATCGATGACAGCGCAGCGCCCATCCGGAATGCACAAGGGGAGCTGATCGGCGTGGTGCTGGTGTTTCGCGACGTTAGCAAACAGCGCGCGGTGGACGCCGCCCTGCGCAACGCCGAGAAACTTGCCACGGCGGGAAGATTTGCGGCCACCATCGCTCACGAAATCAACAACCCGCTGGAAGCGATCATGAATCTGCTGTTCTTGCTGAACCGCGATTCCGGACTGAGCAGCGAGGGCCGAGGCTATTTGTCGCTGGCGGAACAGGAACTGAACCGGGTCGCCGCCGTGGCCCGGCAAACCCTGGCGTTCTACAAAGACAACACCTCGCCCGCGCCCGTGAACATCTCGAACCTGCTCGACGAAATCCTGGCGTTTTACGGCAGGCGGATCGAAGCCAGAAAAATACACGTCATTCGCAACTATCGAAACCATTCTCAGTTTGTGGGCTCCGCGGGAGAAATAAGGCAGGTCTTCTCTAATCTCATTCTGAACTCGATTGATGCTCTGCCGCCCGATGGTGTGCTTACGCTCAACGTAAGCGACGACAATGGCGGTCGCCCAGCGGTGCGAGTTGAGGTCGAGGACAATGGCAGTGGCATCCAACCGGACCATCTGAGCAAGATCTTCGAGCCATTCTTTACTACCAAGAAAGATGTCGGCACGGGTTTGGGCTTGTGGTCGGCAAAGAACCTGGTCGAAAAGCACGAAGGCCAACTGCTGGCCGAGTGCTCCGGGGGGAAGACCAGACTAACTGTGCTGCTGCCGGTCCTGCTCGAAGGGGCCGATCACGCAGAGGCGGGCTAAGAAACCTTAACAGGCTGCGGAAAAACTAAGGTTCAGTCGTTGTTTTGAAGGGGCGCACCTTTAGAGCTTGCCCTGAGCCTGACGAAGGGTGCGCCATTGTAAACTCTTTATTCTTGTCATTCCGAGGGGCTTCCGGGCGTGCGTGAGAACTCGTTCTGAGTTGGGCTTGCGTAAAATCCCAGCCCCGCAACCGGGGTCCCCAGTTCGCGCCGCTTTTGCGCGAAATGGGGTGGAGGAGGGGCAAAATAATATTAGCCCAGGGCGTAAGCCCTGGGTAAAGTGGGAAAAATTAGGGAGTCCCTTCAGGGACGACACAGTTCTCACACACGCTCTTCAGCCCCGAGGAATCTGCGGTTTCTTTTCAGCGCGGCGACTTTTTCAGCAGCCTGTTAATACTACTGTGTTATAAGCCTCGCAGGCAGCAGGGACACCTGGGCAGGGAGCGGGCCAGGTGGGTGGCGATCAGGCGGCGCAGGGTGGCAATCGAGGATGAATTATGCCGTTCGGTCCGCACCGGCAGCGCCGCGGG
>JBEKNL010000023.1:0-54060 GCA_049522855.1 Candidatus Korobacteraceae bacterium
CCATCAGGGGAACCGATTATCGAGGGGTCAACCTGCTTTGTGCGAAGGCAGGAGAGGATGATTATGTCCCGCATTTTCAGCAGCGCCGAGCCGGATCCTCAGCTAACTTGGACAGCAATGACTGAATCTGTCCTCCTCTCCTATCTCCTAATTCTTGTTCCCGGTTCCCTTTCACCAGAGGTAAGGCGCAGAGTATGTGCGCTGTGAAGGGAGACGTCTGAGCGAGCACAAAGCGGTATCACCATCACCACCAGCACTGTTCCCGACAGGGAACTCTAGAAAGGTTTACAAGTAATCATATGAATGAAAATCAGGCCAACGTATCTGAGGGTTCCATCCAGCCCTTCAAATTCAAGACCGTCAAAGAAGTGTACGAAGCGCGGGAGTCGGAAACAGATTACTGCGTCGATGAATTGCTTCCAAGTTGCGGAATGTCAATTCTGGCGGGCAAGCCGAAGGCAGGGAAGACCACGCTGGCTCGGCAGTTGGTTGTTGATGTAGCCACAGGACAACCATTCTTGGGCATGGAGACGCAGCAAGGAAAGGTGCTCTACATCGCGCTTGAGGAAAAGGAGTCGGAGGTTGGAATGCACTTCCGGAAACTCGGATTGTCCGAAGATGATCCGGTTCGCACTTGGACCGGAGCGGTGCAGCGCAATACGGCTGTGGCCACTTTGGAAGCAACACTCAAGAGCATGGAAGGGATCAGCCTCGTAGTGATTGATCCTGTTTTCAAGTTCGTTTCCGGCGTGAAGGACACGAACGATTACGTACAGGTGAACAACGCTCTTGAGAAGCTGCTTGAACTGGCCCGGCAGTATTCGGTGCACATTCTGTTGGTCCACCATATGAAGAAGCGGGAGACCGAGGATTTGGGTGACGCTGTCTTGGGGTCAACGGCCATAACGGGTGCAGTGGACACATATATTGCGCTCAAAGCCAGTCCGGAAGGCATTCGGACACTCGCTACTCAGCAACGGTACGGACAGGGATTGCCTGAGACGCAACTGAACTGGGACGCCGAGACTCGGAGGTTATCGCTCGGAAAGACCGCTGAAGATGCACAACGCGATGCTGCCGAGGCGACGGGCAAGCGGATCGAAAAGGACATCATCACCTATGTAACCACCCACAAGGGTTGTACGCAGGAAGCGATCATAGACGCGGTCACAGGCCGAACGACCGCAAAGAAGCGGACTCTCAGAGCTTTGATTGACAGCGATTTATTCGTGCAATCCGGTACTGGCGTGAAGGGGGACGCTTACAGGTACGAGATCGTTGAGATGCCCACAGAAACTGTGCAATAACGGGAAAAAAGGGGAAGATCAATCACTCTTCCCCTTGACTTCCTTGCTGCAATAGTGCAATACTTGCCCGGCAAGTTATGAAGAACAAGTTACCAAAATCAGTGCAGAAGTACCTGTCGCAAATCGCCAGCAAAGGCGGTCAAGCGCGAGCCAAGAAGTTTGACAAAGCAACGCTCAGCAAATGGGCGAAGAAGGGCGGGAGACCGCCGAAGAAGAAAGGAAACTGATGACCAGAAAGACCAGAGGAATATTTGAAAAGGTGCCCGGAAGTGGCGTTTGGTGGATTCGCTTTGCCGACTCCACTGGACGCATCCGGCGCGAGAAAGTGGGCAACAAAGCGGCAGCAATCAAGCTGTATGCCAAGCGGAAGACCGAAGTATTGCAAGGGGTCAAGCTGCCAGAGAACTTTCGAGCGAAGCCAGTCGAGATGCGAGTGCTGATCGCGGATGCTCTGGAGCACTGCCGAAACAACAACAGGGGATTCGCGCAGGACAGGGTGCGATTGCTTACGATCCTTCGGGAGTTCGGCAGTCGCACCGCTGCTTCCATCACACCGCAAGATATTGAACGTTGGGTGGCAGGGAACGGATGGAGCGCGGGAACGATCAATCGCTTCCGTGCAACGCTGTCGCTCATCTTTAGGCTTGGTATCGCCAATCGTAAAACTGAGTCGAATCCAGTGAAACTGGTCAGGCGCAAGAAGGAGAACAATGGGCGCGTTCGATTCTTGTCCGCCGAAGAAGAAATGAGCTTGCGAGCGATTTTGGCGTCTCGGCATCCCGAACACCTGCCCGAACTCGACATAGCCTTGAACACTGGTATACGTCGCGGAGAGCAGTACTCCCTGATGTGGAAGGACGTGGACTTTGGGACGAAGTTGCTGGCGGTTTCACAAACAAAGAACGGGGAGACGCGGTACATCCCCTTGAACACGACAGCTCTGGCTGGATTAAATGAGTTGTACCGGAACTCGTCTGGGGAGGGATACGTGTTCACCAACCGGCACGGAGACAGGCTTCTGAAGGGCAGACACTGGTTTGAACCCGCCGTTCGGGAAGCGAACCTGAAGGACTTCAGCTGG
This sequence comes from Candidatus Korobacteraceae bacterium, assembly GCA_049522855.1. Taxonomy (GTDB): domain Bacteria; phylum Acidobacteriota; class Terriglobia; order Terriglobales; family Acidobacteriaceae; genus Bog-257. The sequence goes on from JBEKNL010000023.1 coordinate 2,389, forward strand.
CACTGCTTGAGACATACCTTTGCCAGTCGGCTCGTCATGGCTGGAGTCGATCTGCGCACCGTGCAGCAGTTGATGGGGCACAAGGCCATCCAGATGACTGTGCGGTATGCTCACCTTGCACCAGAGCATCAGATGGCGGCTGTCGAGAGACTCTGCTCGGTGTCGAGTACACTACAGCATCCAACTGACACCACAACTGACACCACGCATTTTCAGGCTCCAGAGCTGAATGCACGTGCCATCAACTAAGTCTTTTGTCTGTGATAGATTGGATATTGAGTGGGCCCGTAGCTCAGTTGGTAGAGCAACGCACTTTTAATGCGTGGGTCGCAGGTTCGATTCCTGCCGGGCTCACCAAGCCATTCGATATTCACCCTTCCTTTTGCACAACCACCGCCGTGCGCAGCATAGCACGGGCCTGTTGCCGTGGGCTGCGTCTTGGAGGCCAGCGCACGAGTACACTCAATGGAGAGACTTGCTGGTGTGCGTTGACTCCGTTGCGAAAAACAGATAACGACAACTTAGTGACTGTGTTGTCCCTCAGTTTCGTTCTGGGGATGGCCGTGGCCTTGGCTGTCTACTTCGCGTGGAGGCTAAACGTGGGAGGACTTCAGGCGCACGGCTTCCTGTCCGCGATTGCGTTGATCGTCTGCCCGCCGTATGTGCTGTCACTGGTGATCGGTCCCACTCCCGATTCCGATCTGGTACTGGTGCTGACCGTGGGTACCATCGTCTTCGCCAACGCGTTTCTCTACGCCGGGGTGGCTGCGGGCGGCTACTTCGTCTTCACGCTTACGGGGAAGAAGACAGCGCGGCGATAGGGTCTCTCGACTAACACTGCGTTCGTCGCTACATCGAAAATCATTCGCCACGGAGGACACGGAGTTTCGGTTTCTATTGAGTTTCCTCTGTGATCTCGGTGATCCGTGTGGTTGATTTTCATCCCGATGGTCGGGTCGTAGGCCCATGTAACACTCGGGATACCAGGTCAACAATTTCTTGGTGAAACTGACAACTGGCGACTGGCAACTGGCTACTGCCCCACCGGTTGCTGCTGCGTCATGCAGTGCAGCGCTCCCAGTCCCCAGATCAAGTCCCGGCAATAAATTCCGACAATCTCGCGAGCGGGAAATTCTGCGGCCAGGATATTGAGCGCGACTCGATCATTGGGGTCGCTGAATATGGGCACGAGCACCAGCTTATTGGCGATGTAGAAATTGGCATAGCTGGCAGGTAAGCGCCGTCCACGAAAATACACTGGAGCTGGCATTGGGAGCTTCACCACGCGCAGAGGATGGCCCGACTGATCTGTGCTCTTCTTTAGCCAGCGGAAGTTGTCGCTCAAGGGCTCGTGGTTGGGATCGGCAGGGTCAGGCTCATAAGCCGTCACCACCGTTGTCGGCGTGACAAAGCGAGTGATATCGTCAACGTGCCCATGGGTGTCGTCGCCGGCGATGCCGCGGTCCAGCCAGATCACTTTCTCCACCCCGAGGTAGTCGGCGAAAATCTCTTCCAGCTGCTCCCGCGTAACTCCCGGATTGCGCTGCTGCACTTCGCTCAGCAGGCACTCTTCGGTGGTGATGAGCGTCCCGCATCCATTGACGTCGATGCTGCCACCCTCCAGCACCACCGGACGTGGATACCCGTTCACTTTGACCTTCGGCTCCCACGTCGGCACGCGCAGCCGATTGGCGATTTCGCCTGCGATCATCGCGTCGAGCTTCCAATCGTTGTACTTGGCCCAGGCATTGAAGCGCCATGCGGTGGCCGCGACAGCAGGGAAGTCTCGGGCCGCCCGGGAATCGCGCCGCAGAAAGATGGGGCCCGAGTCGCGTATCCAACCGCGATTGGTAGGAATGCGGTGAAAGCGAATTGCCCCGGTAGGTTTGCCTGGCGTCGCGGCTCTTTGCGGGAGTACGTGGGCGCGAATCAGCAGGTCTCGGACCTTAGCTTCCGCCGCCACGTCCTCGACCAGAACGTTGACGCGCTCCACCCGCGCCAGCTGCCGAACGATTTCCGCGTACACCCACGGGATGGGCTCGAACCTGCCCGGCCAGTCGGTTCGATTGTGCGGCCACGCGATCCACGTTGCCTCGTGTGCTTCCCACTCGGCTGGCATACGATAGCCGAGGGCGGCAGGGGTTTGCGAAAATTTCCCAGGCTTGGACATTCGAACAGCTATACCAGGAATCTCTGCGTAATCGGGCCGTACGCATCCACGCGGCGGTCGCGCCAGAAGGGCCAGTTGCGGCGAACCTCCTCGATCCGCTGCAGGTCCACCTCCGCGATCAGCACCTCTTCTTTGTCGTGGGAGGCCTGTGCGACTAGCTGTCCGAAGGGATCGGCGATGAACGATCCGCCCCAGAACTCAAGGCCCTTGCCCGGCGCAATATTGCCGCGAACGTTGCCCGTCTCAAAGCCGACGCGATTAGGCACGGCGACATAAACTCCATTGGCTATGGCGTGCGCGCGCTGTATCGTCTTCCATGCGTCGTATTGCACTTCCCCGTACTGCGCCTTCTCGTCTGGATGCCATCCGATTGCCGTGGGACAGAAGAGCACGTTCGCGCCCTGAAGCGCAGTCAAGCGCGCTGCTTCGGGATACCATTGGTCCCAGCAGACCAGCGCCCCGATTTTGCCGACGCCAGTTTCGAAGGCCTTGAACCCCAGATCGCCTGGCGTGAAGTAATACTTTTCGTAATAGAGGGGATCGTCGGGAATATGCATCTTGCGGTAAATGCCGGCCAGCTTGCCATCCGCATTGAGAACTGCCGCAGTATTGTGATAAATGCCGGGAGCACGCCGCTCGAACAGGGACGCGACGATCGTGATCTTCAGTTCACGAGCGAGATCGCCGAGGCGCGCCGTCGTGGGACCAGGGATGGGCTCCGCCAAATCGAAGAGGGCGATGTCTTCGCGCTGGCAAAAATACTGCGTCTGAAACAGCTCGGGCAGGCAGACAACTTCGGCGCCTTTGGCGGCGGCAGCGCGAATGTGGGCAATGGCGCGCTCCAGGTTCTGCTCAGGCTCCGGCGTGCACGACATCTGCACGATGCCAATCTGGAAGTTTCGTTCCGCCAATTCTTAGCTCCCGTGCCAAATGCATTTCAAGAATAGCATCCCTCGCGCGCTGGTCATGGACCGACTCGATTGTTAATTGACCATGACATCTCGTCGCACGCGTCCCGCGCATTGACGGAGGCCGCATTCAGCCTGTAGCTTCGATTGTTCGACGCTTTCCTGATGTCATTCCGGCCGCGCGGCTTCAGCCGGGCGTGAAGAAAGCTGCTGTCGCGTGAACAGCAGGTCTCTCCGCGCCGACTGAAATCCCTGGTCGGGATGACGGCGCTGGTTTATCGAGGTGAATCTTGGCCGACGAACATCACAAGACGCACGGCGCGGGCATTGATCGCAAACTCCACGATCCCATTTCCGACAAGCTAGTTCCGCTGGAGCCGCTCGATCTCTCGAAGATCCACACGGTGGATGACCTTGTCCGCGCCATGGGCAAGACCGCATTCACCGGGCGGCAGGTGGGAGAAGGCGCTGAAGTTCTGGAAGCCATGGCTCGCGACAAGGACTGTTTCGTCGTGATGACACTGGCCGGCGCGATGACTGTTGCGAAGCAAGGTTTGATCGTCACCGACCTGATCGATCATGGAGTGGTAAAGGCCATCGTTTCCACGGGAGCGCTGATGGCGCACGGTCTGGTTGAGGCCGCAGGGCGATCGCACTTCCGCTACGACCCGAAGATGGACGACACCGAGCTTTACGAAGCCGGCTACAACCGCGTCTACGACACGCTGGAGCCGGAGACCAACCTCGACTTCGTGGAGACGATTGTCGCGCGCATTCTGAAAAACTGGGACCACAATGAGGTGCTCTGCTCGTACAAGCTGAATCGCGAAATCGGCCGCTACCTGAGCGAGCACGTGAAGGATCGCGGCATCCTGAAGTCGGCCTACGAGAAAAATGTGCCGGTATTCGTACCCGCGTTCAGCGATTCGGAGATCGGCCTCGACGTTGCCCTGCACAACCGCATGCGTCGCAAGAACAACATTCCTCCGCTGCGCTGCGATCCGTTTGAAGACCTGGAATATTACGCCGAGACACTCCTAAAGCAGGAACGCCTTGGAATTTTGACCATCGGCGGTGGTGTGCCCAGAAACTGGGCGCAACAATTTGGCCCATTCATAGAACTGCGCCATCGCCGCGGCGGCGAAGACCTGCCCCTGAAGCGCTTCCATTATGGCGTGCGCATCTGTCCTGAGCCGGTGAACTGGGGCGGCTTGTCGGGATGCACCTACAGCGAAGCCGTGTCGTGGGGTAAGTTCGTGCCTCCGGAAGACGGTGGGCGTTTCGCCGAGGTTCTCCTGGATGCCACTGTGGGGCTGCCGCTGATCGCAGGCGCAGTGCTGGAGAGGATGAAAAGCAGGGGCTAGGAACCAGGGGGTTAGGGGCTAGGGGGTAGTTTCGGATTTTCCGCTGGTCTGCCCCAGGTTCTAACAACCTATGTGATAGTGAACAGCGGCTAGTATCCAGTTCCGGATTTTTCCGACACAACTAACCCCTAGCCCCTGACCACTGCTTTCCGGCTCCGGTTCAGGCCCGGCAAGGTCTAAACTCCGGAGCCGGTGCAGGCTTCCGCGGAATGTTGGATGCCGTCGTCGCCTAGCGGCTGGTGGTTTCGTGCTGTGCAACCCACTTCGTTGCCTCACTCGAAACTTGAAACTCGAAACTTGAAACTTGAAACTCGAAACTAGCTCCTAACCCCTGTTCTTCACCTCGCGGAAGGTCATGTTCTCTGCCTTGCTTCCTGTTCTACGTTTCCAATCGAAGAAAAGTTCAGCATACGACTTCGTGATGTAGTCCGCCGGCTTCACGCCCAGCTCGCGAGCGATGCGGTCAATCCAGCGTGACTTGCCTTCAATCTCAGCGACGTCGCCGATGGGAGTGTGGTCGAGAACAACATGGCCATCGTTGTCACTCCATTCGGCACGAAACTTTTCGTAGATAAACGACGGCGAGTAGCCCAAGGCGCGCAGAATCGCATCCATCTGCTTGCCGTCGGAGACACCAGTCTCCAACTCGCCACGAGATTTGTGCTTCCCGAGCTTGACCTTGGCCTTGTGCGTCAGCCTCCAGTTGCCGCCGTAGTCACGCAGCCGCAGCAACTCGCCCTTGCGGCGCAGTTCTTGGCCGGGAAGGTCGTAAAGGGTATTGAGCTCGTGGGTGGATGGCGTCTCTTCGTGAAACCCAAGCTCGCGCAGCTTCTGCTCGACCGCTTTCAGATCGGAGACGAGAAACTTAATTTCGACTTCCTGGGGTGTGGCCATAAGGAAAGTGTAAATCAGGGCGGAAACGCGGTTCGCTTTTCGCCTTTCGCTTTTCGCTGTTCGCCAGATAGAGCCCTGTTCCCTGAGCATAGCTTATGGCGGGAGGGCCTAGGTCAAGGAATGGTTGTCACCGAGATTGGCTGCCCCAAGAGCGGAAGGTGAAGTGGAGAAGGCGAAGAGCGAAGAGCGAAGAGCGAACAGCGGCTTCTTTCAGCTTTCCCGCTGCACCACAAACTCCGGCACCCACAGCAGCACGCGCTTGATCTCGGAATCGGGAAAGCTGCAGAGGGCCTCGCGCGCTTTGTTGCTGAACTCCACCGCCCGCGCGTAGGCGGCATCGATGGAGCCGTTGCGGCTCAAGATGGTGACGATGTCGGCCGGCGTGATGCCGTTGAAGCCCCCGTTACTCAGGACAGACTCGATCGTCCCACGCTCCGTTGGCGTGCAGTGTTCCAGCGCGTGCAACACCGCCATGGTGGCTTTGCCTTCGCGCAGGTCGCTGGCAACCGGCTTGCCCAGCACTTCTTCGGACGCGGTGAGGTCGAGCACGTCGTCGACGATCTGGAAGGCCATGCCCAGGTTGCGTCCATACTCGGCGAGACGGTGCTGATCGGCTTCACTGGCATTCGCTAGGATGCCGCCCATCTTCATGCAGACCGAAAACAGGCACGCTGTCTTGCGGTAGATGAGTTCGAGGTGCTCGTCCATGGTGATAGCCTTGCCGAGCCGCTCGATCTGCAGCAATTCCCCTTCGACCATTGCTTGCGTCAAATCGATGAGCGCGTCGAGGATGTGAAAATTGCGCTCTTGCACGGCAATTTTGAATGCCTGCATATAGAGCCAGTCGCCCGCGAGGACGCATTTGGAATTGCCCCATTGCGTGTTGGCGGCGGGGCGGCCGCGGCGAGTCTGGGCTTCGTCGATGATGTCGTCGTGGACCAGCGTCGCGGTGTGGATGATTTCCACCACCGCCCCCAGCTTGATCGCTCCGTGGCCGGTGTAGTTCATCAGCTTGCAGGAGAGCAGCAACAGCGCCGGACGCAGCCGCTTACCGCCGCCGGCGCGCAGGTACTCGCCGATCTCGGTGATCGCCCGCACGCTGGACACGGTGTCGCGGCCGAACTCGCGCTCGATGGCGGCCAGGTCGTCGTGCAGCAAGTCGAATACTTCTTTAGCGTTGCGGGTTACAGTCGTATTCAAATCGATTTGCCCCGTCAGTTGGATCGATAGTTTGTGAACTGCATGTCAATGCCGAAATCGTTCTGCTTCAGCAATGCGATGATTTCCTGAAGTGTATCGCGGTCTTTGCCGCTGACGCGAACCAGGTCTCCCTGGATCGCTGCCTGCACTTTTTTCTTGGAGTTCTTGATCAGCTTGACGATCTCGCGCGCCTTCTCAATCGGGATACCTTGCTGCAGGCTGACGTGCTGGCGCACGGTCGAGCCGGCGGCGGGTTCGATGGCGCCATAGGTGAGCGCTTTGAGCGAGACCCCGCGCTTCACCAGCTTCCCCTGCAACACGTCATTCACTGCCTTCAGCTTGTACTCGTCAGCCGAGGCCAGCACCAACCCTTCCTTCTCCTCGATCTTGATGTCCGACTTCGAGTCTTTCAGGTCGTAGCGCGTATGAACTTCTTTCAACGCCTGCTGCACGGCGTTGGAAACTTCCTGCATATCCACTTTACTGACGACGTCGAATGATTCGGCCATAAGGTTCAAGTGTAACAAGAGACGCGGCGTTTGCCGCAATTGCAAACTAGCAGCCCGGCACTACCGGGTAGGGAAGCGTAGCACCTCAGTTGGATTTTGTAAGCCGGAAAAAGTTGTAGAAATTGGCGGTTGTTTGCTGTCCGATTTCCTCACAGGAAAGATTATGAATCTGCCCGATCTGGCGGGCGACTTCAACCACAAAGGCAGGTTCATTGCGCTGACCGCGATGGGGCGCCGGCGCAAGATAAGGGCAATCGGTCTCGATGAACATGCGATCGAGCGGGACCATGCTGGCCGCGTCGCGAATGGTTTGCGCCTTGGGGAACGTGATGTTACCGGCGAAGGAGACCATGAATCCCAGATCAAGCGCCGCACGAGCATGATCGACGGTTCCGGTGAAGCAGTGGAGCACGCCGCCAAATCCGCCGGTCGCCCAGTCTTCTCTGATCAGGCGCAGCACGTCGTCCCAGGCGTTCTCGCTGTTATTGGAGGGGCGGCAGTGAATAATGATGGGCAGCTTGGCGGCGCCGGCCACCTCCATTTGCTGCAGGAAGACTCGTCGCTGCACGTCGCGAGGCGAGTGGTCGTAAAAATAATCGAGGCCGATCTCGCCCCAGGCGATTACCTTGGGCGATTTCGCTAAGCGTTCGAGTTCGTCAAAGTCCGACTGTTTGGCCAACTCGGCTTCGTGAGGATGGACTCCTACCGTCGCGTAAATCCAATCGTACTGCTGTGCGAGCTTGATGGCGCAATCGAGCGTGCCCGTCCCAGGGCCGTCACCATTACCAATGGCAAGCAGGGTACTGACGCCGGCTTGGCGGGCGCGAGCGATGACTTCGGCGCGGTCGGCGTCGAAGCGCTTGCCATCGAGATGAGCGTGGGAGTCGATGTACATCAGGCGGGCAGCGGCACTTCCACGTAATCCGCTTGAGAAGCTGCTGCCGGAATGGGCTGTCCCGTAGCGCGCAGATCATCGAGGTGCAGTTCTATCGCTTCGCGTACCAGGGTGCGCGTCTCTTCCATTGTGCTGCCGGCGACACCCAGTCCCGGCAGGTCAGGAGCGTAGGCGCTCCATCCGTTGTCCGTCTTTTCAAACACCACCGCGAATCGCATCACTTCAGCCCTGCTTGCTTGAGGATATTGTTGTAAGTGCCAGGCTGCATGTCCTGTTCCGGATGGCCGGCGACAGTGACCGTCCCAATCTTGCTAGGATGATGATACTGCCTGTGACTACCGGTCGTGCGGACAAGACGCCATCCATCGTCTTCAACCAGTTTAATGACATCACGTACTTTTCTCGAAGGCATGCTGGTCTTAACCAGGATTCACACTACTTCAGCTTCGCCCCCGCCGGTACGTCCTCCAAGAATCCCGCCAGCACCGGCTGGCCATCGTCGCCAACGGACGCGGCCACAATCATTCCGTTCGATTCCAGCCCGCGCAGCTTACGCGGCTGCAGATTGGCCACGATCACGACCTTGCGTCCGATGAGCTTTTCCGGTTCGTAAGCTTTCGCAATTCCGGCGACGACCTGCCGCACTTCGCTGCCGATATCGACTTCCAGACGAAGCAGCTTGTCGGCGCCCTTCACGCGCTCGGCAACCTTCACTTCACCCACCCGCAATTCGACCTTCAGGAAATCGTCGATCGTGATCTGATTGTGGCTGGCCGCGGCAGCGGCAGTCACGCTTCCGCCCTGGGCGCCTGTGGCAGTCGTGGTCTTGTCGCTGACGATCGCGCCCGACTCTGCAGGCGCCGTAGCTGATGGACCAGCGGCTGCTTGGGTGGCGGGCTGTCGCGGTTGCGCGCCGCTTCCGGCGGGCTGCGCTTCCGCCGCTGCCGTTTTCTCACTCGCTTGCACTAGATCAGCGGAGCGCTGCTGTTCCATCTGTTGCATCCTTTCGACCGTGCTCTTGTCGGCACGCGGGAATACGCCTTCGACCTTGCCCAGCTTGGTGCCCAGCGGCAACTGTCCCCAAGCCAAACTGCGCAGGTCCAACTGGCTGATCTCGCCCAGCCCGAGCTGCGTCCAGATGCGAGCCGTGGCCTCTGGAATAATCGGATGCACCAGCGCGGTGACCACCCGCAGCGCCTCAGCGGACGTGTACAGAATAGTGGCGAGGCGGGCACGCGAGTCTTTATCTTCGCGTTCGGCGACTGCCCACGGCTCGTTCTCGACGATGTACTTATTGACTGCGGCCACCAGAGACCACGCCGTTTCCAGCGCGCGCGAGAATTGAAATTGCTCGAACTGCGCATGAAAGTCCGCGATGGTTTTCTGTGCCAGTTCGGCGATGGCTTCATCCGCAGGGGTGTGCTCACTTGGCGATGGGTAGGGCACTTCTCCCTCAAAATAACGGGCGATCATACTGAGCGTGCGGCTCGACAAGTTGCCCAGATCGTTGGCGAGATCGGCGTTAAAGCGCTGCACCAGGGCATCGAAGCTGAACGATCCATCCTGCCCGAAGACAATTTCACGCAACAGGAAATAGCGCAGCGCATCCCCGCCAAGGGTGTCGAGGATGGTTTCACTACGCACGATGTTGCCCCGCGACTTCGACATCTTGCTCTCCTCGAAGAGCAGCCAGCCGTGCGCGATGATGGATTTCGGAAGCGGCAGATCGGCGGCCAGCAGAAATGCCGGCCAATAAACGCAATGGAAGCGCACAATTTCTTTCCCAATCATGTGCACATCGGCCGGCCAGTAGCGCTCCAGTTTTTGCTGGTCTGCCGGATCATCGGAGCCAAAGCCGACCGCGGTCAGGTAATTGGCCAGCGCATCCAGCCAGACGTAGATCACGTGCTGGGGATCGCCCGGCACGGGAATGCCCCACTTGAATGACGTCCGGCTGACGGAGAGATCGCGCAGTCCGCTGCGCACGAAAGCGATCACCTCGTTGCGCCGGGTTTCCGGACGAATGAAGTCGGGGTTGTCGCTGTAGTACTGCAACAGGCGATCTTGCATCGCCGAAAGCTTGAAGAAGTAATTCTCCTCGTGCACAGTTTCGGTGGGCCGTCCACATTCCGGGCAGGGAGCGCCGGGGCCGGCAGCATCGACGTAAAGCTCGTCGAAGACACAATATTGCCCGCTGTAAGACCCCTTGTAGATATAGCCGCGCTCCTGCAGGCGCGTGAACAGGGCTTGCACACCGTGAACATGGCGCGGTTCCGTGGTGCGAATGAAATCGTCGTAGGAGATCTTCATGCGGTCCCACAGCGCCCGGAATTCGCCCGAGATCTTGGCTACGAACTCCCGGGGTGAGCAGCCGGCAGCGGCGGCCGAGCGCTCAATCTTCTGGCCATGTTCGTCGGTGCCCGTCAGGAACCAGGTGTCCACGCCCATCATGCGCTGGCGGCGGGCAATGGTATCGCAGACCACCGTGGTATAGGTGTGCCCGATGTGAGGCCGCGCATTTACGTAATAGATGGGCGTCGTGATGTAAAACTTCTCGCGATTATCCATTCTTCTGGTCCAGGTACAAGCGGATGGCTTCCTGCATCACCGTCTTCAGCGGGAGGTGATGCTCGACGGCGATGCGCCGGCAATCTTCGTACTCAGGTGCATACTGAGAAACGGCTCCATTGAGATGCGCGACCTTCATGCGCACCTCGCCCCAGGGCGTGACCACCGCCTCGTGCCGACGGGGCAGCGCATAGCGCTTCTCATGACGCGTGCGCACGCCCAGCGTGCTGCTCTCGCGAAATAATAGCCCGCGAAGATGCGCCTCGTGCTCGGGCCTCGCCAGCACCGTCAACACTGTGCCAGGACGGTTCTTCTTCATCTGCACCGGCGCGGTAAAGACGTCCAGCGCTCCTTCGGCAAACGCCAGATCGACGATATAGCCGATCAACTGGGGATTCAGGTCGTCCAGATTCGCTTCCAGTATGGCGATCTCTTCTTCTGCGGCGTCATTCTCGCCGGTGCTCCCTTCGCCAATTACCGCTTCCTGGGTCTCGCCGATACTGAGCCGCAACACATTGGGATGGCCGGGAAAATTGCGCGCTCCCGCGCCGCAGCCTATGCGTTCCGTCGTCATGAGCGGCCGAGGTCCGAAGCTTGAGACTAACACTTTGACGATGGCCGCTCCGGTCGGCGTGACCAGCTCCTTCTGAATGTCGCCAGAATAAATTGGCACGTTCTTCAGCAGTTGGAGAGTGGCTGGAGCCGGGACGGGCATGACGCCGTGCGCGCAGGCGACCGTTCCGCCGCCCACATTCAGCGGCGAAGCGAGGAACTGATCGACCGCAAGCGCCTCGGCGCCAACGGCTGCACAGACAATATCCACGATCGCGTCGGCCGCGCCGACTTCGTGGAAATGCACTTGCTCCACGCTGACGTTGTGTTCGGTGGCCTCGGCTGCGCCCAGCGCCAGGAAGATTTCATCGGCAGTCCGCCGGGCGTACTCGCTGATGGGCGCTGCGGCGACGATGCGCAGGATCTCGCTCAGGCTGCGGCTGTGTTGCTGGTCGTGGCTATGCTTATGCGCTTGTTGCGCCTCGGATTCGTGCGAGCCGACGTGCTGTTGCGCCCAGAACTCCTCACGCGGCATGTCTTTCTGGCCGTTCACCACCACATCGAATTTTGTCGCGGAGATGCCGCCGCGGTGAACGCGCGAGTGCTCCAGCTCAGCGCCGATGTTGAGTCCAGCGACCGTCTTCTGAAACAGCTCGAAGGGAACTCCGGCATCGAGCAGCGCGCCCAGAAACATGTCGCCGCTGATTCCAGAGAAGCATTCGAGATAGGCAATGCGCATGGGGGTTGCTCAGATTCTTCATCATAGGTAACGCCGAAACCAGCGTCAAACCCTGCGCGGCTCCTGCATTTGCTATTCTGTTCACGATCTGCTGATGTCCTCCACAATTCTTATTCACCACAGGGGCACGGAGGGCACAGAGAAGAAATTGGGTTGTCATCACCCCGAAAAACCGGGCGCTCGTAATGACAATTCGTAAAGAATGAAGAGTGTGTACTTAGAACGACAAAAAAAACTGGCCAGCGACGTGCGCGCCTTTCTGCGCGAGAAGTACCAGATCGACCTGGCCAACGTCGTCATCGAGCAGCCGCCTAAGGTTGAAATGGGCGAGTTCGCCCTGCCGCTCGCGTTTGAACTGGCTAAGCGGCTGCGCAAACCTCCGCGCAAGATTGCCGAGGAGATTGTCGCCGCATTGCCGCTACCCGAGGGATTCGAGAAGCTGGAGGTCGCGGGCGCCGGTTATATCAATGCGCGATTGAAGCGGGACCTCGCTGCGCGCGCGCTTGCGAGTGGCGAGACGATCGGAGTTTCGGGTCACGCCGATGAGGGCGCTGCTAACGTCAGCGGCAAAATCCTGGTCGAGCACACCAGCATCAATCCCAACAAGGCCGCCCATATCGGGCATCTGCGAAACGCCATCCTCGGCGACACCTTCGTTCGTCTGTTGCGAGCGGCCGGGCACGCGGTCGATGTTCAGAACTACATCGACAACACCGGGGTGCAAGTGGCCGACGTCGTGGTCGGATTCCTTCACCTCGAGAAAAAATCGAAACCGGAGATCGTCGCGCTGATAACTTCAACGCCGCGTCTTGATTTTTACTGTTGGGACCTTTACGCGCGGGTCTCGCGGTGGTATGAGGAAGACAAGGAAACTCTTAAAGTTAGACTTGAAGCTTTACATGCTATCGAACAGGGTGGCAATGAGATGGCTGAGGCTGCGGAATTGATTGCGTCGGCCGTATTACGCCGTCATCTGGAAACCATGGATCGTCTCGACGTCGAGTACGATTTCCTCCCGCGCGAAAGTGAGATCCTCCGCTTGCACTTCTGGGATGCGGCCTTCCAGCAGTTGAAAGAGAAGGGCGTCCTCTATTTCGAGACCGAAGGTAAGAACAAGGGCTGCTGGGTGATGAAGCGGCCGAAGCCCACCCTGTCTCCTACGGAGACAAGGGTGGGGCACCCGACGGAGGAATCATCCGGCGCGGAGGAAGCATCCGGTCCCGACGAAGACGCCAAAGTCATCGTGCGTTCGAATGGAACAGTCGGATACGTGGGCAAGGACATTGCCTATCATCTGTGGAAGTTCGGTCTTCTGGGCCTGGACTTCGGCTACCGCAAGTTCTACCGCTATCCGAACCAGCACGAAGTCTGGATTTCGGCCGAGCACGGTGAGCCGGATCATCCGCACTTTGGCAATGTCGCGGCGATTTACAACGTAATCGACTCGCGCCAGAGCGATCCGCAGAATACCGTGATCGAAGCCCTCAGGCTGCTCGGTTACACGGAGCAAGCCGCACACTATACGCACCTCTCGTACGAGATGGTCGCTCTCACTCCGCGCTGTGCCATGGAGTTGGGTTACGACGTTAGCGAGGAAGACCGCGTCAAGTCCTACATCGAGGTTTCGGGCCGCAAGGGTTTTGGCGTCAAGGCAGACGACCTGCTCGACGCGCTGATCGCCGCGGCCAAGAAAGAGGTGGATAGCCGGCATTCTGAGCTGGACGACGAGGAGCGCGCCCGCATCAGCCAGCAGATCGCGATTGGCGCCCTACGCTACTTCATGTTGAAGTTCACCAAGCAGTCGGTGATCGCGTTCGACTTCAAAGAGGCGTTGGCCTTCGAAGGCGAGACCGGCCCATACGCTCAATATGCGGTGGTGCGCGCGAGCAATATTTTCCGCAAGGCGGGTGTGGATCCCGAGCAGGCGCTTGCTGCCGAAGTGGATTACGCGCGCTTTTTTGCCGACGAGAGCGGCACGGAAATCTGGGAGCTATGGTTGCTGGCAGGGAAGACATCATTCGTGGTTGAGCAATGCATCGCGACGACGGAACCGGCATTTGCGGCCAAACACGCGTTCCAGCTCGCACAGCAGTTCAACAACTTTTACCATCGCCACCACATCCTTACCGAAGCCGACGAGGGCCGAAAGAAGTTCCTGCTGGCCACCGCGGCTGTGGTTCGGCGCGAGTTGGGTCGAATTCTGGGCGTGATGGGCATCACGGTGCCGCCAGTGATGTAGCCATGGTGACCTAAGGTGGGAGCGCTTGCTCTTGAAACACCAAAGCCGGCTTCCTTGCGGGATGCCGGCCCTGTGCGGAGGAAAGAAAGCAATCTTCAGAACGTTGTTATGGCCGTTCCTGGCTCCCGCCACGTATACGACCCGAGCGTCTTGAGGTAATTTCCACGGAGGAACGCCGCCGGGTTCTCGATGTTCACCAGGCTCATGCTGCCCCGCATCTGCTTCACCGAGACATACTCGTGTTCTTCCATCCAGCTCTCCATGCCGGCCAGCACCACGCCGATGTGCTCGATGCCGTACTTCAGCAGCGCCGATGTCATCATGGCCACGTGTGCGCCCGCCATCATGGACTTCAGCACATCGCTGGCGTCGTGTACGCCGCCGGTGATGGCGATATAGGTCTCGACCTGGTGATACAGAATGGCGGCCCAGTGGAGACGGAGACGCAGCTCATGCGGGCTGCTCAGGACCAGGTTTGGTACTACCTCCATCTCCTCCAGGTCAAAGTCAGGCTGATAGAAGCGATTGAAGATCACAATGCCGTCGGCGCCTGCTTCCGACAAACGCTTGGCAAAGTTGGCGCATGACGTGAAGTACGGCCCCAACTTCACCGAGATCGGGATGCGCACCTGTTTGCGAATGGCGCGCACCAGGTCGCAATAACGGTCTTCCAGCGCGGCCGCGGTGAGCGATGGATCGCTGGGAATGTCGAAGATGTTCAGCTCCAGCGCGTCGGCGCCCGCCTGCTCCATGTACTCGGAGTAGCGGACCCATCCGCCCGGCGAGCTGCCATTCAGGCTGGCGATGACCGGAATGCTCACGGCGGCTTTGCCTTTGCGCAGCAACTCCAGATAGCGATCGGGGCCGACATGATACTTCTGCATGTCAGGCAGATAGGAGATGGCCTCGGCGTAGCTGTTGGCGCCGTACTCCAGCGCGCTGTCAATGTTCTCGCTCTCCGCCTCGATCTGCTCCTCGAACAACGAGTACATCACGATGGCCGAGGCCCCGGCATCTTCCATGCGGGGGAAGTTTTCCAGCTTCTCCGTCAGCGGCGAGGCCGATACTACGACCGGATTCTTCAGCTTCAATCCCAGATAGTTTGTTGAAAGGTCGATCACAGTCTCATCTCCTCGTGCTTACGCTTTATCAACGCCCATCGCGGCCATGTGCTGGTACAGCTTCCAGCGTTCGTTGACGTTTTCCTGCGCCTGCTTCAGCAGCTTCTTGGCCTCGTCCGGATCGCTGTTGACCAGCATGGTGTAGCGCGTCTCGTTATAGATGTACTTCTCCAGCGGAATGCTGGGGGCGCGCGAATCCAGCACAAACGGGTTCTTGCCTTCCTTGGCAAGCGCGGGGTTGTAGCGGAACAGCGGCCAGTGTCCGGAGTTCACCGCCGCCTTCTGCTGCTCGATGCCGTACACCATGTCGTAGCCGTGCGCGATGCAGTGGCTGTAGGCGATGATGATGGACGGCCCATCGTGCGCCTCCGCTTCCATGAATGCCTTCATGGTCTGGGTATCGTTGCCGCCCATTGCGACATGGGCCACGTAGGCCTGGCCATAATTCATCGCCATCATGCCGATGTCTTTCTTCGGAGTGCGCTTGCCGCCGGCGGCAAACTTGGCCACCGCACCCAGCGGCGTGGCCTTCGACATCTGCCCGCCGGTATTGGAGTACACCTCGGTGTCGAGCAGCAGGATGTTCACATTGGCGTTGGAGGCCAGCACGTGGTCGAGGCCGCCAAACCCGATATCGTAGCCCCATCCATCGCCGCCGACGATCCACACGCTCTTCTTGACCAGCTTGTCGGCGACCGCGAGCAGGTCGCGCGCCGCCGGACTGGTGTCCTTCGCCAGCTTCTCCTTCAGCGCTTTCACCCGTTCGCGCTGCGCGAAGATTCCTTCTTCGGTGGACTGATCGGCGGAAAGAATCTCCACCGCGAGCTTTTCCCCGATGGTGGATGCCATGCGCTCGACCAGCGCCCTGCCATACTGGTTCTGCTTGTCGATCGCGAGTCGCATGCCCATGCCGAATTCGGCGTTGTCCTCAAATAGCGAGTTCGACCACGCCGGGCCGCGCCCCTCGGAATTCTTGCTGTAAGGGGTTGTCGGCGTGTTGCCGCCGTAGATCGACGAGCAGCCAGTCGCGTTGGCGATGATGGCGCGGTCGCCGAACAGCCGGGTCATCAGCGAAATGTAGGGGGTTTCGCCGCAACCGGCGCAGGCGCCCGAGAACTCAAACAGTGGCTGCAGCAGTTGCTGATCTTTCACCTGGCCGTGGGAGAGCTTTTCGCGCGAGAACTCGGGAATCTGCTGGAAGTACTCCCAATACTGGTTGTACTTCTCGCGCAGCGGCGGCTGTGGTTCCATGTTGATGGCCTTGTGCTTGGCTTCGCTCTTGCTCTTGGCCGGGCAGACCGCGACGCACAGCCCGCACCCGGTGCAATCCTCCGGTGCGACTTGCAAGGTGTATTTCAGTTCGGAGAACTCGCGCCACTTGGGAACTGCTGTCTGGAAGCCCTCGGGCGCGTGGTTGATGCTGCTGGCGTCGTAGATCTTGGCGCGAATGACGGAGTGCGGGCAAACCATGACGCACTTGCCGCACTGAATGCACAACACCTCATCCCACACCGGAATTTCCAGCGCGATGTTGCGCTTCTCCCACTGCGTGGTACCTGTGGGGAACGTGCCGTCGATGGGCATCGCACTGACCGGCACCTCATCGCCATCTCCGGTGATCATGAGTGCTTCAACGTTGCGCACAAAGTCGGGAGCGTTGGCCGGAACCGGCGGACGAACGTCGAACTTCGAGCTGACCGCGTTCGGGACCTTGACTTCATACAGGTGCTCCAGCGAGGAGTCAACCGCGGCAAAGTTTTTGCGCACGATGGATTCGCCACGCTTGCCGTAGGTCTTCTCGATGGAGTGCTTGATGGCGGCGATGGCTTCGTCGCGCGGCAGCACGCCGCTGATGGCGAAGAAGCAGGTCTGCATGACGGTGTTGATGCGGCCGCCCATTCCGGCTGCGCGCGCCACCTCCACTGCGTCGATCACGTAGAAGCGCAGCTTCTTGCCGATGATCGCCTGCTGCGCCGCGCGCGGCAGGTTGTCCCAGACATCGTCGGGGCCGAACGGGCTGTTGAGCAGGAAGACCGCGCCGGGATCGGCAGCCTTGAGCACATCGAGGCGCTCCATGAAGCTGAACTGGTGGCAGCCCACAAAATTGGCGCGCGAGATCAGGTAGGTGGAGTGGATCGGTTGTTTGCTGAAACGCAGGTGCGAAATGGTGACCGCGCCCGACTTCTTGGAGTCATAGACGAAGTAGCCCTGCACGTTCAGGTCGGTCTCTTCGCCAATGATCTTGATGCTGTTCTTGTTGGCGCCCACGGTGCCGTCGGCCCCCAGCCCGTAGAACATGGCGCGGACCGTCTCCGGTGCTTCGGTGGAGAACGCCGGGTCGTAGGTCAAGCTGGTGTGGGTGACATCGTCGTTGATGCCGATGGTGAAGTGGTTCTGCGGGTTGGGTTTCTTCAGTTCGTCGAAAATCCGCGCCACCATTGCCGGGGTGAATTCTTTTGACGACAACCCATAGCGGCCGCCGATCACCTTGGGGAACGTAGCCATCGGAGCCTTGCCCGCAGTGAAGCCTTCGGTCAGCGCGGTGACCACATCCTGATACAGCGGCTCGCCGATGCTTCCCGGTTCCTTGGTGCGGTCCAGCGTGGCAATGCTCTTCACCGTCGCGGGCAAAGCCTGCAGGAAGTGTTCGACGGAGAAGGGCCGCATCAGGCGCACTTTCAGCACGCCAACTTTGCGGCCTTGCGCGGTAAGGTAGTCCACCGTCTCCTGGACCGCTTCGGCGCCTGAGCCCATGACGATGATGACCTGCTCGGCGTCCGCTGCGCCTTCGTACTGGAAGAGCCGGTATTCACGGCCAACGATCCGGGCGAATTTGTCCATCGTGTTCTGCACGATGGTGGGACAGGCCAGGTAGTAAGAGTTCACCGACTCGCGGCCCTGGAAATAAACGTCAGGGTTTTGCGCCGAGCCGCGCAGCACCGGATGATCGGGCGAGAGCGCGCGCTGGCGGTGAGCGCGCACCAGATCGTCGTCAATCATGGCGCGCATATCGTCCAGGCTCAATTGTTCGATCTTGGAAACTTCATGCGAGGTGCGGAAGCCGTCGAAGAAATGCAGGAAGGGAATGCGCGACTCCAGGGTCGCAGCGTGCGCAATCAGCGCCAAGTCCATCGCCTCCTGCACCGAGTTCGACGACAGCAGGGCGAATCCCGTTTGGCGAGTGGCCATGGCATCGGAGTGATCGCCGAAGATGGACAGCGCCTGCGCGGCGATGGAGCGCGCCGCCACGTGAATCACCGTCGCGGTCAGCTCGCCCGCGATCTTGTACATGTTGGGGATCATCAACAGCAGGCCCTGCGACGAGGTGAACGTGGTGCCGAGCGCGCCAGCCTGCAAGGCGCCGTGTAACGCGCCGGCGGCGCCACCTTCGCTCTGCATTTCGATGACGTTGGGGATTGTGCCCCAGATGTTCTTTTCGCCAACCGAAGACCACGCGTCCGACGACTCGCCCATGGGCGAGGAAGGCGTAATGGGATAAATGGCGGCGATCTCGCTGACGTGGTAGGCCACGTAGGCGACGGCCTCGTTGCCGTCAAGGGTCACTTTGCTTCTCGACCCTTTCCCCTTAACAAGCTCCTTGTCCTCGGGCGAAGGTTCCGCGGTATTGGTTCCACCGCGTGCCTGGGCAGTGTTGGCGTCATTGATGGCCGCAGCAGCAGAGTATTCAGTTGTTTTCACGTCGATTTTATCCCCCAGACCCGGCTCATGCGCGCGGTCTGTCTGTGCTTAAGAATTCGCTACTGTTCAAGATAGCGGGCGGTGGGAAAGGGGGCAGTGATGGGGCACTAACCAGTCTGTGACCGCCGTCACATACAGGTGTTTGCCGCTGTGGAGTGAAAACAGGGTGATTTCCACCGTAGTCACACTCCCATGACGCTGCCGTCACAGCAGCGGGGACGGTGTCGGCCTAGAATGCAAAGTGCCGAAGTGTGCCCCGCGATCCCTTGCCAGCGGCGCTGCCATTTTGGAGGCATCGTGAAAGCTCCCAACCTGTTAATCCTACTTGGATCTCCAATCCTTCTCATGCTATGTAGCAGCGCGCTCGCCCAGACCGCTCCGACGGCACCGATCATCTTGACGGGCGCTCCCATGGGTGCGGTGAAGTTCGATCACACGCCACACGTGAAAGTGGCCGGCAAATGCGAAATTTGCCACCACGCATCCAAGCCGGAGAAGCCGCTGAAGGCCCCGCAAGAGGCTTGTACCGATTGCCATACCAACCCCGCCACTCCGCCGGTAACCACCAAGTTGCAGGCGGCCTTCCACAACCCCACTGCAACCGCCGGACTCTGCATCGGTTGCCATAAGACACAAAACAGTCAGGGCAGGGCAGCGCCGGTGAAATGCGCGGATTGCCACAAGAAGACCAACACCTAGGGCGGTCCCAAAGTTCGTGTGGCCCGGGTACAGCCGGCCTTCAGAGTCTGTGTCGCAACCTCATAGTGGTTCGCAGCAGTGGAAGGAATCACACAAAAGGCAGCCCCGAAGGGGCGAAAGAGCTTAGCCCAGTGCTTCAGCGCTGGGTAACGTGGAAAATGAGATAGAGTCCCGTAGGGACGGCAGCAGTTGCGACACAGTCTCTTCAGACAAGCGTTGCGGAGGCCACACTGTAGGCGGAACGTTTCTTGTTCACGGCGCACGCGGCGCTAAAGCGCCGCTTTGCCAATGGCTCGCAGGATAGGCCGACGTGGCTGCGCGTCCGGTTTGCGCGTTTGCCAGTCGGACAGTCGCCTACTTCGGACGCCTCTTCTTGGCAGGCTCGGGGGCCGAGCCGCCCAACTGACCGGTAACGCTGGCAAGCACCTTCTGGAACGCTTCTTCCTTCGTCAGTTCTTTCTTGCCGGTTTTGTTATGCCGGTACGTGTGTTCGTAGCTGCAGGTTCGGCAGCGCACTTTCTGTGCTTCGTCGGCTGCCATCGAGACTACGGCATGGTCGGTGGTGCGCTTGCAACGCGAGCAGTAATCGTCAACGTAATCGCCTAGACGCATGGTTCTCTCTCACCTCGATTCTATTACTCTTTGGGCGGTAATCCTTCTGGATTTTGCCCCGCAGTTTTTCCGCAGCTTCTAAAGGTGTGCCCCAACCATCACAGGATACGGCAACTGTGGAATTGCTTTTGTCCAGGCATTTGTGCTGACTCTTTTTACCACTGAAGTTGTACATAGCGTACTGCGTACGTGGGATTTGCGCTGCTCATTCCCAATGTAACAATTGCTACATTAGATCGACCCGCTGGCGACAGCAGCGGATCGGGAAGGCGAGCGCATAGCGAAGTTGTCACGTTTCTTCGTTGCTCCATTTCCTCCATAGGTTGGCGGAATTCTGGGCCGTTTCGGTTTTCGGATGTGCAACTGGGCGCTGCGCTTCCGGACAGAATTCCGCCCCTTTTTATTTCCCCGAAGTTCCTGTCACGTCCCTACGTGAGTCCGGTCACACCGTGCGGCGTCAAAATGTGTTAAATGTAACCACGTGGTAGGCGTGCGTTCCCACGCATGCTCTAGCCGTGCGGATATTTCAACGACCGTTCGCGCGAATGCCACTGCACGCCCATGATCATCCAGCGCTATGTGTCCAAGATTTCCGGCCCGCTGCTGGACCGCATTGACATCCACATTGACGTGCCTTCGGTGAATTATCGCGAGTTGAGGGGCGGCGTTATGCCGGAGAGTTCGGCCGACATTCGCGCCCGCGTCATTCGCGCCCGTGAGACGCAACTGGTGCGCTTCGGTAACGAAGGCGAACGCATTTACGCCAATGCCCAGATGGGCTCGCGCGAAATCAGGAAATACTGCGAGCTGGGCACCGACTCCGAGCACTTATTGGAACGGGCCATGGCGAAGCAGGGCCTCAGCGCGCGCGCTCACGACCGCATTCTCAAGGTCGCGCGCACCGTGGCAGACCTCAGCGCCGCCGAGACCATCGAACCTGGCCACATTGCGGAGGCCATCCAGTATCGAACGCTGGATCGCACGTTCTGGGCATAAGGAATTGGGCTGGGACACCTCCAAACTTACCGCATCCGAACCTTGAATCCTCGACCACCCTTGTCCCGCTTACGTTGAACTAAACCTCGCTATACCCATGCCCGCAGGGTAGGGTACCTTGAGATCGCTCGCGACCGGCGGTCCAGCCGCTACAATCGTTCATGGATCGAGTCGATGAAGCAGCACGCCACCAACATCGTTCGCGAGCTGCGCAACCGTGGCTTCCAGGCCTATTTCGCCGGTGGCTGCGTGCGCGACACACTGCTCGGGGTTGAGCCCGCCGATTACGACGTTGCCACCGATGCTACGCCCCCGCAGGTGATGCGCATCTTTCCTGAAACCTACGCCGTCGGCGCGCAGTTCGGGGTGGTGCTGGTGCCTTCGGCGGATGCGCCTCCCAGCGATGCGCTGCCCTCGGAACATCCCAACTACGTCGAGGTGGCCACCTTTCGCAACGATGGAACGTACTCCGATGGCCGCCATCCTGACCGGGTGAGCTACGCCAAGGACCCGCAGGAAGATGTGCAGCGCCGCGACTTCACCATCAACGGATTACTGATGGATCCCTTGGACGGCAACCGTGTGCTCGATTTTGTTGGCGGTCGCGACGACTTACGGGCTGGCGTGATTCGCGCCATCGGCGATCCGGAACGCCGCTTCAGCGAAGACAAGCTGCGCATATTGCGGGCGGTGCGCTTTGCGGCCCGCTTCCACTACACCATCGATCCTGCAACCTTTGCGGCAATTCAACGGCTGGCCCCGCGGATTGAGCAGGTGAGTGCCGAACGCGTGCGCGACGAGTTGACGAAGATGCTCACCGAAGGCAGTGCGCGGACGGCGTTTGAACTGCTCGACAGCACCGGCTTGCTGAAGGAGGTGCTCCCAGAGGTCGATCACATGCACGGGGTTGAACAACCGCCGCAGTTCCATCCCGAGGGCGACGTATGGATCCACACCTTGCTGCTGCTGGAGAAATTGCCGCCGAGGTGTTCGCGTACGCTGGCCTGGGGCACGCTATTGCATGACGTTGGCAAGCCGCCGACGTTTCGCGTGGCGCCTGACCGCATCCGCTTCGACGGACACGTCGAGGTTGGTGTGCGCATGGCCGAGGAAATTTGCCGGCGCCTGCATTTCTCCAACGAAGACACCCGACAGATCGCGGCCCTGGTGGCCAACCATATGCGCTTTGCCGATGCGGAGCGCATGAAGGAATCGACCCTGAAACGCTTCATGCGATTGCCCAAATTCGACGAGCATCTGGAATTGCATCGCATGGACTGCCTGAGCAGCCACGGCGACTTGTCGCTATACAACTTCGTGCGCGAGCGCTTGCAGCAGACTCCGCCGGAGGAGATCAGGCCAGATCCTTTGCTGACCGGAGAGGACCTGATTGCTCTCGGCTACCAGCCGGGTCCGCGGTTTCGCGACATGCTGGCGGCGGTTGAGGACGCGCAGTTGGAAGGGACGCTCAAGAGCAGGGAAGAGGCGCTGGAGTTTGTGCGGCGGGAATTTCCACGCGCCGGCTGAGGTCGCAAGGAAGTCCCGTGCGATTTGCCGCTCGCACAATCTTCGGAGCTTCTCTTGCGTTGTCTCTCGCTAGAAGCTATCTCATAAATCGGTTTGTGTCAGGGCACGGCTTCAGCCGTGCCGCAATTGGCCCGTTACGGACTGGGCTTTGGCCCCTGAGGTACCTCGCTTTGGGCCGAACGGCATTTATTAGATGGCTTCTAGTTACTTCGTTCGTCCACCTTCGATCTTTAGCTCCGCACTTGCGCCTGCCTGCGCCGCTGCCAGGCGTGCAGTCAGCACGCGAAATGGAGAGCACGAGACGTAATTGAACCCGAGCTGCGCGCAAAATTCGATGGAAGAGGGTTCGCCGCCGTGTTCGCCGCAGATTCCGATCTTGATGGTCGGACGCGTCTTGCGGCCTTTTTCGACAGCCATCCTGAGCAACTGCCCGACACCTTCGCGATCGAGCACCGCGAACGGGTCCTGCTTCAGAATTCCTAGCTCAAGGTACTTTGGCAGGAACTTGTTGATGTCGTCGCGCGAGAATCCGAAGGTGGTCTGGGTGAGATCGTTGGTGCCGAAGCTGAAGAACTCGGCTTCCTTGGCGATCTCATCGGCAACCAAAGCCGCTCGTGGCAACTCGATCATGGTTCCCACCATGTACTCGACCTTGTGCTCCTTCTCGGCAAAGACTTCTTCCGCGACCCGGCGCACGATGGCGGCCTGGTTCGCCATCTCGTTCAATCCGCCGGTGAGCGGGATCATGACCTCCGGTTTCACCTTCACGCCTTCCTTCGCGACCTTGACGGCAGCCTCGAAGATGGCGCGCACCTGCATTTCCGTGATCTCGGGATAGGTGATGCCAAGCCGGCAGCCGCGATGGCCGAGCATGGGATTGACCTCATGCAGTTGCTCCACGCGGTTCAACAGTGTGCGCAGCTCTTTCAGCTTGGGCGATTTCGGTTTGGTGATTTCCAGCCTGGCAATCTCGACCATCAGGTCTTCGCGGCGCGGCAGGAACTCGTGCAGCGGCGGATCGATGGTGCGGATGGTGACCGGGAAACCATCCATGGCGCGGAAGACGCCGACAAAATCGTTGCGCTGCATGGGAAGCAGTTTGCGCAATGCATTGCGGCGGTCTTTTTCGGTATTGGCGAGAATCATGGTCCGCATGTGCGGCAGGCGATCTTCGGCGAAGAACATGTGCTCGGTGCGGCACAGCCCAATGCCCTCGGCGCCGAACGCGCGCGCCTGCAGAGCGTCGCGCGGAATGTCCGCATTGGCGCGCACACCCATGCGGCGGAAGGGTTCGGCCCAGCTCATGAGCTTCTGCAACTCGGGGTCGTCAGGCTTGGCAGGGACAGTGTTGAGCTTGCCATTGATGACTCGGCCCGATGCGCCGTCCAACGAAATCCAATCGCCATCCTTCAACACCTTGCCGTGAGCGCGCATCTCGCGGGCTTTCTCATCGACGTCGATGTCACCGGCGCCTGCGACGCAGCACTTGCCCATACCGCGGGTGACCACGGCGGCGTGACTGGTCATGCCACCACGCGACGTTAGAATGCCGGCCGCCACTTCCATTCCGCCAATGTCTTCGGGCGTGGTTTCGCTGCGCACCAGAATCAACTTGGCTTTGCTGTCCTTGTTGAACCTTTCCACCGCTTCGTCCGCGGTGAAGACGATCTGCCCGACCGCCGCGCCCGGCGAGGCCGGCAATCCGGTGGCGAGCACATCAATGTCCTTGCCCTTCTCGTCCAGACTCGGGACCAGGAAGTCGTAGAGCTGGTTCGGTTCCACGCGGAAGATGGCCTCTTCCTTCGAGATCAGTCCTTCTTCGACCATTTGGATCGCCACCCGAACGGCAGCGCGCCCGGTGCGTTTGCCGTTGCGCGTCTGCAGCATGTAGAGGCGACCATCCTGGATGGTGAACTCGAAGTCCTGCATGTCGCGATAGTGTTTTTCCAGCCGCGAGGTGATTTCGCGCAACTGGTTGTAAACGTCGGGTTGGATCTTCTCCAGTTCGGAAATGTGGACCGGCGTGCGAACACCCGAAACCACGTCTTCCCCTTGCGCATTCATCAGGAACTCGCCGTAAAACTCCTTCGCACCGGTCGCAGGGTTACGGGTGAAACCCACGCCCGTGCCGCTGGTCTCGCCCAGGTTGCCGAAGACCATGGCCTGCACGTTGACCGCGGTGCCCAGCATGTCGTCAATGTTGTTGATGCGGCGATAGGTCTTGGCACGCTCGTTCAGCCAGGAACGGAACACGGCGTCGCGCGACATCACCAACTGCTCGTGCGGGTCCTGCGGAAACTCGCGCTTGGCGTGCTTCTGCACCACCTTCTTGTATTCGGCAATGACTTCCTGCAGCGCCTTGGCGTCGAGATCGGTGTCGAGCTTCGCCTTCTTCTGCTTCTTCTTGCCATCGAACACTTCCTCAAAGGCGTGCTTGGGAATGTCGAGCACCACCGAGCCGAACATCTGAATCAGGCGGCGATAGGAGTCATAAGCGAAGCGTGGATTATTGCTGCGCCTGGCCAACCCCTCGACCGACTTGTCGTTCAGGCCAAGGTTGAGGATGGTGTCCATCATGCCCGGCATGGAGAACTTTGCGCCCGAGCGAACGCTCACCAGCAGCGGATTGTCCGCGGCGCCGAGCGTCTGTCCTTGCAACGCTTCCAGCCGGCGCAGCGCCTCATCCATCTGACGATTGACTTCCTTGGAGACGGAATTGTTTCGCATGTACTCGCGGCAAGCCTCGGTCTGGATGGTGAAGCCGGGTGGCACGGGCAGGCCGGCGTTGGTCATCTCGGCCAGTCCAGCGCCTTTACCGCCCAGCTCGTCCTTCATTTTGCCGTGGCCTTCGGCGTGTCCGTCGCCGAAAAAATAAACGTATTTGACGGCCTTGGCGTTGGCGGCCGGCGTGGTTTCAATCTCGGTGGTAGGAGTGCTCATGATGATGTCCTTTACTGGTGCTATTGAATATTGCGCTAATCGTACAGCGAAATCATTTCTTCTTTATGAATTGTCATTACGAGCGCCGGGTTGTGGCGCGAGGAATTTGCTTTCCCGCAAACTGCCCAAAAGCAGATCCCTCGCTACTCCACCCCATCGAGGGCAAAAACGGCCCTCGATGGGGACCCCGAATCCGCTCGTAATAACAATTCTTCCAAGTCTTTCCCGCCGGCGTTAAATCCGGTTCGATACTAGCTTTGTGTTAGGGCACGACTTTAGTCGTGCCAAACGAGCGCCGTAAACCTCAGGGCTTTAGCCCCTGTAAGCGCAATGTTTGGCAGGGGCTAAAGCCCAATATTTAGGCCGTCCTGCGGCACGGCTGAAGCCGTGCCCTGATACAAGGCGGGCGTGACTTGTGCTTCACTCACTTCCCTTCAGTAACAATCTCGCTGAAATCGGCGATGGTGGAGAATTCGTTTAACAGGTTGTGCAGCAAAACAAGACGATTGGCACGCACGGTCTCGTCGTCAACCATTACCATAACCTTGTCGAAGAATGCGTCCACCGGCTGCCGTAATCGGCTTATCTGGGCGAGAGCGGGTCCGTAATTCCCTTGCTCGCGCAATTCGCGAACCCGCGCCGCAATCGCTGGAATTTCCGCGGCCAGTCTCCTCTCAGCATCTTCCCTGAGGGCGGACTCGTCGAGTTGCGCAGCAATGGCCTTGTTGGTCTCGCGCGCCTGGCGCAGAATATTCTTAATCCGCTTGAACGCCACGGAGATTGACGCAAAATCTTCCGAGCCTCGCACCTCACTCACAGCCTCCGCCCTGGCACTCGCGTCCACAACGTCGTCACTTCCCGCGGCGAGAACGGCGTTCACCACGTCGTAGGCAAAGCCCCGCGCATCGCGCAGGTAAAATTCCAAGCGCTCGCGCATGAAGTTCGCAAGGGCTTCGTCGAAATCAATCTCTTTGGAAAACCGGCGTTCGGCTTCCGCGCCGGCATACCCCGCGCGGGCATCGGAGAAAAGCTTCCCTATTGGCAGCGGCAGCTTATGCTCGGCGATGATTTTCACGATGCCATTCGCCGCTCGGCGCAGCGCGAAGGGATCTTTCGAGCCTGTCGGCTGCAAACCAAGCGCGAACATTCCTGCGATGCTATCTGCCTTATCGGCGATGGCGAGGACGGCTCCTTCGACGGAACGCGGCACGCTGTCGTCCATCGACTCCGGTTTGTACTGATCGTAGATGGCGTCACCGATAGCTTCTGCGGTGGGGGCGGGCAGCATCGGGTCGAGTTGCTGCGCCTTAGCGTACAAGCCGCCAACGATTCCCTGCAACTCGGTAAACTCTTTCACCAACTCGGTGGTGAGGTCTGTCTTGGCAAGCAACGCCGCTTTGTGAACAACGCCCGACCGAACCGATGAGCCGGCGCTGCGCAGCGCCTCCGAAATAAGGCTGCCCAGCTTCTGCACGCGCATCGTCTTGTCGAAGTAGCTGCCCAGGTCTTTCTGGAAGGTCACCGCCCTCAGCATGTCCACGCGCTGGCGCAGCGGGATCTTCTGGTCGGTCTCCCAGAAGAAGCGCGCGTCGTTGAAGCGGGCGCGCAGCACGCGTTCGTTGCCGTGGCGAATCAGTCCATCGGGATCACCGTCCGTGTTCAGAACAGCAAGGAAATGAGGCAACAGTTTGCCGCTGGCGTCTTCCAGGGCGAAATACTTCTGGTGGTCGCGCATTACCGTGACCAGGACTTCATCGGCGAGCGCGAGAAACTCCGGATCGAAGTTGCCCAGCACGACCGACGGAAACTCCGTGAGATTCACAACTGTGTCGAGCAGAGACTTGTCTTCGCGCCAGCGCGCGCCCGGGACCGTTCTAGTAGCGGCGTCGAGCGCCTTGCGGATACGCTGCTCGCGTTCGGCAGCACCCGCAACCACCGAAGCCTTCGCTAGCGCGGACGAGTAATCCGAGGGCCGATTGATGGGCAACGATCCCGGCGACAGAATGCGATGGCCTTCGCTGGCCTGGCCGGCGCGAATTCCGGCAAACTCCAGCGGCACAACTTCGCCGTCGAGCAGCGAAACCAGCCAGCGCACCGGACGCACGAAGCGCTCCGCCGACTTGCCGCGCCAGTACATACTCTTCGCCCAGTAGATGCCTGCGATCTCTTTGGGCAGCGACTCGGCAAGAATCTCGGCCGCTGGTCGCCCTTTCTTCTTCACCGTCGCACCGAGGTATTCACCTTTCGGAGTTGTGACCTTCTCCAGAGCATCGACGGGGACGTTAAGCTTGCGCGCGAAGGCAGCGGCTGCAGGAGTTGGCGCTCCATCCTTGAAGGCGACTTTCACAGACGGCCCCAGGATCTTCGAGGTGTCGTCTGCCTGCTTATCAGACACGTCGCGGACCAACACTGCAATGCGACGCGGTGTAGAGTAGGCCTCAGTCGAGGGCGGCGATGTAAAGCGGCCTATGAGACTCTCACGCTCTAACAGTAGGAGAACGCGGCGAGCCAGTTCGTCCCGCGCGCTATCGATCATTCGCGCGGGAATTTCTTCGGTACCGATCTCCAGCAGGAAGTCAGGCATAAGAAGCAACTAGCAATTAGCAACTAGCGGATGCACATCTTTCCATTCCGCACTTGCTGCTGGTGATGCCAGGACGCGAGCGCCGCAGGCGCGCCAGAGCTTAGCCCAGCGCTTCAGCGCTGGGTACGGATACATAAGAGAACTGAGTGCCGTAGGCACGGCAGAATCCCCTGTCGGACTTGGGTCTGCCGCCCCTACGGGACTCGGACGGGAACACACACCTACCCAGCGCTGAAGCGCTGGGCTAAGCTCTTTCGTCCCGCAAGCGGGACTGATTAGTTCGCAGGTCATGGCCAGTGCGCAGGCCATAATTAGTTCGCAGGTCGTCACCGAGGTATCTTTCTTCATGACCCAGCCGCCGACAACTGTTCCGCTTTCGCAGAACCTTTTTCCTCCGTTGGCGCGCTGTCTTCCTCGGCCTTCTGTTGATCGACGTACGCCTTGGCGACGCCGACCGCCAGCGCTCGGATACGCGCGATCACGCCTACCCGCTCGGTCACGCTGATCGCTCCCCGAGCATCCAGAATATTGAACAAGTGCGAGCACTTCAGGCACAGATCAAATGCAGCGAGGACCGGGAAACGCCGCCGCTCAACTCGCCTTTCGCTCTTCGCTCTTCGCTCTTCGCCGGAATCAATTATCTCTCCAACAGCTTTGTCTGCAGCGCCCCAAAGTTCGGCGTACTCGTCGAGCAGCGCCTGGCATTCGGCCTCGTAAAGCCCGAGGTGCTTCCACGCCTTCTCCACATCAGCGCGTTCAAAGTTGTAAACCGAGAACTGCAATTCGTCCTGCAGCCGTATTTCGCCGTATTTCACCGGGCGTCCGTCGGGACTGACAACCCAAGTGATGTCGTAGATGCTGTCCACATCCTGCAGAAACGCCGTAATGCGCTCCAGGCCGTAGGTCAGTTCGGCGGAGATGGGATCGAGATCGATGCCACCACACTGCTGGAAGTATGTGAACTGGGTGATCTCCAGCCCGTCGAGCATCACCTGCCAGCCGATTCCCCACGCGCCCAGCGTTGGCGATTCCCAGTTGTCTTCTTCGAACTTGATGTCGTGCTGGCGCAGATCGATGCCGATGGCGGCCAGCGATTCCAGATAAAGCTCCTGCACGTTGACCGGTGGCGGCTTCAGGATCACCTGAAACTGCAAGTGCTTGAACAGCCGGTTGGGATTTTCACCGTAGCGGCCATCGGCGGGGCGGCGCGATGGCTGCGCGTAACCCACGCGATACGGTTTAGGCCCCAGCACGCGGAGAAAGGTCTCGGGCGCCATGGTCCCCGCGCCAACTTCGACGTCGTACGGCTGCTGGAGGACGCAGCCGTGGTCGGCCCAGAAATTTTGCAGGCGCAGCACCAGTTGCTGGAAGGTCAGCGGATTTTGCGAGGAGGACAAATGGTTTTCCTGATACGCGGGGCTGAGCCCGCTTCGGCATTCTTCGGGACCCTTAACTCTGTAATTCACTCTGTAGTTCGAGAACTAGCACATCCTCTTTAACATTTACATTATCATTTACTTTATCATTTATTTTATCCTGTGCAACATTCACAACTTCGCCAGCATGCTGGCGGTTACCAGCTTCTTCTCGATATGGCGCTCCAGAATCTGCACCAGAAAACGCCGTAAGTCAGCGCCCTGACCTACCGCCCAAGGTTCCTCCGCAAATGTGTCCACCGGAGCACGAAACATCTGAGCTGCCAGCCCGCGCGATTCGGCGCTGAGTTCCGACGATGCCAGCCGCTTGTGTTGCACGCACATCAGGCCGTCGGCCAGCGCATGATAAAACGCGCGACTGCCATTGAGCGCCTGTCCGCAAGCGCTGCACTCGCTCAGTTCCGGCAAAAATCCAACCAGCCGCACCAGCCAGAGCTGGAAGTACGTCAGCGGCATCCAGATCGAACCAGAGCGCAACTGATGCAACACGGAAACCGCCAGCCGGAAAATATCGTCGTTCGCTTCCCGATCCGGCAGCAACTCATCCAGGGTCTCCGCGACATGCTCCAGCGCCACAACGCGCGGATAATCCACCGTTGCTGACAGCGGCGACTCCAGGATGTCGCAGGAATCGAGCTGCGCCAGTTCCTGACCCTCGCGGTCTTCGTAATACGCCCGCACCCAGGTCAGCGGCTCCAGCGCTCCGCCAAATCGCCGCTTCGACTTCTTGGCCGCGCGGGCGATGCCCTTGACCTTACCCTCGGCCCGCGTGAACAGTGTCACCAGCAGATCAGCCTCGCGCAGCGGATAAGTTCGCAACACAATCGCTTCCGACTGCTTCAGTGACATGGGTTTCTAACTGGCCACGCAGAGCACGCCCAGACTGCGTATTCGGAAGCCGCGCCAGACATGCTAAAAGCATCCACAGCCTTGCCGGCTTGCACCTTAATTCTCGATTCTACTGACAGAGGTTGCGATGTGCAAAGAGAACCAAGGATGGGTAGTCGGGCAGATTCGGGTTAGTCCGCTGCCCGTCCCTGGTATGCGTACCGAAAACGTTCTTTTGTTTTTGGAGCGTATCTGCGCTTGTAGTTCGAGTGCACAAGAGTACGGAAGTCAGTACACCCCGGGAATCAGGCGCGCGGTGGTCCGGCTGTACGCCACATAGTCGGCGCCGAACGCCTTCCTCAAAGCGAGTTCCTCGACGTGAACCCGGTATAGCACTGCCGCAGTGGTTGGCACCAGCACCACGGCAAAAGCAGTCCAACTGCAAGAGTGCAACCCGATCGCCACAAACACCAGCAGCAATCCCAGGTAGGACGGGTGCCTAACGAATCGATACAGCCCCGTTCGATGGAGCTTTTGCGACTCCCGAATCGCCACGTTCGAGCTGAACGATTTTCCCAGGGCGACAATAGCCGTCCACCGAACCCCAAGCCCCGCCAGCATTATGATCGCGCTGATCACCTTTAGCCAGTGCGCCCCGCCAAACATGCTCGCCGGCAGGGTTTGGCTGATCCATTCACAGGCCGTTACCGCCGCCGAAATCACCAGCCACAGAATCAGCAATGAACCGCGGTCCCGCACGTTTCCGCTGCTGCGCTTGGTGCGCGTTGCCACACCGACGAGAATCTCCGACGCAAACCAACCCCAGAAAAGCACGCGCCATAGCATCGATAACGTCATCGCGTCTCCAAATCGGCATGTATCGTCTGATGGACAAAGATTGAAATGAAATTCCGGTCGCCGCGGCGTTCATCCTAAAACAAAAGCGCGGAAACCGTTGGGCCTCCACGCTTGTCACCTTGATCGAAATTATTGTTGAGCGGCCCAGCCGCTTGTCGGCCTAATGACTGGGGGCGAGTGCGTGTGAGAACTGTGCCGTCCCTACGGACTCGGATCCATTTTCCACTTTACCCAGCACTCCGCTTGCGGCTGCGTGCTGGGCTAAGCTTTTTCGCCCCATTCGGGGCTGGTTTTTGTGTGCTACCTTCCACCGTGGCAAGTCGATACGAGGTCGCGGCTCAGCCACTGTCGGCCCAAGATTGAAAGCTGACGACTGACGGCTGACGGCTGAGAGCTGACAGCTCCCTACAGCGCACTCATGTTGGACAGGAACTCGCCGTTGGAGCGGGTCTTGCCCAACTTGTCGATCAGCAGTTCCATGGCTTCCACCGGCGACAAGGGGTTCAATACCTTACGCAACACCCAGACGCGCGCCAGATCTTCCTTGGGAATCAGCAGCTCTTCCTTACGCGTACCGGAGCGCTGAATATCGATGGCCGGGAAGGTGCGCTTATCGACCAGCTTGCGGTCGAGAATGATTTCCATGTTGCCGGTACCCTTGAACTCTTCGAAGATGACGTCGTCCATGCGCGACCCCGTCTCGATGAGAGCGGTGGCGATGATGGTCAGCGAACCGCCTTCTTCGATATTGCGGGCGGCGCCAAAGAAGCGCTTGGGACGCTGCAACGCGTTGGAATCAACGCCGCCAGAGAGTACCTTGCCGGAGGGCGGGACAATCGTGTTGTAGGCGCGAGCCAGACGGGTAATGGAGTCGAGCAGAATGACCACATCACGTTTGTGTTCGACCAGACGCTTGGCCTTCTCGATGACCATCTCGGCCACCTGAACGTGGCGTGCGGCCGGCTCGTCAAAGGTCGAAGAGATGACCTCGCCCTTGACTGAGCGCTGCATGTCCGTGACTTCTTCCGGGCGCTCGTCGATCAACAGCACAATCAGCACAATTTCCGGATGATTGGTGGTGACTGAATTCGCCAGGTTCTGCAATAGCATGGTCTTGCCGGTGCGCGGGGGCGCCACGATCAAACCGCGCTGCCCCTTGCCGACTGGCGTCAGCAGGTCCATGACGCGGGCGCTGATGTTTTCGCGCACTGTCTCCAACTTGATCCGTTCCTGCGGATATAAAGGCGTCAGGTTGTCGAACAGGATCTTGTTGCGGGCTTCCTCGGGAGACTCAAAGTTGACGGCCTCAATCTTTACCAGCGCGAAATACTTCTCGCCTTCATGCGGAGGCCGCACTTGGCCGCTGATGGTGTCGCCGGTTTTCAGGTCGAACTTGCGGATCTGCGAGGGAGAAACGTAAATGTCATCCGGCCCGGGCAGGTAGTTGTAGTCGGGCGAGCGCAGAAAACCATAGCCATCGGGCAGGATTTCCAGAACGCCCTCGGCAAAAATATGGCCTTCTTTTTCGCTTTGGGCCTGGAGGATCTTGAAGATGAGGTCCTGCTTGCGCAGGCCACTGGCGCCGGGCAGCTCCAGCGTCCGAGCAATTTTTGTCAGCTCGGTGATGTTTTTTTCTTTTAACTCTGAGATTGTCATGTTCACCTACGGGGAATGTGCAGAAGGGCGGGTCGGAGGAACTGCGGGAATGCGCCGAAGGGCGCGGCGCGTTATGCAGCGCGCCGCTGCGCTTCGGAAGCCGTCTCCGGTTCGAGAATTACGTCCTGCCGTTCGGAATCGGCGATAAGGTTTAATACGTCGTTGGTAGTGTCCTGAATCCGCGTGTTGGGTTTATGGAACTTGCGCGTCGCTTTCGAAGCAAGCTGACACAGCGTGTAGCGGTTGCGCAGTGTGTGGACAGCCTCGAATACTAGTTCAGACCGCATCAATTTGTTCTCCTCGTGTCTATGAATGAATGTTTCCGGAGCCCGGCCAGAATGGAACCGCTGCTCCTGGCTATGAAAAAAGTGGGCGGTAAGAGCCACCGCTTGCGACGGCCCGTGACAGGAGCTAAACGTTGGATGCCAGAGTCGCCGATTCGGTTCCTCAATTTCTCGCCTTTTCCACCCGGCCCTTAAAGAAACTGGAAAACCTTCTGAAACAATTACTTACGTAACGCGCCCCACAGTTCAACACAAGGCTCTTGCCGGGATGTGAATTCCTGATTGCCTGACGATGGCGTTCAGTGTGGCCGTTTTCGGGCAGGACGTCTTGGACTGGTACCTAAGGATTGACGCTTACGTAAAAAGAGTAAGGTAGTCGCCCGAGGCCCTTGCGTCAAGCAAAATCTTTGCCCGCGATTGCCGATTTGGGAACCCTCGGCAGCCTTGCCGCTTAGACGCGACACCGCCGCAAAGGTTCGCAATAATTTCATAACCCGTTGGAGGGCAATAAGTTGTTGGTTGTCGAAACCAGTGTGTTGGAAATCCAAATACACCATGCGCTACATCGTAACACCAACAATCTGAATGGCTTACCTCCAATCCGCCATACACCCGCCCAGTCTAGTGTCGGTGTCCTATCGGCCTTTGAGGGGGTAGGGAGGTGCCGATCGTAACCCTGATCCACGCTTTACAATGGTTTTGTGCCCGACGCTTACATTCTCGGCATCGAGAGCTCCTGCGACGAAACCGCCGCTGCGGTGGTGCGCTCGGGTGAGGAACTGGTCTCCAATGTCGTTTATTCCCAGTTCGTCACCCACCGGCCCTACGGTGGGGTCGTACCCGAACTGGCTTCTCGCGAGCATTTGCGGGCCATCGTTCCCGTGGTGCGCCAAGCGCTCGACGATGCCGGACGGTCTTACCAGACGATCGATGCCATCGCGGTTACCAAGGGCCCGGGGCTCGCCGGATCGCTGCTAGTTGGGCTGAGTTACGCCAAGGCGCTCGCCTATGCCGTCGAAAAACCGCTCATCGGAGTCAATCATCTCGAAGGGCACATCCACGCCGTCTTGTTGGAAGAGCGCCAGAAAGGCAACCGTGAGCTGGAATTTCCTGTGCTCGCTTTGGTGGTAAGCGGCGGCCACACTCACCTCTTTCTGGTCGACGGGAAATCGGGCGCCTGGCGTTACCACGATGTGGGACACACCCGCGATGACGCTGCCGGTGAGGCCTTCGACAAAGTTGCAAAGCTGCTCGAACTCGGATATCCGGGAGGCCCGGCCATCGATTTCCTGGCAAAGCATGGCAATCCCCAGGCGGTAAAGTTTCCTTTTGCCCATATCAAGCACCATGACCGCAATCCGCAGAATCGCCACTCCGATGACGAGTCGCGCGTTGACTTTTCCTACAGTGGAATCAAGACGGCGGTTCTGCGCTTCGTGGAGACCCATGACATGCGAGAGGGCATCAGCCGGCGTCGCCAGACGCTGGCGGCGCTGGCAAGTCCGTCGCGCGAAGATTACCTTGCCGCCTGCGACCAGTCCACGCTGGATCTGGTGGCGTCCTTCCAGCACGCGATGGTAAACGACTTGGTCAGCAAGACGCTGCTGGCTGCGCGCGAACAGGATGTGGCCACGTTGCTGGTGACGGGCGGTGTCGCCGCCAACAGCGAGTTGCGCGCGTCGTTCGAACAGCGTGCCTCCGAAGAACGCTTAGCGGTGTGCTTCCCGTCGCGAAAACTTTCCACTGACAACGCGGCCATGATTGCAGCCGCTGCCTATCCACGATTTCTAGCGGGTGAGTCCGCTGCCCCAGAATTGTCCGCCGACGCGGCCCTGCGCCTGCGGTAGTCGACTATAGCAATTCCAGTTTGTAGCCCGTGTAATTCGGTACGCCAATGCTCGAACCGCTTTGGGCACACCTCTTCACTCTCACGCACAACTAAGGCTGATCGAGCCTCGCACCTATTCGTCTTGGGGAGGAATTTTCGACTCGATATCCATGTCGCGGAGTTCACTCGATTCGAAGACCTCGCGGCATTCCATACACTCGACGTATTCCGCGTCTTCATCACGAGAGACAACCTGGACACGGGGATGCCGACACGGCTGGTCCATGGATTTGCTCGGCTGGAAATTTGGAGTTCTGTCGCCCGGCTGGCTAAGGTTCATGACTTTCGCCCTGACTGCAAGGGCATTGGTGCAATTTCCCGGTATTTTAGACCGGAACCAACAGTTGTCAAGTTTTTCCGGAAGACGAAATGTTAAATCTCGGTTGGGGGCGCACCCTCTATCGTCCCTACGGGACTTGGTCCTATTTGCCAATTTACCCAGCGCTGAAGCACTGGGCTACACTCTTTCGCCCTATGCGGGGCTGATTCTTGTGTGCCTCTTTCCACTGCGGCAAATCGATACGAGGTTGCGACCAGTCTGTGAAGGCCCGCACTACCCCAGCCACATCCACTCCAGAAAAGGTAAGAGTCGAGCAAGACCGGCTGGCTCTCTCTTCTGACTACTAGGTGTACTGGTTCGAGTACATCCCGGGCAAGCACACCTAATAATATGCGACCGTTCATATCGGCAATCCTTAAACCGTTCCGTGCCCGTTAGTTACCGATAAATACTGCGAATTGCCCTTCGCTGCCAAGGCTTGCGTGATGTCCTCCGTCCGGGGTAGAATCTAATTGCGACTGAATTGGTCGCATATTCATCTGACTGGGTGGACTGCTGACGATGTTGAAGCTGACCAAGAAGGCGGACTACGGACTGATTGCCATGCGGCATCTGGCCGAGCACGCCGACTTGGGAGCGTGCAGCGCCAAGGACCTGGCCGAGATGTACAGCATGCCGCAGGAAGCGCTGGCCAAGATCCTGCAGCGGTTGACCAAGGCCGGCCTGCTGGTTTCGCAGTACGGCACCAATGGTGGCTACACCCTGGCCCGCAATCCGCGGCAGATCAGCGCGTTTGAGGTGATCCGGGCGATTGACGGACCTTTGTTCATCACCTCGTGCAGCTCGGCAACGGAAGATTGCGAACAGAGTGACCGCTGTACCGTTCGCGGGCCGTTGCGCAAGGTGAGCCGCAGCATCGAAGAAGTTTTGAACCGATTGACGATTTGGGAGATGACCGAGCCGGAGCACGAACCCTCACCGGAACTGGTCACCCTGGGCTGGACGCCAACGAAGATTGAACACGTTTAGGAGATGGCACAAGCAATGAGCACGAATGTGGTCTCAGGCAATCGTAACAACGGTAACAACGACGTGAAACTGCCTATCTACATGGATAACCATGCCACCACGCGCACCGATCCGCGCGTGCTGGAAGAGATGCTGCCGTACTTCACGGAGAAGTTTGGTAATGCCGCCAGCCGCAACCACGAATTCGGCTGGATAGCCGAGCAAGCGGTGGAGCTGGCGCGTGAGCGTATCGCCAAGCTGATTGGTGCGACCTCCAAGGAGATCATCTTCACGTCCGGCGCGACCGAGAGCAACAACCTTGCCATCAAGGGCGTCGCCGAGATGTACAAGGAAAAAGGCAATCACATCATCACCCAGGCCATCGAACACAAGGCGGTGCTCGACACCTGCAAGCGCCTGGAGAAGTACGGTTTTCGCGTCACCTATCTGCCGGTGCAGAAGGATGGCCGCATCGATCTTGACGATCTGAAGCGGGCCATGGACGAAAAGACCATCCTGGTGACGATCATGACCGCCAACAACGAGATTGGCGCCTTGCAGCCAATCCGGGAAATCGGCGCTCTTTGTCACGAACGCGGCGTACTGTTCCACACCGATGCGGTGCAGGCGATTGGCAAGGTTCCTTTCAACGTTATCCAGGACAACGTGGACCTGGCGTCGCTCACGGCGCACAAGTTATACGGCCCCAAGGGCGTTGGCGCTTTGTACGTCCGCCGCAAGAATCCGCGCGTGCAACTGGTGGCGCAGATTGATGGTGGCGGGCACGAGCGCGGCATGCGCTCGGGCACGCTGAACGTTCCGGGAATCGTAGGCTTTGGCAAGGCCTGCGCGCTCGCGAGCGAAGGCATGGCCGAAGAAGCGGTAAAGCTCGCCGCTTTGCGCGATCGCTTGAAGGACGCCATCATGAGCCAACTCGACGAGGTTTACATCAACGGTTCGGTGGAGCACCGGCTGCCCGGCAACTTGAATATCAGTTTTGCCTACGTGGAAGGCGAGTCGCTGCTGATGGGCATTAACGATATTGCGGTTTCGAGCGGTTCGGCGTGCACCTCGGCGACGCTGGAGCCATCGTATGTATTGAAGGCACTGGGCGCTGGCGATGACCTGGCGCACAGTTCCATCCGGTTTGGCCTTGGACGCTTTAACACGCAGGCCGAAGTCGATTATGTGGTCGAGCGCGTGGTCGATACGGTGAAGCGTTTGCGTGAATTGTCGCCGTTGTACGAGATGGCGAAAGAGGGAATTGATCTGACTAAAGTGCATTGGGCGGCCGAGCCGACGCATTAACCCGGGTAGAGCGGCGCTTCAGCGCCGCGTTGCGGGTCGAATTTGTTTTGAAAGGGCGCACCTTTAGGTGCGCCGTGAAAGTTATTTGTTCATCCCGAGCCGGCTTTAGCCGGCGGCAGGTTTTGTTGACAGAGATTTTTCGAGTTTAGGAGATAACGCATGGCTTACAGCAACAAAGTTTTGGACCACTACTCGAACCCGCGCAACGTGGGTTCGCTCGACAAGAACAGCACCGAGGTGGGCACCGGTTTGGTGGGCGCACCCGAATGCGGCGACGTCATGAAGCTGCAGATCAAGGTGAATCCTGCGACCAACATCATCGAGGACGCCAAGTTCAAAACGTTCGGGTGCGGCTCGGCGATTGCATCGTCTTCCTTGGCCACCGAGTGGGTGAAGGGCAAGACCGTGGACGAAGCCCTCACGATCCGGAACACCGACATCGTGAAGGAGTTGTCGCTGCCTCCGGTGAAGATCCACTGCTCGGTGCTGGCGGAGGATGCGATTCGCGCCGCTATTGGCGACTGGAAAAAGAAGAATGGGCAGCGCAGCCAAGCCCAGCCCATGCCGGTCGAACAGCGGGCGTAAACTGTTTTTGAGGGCCGGTGTGCCGCATCTCTCGATCAGGCCCATCGGAACACAACCATGAGCACGGTCAACATTGAAAATCCGGCCCAGGCGCCCGCCTCCGCTGCCAAAGGCATTCAGGTGACGGACAAGGCGCTGGCCCGCATTCGCTTGGCGATGGCAAAGGAAAATATCTCGCCGACCGAGGGCGGACTGCGTCTGGGCGTGCAGGGTGGTGGTTGTTCGGGACTGAGTTATAACATCCGTTTCGACACGCAGCCGCGCGAACGCGATCGCGTCTTTCAGTTCGAAGATGTTCGCGTCTTTGTCGATCCGAAGTCGTTCATTTACCTGCATGGCATGGTTCTCGATTACGAAGAGACCCTGATGCACCAGGGCTTCGCCTTTCAGAACCCGAATGCGAAGAAGTCTTGCGGCTGCGGTACGTCGTTTTCCTAAGAAGCGGTAACGGCGCCCGAATGCGACCGGCTAAACAATAGGGATTCCGCGATTGTGGAATTCCGGGGTGATTGGTTCGCCTATTACGCTGCGATTGATTTGTCTCGCGCGCTGGAGAAAGTAAGGATTAGATGGCCCTGACTGACCACAAGAAAACTGAGCAACTGGACAGCGGCATCTTAGTTGTGAACCAAAGCAAGCCGACTAAAGTGAATTGTTGGTCTTGCGGGGCCATGCGCGCTGCTCATTTTTGTCAGGAGTGCGGCAAAGTGCAGCCGCCCACCCCGGTGGACTATTTCACGTTCTTCGGGCTGCCCTTCAGACTGAACCTGGAGCCGGAAAAACTCGAGGGCGAGTTCTACGCTTTGAGCCGGCACTTGCATCCCGACATCAATGCCATCAACAGCGATCGCGAACAGCAGTGGAGCCTGGAAAAGAGTTCCCAGCTTAATGACGCGTACCGCACCCTGAAGGATCCCATCACCCGCACCGAGTACCTGCTGCGATTGCAGGGCGTGCAATTGGAAGAACAATCCAAAACCGCGACCGAAGAGGCGCGCCGCACCGGCAAGCTTAAAAAGCAGGTGGTCCCTCCCGATCTGCTGGAGCAGGTTTTTGAACTGAATATGCAGCTCGAAGAGATGCGGATGAACAAGAAAATGGGAGAGCCTGACCGCACCCTCGAGCGTGAGCTACAGGACTCCAAAAAGCAGTTGCAAGACAGGTACAACGGCCTCGTGGAAGAACTGCACGCAGCCTGGAACGAGTGGGATACGTTGATCGATCGCGCCGAACAGGGCGGGAGCGTTCTGGAGGAAGATCGCATCGCGGTGCGCGACAAGATGGTGGATGTGCTGAATCGCCGCAGCTACCTGCGCAACCTGCTACGCGACATCGACGAGGTGCTGGAAAGCTGAAGAGGGCCGCTGTTCGCTATTCGCCTTTCGCTAAGAGGTTCGGTTTGGCGAAGAGCGAAGAGCGAAGAGCGCCACGCTAATGCGTAACCTGTCTGAAAACACAAATGGCTAACGAACGCATCGTCGGAATCGATCTGGGCACCACCAACTCGCTGGTGGCGTACATGGAAGACAACCGTCCAGTCGTGATACCGGGCGAGGACGGACTGAACTTGGTGCCTTCGGTCGTCGCGCTGGACGAGAACGGCCAGATCGTTGTGGGCAGCGCCGCGCGCAAGTATCTGATCGAGACGCCGGAGCGCGCGGTGTACAGCGTCAAGCGCCTCATGGGCCGCGGAGTCGAGGATGTGCAGGACGAGTTGAAGCTCTTCCCATTCCGGCTGGCTGACGATCTCGCTGCCGGCGAGGTGCTGCGTATCAAGCTTGGCGACAAGACCTTCACCCCGCCCGAGATTTCAGCTTTCATCCTGCGCCAACTGAAACGCAATGCCGAGCGCTACTTCGCAGCGCCGGTCACCAAGGCTGTCATCACGGTGCCCGCGTACTTCAACGATGCGCAACGCCAGGCCACCAAGGACGCGGGCCGCATCGCGGGACTCGAAGTATTGCGCCTGGTGAATGAACCCACGGCGGCATCCTTGGCTTACGGTCTGGACAAGAAGAACGCCGAAACCGTTGCGGTTTACGATCTGGGCGGCGGCACTTTTGACATTTCGATTCTCAAGTTGCACGAGGGCATCTTCGAAGTGATCGCCACCAATGGCGACACCCACCTCGGGGGCGATGACATCGACAACCTGCTGATCACGATCGCGCTACACGACATCCAGGGCGACCTGGCGGTCGATGTCCGTCGCAACGCCGAGATCGTGCAAGCAATTCGCAAGGCAGTGATCGATGCAAAAATTGCGTTGTCGTCAGACGAGAAGACGGCGCTGGACGTCGCACTTCCCGGCGGCAAGCGGTACCAGCGGGAGATTACGCGCGCGCAATTTGAACAGCTGATCCAGCCGGTTATCGATCGCACGGTTGGACCGGTTCGGCAGGCGATGAAAGATGCCGGGCTGACGGCAAAGGAGATTAACGAAGCCGTGCTGGTAGGCGGCTCGACGCGGATCCCACGGGTCCGGCAACTCGTCGAAGAGTTGTTTCAACGCACCCCGCACAGTGGATTGAATCCTGATGAAGTGGTTGCGCTGGGCGCCGCCATCCAAGCTCACATCCTGGCGGGTGGCTCGGAAGCGACCAAGGAAATGCTGCTGCTCGATGTGACGCCGCTGTCGCTCGGCATCGAATCTCTGGGCGGAGGCGTGGTCAAGATCATTCATCGCAACTCGACGATTCCGGCTTCGGCGACCGAGCACTTCACCACCGGCGTGGAAGGCCAGACCAACGTTGCCGTCCACGTTCTGCAAGGCGAGCGCGAACTGGCGAGCGATTGCCGCTCCTTGGCGCGCTTTGACCTGAAAGGCATTCCGCCCATGCCGGCGGGACTGCCGCGCATTGAAGTGAAATTCTTGATCGACGCCAACGGGATTCTGCATGTCTCGGCGCGCGAGCTGCGCAGCGGTAAGGAAGCTGAGATTCAGGTGCAGCCCAGCTACGGCCTCACCGACGAACAAGTCGAGAACATGATCCTGGAGTCGTTCGATAATGCGGAAGAAGACTTCCGCCGGCGCCAGGTGATCGAAGCGCGCAACGAAGCTGAGACGATGCTCGCAGCCTTGGAGAAGGGCCGCAAGAATCCTGCATGGGAGCAATTGTCATCGCAGGAGCGCAGGAACATTGAGAAGTTCGAGACAGCGCTGCGCGCTGTGATGGAGGCCGACGATTACCAGGCCATTCGAACCGCGATCGATGCCCTGAATCAAGGCACCATGCATCTGGCCGAGCTGATGATGGAATCCGCGGTGGGCACGGCGTTGAAGGGACAAAACATAGATACCGCCGATGTTGGCGAAGGACCCGAGTCCCCGCATCCCATCGCGCAAGCTGAGATTGAACGCTAGCAGCGAGCTTGAGGAATTATGGCAGACGAAAAAACACAAGGCGGCGCAACCGCAACAGTGGAAGCCCCCGGACCGAATACGGTTCGAGTCACCTTCCTTCCCGAGAACAAGACCTTTGAGTTTGAACACGGCAAGCTCCCCTACCAGGACCACGGCAAGCCGGAGTCGATCCTCGATGTGGCAATGAATTTCGGGCTGCACCTGGAGCACGCCTGCGGCGGAAACTGCGCCTGCACGACCTGCCACGTCGTGGTGAAAAAGGGCAAGGAGCTGCTCAACGAGATGGACGATGACGAGGCTGATCGTCTTGACATGGCCGCCGACCTGCAGCTCAACTCGCGCCTGGGATGTCAGACCGTGATAGAAAAGCCAGGCGAGGTGGTCGTCGAGATTCCGTCCTGGAACCGCAACTATGTTTCGGAAGCGGCGACTCACCACGATTGATCGCCGACAATCTTCATATTCGAGGGAACCTATGGCTGCTGAACTGAGATGGGATGACGCGGAAGACATCGGTCTGACATTGTCCGACAAGTTCCCCGACGTGAATCCGCTGGAACTCCGCTTTACCGATCTTCATCGCTACGTCACCGAGTTGCCGGCCTTCGTGGACGACCCGAAGATGTCCAACGAGGGCAAACTCGAAGCCATCCAGATGGCCTGGTTCGAGGAATACCAGGACAAAACTCGATAATCTATTATTGGGGCCCGCAAACTTTCTTCTCCCCGAGATCGCGTAAAATCGTCGCCATGCCCACAGAGCAAGAAGCTGCCTCGCTCGCCGTACTGAAACGCGTGCCCATTTTCTCCAACTTGTCGGAGCAGGAATTCGCCTTCCTGACCGCGCACCTTTTGCAGCGCAAATACTCTGCCGGCGAGCGGTTCTTCGGCGAAGGCGACCCTTGTGCCGGCCTGTACGTGGTTCAGGCGGGGAATGTGCGCATCTTTAAGAGTTCGGCCGGTGGACGTGAGCAAGTGCTTTCGATCGACGGTCCCGGCAGCTCGATTGCCGAACTGCCGGTCTTCGACGGCGGAAACTATCCAGCCTCCGCCCAGGCGGTCAGCGATAGCACGCTGCTGTTTTTCAGCCGTCAGGATTTCCAGGCCCTCTGCTTGCAGCATCCGCAGGTCGCGTTGAAGGTCCTGCGGGTGATTGGGGGCCACCTGCGCCGGTTAGTGGGCATCATCGAAGAACTTTCGTTCACCACGGTCCGCCACCGGCTGATCGCGCTGCTGGTGCGATTGGGCAAGGCGGAAGGCACGCGCAACGGCGATGCCATCACGCTAACGCTGCCGGCGAACAACAGCGAACTGGCGGCGCAAATCGGCACCGTGCGCGAGCTGGTGTCGCGCAATCTCAGCCGTCTGCAGTCGGAAGGCCTGATTCAGGTGGACAACCGCAAGCTGGAGATTCCTTCGCTGAAGCGCCTGGAAGCGGAACTGCAGGCTTCTGGCGGTTGAATCCACTCGCTTCGCTTCACAGCACGTGCATAATTTTTCGCTCCCGTGACAGAAGTCATAGCTGCTGCGTGGCAGGGCTACTAGTCTGCATATGAAGGCAGAAAGGGGCGCGATGCTCCACTACCCGCAGGAGGAAATACAAATGACACTAACAGTGACTAAAACCGTGGGCGAGATTGCCGCCGAGACGCCCAGTGCAACGCGCGAATTCGAAAAGCTTGGAATCGACTACTGCTGTGGCGGAAGCCGCACCCTGGGTGAGGCCTGCGCCGAGGCCAACATCTCGGTTGACGAGGCCCTGGCACGCCTGGAGAAAAGCCTGGCATCCACTCAGACCGAAGCCAGCCAGGAGTGGCAAAAGCAGCTACTGGCCGACCTGATTGCCCATATCAAGATCACCCATCACGTGTTTGTGCGCGAAGAAAGCTCGCGCATCGAAGCGCTCGCCGCCAAGGTGGTTGGCGTACATGGCAAGAACCATCCGGAGCTCCTCCAGGTACAGCAAGTCTTCTCCGCTCTGGCGGCGGAACTGAGCGTTCACCTGATGAAGGAAGAAC
This sequence comes from Candidatus Korobacteraceae bacterium, assembly GCA_049522855.1. Lineage (GTDB taxonomy): Bacteria > Acidobacteriota > Terriglobia > Terriglobales > Acidobacteriaceae > Bog-257. The sequence continues at coordinate 46,118 of JBEKNL010000023.1, forward strand.
AAGTCCTCTTTCCCTACATGGTACGCATGGAAGAAAGCGCCCTGGCAGGCGAACCCGCGCCCCCGGCGACGTTCGGCACGGTGGTGAACCCCGTGCGCATGATGATGCAGGAGCACGACGGCGCAGGCGATGCGCTGCGTTCGCTGCGCGCGATCACCAACGATTACAGGGTCCCGGAAGATGCGTGCATCAGCTATCGCACGCTGTATCAGGCGCTGCAGGGCTTTGAAGCCGACCTGCACCAGCACATTCATCTGGAAAACAACATCCTTTTCCCGCGCGCCGTCGCCATGGAAGCCAAGCGATAACCGGCGGCCTGCGCTTTCTAATGCGGCGGCGGCTGCGGTGGCGGAGCCGTCGTTCCGGTTTCGCCGCCCGGCGGATGATCGGCTGTCACCGGTTGCGCCTCGGCCCTCTGTGGAGGCAGTGGGTAGTATCCATGCTTGGCGAAAACCTCCAGCCCCGGGCGCCTCACCCGCACTTCGATTTCGCGGTAGTTGCTGGAGGGTTGTTGCGGAGTGTTATAGCCCAGCGTGTACTGGTTGCGAGCCTCCAGGGTGATGCGCTGATAGGCGCTTTCGATGGACTCCTTGGAGAACTCGTTCAGCACGTCGCCACCGGTGGCGTTGGTGTATCGCGGGAGGATGTTGCTGTATCCGAAGCCCGGAATTCGCGCCTTTTCGATCTTGTTGTAGAGCGGCATTGCGGCTGAGTCCACGCCGATGGCATAGACTGCAATTTCATCCGTGAGCAGCACCTTCAACACCTGGGCATAGCTGGCACGGCTACCCAGCTCCTGACCGTCGCTGATGACAAAAATGATCTTGCGGTTCTGGCGGGGGCGGTGGGCCAGGTTCTGAGCTGCTGCCAGGATCGCATCGTTTAGCACATGCGACTCTTTTTCGGGAGTGTACACCATCTTATCGCCCGGCATGGGCTTGCTATTGGTCACCGGACCTGAGCCAAAAGGTCCGCCCACCAGCGGTGCGCTGGGTTCTTCGCCGCGCTCATCCTTAATCCGCTGCAGAGCAATCTCCATGCGCGTCGCGTTGCCGAAATCCGAGCGTTGGTTGACCGTATTGCCATACGTGAATACGGACACCTCGTCGAAGGGGCCAAACGATCCGCCCAGGGCGGCGAATGTCTGGTTCACCTTCTTCAGCGTCAGGTCCGACATGCCCTGGTCAATGATCAGCGCGGCGGAAAGCGGGAACGGATCGCTGGTAAAGAGCTTGATCTGCTGCTTGGCGCCGTCTTCGTAAATGCTGAAGTCGCTCTGCAGCAGTCCATCCACCAACTTGCCTTCGTTATCCTTCACCGTGACCGGAACGGTGACGAAACTGACCGTGCGCTGGTATCGGAACAACTCATCGCGACCGCTCTCCCCGGTGTTGGAAGCGCTGCCGGCAGGCACCGTCTTGACTCCCTCCGAGCCCGGAGGCGGAGCCTGCGGGTTAGTCGGCTCTGGAGGCTGCTGGCCGCCGCTGCGAGTATTTGACGGCGCTTCGGGGTTTCCACTCGAAGACGAACCCTGGTCGTCAGGTGTCGCCTGCGGTGGCAGGTTGACGCTGGGAGCGGGCGCATTATTCTGCGGCGTGGGAGCGTCGGGCAATTTCTGCTGTTGCGAGACTGCGTAGCTTGCAGCGAAACTCAGGGCCGCCACAAGCATGACGGATTGGATCCACGGGCTCAAGCGGCGATTGAACATGTATCTCTGTCGTCTCCCAAATTGCCGGAACTCTGGACAGTATAACCGCACCGGGACGCCTCAGCAGCACTCATCGCTGCGGAATCATCTGGCGGTGCACTACAATGGATGCATCCAACAGGAAAGAGAAGCTATGTTGTTCCACCGATTTCGCCAGTTCGCCACCGCCCTAGGCCTCATCCTGGCCGCCAGCCTGGGCATCGCGGCCCAGTCGCAGAATCCACCGTCGCAGCCGCCAGCCCAAGAGCAGCAGTCCCAAGCCCCGGCCCAAGACGATAACCTGCAGACCTTCACGGCGCAGGTGAACGTCGTCAACTTGTTCTTCAACGTGAAGGACAAACACGGCATGTTGATTCCCAACCTCGCCAAGACGGATTTCGAGGTTTTCGAGGACGGGAAGCCGCAAACCGTCAAGTACTTTTCCGCGGAATCGAACCAGCCTTTGACCCTGGGCATCATGATTGACACCAGCGCCAGCCAGACCCGGGTATTGGACATTGAACAGACCTCCTGCGCCGAGTTTTTGCGCAGCGTTTTGCGCCCCAAGGACTTGGCTTTCGTCATCAACTTCGATGTGGATGTGGATCTCGATCAGGATTTCACCAACAACGTGCACGACCTGACGCGCGCGCTGAACAAGGTACAGATCAATGCCGGCATGGGCGGCGGCCCGCCGGGATTGGGCGGTGGTCCGATCCCAACCACCCCGCGGGGCACGCTGCTGTATGACGCCATCTACCTGGGCGCCAACGACAAGTTGAAAAACGAAGTCGGGCGCAAGGCCATGATCATCTTTACCGATGGCGAGGACCAGGGCAGCCGCCTGCGCATTCAGGACGCCATCGAAGCCGCGCAGAAGGCCGACACCATTTGCTACGTGATCCTGATTGCCGATCGCGGATTTTACGGTGGCTTCGGTTACAGCGGCGACTACGACATGAAGAAGCTGGCCGAACAAACCGGCGGCCGCGTCATCGAGGTCGGCAACAAGCAGGAGAAGTTGCGCCAGGCCTTCGACCAGATTCAGAACGAATTGCGCAGCCAGTACAACATTGGCTACACGCCCACCAATAGCAGGCTTGACGGCAGCTATCGCAAGATCCAGCTCCGCGCCAAAGGCGGAGAGTATAAGGTGCAGGCCCGCCAGGGTTACTACGCCATGGCCAAGGACTGAAAAGCAGGGGCTGGGGATCACAGCGCTTAGTGTTTAGGAGCCGCGCAGCGGCGACATTTGTGTTGGCCGCGGGCGTAAGCCCGCGGCCCAGGGGAAGAACAATGGAGCCGCGTAGCGGAGACACTGCTACGCCACAGCTCCTTTAGTTCAACATCGAAGGTGTAATCCCACCGCCTTTTAGGCGGTGAGCGTTTAGAGAGTGTGTCGCGACCCGCATTGGTTTGCCACGGTGGGACGAAGCACAAAAGAACCAGCCCCGAATGGGGCAAAAGAGCTTAGCCCAGCGCTTTAGCGCTGGGTAAAGTGGGAATTGATAGCGAGTCCCGGAGGGACGGCAGAAGTTCCGCGATCAAGGCGTGCGTTTTATTCGGAGGGCGGTGAAACATTCCCGATCACGGTCGTGCTCGACTCCTCCAGCCTCTGCCGAATGTAACTCCAGTCGGGAATGAACTGTTCCCTCGCTTCACGGGCCGCCTGCTCCTCCTTGCGCTCCACAAAGCTGGCCCGCCACCACAGCAAAATCGAAATCAGCAGCAGGAATACAGGCAGGTAATAACCGGGGAAGCCGACATAGGCGCTGAAGGCGGCCAGGCACATCACCAGCCAGGAGCCGAGATAATTCTTGTAGCGTTTCTCCGACTTGCGTTTCAGTTCCTCGATCTGGTTCCACTCCCACAACTGCGCCTTGGCCACTTCCATGGCCAGCCTCTCTGCGTCCGCAGGGCTGAGCAGGATGGGGGCTGTCAGGTACTCACCTGACCTCGACAGTAACAGCGCGGTCTGGTCCAGGCAGAGATCGAGCCCGCGAACTTCGGTGCGTATTACGCTGCCTCTCTCGGACATGGGTTCCTCGTGGTCGGGATGGTCACTAACCGGATCGTCTCATGAATGTGTCATCCCGAGGGAACGCCGCGAGTGTTCTTAACCGCGCCCGCATTTGGCGCGATCGCGCCGCGAGTCGAGGGACCTGCTTTTCGTTTTTTTCGCTATGCCATCCATCTCGAGCCATAGCACGAGCACATCACCAACGCTTTACAGGTCCTTCTTTCCCACCACCGCAATCCCCAACTCCTTCAACTGCCGCTCGCTTACCGGCGTGGGCGCGTCCACCATCAGGTCAACCGCTTTTGCCGTCTTGGGGAAGGGAATCACCTCGCGCAGGCTTTCGGCGCCTGCCAGGATCATCACGATGCGATCCAGCCCGAGCGCAATGCCGCCGTGCGGCGGCGTGCCGTATTGCAGCGCCTCCAGGAAGAAGCCGAAGCGCGTCTGCTGCTCCTCGGGTGACATGCCCAGCGCCTTGAAGATCTTTGCCTGAATGTCCTGGCGGTGAATACGAATCGAGCCGGAGCCCAGTTCGGTTCCGTTCAGCACTACGTCGTAGGCGAGCGCCCGCACCGCGCCGGGATCGCTCTCCAGTTTGTCCATGTCCTGCTCGTGCGGAGACGTGAAGGGATGGTGCGCCGCGTTCCAGCGCTGCTCGGTTTCATCCCACTCGAACATCGGGAAATCCGTCACCCACAGAAGTTTGTAATCGTCACTGGTTCCTTTCCTCTCGAACAGCCGGTGCCGGTCAGCGAACTTCTGCGCCAGCGCGAGCCGTACTTGTCCCGCGCCTTCAAATATCTGCCTCTCGCGCATGGAAAGCCGGGAAAAGCCGCTGGGGACATTGCCGGCAGCTCCGCTTCCGCTGCGATAGGATCCCCCAACCTCGCCGCCAGTTGGCGGCTTCTGGCCCTCGTTTCCGTCGCCGAAGCTGACGATCCCCGCCGCCACAATGACGAGGTAGTCCTCGGTTCCAGCGCCGCTAAGTTCGCGGACCTTTGGGATTGCCTGCGGGAAGGACTTTTCAAGGCGTCGGGTGTCATCAAGGACTTTGATGTTCTGCTGGGCTAGCCTTGCGGGATAGAGTAGCCTCAGTTCGTCGCGCTCTTTGCGCGAAAGCTCCCCGACCCTTGGAATCACAATCGCGAGCACGGGAAGCTCGGCATCAACGTGAAGCGACTCGAGATTTTCTCGTGCAAACGCCTCGCGCACATCGCTCATGGCCGGAAACCGCAGGTCGGGCTTGTCAATGCCGTAGAGCCGGATCGCCTGGTCGTAGCTCATCTGCGGGAACGGCGTCTGCAACTCCACGCCAATGGTCGAGAACGCCGCCTTCAAGAAACCTTCAACCACGCGGAAGACCGTCTCCGGCCGCGGAAAGCTGATCTCCAGATCGATCTGGGTAAACTCCGGCTGGCGGTCGGCGCGCAGGTCTTCGTCGCGAAAGCAGCGCACGATCTGAAAGTATTTGTCGAAGCCCGAGATCATGAGGATCTGTTTGAAAAGCTGCGGCGATTGCGGCAACGCGTAAAATTCGCCGGGGTAAACCCGGCTGGGCACCAGGTAGTCGCGCGCGCCTTCCGGCGTGGAGCGCGTCATGAACGGCGTCTCGATCTCGTAAAAGCCCTGCGCGTTCAGATGGTCGCGAATGGCGATCGCAACTTTGTGGCGCAGTTCGATGTTGCGATGCAGGTCCGGCCGGCGCAGGTCGATATAGCGATACTTGAGGCGCACCTCTTCGTTGGCCAGAACCGTATCGCCCGGCGAGAACGGCAGCGGCTTGCAGTCGTTCAGAATACGCAACTCGTCGGCAATCACCTCGATCTCGCCGGTCGGGATGTTTTTGTTGACGGTGTTGGGCTCGCGCAGCTTGGCGTGGCCGATGACTGCAACCACAAACTCGGAGCGCACCGCGGTCGCGCGCGCGTGGACCTCGGCGCCGGCATCGGCAGTGATCACAACTTGCGTGATCCCGCTGCGGTCGCGCACGTCGAGAAAGATGAGATTGCCGAGATCGCGCCGCTTGTTCACCCATCCCAGGAGCACAACTTTGGAGCCGGCGTCGGAGGCGCGCAGCTCGCCACACATATGAGTACGTTTCAGGTCACCTAAAAAGTCGAGCATGATTGTCCTTGTCGCCGTAAGTTCGAAGGAACACGCAGCAACTTTTGAGGATATCAGTTTGGGTAGCCGTTGAAACGTCGCGTTAACATCTGAAGCTTTTGAGCAAGTCCGTGTTACTTGCAGGTGACACTAATAGCAGTCGGGGGAGGCTTCGTCGGCAAACGACTACCCGCCCATCCGATGGCACCGGTCGCGACGAGCAGACCAACCCAAAAAATCGTGGCGCTCCAACCCATGCTATGAAGTAGTTTTGAAGGAGCATCGGATGAGTACTTCAGCGGATTCTTCCGGAAAGTCTCCCATCCAGGAACGTTTTGGTCACAGACTTTTTCCTCGAACAGACGAAGATAACTACCGACCAAGCCAAATTGCCCGAGAATGGCAATTGAACGTAGTCCCCCTAATATGGGGAAGGCTACGGGAATGTACCAACACCATGCTGCAGACGTACTGTTAGTTGCCAGCCAGCCCAAACTGCACCCGCAGCAATTGCAGCGTAACGCTCGATGGACCGTGATTCCGTAAGGTCGAGCTCAATCTCTCGCCTCAGCCCTTCGTACTGACTCTTGTAAAAATCAGGCCCCAGATCCGGAGACTTCTTCAAGTCGTCCATTCACCACCTCGATATTAGTCGTGATCATCCCGACCCAAATGCGCCGCCAATTCCGCTCTTGGCACCTGCACCTGCTCACCGCTCGCCAAATTTTTCACCGCGAACTGCTCTGTCGCGACTTCATTCTCGCCGACAATCACGATGAATCGCGCACCCGCTTTTTCGGCGCTTTCGAATGACTTCTTCAGCCGGAACGTCTCATCGCCGATGTCGGCGCTGATGCCAGCGCGGCGCAGCTCTCGCGCCAGCTTGAGCGCATGTCGGTTCATCCCCGCACCCAGAGGAGCGATGTACGCCTGCACCTTCTCAGTTGCGGTTTCGCCCTGCGACTGCAATGCGAGAATCAGCCGGTCTTCCCCGATGGCGAAGCCGATGCCCGGCGCCTTCGGTCCTTCCAGCGACTCGGAAAGTCCATCGTAGCGGCCGCCGCCCAGCACCGCGCTTTGCGCGCCCACTCCGCCGTGGGTGAACTCGAACGTGGTGCGCGTGTAGTAGTCCAGCCCGCGCACCATGCGCTCGTTGATCGTGTACGGAATGCCGACGGCATCCAGCATCGAGCGCACCGCCGCAAAGTGTGCGCGGCAAGGCTCGTCGAGATACTGGCTGATCTTGGGCAGCTTCTCGATGATGGGCTGGTCCGCCGGCACTTTGCAGTCCAGTACGCGTAGCGGATTGGTCTGCGCCCGGCGCTGGCAGTCGGCACACATCAGGTGCACGACGGGCTGCAACGCTTCGCGCAGCGCCTGGTTGTAGCGCGCGCGGTCTTCGGCACATCCCACCGAATTCAACTGCAACTGCCAGTCGCGTAATCCGACTTCGTCGAGCAGCGTGGCCAGCATCTCCAGCAATTCCGCATCGCGCAACGGCGACTCGCTGCCCGCGCTTGGCGGCCCGATGATCTCCGCGTCGATCTGGTAGAACTGGCGATAACGTCCCTTTTGCGGACGCTCGCGTCTGAATTGCGGTCCAATACAATACAGCTTCTGCAGCGTTCCCTTGTCGCCCAGCCGATGCTCGATGTAGGCGCGCACCACGCCCGCGGTGGCCTCCGGGCGCAAGGTCAGCGACTGCGCCTTCTCGCTCTGTGCGCGGGCCTTGTCCTCCCAGGTGAACATTTCTTTGGAAACGATGTCGGTCTCTTCGCCGACGCTGCGCGAGAAAAGCTGCGTGTCCTCGAAGATCGGAGTGCGGATCTCGTGATAGTTATAGCGCGCGAAGACGTCGCGCACCTGCGCCTCCACCCGGTTCCACAGGTCGGTATCGGGCGGGAGAAGGTCGCGGGTTCCACGCACTGCCTTAATCATGAGAATCAGTTGCCAGTAGCCAGTTGTCAGTTGCCAGTTGTTCGGAGCCGGTAGGAGCACTAACCCCTAGTCCCTAGAGCTGGTTTCATAAATACCTAAGCGTGATGAGTAAGCAGGCGAAGTGGAACAGGCCGCGATAGACCGTCAGGATGCGGTCTTGGCGCACCAGAAGGCGGCGAAAGTTTTGCAGCCAGG
>JBEKNL010000024.1:0-77289 GCA_049522855.1 Candidatus Korobacteraceae bacterium
AGCCCGGAGTTGAATCCGATCGAGCGGGTGTGGAAACTGACACGGCGGCTTTGCTTGCACAACCGATACTTTCCGCTGCTCCAAGAGGTCACGACCACGGTGGAAACGGAGTTCGTCAGCTGCGCCGGCCCAAACGAAACCTTGCGCCGATTATGCGCAATTACTTAAGACGTTATGTTTAGAACGAGAACAGCATCTGCAGGTCGATGCGCCGGTTGGCTGAGCCTGACGAGAACGGCGGCCCCGCGAGCGCATTCGATGTGCCGAAGATCGGCGAGTCAAGATTGCCGATCGGGGGCGCATAGTTGACGTTGTTCAGCAGGTTGCGCGCGCTGACGCTGAAGGTCAGGTTGTAGCGGTGCGTAGTCTCGTTTCCGAAGTTGAACGGGCTGCCACCCCCGCCGCCTAGTCCGCGACCGCCAAGTCCGCCACCGCGGGGACCCCCGCCTCCTCCACCGCGCGAACCACCGGCATTATGACTTTCCGTCTTTGGTCCCAGCCCGAAGGTCTTGCTCAACCGCAGATTCAACGTAAACAAGCTCTGGCCGCTGGCGTAGTTGATGGGCGTGATGGGCTGGCCCGGAATCGGTACGGTGTTGAATGTGCCGTAAGGCGTGACTTTGATCACCCCGCCGGGACCCGGCGTGCTGGCAAGCGCCGGACGATCGTTGAAAATCGAGTCGCCGTTTAAATCCTGGCCGACGATGATGTTAAAGGGCGCGCCGGAGTTCGCGAGGATAAACGGACTGAGCCGAAAGGCATGAGGCAGAGAGATTGTGCCGCCGATGACGGCGCGATTGCGAACGTCGAATGCGGCGCGGCCGTAGTCCTCCATTGGATCGTACGAGTTCATGATGAACTCCGCGGAACTGGAGCCACCCCCAAAGAAGCCGCCGCCTCCGCCACCACCGGTACTAGCTCCCAAGTCACTGTTGGAGAAATTGAGCGAATAAAAGCCAAACAGCGAGAGCCTGGTTCCGACGCTCACCCGTCCGTTGACGATCATTTGGTTCTGCAGGAAAACCCCTTCCGAGCTGTACTGGTAAATATTGGTAGTCCCCCCGAACGGCCGGATGCCGCTGGTGGGGTCGGACGGATCATACGTTCCCGGCAGTGGGGCATTGGCATTGCGCAGGAAGAGCTGATGTTCTCCCCGCGAATTCAGATAGGTGACCGACACCGTCGCATTCTTGGTGACTTGGCGCTCCACGCTGAGCGCCGCTTCCATGGTGTAGGGTATACGCAGATTGGGGGAAACCTGGTAAATGGTGGGCGAGTTTGTCGCCAGCTTGCTCAATTCGCTGGGCGGAGGAATCAGCGGGTAGAAATCTGGCTGGGTAACCGTGTACTGCTGTTGCGTGACCCCATTCAGTCGCTCCGCCTGCAGCAAATAGTTGTAGGAAAAGCGGTCGTAGAAGATTCCATATCCCGCGCGTAGCACCGTCTTCGGCGCCGCCCTGGAGTGGCCGAGTCCCCACGCCAGGCTCACCCGTGGCGCCCAATCCCCCTGGTACGGGATGCCGGTCTGGGTTTCATAACGCAAACCGTAGCTCAACGAAATGTTCGGCCGGATTCTCCATTCGTCTTCGGCATACAGACCGACGTCAATCATGGAGACGTCCGAGAGCGCCTGGCCGGTAACGATGGAAAACTGGCTGGCGCCGCCGCCCAGCGCCCGGATTTGTGCTGGCGTCAAACCCTGCTGCAGACCGATTTGCGTGATCTGATATGCGTTCAGCGAAGGAAAAGTAAATTGCCCGTTGAAGTTCGAGTCCTCATTGCTGGAGTACAGCGTCCCTCGCAGCCGTCCGCCAACCTTGATGAAGTGACGACCATGCGCGATGGAGGTGTAGTTCTGCAGTTCGTAGTGATCTTGATTGTTGTAAACCGTGCCTTCAGGGCTGCCTCCGCCGTTGAAGGCCCCCAGCACATTTAGCGTTGGTTGGTCGCTGATGGGAATCTGGTTGCTGCTATTGCGAATGTACTGGAAGCGCGTCTCATTCACCATGGTCGGGCTTAACACCTGGGTGTCGCTGATTTGCACCGTCTGTTCCGTACTGTGGGAGTTAAAACCCTGCGAAGGCAGGGAGAACTGTCCGATGCCTTCATTGTCCTGGTTGTTCCGCACATACTGATAGCGCACCGTCAAGGTGTTGTTCTTCGAAAGCTGGAAATCGGCACGCGGGCTGATATTCAACCGCGTCGAGGGGCTGGGGACCGTCGTGTTGTACGGAACGATAGTGTTATTGGGATTCAGCACCTGCGCCACAACCACGCTCACGTTGTCGATGTTGCGTTGTTGCGCTGTGAAGAAAAATGACGCCTTCTTACCCAGCGGCCCGCTGAGGTTGCCATTAAAGATCTCCGAGTAGTAGCCCGGTTCTTCGGTTACAAACGGATTCAGCGCATTGAAGGCCGAGGAATTGCCGTTGATCATGGCCTGGCCATGAAACTGGTCCGTCCCGGGCTTGGTGAAAATCTCGATTCGTCCATAGCCCAGCTTGTCGTATTCCGCGGAGAACGGATTCTGGTTGATGCGGATTTCGCGGATCGCAGACTTGGGAGGCAGCTCCCCCGCAGTAAACCCATCGACATAAATCTGTCCACCATTCGGCCCCGCCGACGGGCCGGCGAGCGCCTGCAACTCCGACGCCAGCTCGTCAGGATCGTCGGAGAGGGCGTCGAGGTCCTGGCCTTTTAAAACCAGCGTGCCGGCGCTATTTTGCGGGCTGACATCAACCGTAGGAGTCTCCTCCTGCACTTCGACATTCTGCTTTTCCACGGCGATGGAGAGCGCGATGTCAAACTGCTGAACCTGTCCCGCTGTAACTTTGACCGCTTCTTCCTGATCAACCGCAAAACCTTTTGCCGTCGCGGTAACGGTGTAATCTCCGGGCGCCAGTCCCCTGAATTCATACACCCCTTGAGAATTAGTGGCTACTGTGATTGACTTTCCGTCGGCACCGGTCGCTGCCACCGTAGCGTTGGGAATGACGGCCCCCGAGGGATCGACGATCCGGCCACGCAGAGTGCCCGACGCAGTTTGCGCCGGCATGTTGGCCGTAAGAATCGCGAACAAAAGAACAGCGAGAATGGCACACATGCGCATTGGAAATATTCCTACTCTCATGAACCGCGGAGCTATGGAGTATCTCCCATCGCACCCGCTACGCCTCCTGTGGACAAATTCCAGGGCGAAAGAATGGTTCCCGCCTGGCTGGGCGCAGCGGTGAGAATCGGCTCGACACCGCTCAACAGAATGATTGCCGTCGAGGGCGAATTGGCACTCCCCTCGGTGGCCACAATCATCAGGGCGTCGCCTTTCTGCAAGTCGGCGAGCGTAACCGCAGGCATGCGGCTCAGCATTTGTTGGAAGTCTGGCGCGCCGCCTGGGCGCTGTCCCGGCCCATTTCCAGGCGATGGGCGCCCGGCGTTCGCTGTGCTCGGCGATCCGCCTGCCGCTCCGCCGCCAGGCGTGATGCCTTTTAAGCGCATGGCAATGCGCTGCGCCACCATGGGCGGCAGCTTGTGCATTTGCGAATCCGCAGTTATTTTTAGGGTCACCGGGCGTCTGGTTGCCAGGTCCATAACGCTAACCGAATTATTTCCCTGATCGGTTGCCACCACCGTGCCCGCGATATTGCGGAATGTGCCCGAAACAATTTCGTCGGCCGCCAGTTCGCTACCGTCAGCACTGCGCGTCCCGCGTGCGCGAAGTTGGTCGCCGGTCTTGATCTGCTCGAGCGCACCTGGCTTGGCGTCGTCAAACTTCACCGAGTCCGGCGCATAGCGGCGGATGATGGTGTTCTTCGACACGTGAATGGTAAGGTTCTCCGCAGCTAACGCGCCCGTGGAAATCTTGATGGTTTCCGTTCCGGAATCGATTGCTTTCACCACGCCTGCAAGCCCGTGCTTCTGCCACTCCTCGCGATCCTGCTCCTGCTTCTCGGCGATGTCGGCCTTCTTCATGACAATCGCTGTGGTGGCCAGAACGGACTTGCCATCGTCTGCGGCTGTTCCACCAGCCAGAAGCCGGTCGCCCACTTGCAAATCTTGCACCTGGATTGGAGATGCGCTCTTCAGGTCGGTTTGACCGGGAACGCTTCGAACCAAACGCGTGGACGGTTGGATTATGACGTTGACCTCCGCTCCTGTATCGATTGTAACCGTGATGGTATTGCCAGCGATTAACTTGATCGTCCCCACTGCCTTCACTCTTGATTTCGGCTCCGTTGCCGATTGGGTTCCCTCTTTTTGCGCGGCGGCGAACAATTCGGGCGCAGCGAACAGAGCCATAAAGACTACGGCTAGGAATACTTTCAGGATCGCGATGGGGCTGCGCTTTGGAGTCATGCCGGACATCTCGCGCCAATAACAACCTAAACACACCCGTGGTAGCACGGTTGTTAAGAAAACATAAGTTTTGTAAACCGCTTATGGGTAAGCAGAATCGAAATGTGCTATCGGTGCGGAGGACTGGTTCAGCACGGCATAAGCTTTGCACGCAAAGGCGGTTTGAACTTGGAATCGGCGCGACGAGTCAACGCGCAACTCTACGCCGCCGGGATGGCTCGACAATTCACTAGCTCAGAATAGGCGGTAAGCGGTTTTGCAACTCTACTTTGCGTTCTCTAGTTGCTGCGACAAATACGCGCCGATTCCGATTTCCTTGATGGCATGTATCTGGGCGTCCAGGAAGTCGGCGTGGCTCTCTTCATCCTGGATCATCCGCTCAAACAGGTCCTTGGATCCGGCGTCGCCGGCTTCGCGGCAGATCTTCGCCGCTGCGTTGTACTGGCGCACGGCATCGGCTTCGTCGGCATAATCAAATTTCAGTTGCTGCTCGACGGTGGCGCCCACCTTGGGCGTTAAGGGGACGTTGATGGCCGGCGTCCCGCCGAGGAAAATGATGCGCTCGATCAGTCCTTCGGCATGGTGCATTTCTTGGATGGCCCGCGCCTTGGTGAGTCCGGCCAGCCGGTGATAGCCCCAGCTCTCGCACATTTCCGCCTGTACCATGTACTGCGCAATGGCCGTCAACTCCGCGCTGAGGGCCGCATTCAACTGCTCGATGACTTTTTCGTTGCCTCGCATCTGCACGCTCCTTCCCCTTCCAAGGGTCGTCTTATTCTACGGGAAACTCTGCGAGATGTGTCACAGCCAAGCGTGACAAGCATCAAGCACACAACACCGTCACTTGAGTTGGGCTAGTGCGTTCTTCACCTTTTCTGCATCGGGACCATTGGGGTTCAGCTTCAGATAAGCTTCATAGTTCTGTCGAGCATCGTTGCGCTTGCCAAGCTTCTGCTGCGCCTGCGCCAGTCCTATTAGCGCCTCCGGAGAGCCAGGCTTGATCTCCACCGCCTCTTTTAAGCGCGACTCGGCGGCCATATAGTTTTTCTCGCGAAGGTAGTAATACCCTACTTCGATGTCCTTCGCCGCCTGTTGTTCTTCCTCGGACATTGGCTTTTGCGGGGTGGCTGCGGGCGAAGACCAGCAGCTATGGAAGATGGCGTCAACGCAATGGGGATCGAGCTTATTGATGATCCGCTTGGCTCCAGATTTAGCTGGAGGTGTCGTCATGGTTCCTTGATCGGGGATAGGGGCGTCAGGCGGTGACGGCGGAGCGTCCGGTTGAGGACGCGATGTGCTCTGTCCGTCTGAAGTTTGGGCGCTTTGGGCGAACCCTCCCGTAGCAGCCAACACCAGAATTAGCAGCGTCGGGCAGAATCGAGTCATGAGACCTCCCACATGATTCTAACGCCCAACGTCCGTGCGCGAAAACGCCCCTTCAAGGGTGCTACTGCGACATCAGGTATTCCACCTCGCGCTCGATTTGCGATATCAGGATTGGCGAGATGCCGCCCTTCTGCAACGCGTTATTGAGTAGCGGTAGCTCCGTGCTCTTCAGCTTCGTCCACTCTGCGATGCGCGCTTTGGCGGCCTCATCGGACTGCTTGTACACCTCGATGGCTTGCGATGGCGCCGTCCGGTCGCCACTTTCCACCACGCGAAGCGCCGAAGCCAGGCCACTGTTTGCAGCATCGAGTCCCGTCATCGAAGGGCCGCTTCCCTTCTCGACCTTCCTGATCGCCGCCTGCAGCTCTGAAACTTGCTTGAGCAACTCGGGCTGGTGGCCGCCGAGCTTCTGCTGCACCTCGTCGAGACGTTTCTTCACCGCGCTGATTTCAGCCATGGCCCTCCGGCTGCGATGCACCTCTCCAAAGATTTCCAGCCCGAGACGAAGCTGTTCGGCCAACTCGGAGGAAGTCGCGGAAGAGCGCGGATCCATTTCTACCTTCAAGTTCTGGGCGAAGTCATCGCCATCAACTATAAGTTTAATTTGGTAGATACCTGGCGTAACGCGTGGGCCTTGGGGTGCCCGGTAACCTTCATCTTCCTCGATCTCTTCAGGGCTTCCGGAGCTGCTCCACCGGAGGTCCCAAACCAACCGGTGCATGCCGGCGGCGTCTTCCAGCGCGACGGGCTTAGGCAGCCAGCGTGGGTGAATAGGCAGCGGAGGATAGGTTGGTGGTTTTGCGCCGCTCGCAAAGCGGCGTACCAGTTTCCCGCTGCGATCGTAAATTTCGAGCGTCACCCGCTTCGCCGCCGACTTCAGGTAATAGTCGAGCACAGCCCCGTCGGGCGGGTTCTTCGCCGCAGGCTCTTCCGGAGGCAGCGGTGAGCCCAGGAAGACATCGTTGTCAATGCGAATTGCCGTGGCCGGCTGATAGAGGCGGACAGTTCCCCTCTCCGGCTGATTGGCAATCTGCCGCAGGGGCGTGATGTCGTCAAGAATCCAGAACGCCCGTCCGTGCGTGGCCACGATCAGGTCATCGCCATGAATGCTGATGTCGCGGATGGAGGCGATAGGCAGATTCAATTGCAATGGCTGCCAGTGGTCGCCATCATCGAACGAAACGTAGATACCCAGCTCCGTTCCCGCGAACAGCAGACCTTTCTGTTTCGTGTCCTCGCGAATCGCGTTGACGAAAGATTGTTCGCCAATACCCGCTGCGATCGGCTCCCAAGTTTTGCCGTAATCCCGAGTGCGATAAATGTAGGGACTGGGGTCGTCGAGCCGATGGCGATCTACTGCGACGTAGGCCACGGCGAGATCGAAGCGCGACGCCTCGATCATGGCGATCTTGCTCCAGTCGCCGATGCCGTTCGGGGTAACGTTCTGCCAGGTCTTCCCGCCATCCCGAGTGAGATGAAGCAGGCCGGTGTCGCTGCCAGCCCATATCTCATCGGTTTTCAGAGGGGAAGGCGCAATGCTGTACACCACGCCAAGACCTCGTTCCTTCGCGTTCTGCACCGTGGCAGGCCCGCCGGGCTTTTCGCTTGCGGAGTTCGGCGCAGCACCGGTAAGGTCGGGACTAATCTTCTCCCAGTGCAGGCCGCCGTCCGTGGTCTTCATCACGTACTGCGTTCCCAGATATAGCGCGTTCTTCTCCAGCGGCGAGAAGACGAGCATCGGAGTCCACGGGGCGCGATACTTGCGCTCGTTGATCTCACTGCCGAAATTAGAAGCTGGCCACGGAGTAATGTCCTGGCTCAACGAGGTGCGGCGATTCCAACGCACCACGCTGCCGTAAACACCGGTAGCGTACACGATGTTCGGATCGCCGGGGTCGGGGGCCAGCCATCCGCTTTCGCCTCCGCCGACCATAAACCAGTCGCGCGCCGTGATCTGCCCGTGATCGGTTCGGCTCAACACCGCCGCGCTGCCGCTGTCCTGCTCCGCGCCGTAAACGTGATAAGGAAATTCGTTGTCGGTAATCACGTGATAGAACTGCCCGATCGGCTGGTTGAACCACGAGGACCACGTCTTGCCGTCGTTGAGGCTGATGGATGTCCCCTGGTCGGTGCCAACAATCATGCGCGAAGAATCCTTGGGATCGACCCAAAGCTGGTGGTAGTCATCGCCGCCCGGCGCGCCGCGCACGATGGAAATGGTGTTGCCGCCATCGTCGGAACGGTAGAGCGCGATATTCGGAATGTAAATGACATCGGGATGGCTGGGGTCAATGGTGATCCAGTTGAAATACCACGCGCGGCTGGTGAGGCGCGCATCGCTGTTGGCGAGGGCCCAGGTGTCGCCGCCGTCGTCAGAGCGGTAGAGCCCCGACTTCTTGCCAGCATCCAGCAAGGCATACACCCGCTTGCCGTCCGGGGCCACAGCAACGCCCACTCGTCCCCAATCCCCATCCGGCAATCCGTGGCCGGTCAGCTGTGTCCAGGTCGCTCCGCTGTCGGTCGAGCGATACAGCCCTCCGCCCGGCCCTTGCAGTGGCGCATAGGTGCTCCACGGCGGACGGTGCGCGTTCCAAGTGCCAGCGAACAAAATGTTCGGAGCGGCCGTCGCCATGGCCAGGTCGGAGACGCCGATGGCCGGTCCTTTGTCGAGCACGTGAGTCCAGGTATTTCCTCCGTCCATCGATTTGTAAACGCCGCGCTCTTGGTTGGGGCCGTAGGCGTGACCTAGCGCCCCGACGTACACAACGTTCGCATTGTGAGGATCAACCACGATGCGACTGATCTGGCGGGAGTCGCGGAGACCGATGTTTTTCCAGGTCGCGCCGCCGTCCAGCGACTTGTACACGCCGTCGCCCGAGGACAGATCGGTGCGGATGTCCGACTCGCCAGTGCCCGCGTACATGACATTTGGATTGGAATGCGCCACCACGAGCGCCCCGATCGAGGCGATGGGCTGACCATCGAAGATCGGCGCCCATGTCACGCCGGCATCGGTCGTCTTCCAGATGCCGCCGCCGACGGAGCCGAAGTAAAAGGTCGCTCCATCCCCCGGCACTCCGGTGACGGCAACCACGCGGCCACCGCGGAATGGGCCAATCATCCGCCATTGCAGGCCGCCGAAGAGATCGGGAGAGACGGATTGCGCAGCGATGGGAAAGCTCGAGGCAACAGCGGCGACGAACAAAAGCAGAAATTGGCAAAGACGGCTGACGGAAAGTCTCAACTCAAATGTCCCCAGCAATAATGTGTTCAGATAGATTACACTTTCGCGATGTAGTCATGGAAAAATGCGGAAGGAAAACAACGTCGTTACCGTGGGCCGCGAAAACCAATCCGGCGCAGCAGGATGAAAGAGCTTAGCCCAGCGCTTCGGCGCTGGTAGGCTGGGCAAGAGATACGAGTGCCGTAGGTACGTCAGATAGAATTTCCTCTGCCGTCCCTATGGGACTCGGTTCATTCCCAACGCGCACCCAGCGCTGAAGCGCTGGGATAAGCTCTTCCACCCCGCAAGCGGGGCTCGTGCGTCGACGATGCCACAGACTCGGAGCGACACGTTGCACCTTTTCTCATGTTCCTTTCTTGCTCAACTCTAATCCGACGACGTGTGGTGATAGACGTAATGCAAACTTTGCTCTTAACATCTGCAGTCCTGTTGTTCTCACTTCTACCGTTCGCTCCTCCTGCATACTCGCAATCGATCGATACCAAGCTTCTTGGCGAAATGCGTTGGCGAAACGTCGGGCCGTTTCGCGGGGGCCGTACCCGCGCAGTGTCGGGTGTGCCAACACAACCGAATGTTTTCTACATCGGTGCGGTGAATGGTGGGGTGTGGAAGACAACCGATTTCGGCCGGACGTGGACGCCGATCTTCGATCGCGAGGCAACCGGCTCGATCGGGGCCCTCGAGGTAGCACCCTCCGACCCCAACGTCATCTATGTCGCCAGCGGTGAGGGGCTGCATCGTCCCGACCTATCGGTTGGCGATGGAATCTATAAATCCACCGATGGCGGCGCAACCTGGACCCACCTCGGGTTGCGCGATGGCCAGCAGATTTCGCAGATGGCCATTGATCCCCACGGTCCTAACCGGCTATTCGTCGCCGTCGCGGGACACCCTTACGGCCCTAACCCCGAGCGCGGGATCTATCGTTCGACCGATGGCGGCCAGACCTTCGAGAAGGTGCTCTACAAGGACGAGAACATCGGCGCTGGCGACGTAAAGATTGACCCATCGGACCCGAATATCGTATATGCCACATTGTGGGAGGCGCGGGAGGGACCATGGGAGAATGGCGAATTTAACGGCATGAATGGAGGTGTGTTTAAGTCAACCGACGGCGGACAAACTTGGCATCCTCTGGCGGGAGGGCTGCCGAACGGCATCGTGCAAGCCTACGTTGCCATTGCGCGTAGCGATCCTAAGCGGCTCTTCGCCGCGGTTGCGACCAAGGGCAAGGTTGAACTTTATCGTTCCGCCGACGGAGGGGACACGTGGACAATCGCGACCGCGGACTCGCGCCCCAGAGACCGTATCGGCGGCGGCGATTTACCCGTGCCCATGATCGATCCGAAGAATCCGGATGTGGTTTACATCACCAGCACAGTCACCTGGAAATCCACCGATGGCGGCAAGACCTGGATTGGCTTTCGCGGCGCTCCCGGTGGTGATGACTATCAGAACATCTGGATCAATCCCAACGATTCCAACACCATCATCCTGACGAGCGACCAAGGCGCCATTATTACCGTAAACGGCGGCGAGACCTGGAGCTCTTGGTACAACCAGCCCACGGCGCAGATGTATCACGTGAACGCCGACAATTCTTTTCCCTATCGCCTGTGCAGCGGACAGCAGGAGAGCGGCTCGGCTTGCATTTCCAGCCGAGGCAACGATGGCGAGATCACGTTTCGCGATTGGCATCCGGTGGCAGCAGAAGAGTACGGCTATGTCGTGCCCGATCCACTCGACCCCGACATTGTGTTCGGCGGCAAGCTGACGCGCTATGACCGGCGCACGGCACAGGGGCAGAACGTGATTCCACAGTTGGTCCCTGGACCTGACTTCCGCGTGGTGCGCACCCAGCCAATTGTGTTCTCACCAATTGATCCGCATCTTCTCTACTTCGCGTCGAACACTTTGTGGACTACCCGCGACGGCGGACAGAGTTGGAAGCAGATCAGTCCCGATCTCACCCGCAAAAGCTGGGACGTACCCGCAACCGTGGGCATCTTTCGCAGCGAGCCGTCGGCCCAGCCAAAGCAGCGAGGAGTGATCTATGCGGTCGCGCCGTCGCCGCTCGACATCAACCGTATCTGGGCGGGTACGGACGATGGCTTGATCTGGCTGACCACCGATGGCGGCGCCCATTGGAACCACAACATGCCGCCACAGCTATCGGCATGGCAGAAGGTTTCCGTCCTCGAAGCCAGCCACTTCGATCCGCAAACCGCGTACGCAGCCATCAATACCCTCCGTCTCGACGATCTGCGGCCTCACATCTATCGCACTCGCGACGGCGGCAAGAGCTGGATGGAGATTACCAACGGTATCCCGGAAAATGAGAACGTGAATTCCGTCCGCGAAGATCCCAAGCGCAAGGGCCTGCTGTTTGCCGGCACTGAGCGCGCGGTGTACGTCTCTTTTGATGATGGCGATCGCTGGCAATCGTTGCGCCTGAACATGCCCGCAACCTCGGTACGCGACTTGACGATCAAGGACAGCGACCTCGCGGTGGCGACCCATGGCCGTGGTTTCTGGATCCTCGACGACATCACGCCGCTGCGTCAGTTGGACGAAAGAGTTGTTGCCAGCAATGCCTTTCTGTTCGCGCCGGAGCTGACCTATCGGGTTCGCTGGGACACCAACAGCGACACGCCTCTGCCACCGGACGAGCCCGTGGGCCAGAATCCGCCGGATGGAACCATCTTCAACTATTACTTGAAGTCAGCCGCTGTTGGCCCGGTTATGCTCGAAATCCTCGATAGTGCGGGCACTGTGGTGCGACGATATTCCAGTGCCGACCCCATCCCTCCGCCTGACCCTGAGCTGTCGATTCCGGCGTATTGGCTGCGACCGCCGCAAGCCTTGTCCAGCGCGGCGGGAATGCATCGTTTTGTCTGGGACATGCATTACGCGCCGGTGCCAGGGATGAAGCCTTACTATCCGATGGCTGCGATTCCTCGCAACACCGCTCCGGCGCCGACTTCGCCATGGGTCATGCCGGGCAAGTACAGCGTGGTTCTCACGGTTGATGGACAGCGGTACACGCAGCCGTTGGCGATCGAAATGGATCCTCGCGTCAAGACCTCGGCCGCCGATTTTCAAAAGCAGTTCGAGTTGTCAAAGCAGATCTACGACGACTTGCTAGTCCTGCAGCCGGTGGTGGACAGGGCGGCGTCGGCGCTGACCAAGTTGAAGTCGATGCGCGAAAAGGCAAGCGAACCGGAGGCTGTCAAGATTGACGCTGCCATTCAGGAATTGCAATCTCTGCAAGGAACAGGGGGGCGCCGCAGACGGGGGGCGCAAACGGATAGCCTCTCTGGAGTGCGCGGCTCCCTCATGGAATTGTTGTCTATGCTGCAGGAAGTGGACGCAGCGCCAACCACGCAGGCAACGCAAGCCGTTCCCAAAGTACATCAGTCGGCGAGATCGCTAGTGGAGCGCTGGCAGCAGTTCGCGAGCAAACAGTTGGCGCCGCTGAAGCTGCAGCCCTGAAAGGCTATTCCGCCAGAAGCGCCTTCGTGATTTCACGCCACTCGTGCTCCAGCGAGCTTTGCGGAGGCTCTTTGCCGGCGCGACCATACCAATAGGAGGCATTGGAGGAGTCGCCTTCCTTGCGATGCAGATAGGCGTGGACCCACGCGGCGCGGGGACTTTCGTCCCGCTGCGCCGATTCGTGGGCCGTCTTCCAATCCCCCTTAGCGTCCCACCACAACGCCGTGAGCGCATGATCCAGCGCACGGGACGGACCGTCGCGCTCTAACGATTCGCGGAAGTCATCGAACGTCATGTCCCTATTCACGTTCACACCGTAGAGTATCGCAGATCGCGAAAAGAAAGTTTGCTTTCACAACATCCTGCGCGTTTCCAGCGCTGGTTCAGTGCAAACCCTCGCGCCTCGTCGCCGTCCAATCAGAGGCAAGAAATTATGGGAGACGAAGAATGGCTAACCAAAAATATGTTGTAGATGCGCTAGAAGACTTGATTGCAGTTGCCCGCGATGGGCAGAACGGCTACCGTGACGGCGCTGAACATGCGAAGGACCCGCAGTTACGCAGGTTCCTGGAGTCCGTGAGCCTGGCGCGGGCCAAGTTCGCGGGAGATTTGGAGAGCTACGCGGTGCGCCTGGGCAAGGGGGACGTCGACCGCTCTGGCAGCGTGAAGGGCGCGATTCAGCGTGGCTGGACCGACCTGAAGGGGAACCTGGGCGGCGGCGACGATTCCATTCTGTCGTCTATGGAAAGCGGCGACAGCTACTCCAAACACCGCTACAAGAAGTACGTCAACGACAATAAACTTCCCGACGATATTCTCGAGACCATAAGGATCCAGCAGCAGACAATTGCCGCAACGCTCGATCGCGTTCGTGCCATGCGGCAGAATCGAAAAGCAGCGTAAAGAATTCCAACCCGCGGATCACGCGGATGACGATGTGCCCGTCATTCGCGTCGTCCGTGGTCATCTCGAATCTACAGTTTGTTCAATCCGTCCAGGCAGGCCAACCCTGACGATTGCGCTCAAAATCCCACCAAAACCGGCTCGGGTTGTAACTCTATTCCAAACTCATTCAGGACGCCGGCCTGAATTTCGTCTTTCAGCGCGATGATGTCGGCTGCGGTGGCGCCGCCGCGATTGACGATGGCCAATGCGTGCCGCCGCGAGATACCCGCTGCACCCTTGCTGTAACCCTTGGAGAATCCGGCCTGCTCGACCAGCCAGGCGGCGGGCAGCTTGCGAAAGCCGTCGCGGGTGGGATAGCTGGGCAGTTGCAGTCCGCGTGACTCCAGCCGCGCCGATAACTCTTCGAAGAACGCCTGCGGCACAATGGGGTTCTTGAAGAACGACCCGGCGCTGCGCGCATCTTCATCGCCGGGAACGATAAGCATGGCCTTGCGGTGGCGGATTTCGCGCACGGCAGCTCTGACTTCCGCCAGCGTAGGATCGCCTGTGCGCGAGGCGAAGAACTTCCGCAAATCGGCGTAATCAACACTCGGCTTACTACCCTGCTGCAACGCGAACGATACTTGCAGAATGATGTAACGGTCGCGCTCCGTCGTATTGAAGATGCTGGAGCGGTAGGTGAAACTGCACTCCGCGTTGGAGAGGGTCTGGATTTGCAAAGACCGCAAGTCGAGAACTCTAACCTCGCGAATGGTCTGGGAGACTTCCTGGCCATAGGCGCCGACATTCTGCACCGGCGTGCCGCCGACCGTGCCGGGAATACCGCTCAAGCACTCCAAACCGGCGCAGTTGGCGTCCACGGTTTGTGCCACCAGCGTGTCCCAATTCACGCCCGCACCGGTAATGAAAAGCGGATTTTTGCGCGGCGGCGTGCAGCTTGACGAGCCGGAGATCGCGACCTTGAGCACCAAGCCGGCGAAGCCTTTGTCGGCGATGACGAGGTTGCTGCCACCGCCAAGCACGAACAATGGCAACTGACGCGAGCGGGCAAACTCTACCGCTTCGATTACCTCGGCTTCACCGTGGGCTTCGGCGAAATAGCGCGCCGGGCCGCCCACGCCGAGCGTGGTGAAGGGAGCCAGAGCAACCTGTTCGCGAATGAGCATGGGCGCAAAGCCAATATATATGCTCAGGCAAGTTGCGGGGACGTCAGTCCTTCAGGATCTGGCGGGCGATGACCAGCCGCTGAATTTCGCTGGTGCCTTCGCCGATGGTGCAGAGCTTGACATCGCGGTAAAACTTCTCGGCGGGATAGTCCTTGATAAATCCGTAGCCGCCGTGAATCTGCACTCCTTCGTTGGCGCACTTCACCGCGACCTCGCTGGCATACAGCTTGGCCATGGAAGACTCCAGCGTGGTCTTCATGCCGGCATCTTTCATCGCGGCCGCGCGATGCGTCAGCAGGCGGGCGGCATCGATTTCCGTGGCCAGGTCGGCAAGCTTGAAAGCGATTGCCTGGAACTGGCTGATCGGCTGGCCGAACTGCTTGCGCTCCTTGGAATACTTCAGCGCCGCTTCATAAGCGCCTTGCGCTATGCCCAGCCCCAGCGCGGCGATGGAGATGCGGCCTCCATCCAAAACTTTCATCGCGTCAACGAATCCGTGGCCTTCCTGGCCCAGCAGATTCTCGGCAGGAATTTCGCAGTCTTCGAAGATCAGCTCGGAAGTGTCGCTGGCCCGCAGACCCAGTTTGTTTTCCTTCTTGCCGGAGCGGAATCCCTTGGCGCCTTTCTCCACTACGAACGCCGACAGCCCGTGGGTGTGCGCCGTTTTATCGGTCACCGCAACCACAACCGCCACGTCAGCGTAGTGGCCATTGGTGATGAACGTCTTGGTGCCGTTCAGCACCCAGTTCTTACCCCGACGCACAGCCGAGCAGCGCGCGCCGCCCGCATCCGAGCCTGCGCCCGGCTCCGTCAGGCCCCACGCCCCGATGAATTCGCCGGTGGCTAGCTTGGGAACATATTTCCGCCTTTGCTCCTCGTTGCCGGCAATGAAGATGTGATTGGAACACAGCGAAGTGTGCGCGGCCACGATGATGCCTACCGACCCGTCCACGCGCGATAGTTCTTCGATGGCGGTGACATATTCGATATAGCCCATGCCGGCGCCGCCGTACTCGGCGGGGAAAATGGTGCCCATCAGGCCCAGCTTGCCCAACTCTTTGATGGTCTCCAGCGGGAAGGTACCGGGTTCGTCCCACTTCATCACGTTGGGCGCAATCTCGCGCTCCGCGAAGTCGCGCACCATTTTCTTTAATTGCAGTTGTTCGTCCGAGAGCTGGAAATCCAAACCGTTCCTCCTAATAGCGGAAGGCGTGCTCCACCCACCCCTTCAAATCATCGCAACATCCTCGCCATGTGTTGCGTGCCCTGCACCAATCCCAGCGACCAGTTCGCACCATTGATAAAGAAGTTCGGGAAGAGCCCGATAACCACTGTGCCGACCGCGGTGATGGTCAACGCCAAGCGCATTGCGGGGCTGGTTCTTACCGGCTCGGCATCGATGGGCTGACGCATGAGCATCGAGTTGGCAATGCGCATGTAATAGTAGAGGCCCACCACCGAATAAAGTACACCGATGGCAGCCAGCGCGTAATGGCCGGTCTGAATGAGCGCCAGGAAGATGAAGTACTTGCCCCAGAAGCCCGCCAGTGGCGGAATTCCAGCCAACGAGAGCAGAAAGATCAGCATCAGGATGGCTTCAGTCGGCGCCTTGAAGTACAGGCCCGCGATGTCGTCGATTGTGTCGCCGATGATGTTGCGCCGCCGCAGCGAGGTGATCACCGCGAACGCCCCCAAGTTCATGAAGGTGTACACCAGCAGGTAAATCATGATCGCCATGATACCGGTGGAGTTGGTTTGCCCATCGCTGGCGATCAGGCCCAGCAGCATGTAGCCGACGTGGGCGATGGAAGAGTACGCCAGCAACCGCTTCAGGTTGTCCTGCGTGATCGCCGCCAGGTTGCCGCCGGTCATAGTCGCTACGGAAACGAAGATCAGCAGTGGAACATACATCGCGCGCAGCGGATAAAGTCCGAAGAGAAAGATGCGCAGCAGCATCGCCCATGCGGCGGACTTCACCGCCACCGACATGAACCCGGTAATGCTGGTGGGCGCGCCTTCGTACGCGTCGGGCGCCCACTGGTGGAACGGCACGGCAGCAATCTTGAACAGCAGTCCGGTGGTGGTGGCCAGCAGCGCAAAGATGACCACGGGATCGTTCGGCCGGGTTGCAATCACTTCCTGTAACTTTTGTGCAATCTGCCCCAGGTTGGTGCTGCCGGTCAGGCCGTAGAAGAGCGACAGTCCATAAGCGAAGATTCCCGACGAGAATGCGCCGAGGAGCAAGTACTTCAGCGCGGCTTCATTCGACCGCTTATCGCGCCGCAGGAAACCGACCAGCACGTAGGTCGAGATGGCCATCAGCTCCAGGCCGATGAAGATCAGCACGATGTCATAGCCGGCGGCCATGCACATCATTCCAACCACCGAGAGAAGCATGAGCGCATAAAACTCGCCGTGGTTCTCGTGCTCGATCTCGAGATACCGCATGGACATCAGGATGGCGATGCCCGCGCCCACCAGAAACAGATAGAAGAAATAGATGGCGAAGCGATCGACCACCAGCGAGCCCATGAACCCGGTGAAGGTGGCGATTGCGATGCCTTGCTTTTCCGCGGCGTGATAGACGACATGGAGCTTGACCACCGCGACCGACGAAAACGCCACGCCGATCAATGCAGTGATGGCGTTTACTCGCTTCCACTGCTGCGGCAGCATCAGGTCAATCATCAGGATGCCGAGCGCAAACACCGTCAGCATCAGCATCGGCAACGCGAGCAGATAGTCGGTGCTTGAGTAAGACAAGGAAAACGTTGTCAGCGAGGTGGTCACTAGTTCATCCTCACTTGCCGAGTGCGGCCGGAGCCGCCGCTAAATTGGCTTTCGCCGTATTCACGGGGACGGGCTTTTGCTTTGCCGCCACTCCCGGCATCTGCCCGTCTCCGGTGGTTGCAGGCTTCTGCGTCTCTGGCGCTTTAGGCGGTTCAGGCAGCGGAGTCGCCGCCTCCGGATTCGGATTCACAGGCTGGGCGGCAACCACTGGCTTCGTCAGTCCGGGATAATCGGGGCGCACGGTTGCGACCAGGTTATTGACCGGAGTGGAGAGAATCTGGAAGAACGGCTTGGGATACAAACCAATCCAGAAGGCGACGATCACCAGCGGAATGAACGTGGCCAGTTCCCTTCCCGAAAGGTCCAGCAGCTTTTCGTTTTTCGGATTGTTCACCGGGCCGAAAAATACGCGCTGGTACAGCCACAGCAAGTACGCCGCGGCCAGAATCACTCCCGGCACCGCCCATGCCGCCCACACCTTGTTCTCCATGAACGTGCCCTGCAGAATGGTGAACTCGCCGACGAAACCGTTGAGCAATGGCAGTCCCATCGAAGACATGAACATGATGAGTGTGATGGTGGCGTAAACCGGCATGACGTTAGAGATGCCGCCGTACTCCGCAATCTCGCGCGTGTGCCGCCGTTCGTACAGAATGCCGACAATCAAGAACAGCGCGCCGGTGGAAATGCCGTGGTTGATCTGTTGCAGCACCGATCCGCTCAGTCCCAGCGGGCTGAGGGCGAAGATGCCCAAGGTGCAGAAGCCGAGGTGGCTGACCGACGAGTACGCCACCAGCTTCTTCATGTCCTTCTGCATCAGCGAAACCAGCGCGCCGTAGATGATGGCGATCAGCGAAAGCACGATCACGAACTGGCGCACCCATGGTGTCATCGAGACCGCGGGGAAGAACGGCAGCGAGAAGCGGATCAGGCCGTACGTTCCCATCTTCAGCAGGACGCCCGCCAGGATAACGGAGCCGGCGGTTGGCGCTTCCACGTGGGCGTCGGGCAGCCAGGTGTGAAACGGGAACATCGGCACCTTGATGGCGAAGCCGACAAAGAACGCG
This sequence comes from Candidatus Korobacteraceae bacterium, assembly GCA_049522855.1. GTDB lineage: Bacteria > Acidobacteriota > Terriglobia > Terriglobales > Acidobacteriaceae > Bog-257. The sequence continues at coordinate 18,405 of JBEKNL010000024.1, forward strand.
AAGAACAGCCAGATGGCCGCATGCCCGCCGATTTTCGGCGCCGTGGCGTAGAGATCAGGCAGGTAGAAGGTGTACACGCCGGTCAGAGTGTGGTGATGGAAGTACAGGAACAGGATGCCGAGCAGCATCAGCACCGAACCGAACAAGGTGTACAGGAAAAACTTAATCGCGGCGTAGAGCTTGCGCGGGCCGCCCCAGATGCCGATCAGCAGGTACATCGGCACCAGCATGGCCTCCCAGAAGACGAAGAACAAAAACATGTCGTTGGCCATGAAGACGCCGAGCATGCCCGTCTGCAATACCAGAAACCAAACGTAGTATTCCTTCACCCGCTCCTGGATGGCGTTCCACGACGACAGAATCGAGACGGCCCCGAGCAGCGTGGTCAGCATGATCAGCAGGAACGATATGCCGTCGATGCCGATCACGTAGCCGGAGCCGATGGACGGGATCCAGTTGTTGGGTGCGCCCTCGACGAACTGGAAGCCGGCGCGGTCCTTCAGCGCCCAGAACCACGGGACCAGCGGCAGCGACACCGCAAATCCCAGGAAGCCGAAGATGTTGCCGATCCAGCGGATGGCGTCCTTGTTCTCCTTCGGCACCAGCATGAGGAGAATTGCGCCCACCAGCGGCGTGAATAAAATTATCGAAAGAATGTGGTTGTACATTTTTTATAGCTCTCAGCTCCGACGGGTGCCCCACCCTTGTCGCCGTCTTTTGGCGACAGGGTGGGCTCTACCACTTGACTACGTAATAAAAAACAAATCCCACTAATCCAGCCACCATCACCAGCGCGTACCACTGCACCAGGCCCCACTGCACCAGACGCACCGGATACGAAGCCAGCCGCGTCACCATGGCCACTCCATTTACGAAGAGGCCGTCAATAATCCATTTGTCCCAAAGCACCGACAGCGTGCCGCTCATGCGCGTGGACCAGCCGGCGCCGTTGACCGCGCCATCAATCACGTTGGCGTCGAACTTCCACATGGCGTCGCCCAGACCCATGGCACCCAGGCGCACCGGTCCCACTTTGCGGCGCCCGGTGAACACCCAGTCGTAGATTTCGTCCACGTACCACTTGCGGAAGAGTGTCTTGTAAAAGCGCGGCGAGATTTCCTGAATCGGCTCTTTGTAGCCCTTGTCGGCCTTCTTGTAAGCGCGCTGCGCCAGGAACCAGCCCACCAACGCTGCGCCCACCGAGGCGAACATCAGGGTGTACTCCATCGGATCGGTATGCTCCACCTGCTGCTCGCCGGCGGCCACTTGCGCGGCCTTGCCCCCCTCTTCCAGTACCACCGCTTCTTTGGCGAACACCGGCTCGAGGAATTTCTCGAAGCGATTCGAGCCGCCCAGGCTGTGCGGCATGCCGAGGAATCCGGCGCCGATGGAGCAGATCGCCAGGATGACCAGCGGTACCGTCATTGTCTTGGGCGATTCGTGGATGTGGTGTTCCACTTCGTGATTCATGCGCGGCTTGCCGAAGAACGTCAGATAGATCAGCCGGAACATGTAGAACGAGGTCATCAGCGCGGTCAAGAACGCGATGTACCAGAGATACCGGTAAGCGCCCGCCTCGCGCGACCACGTCTCCCACAGAATCGCGTCCTTGGAAAAGAATCCCGCGAACGGTGGGGCGCCGGCGATGGCCAGCGTGGCAATCAGCATGGTGCCGAAGGTGGTCTTGATCTTTCCCCCGAGCGCTCCCATGTGCTGCATTTCCTGCTGGCCGCTCATGGCGTGAATCACCGAGCCGGCCCCGAGGAAGAGTAGCGCCTTGAAGAACGCATGCGTGAAGACATGAAAGACGCCAGCAGCAAAGGCGCCCACGCCGAGCGCCAGGAACATGTATCCCAACTGCGAGACCGTGGAGTACGCCAGCACGCGCTTGATGTCGTTCTGCACCAGGGCGATGGTTGCGGCAAAGATTGCTGTCAGCGCGCCGATGATGGCGACGGTCTTCATCGCATTCGGCGCCAGCACGAACAGCGCATTGGACCGTGCCACCATGTACACGCCCGCCGTCACCATGGTCGCAGCGTGGATGAGCGCGGAAACTGGCGTCGGACCTTCCATCGCGTCCGGTAACCAGACATACAACGGGAACTGCGCCGACTTCCCGCAGGCACCCACGAACAGCAGCAGACAGGCAGCGGTGATCACGGGATCGCCGATGTGGAATTGTCCGCTCCGCGCCAGCAGGTTGACCTTGGTGTACTGCATCGAGCCGAAGTACCAGGCAATGGTGAACATGCCCAGGATGAATCCCGCATCGCCGATGCGATTGACGATGAACGCCTTGTTAGCGGCGGTCGAGGCGGAGTGGCGCTGGAAGTAGAAGCCGATCAGCAGGTACGAGCACAGACCCACGCCCTCCCAGCCCACAAACGTCACGGCATAGTTATTGGCCAGGATGAGTGTCAGCATGGAGAATATGAACAGGTTCATGTAGCCGAAGAAGCGGTAGTAGCCGCCTTCGTGCCCCATGTAGCCGATCGAATAAATGTGGATCAGCATGCCCACGCCGGTCACGAACAGCAGCCAGATCGAGGACAGCGGATCGAGCAGAAAGCCGGCATCGGCGCGGAACTCGGCAATCCTGCCGCCATGCGCAACATAGTTGAGAGAGGCGTCGCCGGTGCCCATCCAGGTGTACAGCACCTTCTCGAAGGGCTTGCCGGGACTGGCGGCGCTATAGCCGGTGTACTGCCAGACGGCGACACACGCCCACGCGAACGCCAGCACAACCAAGCCGACGCAAACGCCGTTCACCGCCTGCTTCGACAGCTTGCGGCCAAAGAAGAACATGCAAACCGCGCCGATGGCGGGAAACAGCGGAATCAACCAGATGTGGTCAAGAAAGAACATGTGAACTCTCGGCTCTCGCCTCGGAGCTGTCAGCTATCGGCTGTCAGCCGTCAGTGAATCTCGCTATTCGCTATTCGCCCTTTGCTTTTCGCTTCAAGATGAACTGAACTTCATGTGTCATCCTGAGCGCCGGAGTCGAAGGACCCCTATCCTTGCGAAAAAACTTCCTTCGCCGCGTTTGTCATCCCGAGCGAGGACTTCAGTCCGAATCGAAGGACCTGCTTTTCTGCCGTCCCTACGGGACTCGAATTTCTTATGCACACACACCCAGCGCTGAAGCGCTGGGCTAAGCTCTTTCGTCCCGCTTCGCGGGACTGGATCATCGTCGCCCAAACCAAAATTCGAAAGAACAGTTAATGGCACATCGGCCAAACCAAATCTCAAACAACACTTCGCGGACACATCGTCCCGACTCAAACTGACTACTGGCTACTGACAACTGCCTTTTCACCACTTCAATAAATCCACTTCGTCCACGTTCACCGTCTCCTTGTTGCGGAAGAAGGCGATGATGATGCCGAGGCCGACTGCGGCTTCGGCGGCCGCATCGGTAATCACGAAGATAGCGAACACCTGCCCATGCAATCCCCACAACCGCGAGAACGCCACCAGATTCAGGTTCACGGCATTCAGGATCAACTCAATCGACATCAGGATGATGACCACGTTGCGCCGCGTCAGCACGCCGATGGTGCCAATGATGAACAGCGCCGCCGCAACCACGAGGTAATGCATGGTGGTGATCTCAGTCATAAATCAACCTTCGGACTCCGAACCCTTGGGCTTACGCGTCTTTTGTCTGAGGCCGTGGACAAGCAGCCGGTCGGTCCGCACTTTTACCGTGATCGTGGTCCACACCGGACCGACGCTCACAGATACCCGGCTACCGTACGATGGCTTCAGTTCGAACTTGCTCTGTGCCATGCGGCCTCCGTTCAAATCCTCTTCTTCGCCATGACCACCGCGCCCACGATGGCCACCAGCAGCAGCAGCGACGCAATTTCAAACGGCAACATGTAATTGCCGTATAGCCAGACGCCAATCTGCTGCGTGTTGTCGGCCTCAAGGCCGCGATAACTCTGATAGAAAGCCGACGGAAACACGCCGCGGCCGGTGCGATACACGAACGCCAGCAATCCGCCCAGCGCCAGCGCGGCAATTGTTGCCACGATCCACTGCTTGTTGAACTGGTACTCGCGGATGTTCTGCTCCAGGTTCACCAACATGATGACGAACAGGAACAGCACCATGATTCCGCCGGCGTAGAGCACGATCTGCACCGCAGCCACGAATGGCGCGTACAGCATCAGGTAAAAGCCAGCCAGCGCGAGCAGGGTCACGATCAACGACAGCGCCGCGTGCACCGGATTCCGCCGCGTGATCACCGCGATGGCCGACACGATGGCAGTGATCGCCAGAAAGTAGAAGAAGAATGGTGTGGCGACAGGTGTCATATCAGCACTTAGCAATTAGCAATTAGCAAAACCCTAACCTGTGTCATCCTGAGCGAGGCGCTTCAGCGCCGAGTCGAAGGACCCCTATCGTTACGAAAAAACCTTCGTTCCTCGCGTTTGTCATCCCGGGCGAGGACTGGAGTCGAGGGACCTGCTTTTCTGCCGTCCCCGGGGGACTCGTTTCCCCTTATCACGCCCACCCAGCGCTGAAGCGCTGGGCTAAGCTCTGCCGTCCCGCTTCGCGGGACTGGATCATCGTGGTGCCGACGCAAATCTCACAAAACAGATCAGCGGCACACCGTGACAAAAAACTGACTACTGACTACTGACTACTGGCTACTGACTACTGCTTCACTTCGCGTACCTCACCGGCTCTGGCCCGCGTTCCAGCGCTGCCTGGTCCAGCACCATGCCCTCGCGGCTGTAGAGCGCCATCTCGTAATCCTGAGTCAGCTCCAGCGCATCGGTCGAGCAAGCCTCTTCGCACAGGCCGCAGAACATGCAGCGGCTCAGGTCGTAGGTCCACGAGACGACCTCTTTGCGCTTGGTCGCCGGGTTGCGTTCGCCCTTTACCACGATGAGTTGCTCGGGACAGGCCAGCGCGCACAGGTTGCAAACGATGCACAACGACTCGCCGGTATCGGGATTCGAGTTCAAGCGCGGCTGCCCGCGAAAGCGCTCGAAGATCACCGGCCGCTCCAGCGGATACTGCTCAGTGATCGCCTCGCTGGGTGGTTGATAGTGGAACGTCACCTTGAGGCCCTTTATCAGGTCAACCAATAAGATTTTGCGCACCAGCGGAGTCAGTTTCACTGCAGCACCCCCGTGATCGCGGCCGATAGTTGCGGCATCAGGCCCCAAAGCGCGGTGGCAATCAGCACGCCCAAGCCGGTCGGCAGCAGTACCTTCCAGCCCACCTTCATGAGCTGGTCGAAGCGGTAGCGCGGGAACGTTCCGCGATACCAGATGTACAAGTACATGAAGAAAGCGACTTTCACGACAAACCAGTAAATGTCTTGTACGCGGACGCTCACCGCCGGCACTAGAAGTACTAACCCGACAAATCCCAGCAGCGCGCCGAACGTGCCCAGGCCAATTGTCTGAATCCGAAACTGTGGAATCTTCGGCATGCGTATGGTTCCCAGGAAGCACCCGGCCGCGAGCACGAAGAATGTCAGCGCCGGAAGAAACGAGAACGCCATGTCCCAGGCCGGCCCGCCCAGCAGGTTGGGAAAGGGCCGCATCCATCCGCCCAGCCACAGCGTCACCGCAATCGACGACACCGCAAGCATGGCCGAGTATTCCGCCAGAAAGAACAGCGACCAGCGAAAACCGCTGTACTCGGTGTGAAATCCCGCGACCAGCTCCGATTCCGCTTCCGGCAGATCGAAGGGAGCGCGGTTGGTCTCCGCCACCATCGCGATCGCGAACACCGCAAAGGCGAGGAAGCCCAGCGGGAAAAATTTGAAGATGAACCAAGTATGCTGGCTGGCCTGCGCTTCCACGATACCGATCATGCTCAGCGTGCCGGTACCCGTTTGCAGGCTGGTCATGAGCACGGCGGAGACAATCGCCAGTCCCATAGCAATTTCGTACGAGACCATCTGCGCGCTCGAGCGCAGCGAGCCCATCAGCGGGTAATGCGAGTTCGACGACCACCCAGCCATGATGATGCCGAGCACGCCCAGCGACGACACGCCCAGCATGAAAAGAACGCCGATGTTCATGTCGGTGACGGTGGTGAACGCGGTCATCGTCACCACCACCGGCGCGCTCCAGAACACCAGCTTGTCGGCGTCGTGGGGAATGATGTCTTCCTTGATCAGCAGCTTGAGGGCGTCGGCAAAGGGCTGCAGCAATCCGTGCGGGCCTACGCGCATGGGGCCAAGCCGAATCTGCATGTGCGCCAGAATCTTGCGCTCCAGCCAATTCATGCAGAGCACAGCCACCGAAACTCCGACGATCACCAGCAGGATGTAAATCGTAGCCCAGAACAGGTTGCCTGCTTCGCCTGGGGTCGTGCCCGTACTCAGATAGCCTTTGATGTACTCGATCATTAGCGGTCCACCTCCCCGAGCACGATGTCGAGCGTGCCGATGACCGCGACCACATCGGCCACCAGTAAGCCGCGCACCATCTTGTCGAGGGCTTGCAGATTGACGAACGATGGAGGACGCACCCGAATGCGGTGGAAGCGTCGCTCACGATGAAATATCCCAGCTCGCCCTTGGGCGCTTCGATGGAGTGATAAACCTCGCCCACCGGCGGCTTGATCACCTTGGGCACCTTGGCCATGATCGGCCCTTGCGGAAGTCCATCCACCGCCTGACGAATGATGCGCACGGCTTGGCGCATCTCCTCGATGCGCACCAGGTACCGGTCGTAGGTGTCGCCGTGCAGCCCCGTCGGAATCTTGAAATCAAAGTCTTTGTACGACTCGTACGGCTGGGCCTTGCGCAGGTCCCACTTCACGCCGCTGGCGCGCAGCACCGGACCGGTGACGCCCAGCGCGATGCAATCTTCCGGATTCAGAATGCCGACGCCCTTGGTGCGCTCCACCCAGATGCGGTTGGTGGTCAACAGTTCTTCGTATTCGTCGAGCTTGGGCAGGAAGAAGTCGCAGAACTTCTTGCAATCCTGCTCGAAGCCTTCATAGGCTTCGTAGATGCACCCGCCGATACGGAACGCATGCGTGGTGAGGCGCGCGCCGCAATACTTTTCGAAGATCTTCAGCACCTCTTCGCGGTCGCGGAAGCAGTAGAAAAGCGGCGTAATCGCGCCGATATCGAGCGCGTGCGTGCCCAGCCAAACCTGGTGGCTGGCGATGCGGCACAACTCGGTGAGGATGACGCGAATGTATTGCGCCCGCGGCGGGGCTTCCACGCTGAGCAGCTTCTCCACGGCCTCGCAGTAGCCCAGTCCATTAGAGACCGCGGCGACGTAATCCATGCGGTCCACATAGGGATTGAACATCGCGTAGGTGCGGTTCTCCGCAATTTTCTCTACGCCGCGATGCAGGTAGCCGATGACGCACTCGGTGCCTAGGACTTTCTCGCCGTCCAGCTTCAGGATGACGCGCAACACGCCGTGGGTGGACGGATGCTGCGGCCCCATGTTGAGGACGAGCTCCGTCGCATCCAGGAAGGTTTCGTCCTTGGTATCGAGGTCGAGATAATCGGTTCGTTCGCTCATTGTCCACTCTCGATGCCCAGGTTGATCTGCACCCATTCCTGGTCCTGCTGCAGAATTGGGTAATCCTTGCGCAGCGGGTGGCCCTTCCATCCGTCGGGCAGGAGAATGCGCTTCAGGTCAGGGTGCCCGTCGAACTCGATGCCGAACATGTCGAAGACCTCGCGCTCCAGCCAGTTTGCCGTCTCCCAAATTTCCACGGCCGTGCGAAGATGCTCGCCGTCCTTGATCTGGGTCTTCACCCGCACGCGCTGGTTGTGGTGAAACGAATACAGGATGTAAACGATGTCAAACTGCGCCTCCCGCTTGGGATAGTGCACTGCGGTGATGTCCACGCAGTAGTCGAACAGCTCGTCATGGCGCATGTGCAGCAGGATTTCATACACGATTGAGCTGTCCACGACCAGGTACTTCTGACCGAGGTACGTGCTGGCCTCTTTGACTCCGGAGCCGTATTGGCTGCGCAGACGCGTGACCAGCTCTGCCTCCCAAGGCTCTGGCTTGGGCCCTTCAGGCTTTGGTGCGGGCTTTGCAGCTGCCGGAGCCGCCGGCTTGGCGGCAGCGGGGGCAGTTGGCTTTTCGCCGGTCGCAGGAACGACTGGTTTGGCAGGCTCAGTGGCCTTGGCAGCGGCCATGGCAGCGGCGGCGGGCTTGGCGGGCTCAGCGCTCTTGGCCGCGGACGGCGCCTCCGCCTTGGCAGCAGGCACGCTCGGTGGCGGAACTGTTGGCGCAGCAGAACTTGGGGATGTTTCGGCGGACGCCTTGGCGCCCGATCCTGCTCCCTCGCCGGACGCAACCGGTGCGCCCGCCGGGGAGGCTGGTTCAGGAGAGACTGGGTCGGTTTCTTTGGTTTCTTCGGGCACTGCTATGCCTCTCTGAGGTACCCCTTCCGCTGTTGTCAGCGACCTTTAATTTGTAACAGCTTCCGGGTCTTATCATCTTGTGCGAAGGTCACGCCACACTGTGATGATGATCACATTGTTGCGCGAGTCCGACAAACTGGCGTCCGGGTGCGGGCCCGTGTCAACGGCGCCTGATGGTTCTCCACGCTTTGGGCCTCGAGTACTCTGTTTCGATTCGCCCCCATGTTCGCTTGGGATAACTCCAATCGGGCCGCACCCCGGGGCCATCCAGCGCAACCGAATTCGTGTGTTAAACTTAGGCGTTTCGCTACCTAATTCCAACAATCATGCTCTTCTCCAAAGAATATGTGGGCTATCTGGCGCGCGAAGTCACCAACAAGCTCATCGCGGGCGAGTTCATCGAAACCGCGGAAAAGTCGGAGGTGACTGCCCGCGTCAACGCCGCCCTGCTCGAGGAACTCATGCTGGAAGACCGCATCAACGACGAAGTCCGCATCATCCTTGAGACCTACGCCGACGAAATGAACCGCAGTGGCGCCAATTACCAGGAAATGTTCAAGAAAATCAAGAATGAGCTGGTACGGAAGTACAAGGCGGTGCTATGAGGCTCAGCCGCGAGAAGATCAATAAGCTGGCGCATGCCGTGGCCGACACCCTCGCCGAGCTGGACAACGTGGACTTCATCGAGGACCGCAATAGCATCCGCCTGGAAGCGCGCCGCGTACTGGAACTGCTGATGGCCCAGGAAGCCAGGATCGACGCTGCCGCCCGGCAGAAGATCGAAAGCCAGCGCCGCACCATCCTCGAAGGTTCCCAGGAATGGGACATCCTCTACCGCAAGTACTACAACGAAGAAGTGAAGAAGCTGGGAATCTGACGGCAGTGGCCAGTGGCCAGTGGCCAGTCGACGCCTCCTATAATCGTCCTAGCATGTCCGGTGGTTTTCCTCGGTCCGTCAGCAGCAACGAGATGAAACGCCTCGCCTCCGAGGCGGGCTTCGATCTCGCCGGCATAGCCGGAGTGGCCGACACCGCGGAGCACCGCTTTTTCCCCCAATGGATCGCCGACGGCCGCGCGGGTGAGATGAAGTACCTCGAAGCGCGCAACCAAAGCGGCGAGTTGAAGCGCGCCTCTCTGTCCAACGCCGCTCCCTGGGCACGTTCGGTGGTGGTGTGCGCTCTCAATTACAACACTGGCGAGCCCTACTCGACGCACGCCGGCACGACCACACAGGGATGGATCTCGCGGTATGCCTGGTCGCAACGTGACTATCACGAGGTAGTACTCGGGAAGCTCCGCGCGCTGGAAGCGGGGCTGCTGGGAATCTGCGAGCGGGAAAAGATGCCCCCGCCGCGTACCTGGTGTTACGTGGACACCGGGCCAGTCATCGAGCGCATCTTTGCCCAGTACGCAGGGGTCGGCTGGATTGGCAAGAACACCTGCATCCTGAACGAGCAGTTGGGATCGTGGCTGTTCCTCGGCGTCATGCTGACGTCGCTGGAGCTGACGCCCGATCTGCCTCCGCCCGACCGCTGCGGCTCGTGCATGCGCTGCCTCGACGCCTGTCCGACCAACGCCTTCCCTGCTCCCTATCAACTCGACGCGACCCGGTGCATCTCGTATCTCACCATCGAGAAACGCGGTGCGATTCCCGAAGACCTCCGTTCCGGCATGGGCCGGCAGGTGTTCGGCTGCGATATTTGTCAGGATGTTTGTCCGTGGAACCGTGAAGCCCCGGTGACCAAGACACCTGAGCTTCAGCCGCGCGCCGCGCTGGTGAATCCCGATCTGGAGTGGTTGGCTGGCCTGAGCCTGGAAGAGTTTCGCGAGATGTTTCGTGGTTCGCCGGTGAAGCGCGCGCGTTTCACCGGCCTGCGGAGAAATGTCGCGATCGCGCTCGGCAACAGCGGTGAACAGCACTTCTTCCCCGTACTCGAAGAACTGAGTCGCGATGAAGACGGGATGGTTGCCGAGCACGCTCGCTGGGCCCTGCAGCGCTTGCGCGGTCAACTCCGGCGGTCCGCCGGGGAATGACAAGCGCACAAATTCTGGCTATAAAGAAGGCATGAACGAAGCCCTCAGCCGGCGCCTTAGCCAGCCGCAGTTTGCCGACCCCATGCAAGAAGCTCTGCTGGGCCTGCTGGTCGCAGCCACTACCCTGAATGACCTAATGGATGAACTTTGCGAAATGCACCGCATTACCCGCCCGCAGTACAACGTGCTGCGCATCCTGCGAGGGGTCCATCCTCGAGGGCACGCGCGTTGCGAGATCGCCAGGCGCATGATCGACCGCGCTCCCGATGTCACTCGTCTGGTGGACCGATTGCAGGCCCGTGGCCTGGTCAAACGGTCGCGGGGAAACGACGATCGGCGCCAAGCCGTGACCATCATCACCGCTAAAGGGCTGAAGCTGCTGGTCAGAATGCAGCCCGCGATTGACGCGGCCGTGGGCGCCCGCCTTGGCAGGCTCCAGGAGGAAGACTGCCGCGAGTTGAGCCGCCTGTGCGGCACGATTCTGGAACCGGATTCGGCGGAATGAAAATCCGATCGCCTCAACGTAGTAAGGCGCCTTGGAAAGCGTTTTACTGGGTTCCTTGACGAAGGCTTGAGGTACCGACTCCAAAATGAGAAACCCTCCCCGGCGGGAGGGTTCAGTGGTCTTGGCCGCACTCGGAAGCCCTGCGAAGCGACGCGCATGTGACCTGCTTCCGCGTGGCGCAGACGTCTTACACGCGCTGCACGTTAGCGGCCTGGAAGCCCTTTGGTCCCTTGGTGAGGTCGAACTCCACTGTCTCGCCCTCGTTCAGGCTGCGGTATCCGTTCTCCTGGATAGCCGAAAAATGCACGAAGACATCCTCGCCCGTAGATCTTTGGATGAATCCGTATCCTTTGGCTCCGTTAAACCACTTGACTGTACCTTTCTCTCTCACAACTTACTCCTTTCACCTGATGAACTTGGAATAGCCCCTGCTGCGCGAACGTTCCGAACAGAACCCTGAGGGAGCGGGATCGGAAGACGTGTCAACGTCGCCGGGAAACAAGGGTTGCGGCTCAGCGCGCAGCTTTTCGGCAATGAAAAAGCCCCCTGAATCGTCCTGGCGGACTAATGCATCCGCGACAGAGCCGATCCCTGGAGCCCGTACAATGCGTGAAATTCAACCGCTGACAGAAACATCAACCCAAATCCGCGTTTCGGTTCGACCGAAAGCTCCTCTCTCACCCATTCCAGAGGGGAGCAGGAGATGATTACAGGAACTCGGCATTCTGGCAAGTGTTTTCATCACAGAGTGTGTCGAGGCCGAGTCTACTGGACGTTGGAGCTCTCGGGAATTTCCCGCCGGTTGAGCCGATTACGCCCTTGGCACGATACGATAACGGGGACCGGCGGAGGCCAGTAGATTGCGAATCGTTGCTGTCGGAGAGATCTTGTGGGATGTGATTGGCGAGCACGAATATCTCGGCGGTGCTCCCCTCAACTTTGCCGCTCACACCCAGAAACTCGGCCACGAAGCTTTCCTAGTGAGCGCGGTGGGCGACGACGATCGTGGCCGGCGCACCCTGGATTGCCTGCGGCAATGGGGCCTTTCGACCGAGTTTGTGCAGGCCCTTCACGGCCAGGACACGGGAACGGCGCAGGTCGAGCTCGACGGCGAAGGCAAGCCTACATTTCGGATTGTGCGACCCGCGGCCTATGACTTTGTGACCCTCAGCAATGACCAACTGCGATCCATCAGTGCATTGCATCCGGACTGGATTTACTTTGGCACGCTCTATCACATGTCCGCGCAAGCGCTGGATTCGACGCTGAAGCTGCTTCGGGCAGCGCCTTCCGCCCGTCGCTTCTACGACATCAATTTGCGAGAGGGCAATTGGAGCCTGGCCCTGGTAGAGCAACTGTCGTCGCACGCCGACGTCATCAAGCTGAGCGATAGCGAGGCGGAGTTCCTCGATGGCCTGCTCAATGCAGGCGAACTGGAGGGATCGGTCGAATACCTCTGCCGGCGATGGATCGACCGCTACGGCTGCGAGACTATTTGCGTGACCTTGGGCGAGCGTGGCTGCGCAATTCTCCACCAGGGCGCCTACTGCGAGAGTCCGGGCTACCGGGTGCAGGTGGCTGATTCGGTCGGCGCTGGCGATGCCTTCGCTGCGGCCTTGCTCCACGGCCTGGACCGGCGGTGGGACACCCGCCGCCTGTGCTGCTTCGCTAATGCCGTGGGCGCGCTGGTGGCAAGCCGCCCCGGTGCGACGCCCGACTGGGACATCGAAGAGTGCAGGCCGATGCTGGGCGAGAGGTTCGACATACAAGGAACGTAGCCTTGAGGAGGACCAACGTGGCGCGACTTGTTCGCGCTATTGCACCGGCTGTTGCGTGAGCAGCACGACGTCGTCATTGGACCGCCCGCGCGCAACCGCCAGCTTTTTGTTCTTCCAATCGTAGTCGAACCCGTAAATAAGCAGATCGTTGAAATGAGTAACCAGGGAGGCGGACTCGACGCCGATAGGCTGTGCGACCAGGTTGGAGACGCCTTTGTTGGTGACCCCGTAGTAGAGGGACTGTCCGTCGGCGGAATAGCGGAAGGGGGTAGAGATAAAGGGACTAGGCGCGAAACCCTTTACCGGCAACCCCCCCTGCGATGGGATAATTTCAACCATGGCTTTGGTGTTGACGCCAGCGCCGACGGCGGTAAGGGCCGCGATTTGTTTTCCATCCGGAGAGATGGCAGCAAAGCTGACGAACTTGTCGCTTAATTGTTTGGCTTCCCCGCCCGTGAGCGGCATTGCCATTAGCACCTGCTTGCCCTTTTGCAGGCTGGTGTAGAGGAAGTATTTGCCGTCGGGCGAGCAGACGGCGTTCTGGTCCACTTTTCCATTGGTGAGCACGGTTGCGCTGCCATTCTGCACGTCAAGGCGCCAGATGTTGATGCCCTTGGTCTGTTTGTTGGGCATGAAGAAGAGAGCGTGCGCACCGTCCGGACAAACCGAGAGGCCGCCCATGGGCAGGTGTTCCTTGTAGATCACGTTGCGGTTGCTGCCGTCGGCATTCATCACCGCGATGTGGCTGTCGTAGTCCATCGTCAGCAAGCGTCCGTCCGGCAGCCAGCCGACGCCGATGTCGCCATGGTTGTCCACCTCGCTTGCATTGGAGCCGGAGTTGGCCTCCGAACTTAGCGTGTACACCCCGGCCACAGGCGTAACCTGAACTGCAACCAGTTGTTCCCCGTCGCGAGTTACGCCCAGCGTGGAATTGCTGTAGACATTGAGATCGTTGGTAATGCGATGGAGCTTTTGGCCGGTAAGAGAAATCGCTCCAATCTGCCCATTCCAGTCGCTGGAGATGTCATGAAAGATAAGTACCAAGTGGCGCCCGTCCGGCATCCAAGTGGGCTTTTGCAGGAGGGCTGTTCCCGCGTATACGGTCTTCTCTTTTCCGGTCGCCGGATTGAGGACCACGATTCTGCCGAGGTTTTGACTGCCCGGGTCAAGCACCGCAGCGGCAATCGACTTGCCATCGATCGACCAGGCAGGGTCGGAGTAGCCCGGCAGCGGAAGCGAGGCGAGAACGCGCTCGCCGCTGCCATCGGCATGAGCAATGATCAGCTTAGAACTCGCTTCCGAAGAACTGTCTCGCAGATAGACCATCTGTTGGCCGTCCGGTGAAAAGCTGACAGCGCTGTCCACATCTTCCGCCAGCTTGCGCGGCGTGCCCCCGAGCACCGGAATCTGGTAGAGAAACCCTACGCCAGGTTTGTCCGGCTCTCTCTGAACGAAGTACAAGAAGTCGCCGTTCGGTGTGAAGGTGAGTCCGGAATAACTGACCTCGGTCGCGGGCATGATCTGGGTGTTGCTGCCGGTGGCGATGTGCCGCATCCAGAGGCTCCGCTGGCCGTGGCCCTCGTCCGTCACATTCACTACATACTTGCCGTCCGGGGAGACGGTCGCTAGCAACACCTTGCCCGAGTTGGTGACCTTCTCCATGCTCATGTTCTGGAAGGGTACCGGGCCCGCGTCGCCGAGCCGCAGGGAAATCCAGGTGTAGAAGCCGTATAGGCCGGCGGCGATCATGGCCAGGCTGAGAACCAGAACGAGGCCGGCGCCGCTCTTGTGACGCCGGGCGGCATCGAGGATGACCGCGCTGCTGCTGGATTGCGCCCCCGCACCGCTGCCCCGTGCGGCAGGATACGACGCTGGCGCAGTCGCGATTCCTGTCGCAGACTGTCCGCTACCGTCCCGTTTCAGCCGCCTCAGGTCGCTGCGTATTTCAGCCGCGCTCTGATAGCGCAGTTCCACATCTTTCTCCAGAGCCTTGGAGATGATTTCCTCCAACTTGAACGGCACGGCTGGATTCAATTCCATGGGAGGTCTCGGGTTGCGGTCGAGAATGCCCTGGAAAACAACTGCGGAAGTGTTGCCTTCGAATGGGACCCTTCCGGTAGCCATTTCGTAGAAGATGGCGCCCAGGGAGAACAGGTCGCTGCGTCCGTCGAGCTCTTCCCCGCGAGCCTGCTCCGGAGACATGTAGGCGATGGTGCCTACCGTGGTACCTGCCACCGTCAGATGCGCCGGAGCGATGGTCACCGCCTCGCCAGCCACGGTCTCGACCACCGTGTGCCGGTCATAGGTCAGCTTTGCCAGTCCGAAGTCCAGTATCTTCGCCTGTCCCCGCGTCGTGAGGAAGATGTTGGCGGGCTTCAAGTCTCGATGCACAATGCCTTTGCTGTGCGCCACGTCGAGAGCGTCGGTAATTTGAATGCCGATGTCGATGATCTTGTCTACGGGAAGCGGGTAGCCGTTGATCTTCTCGTTCAGGCTCTGGCCTTCCAGCAGCTCCATGGCAATGAAGTGCTGCCCATCGCATTCCTCGATGGCATGGATGGTGCAAATGTTGGCATGGTTCAAGGCCGAGGCGGCGCGCGCCTCCTGTTGGAAACGCTCCAGGGCATACCTATCCTGCTCGATGTCCTTGGAGAGAAACTTCAGCGCTACATGGCGGGCGAGCCGGGTGTCTTCAGCCTCGTACACCACACCCATGCCGCCGGCGCCCAGCTTTCCCACGATTCTGTAATGCAGGATGCTCTTCCCGACCAGGATATCCAAGGCTAGACTCTCCGGATAATTCGACTGTATTGTGCCGTGCGAGCAGCCGTCAAGGATGAGAGGAGGCTGGGCATCGCCCTACAAACCGGTGTCATTTTGAGTTGTCATCACAAACGGCCTTAAGGCCGTGAGGAATCTGCTGTTTCTCCGGCGGTTGTTCCAGCGCTAAACAAAAGCAGATTCCTCGCTTCGCTCGTAATGACAACTCCGCTGGCTTATGGCGCGGTTCTGCACTGTCACAAGGGTAATGTGACGGCTGTGCTTGCGCGCTGCGCCAGCCGTACTAAACTGGGGCTACACGAGGGTCAACCGACCGCAGGGAGGTAGCCCGAATGGTCAACGCTCTTCTCGAGCCAGCGCGAGCAACCTCGCGGAAATCCAGCAAACAAGCAAAGCGAAGGAAAGAGGCCGACGACGAGGCCTTGCACTAAGTTCGTTGCATCAACCATATCCTTCCGGGCCGTGGGCCCGCGCAATGTCGCGAGGAGTTCAATATGCATCTCACCAAAGTCAAAGCCTTCCTCGACGGCCATGAAGTGAAATACGTTGTCATCTCTCACTCCAAGGCTTATACCGCCCAGGGTATTGCCGCGGTGGCGCATATCTCGGGCAAGTTTCTGGCCAAGACCGTGATCGTGAAACTCGATGGCGCCCTCGCCATGGCGGTGCTGCCGGCGTCCTACCAAGTGGACCTGACTGCGCTGAAAAGAGAGGTCGGCGTTCAGGACGCGGAACTGGCCAGCGAACGCGAGTTCAAACAGCATTTTCCCGACTGCGAGACCGGCGCCATGCCTCCGTTCGGCAACTTATACGGCATCCCGGTGTACGTCGACGAGACCCTCACGGAAGACGATGAGATCGCCTTCAATGCGGGCTCGCATTATGAGTTGATCAGGATGGCGTACACCGATTTCGATAGGTTGGTGCGGCCTGACGTGATGAAGTTTTCTTCCGCACGGACCCCCTTGCACGCGATGGTTTAAGCCGGCTTTGATCGAGCGGGGCGGGACAAATCCAAGCATCGCCCGCTGGTATGTGGCCGATGTTGTTCCGCTCCGCCGGTCAGCTAACTGGCGCCTCGGCAAGGTTGGAGTCGCTTCGCCGCAACAACAAAGCCCACTCACGCGGGCTTTGTTGTTGATCTGCGGTCTGCTGCTATCGCTTTACGGATTGCGGTTCGGGGGTATCGCCCTGCTGCGCCGTCAGCCTGGCGTTATTGCGCTGCGCAATAATCCGCCTGGCGTTGTCGGCTAACTGCTTGGCCTGGGGAAGCAGTTCCAGCGCCTTGGCCACGGCCGGGTCGCTTTCGGCATGGGCCTTCATGCCTTCCTGCTGACCAAATTCGTTGATGAACAGTTCGGCCTTGATATTGGACTTGATCCAATCGCTATTCTCCGCCAAGTCCGCTTCGGTGAAAGGGGTCTTCTGTTCATCCAGGAACTTGCGCAAGTCCTGCATCACTGCATCGTCAACTTCAAATTGCTTGTCGATTTTGTGGTTGATGACATAGTGCTTGGCAAAGTTGAAAAACGTATATTTCTCCAGCAACGCGTCCTGGAACTTGTCGGTTTTCGCCGGCGCGATCTTCACGTCGGGAGTGATACCGCCGCCACCGTAAACGGTGCGGCCACTGTCGGTCATCTTGACTTCGTGGTTGGCGTTATTGGCATCGTTGTCGCGATCGTTATAGTAATAGTCGTAAAGCGAGATGCTGCTGTAATCGCGCTGGATCAGGCGGCCGCTCGGGGTGTAATACTTCGCTGTGGTCAGCGCCAGTCCGGTATTCTCCGACAGCGGATACACGGTCT
This sequence comes from Candidatus Korobacteraceae bacterium, assembly GCA_049522855.1. GTDB lineage: Bacteria > Acidobacteriota > Terriglobia > Terriglobales > Acidobacteriaceae > Bog-257. Next base: position 35,685 of record JBEKNL010000024.1, read on the forward strand.
GCACCAAACCCTTGCCGAAGGTGGTCTCACCGGCAATCAGCCCCCGATCGTGGTCTTGAATAGCGCCCGCGACGATCTCCGCCGCTGAAGCCGTGCCGCGGTTCACCAGTACGACCAACGGATAATCCTTGCCTCCGTTGCCGTGGGCAGCTTTGTAAACCTTCTCCGCGGAAGCTCGCCCGTGATGGGAAACGATCACCTGTCCCTTCTTCAGGAACTGGTCCGCCACGCCCACGCCTTCGCTCAACAGTCCGCCGGGATTCTGGCGCAGGTCGAGGATGAGCCCGTGAATGTCGCCCAGCTCATCCAGCGCGTCGCGCACTTCTTTTTCCGTGGTTTCCTGAAATCCGGAGACGTGGATGTAGCCGATACCCGGACGGATCACAAAATGCACGTCAACGCTGTAGCGGGGGATCTCATCGCGCACCACGGTAAAGTCGAGCGGCTTGTCGGAGCCTTCGCGCAGCATCGTAATCTTGACCGCGGTGCCCTTGGGCCCTTTCAGCAACTCGGCAACATCGCTGGTCGTCATGTTGTCGGTAGGCCTGCCGTCCACTGCAATAATGACATCGCCCGGACGGATACCGGCCCGATACGCCGGCGCGCCGGTGAAGGGCGCGATCACGATGACTTTGTTGTTACGGGGACCGACCTGCATACCCACACCGTAGTACTTGCCGCGCTGCTCCTCGCGCAACGCCGCATAGGCTTTGGGATCGAAAAAGTTTGAGTGCGGATCCAGCACCCGCAACATGCCCGGAATCGCCCCGTTGTAAATCGCCTTATCGGGGCTGACCGGTTCGGCATAGTTCTGCTGCACGACTTCGTAAACCTGCGTAAAGCTGCGCAGGCTGTCGCGGATGTCGCCGTCGCCGGAAGGAGCGGCCGAGGTGAGGCGCTGGCCAAAAACCACGCCCACACAACCGCAAGCCAGAATGATGCTGAGGATGAGAACAGCGGAGCGACGCGAACTACTTGCCATGTTTGTTCCTTCGGCTGGCCGGGGATGAATCTTCAAGGTATGCGCACCGGAGCGAGACTTTCAGGCAGTATACCATGCACTCTAGCTCACCCCGCGCCTGCCAGATCAGCCGCTATTTTGGATGCTGGTTCCCTAAGAAGGGTGCGAAATCCGTTTGGTCCCCACCTCCGTAACAGACGGTAGAGCCGGGAGATGGTGAGCAAGGCAGCAGCCCGCTCGCCTGCCAATGCCATCGCTGTGGTGAAAAACTACCCCCGCATTTATGATGATCCCATGAATCTTGGCATGCCAGAGATGATCTTCATTTTTCTGCTGGCACTGGTGGTGGTCGGCCCCAAGCGCTTGCCCGGGTTGGCCCGCCAGTTGGGAAAATGGGCTGCCGAGTTCAAACGCGCCAGCAACGAGTTCAAGAACCAACTCGAAACCGAGATGATGAACATTGAGCTGGATGAGCGCGCTAGGAAGCAAACCGAAGCAGCGAAGTTGCCGGCGTCCGAAAAGCCGTGGGAGCCGGCCATTCTGCCTCCAGTTGGCATTGTTAGCCGCAGCAGCGCCGATCCGGTCCCTGAACCTGAAGCTGAGCCCATGCCACCGGAACTCCCGGCTTTACCTTCGATGAACCAGCCCCCCACACCTGTCAGGTCAAGTCCCGATGCCTAGCCCCGTCGTGGAAACAGCACAGAAGCGCGCCTCCGAGGAAATGACTGGCATGAGCTTCCTGGAGCACCTGGAGGAGCTGCGCCGCCGCATCATCTACAGCTTTCTCTACGTGGTAGCCGGCTTCTGCGTCTGCTGGTGGTTCCATGAGCAGATCTTCGCCATCATGCAGAAGCCCATCATGGCGGCCCTGGCCAACCATCAGATGGAGCAGAAGCTGGTCTATCTGAACCCGACCGATCCCTTCAACATGTACTTGAAGATCGCGTTCCTGGCGGGGGTCTTTGTGGCCTCGCCGTTCGTGCTCTACCAGGTGTGGGCGTTCATCGCGCCGGGCCTTTACCGCAACGAACGCCGCTACGTGTTGCCCTTCATGTTCAGCACGGTGGGACTGTTTTTGGCGGGCGGCTTCTTTGGCTACAAGATGGTCTATCCGGCGGCCCTGGATTTCCTGATTGGCTGGAGCGCCCAGTTCAAGCCCATGATCACCGTCGGCGAATACACTGACCTGTTCCTGACGATTATCGCCGGGCTGGGCATCGTCTTCGAGATGCCCATCCTGGTGTTCTTTCTCTCGCTGATGGGCATCCTGACTGCCGGCTGGATGTGGCGCAACTTCCGCTATTCCATCCTGGTGATCTTCATCATCGCCGCCATCATCACTCCGACCACCGACATCATGAACATGTGCATCTTCGCCGCGCCCATGATCGTGCTGTACTTGTTCAGCATCGCCATTGCGTGGTTTGTGCACCCGACGCAACGCAAGAAGCGAGCGGCGAAGGCAGGGGCGAGCAAATAGTAGCGAGCAATTAGCAACTAGCAATTAGCGGTTGGAATTTGGCCGCCAGCTGTCATCCAGCTCGAGCGTCTTGAGTTGACACGGTGCGATGATTGCGCAAAATCCAAGCCCCGTAGGGGCGAAATAATATTAGCCCAGGGCGTAGGCCCTGGGTAAAGTGGGAAAAAAATTAAGGAGTCCCGTAGCCGGGGTCCCCAACGAGCGCCGCTTTTGCGCTTGTTGGGGTGGTTGAGGGACGGCACAGTTCGCACACACCCTCTTCAGTCCGAGTGGAGGGACCTGCTGTCCTTCATCGGGCAGAAACGTGGACTGGCCGGTGCGCCGATTTTCACCGCCCGTCCGACAGGTCTTCCCCGCTGCGGTGCTTACGAATGCGCGTCTTGCAGCACCAAATGCTAATTACTAGTTGCTAGTTACTTCTTTTTCAGTCCAGATCGAAATCACGAATGGGTTTGCCGGTATCGGGCGTTTCCTTGGCGCGCTTGAGCGCTTCCTGAAACTTTTTCTCCAGCAGATCGCCCTGATGCTTCTGCGCTTCCACGGACTGGCGAAAGATGGACTCCTTGCGGGTGTCCTGGTCTTTCATGGCGCGGGCCGCCGACTCCAGGTCCTCGAAGGTTTTGGGAACAGCCTTGGGCGTGTGCGCAATCACGGCTTTGGTGTCGCTATCGATCTTCAGTAACGCACCGCAGCACGGGCAGGCGACCTCGAACGGCGTGGAACTCTTGGGCATGACAAAATCTTACTCCAGCTCGGCGAGGGCCTGCCAGCGGAATGACAAGCGAGTCCTATGCCGACACGTTGCTGGCAGCAGAATCTGCAGTACGTTTGACCAGCAATATGGTGACATCATCCTCATTGAATTTCGGGTCAACTAAGGACTTGAGGCTCGACATTGCTCTCCCCGAAGGGTCAGCCAAAGTCGCACACAAGCGGTTTTCTGGATCTTGCCCGGCAATCGAATCGGTCAATCCATCGGTGAACAGCAGGAGGGCGCAACCAGGACGAAGAATGGCCGTACCAGCTTCATACTCTGCGTCGGCAAACAACCCCAGCGGCATTCCCGTGGCTTTCAGAAATGTGGTCGTTCCGGGACAAGACACAATCGGGGCGTTATGGCCGGCATTCACATAGGTCAATTCTCCCGAATCGCGGCTAAGCACAACGAATACTGCCGTCGCGAAACGGTCCTGCGGGGTGTAGCGGGTCAGGTGCTGGTTAATCTGTGTAGCCAACGTCACGGCATCGGCTTCAACATTTGCAATACTCCGCACCAGCGCCTGTATGTTTGCCGACAGCAGCGCCGCCGGCATCCCTTTTCCAGAGACATCCGCTACCGACAGCAACGTTCGGTTGCCAGGAAGCTCGATGACATCAAAGTAGTCGCCGCCTACGTCACGGAATGGCTTATAGAACGTCTCCATCTCGTAGCCGGGAAGCTCCGGCAACTTCTGGGGGATGAGCGTCTGCTGGATCTGCTGGGCGGCGATCTGGTCGCCTTCCAGTTGGGTCTTCCGAACGAATTCCGAAGTTAGCATCCCGTTCATCAGCCCGCTGCCAAGCACGTAAAGCAGCCATACGCTTGCATACAAAGCCAGTCCTTTCGGCCACATCAAAGGCCACACCAGGGAGCGCGACCAAAGGGCGTAGATGGCGTAGCCCTGCAGCAAAATGCCAATCCATGTGATAAAGCGTTTGGACTTCGGCATCTCGCGAGTCCAGTCGTACAAGGCGTACTGGAGCGCACGGCGAAAAGGGCCGGCTGATTTGTCGAGCTTCATCTGCTGGATGCGAGAGGGCATGGCGGGAGTCTAGCAAAGCGAGGCCGTGCTGGTGAAGCGGTAGTTTGGCGGGAGAAACATCGCCTGCCGCCGCCGGAGTTGTCGCGCCTCGAAGAGACAGTAAGGTGGAAAAAATTGAGAAGTCCCGTAGCCGGGGTCCCCTACGAGCGCTCCGCCGTGGCGGGCTTGTTGGGGTGGTCGAGGGGCGGCAGGCGTTCTCACATATCTTCAGAAAGCCGATCCCCCCAGTGTCGGAATTTAGTCGCCAGGAATTGACTTCAAAGATGTGACCGATAGCGTCGCCGGGAATCTAATGGTCTGATAGCGAGAAGCTGTCTCATAAATCGGTTTGTGTCAGGGCACGGCTTCAGCCGTGCCGCAAATGGCCCGTTACGGACTGGGCTTTAGCCCCTGAGGTACTTCGCTTTGGGCGCCCGCTGTTTATGAGATGGCTTCGAGTTCCCCGCCGGCGGGGCAGCCATTCATCGCATCTTCGTTTCTGAGAATTTTTGGATAGAAAGGAACTATCATGGCACATGCAGTTGATGTTCTCACTTCTGAGAGGCCGGTACAGCGCCAGGGACGCATAAAAACGACCGGCTACGCGACCCATTCCTCTACTTCATCTCTCCAGCCATTTTCCTTCGAGCGCCGTGAACCCAGGCCGCAAGACGTACAGATCGACATCCTTTACTGCGGCGTTTGCCATTCCGACTTGCACACTGCGCGCAACGAATGGACCAACACCACCTACCCTGTCGTGCCCGGTCACGAGATTATCGGCCGCGTGGTCAAAACCGGCGCCAGTGTGCGCAAATTCAAGGAAGGCGACCTCGCCGCGGTTGGCTGCATGGTTGATTCCGACCGCGTCTGCGCAAGCTGCCAAGCGGGCCTGGAGCAGTTCTGCGAGTCCGTACCGACCTTCACCTACAACGGCGAAGACAAGCATCTCGGCGGTATGACCTACGGCGGCTACTCCAAGACGATTGTGGTTGACGAAGCGTTTGTGCTGCGTCCTCCTGCGAACCTGGACCCGGCGGGAACCGCGCCCCTGCTTTGCGCCGGCATCACCACCTACTCGCCCCTGCGCCGCTGGAAAGTGCAGAAGGGCCAGAAGGTAGGAATCGTTGGATTGGGCGGACTGGGCCACATGGGAGTGAAACTGGCCAACGCCTTCGGCGCGCATGTCGCCCTGTTCACCACTTCCGCTCACAAGACCGCGGACGCTAAGCGCCTGGGCGCGCATGAAGTTGTGGTCTCCAAAGATCCGGCGCAGATGGAGAAGCACGTCAACAGCTTCGACTTCATCCTCGACACGGTTTCCGCCGAGCACGACATCAACGCCTATCTCAACCTGCTGAAGCGCGACGGAACCCTGGTGCTGGTGGGATCGCCCGAAAAACCGCTGGCGCTGGCCGCATCCAGCATCATTCTTGCGCGGCGGCAGATCTCTGGCTCGTTGATTGGCGGCCTCGCAGAAACCCAGGAAATGCTGGATTTCTGCGGCCAGCACGGCATTACGTCAGATATCGAAATCATCCCGATCCAGAAGATCAACGAAGCCTACGAGCGCATGCTGCGCAGCGACGTGAAGTACCGCTTCGTGATCGATATGGCGTCGTTGAAGTGAGAGATGGTTTGCACCCACCCTCTCGCCAAAGACAGGCGAGAAGGGTGGGGCACCCGGCCGATAAAGCAGACTGTCAGAAAGACTATGAAGTGGAAAAAGTCGTTTCGGCGGTCGCGGCGGGCCTCAATCGTCTTCAGCTATGATATTACTCAAGGCCGATGTGTGTTTTCGGCGCGAAAAAAGTGGCTCTCATCGGGCCACTTGGAGAGTATCGAGTTGCCTATCTTCCAAGCCTCCTGCGGAGAGGCCGATACAAACCAGCGATCCCGATGCCGATTAGCGTGAGCGACGAAGGTTCTGGCGTGGTGCCGCCCGAGGGGTTGCCGATTAGCTGATAGCTCTGGTCCCCCACCCCTGTCATAAACTGGTAGGTCGTGCCGGCAAACTGTGCCATCAGCCCGTCGCCTGGGTCTCCTGGCCCTAGGAGGCTGACCTGCCCCGCCTCGAAGCCGTTGCCAGAGGCGCCAATCCAGTATTGCACTCCCCCCAGCACATCAATTGAAATTGGCAAAGTGACCTCGTAAATGTCGTTTCCACCGAGGTTCCCATAGAAATTGAAGCTCGAGGCGGTGACGTCCTGCGACACGAGGAGGGCGCCGGGAACGCCACCGCTGTCGGCGTACAGGTGGACGTTATAGGTACCGCCCGGTGGGTAATTGCCCGTGAAGAGGTTGAAACCGGTTAAGGTCGTGTTTGCCGACAGTGTGAAATTGTCGGCAAAATTCTGCAACGCCGTCTGATTTTCCCAACAACAAACAGCGTCGGTGCTAATGGGCGAGTAGTCCCAAACTGTTCCGGCGTATGCTGCCGTGCCGCATAGGCCGATGAGTAGCAATAGCGCAATGCGTTTCATGTCGTCCAAAGCCTCCAAGGATCTAAGCCGGGATTTCGAATTTGGTCCCAGCAGGTCTGGAAATCATCTGTTACCCCAAGTGCAATTTAAATGCCAATCTCTGTGTAATGCATTCATGAGCTTAGAGTTAACATTGCTACGAGAGTGAAAGTGTTGCGATGTATGGGAAGCGGGTTACAGCTAAGAAGGGATTGGGAGCTAAGTCAGAGCCGGCGAGATTCCCCTGCCGTTCCTCTTGCCGGTCCCCGACCGAACGCTCTTAAATCCTCAGGGTTGAATTTATGTTGCAGCTAAAGAAGGTCGAACAGCCGCAGCAGCAAGAAACTGCTACAGTGCGTAGAAATTGGGTGACCGGCTGGCGCGATATGTAAGCGCCCAATGTAAGAGTCGCACCGGTAGTGTTGTGAATTTGAACCAGGTCGGGAAGCAGATTTATGCAGATATTAGCACCTTAGTGTCTTTCGCAAATGGCTTATAGATGATAGACTGCCGTGTTGGACTGAGTGCCGATGCCTTGCTGGATCTCAAGTTACGCCGGCGAGGCTTGGGTTCTTTTACAAGTCTGCAGCCCCTCATTCGGTGAATCGAGGGTGCATCCGGGACTTCCCTTGCGATGCCGCAGTTTTCGCCAAGCGGCGAGATTATTCCATCCTAGGGTTAGCTAAGTCTTTATAATTGAATATTTTGACCTCTAACTCCTTTGGATGGAATATTTTGCAGGGAATTTTTTCTCTGCCTCTTTGTTTTCAATATTTTGCGGAGAAGGGGGAGGGGGGTACCCCACAAGTGGCGCCTCGCCCGTTCCCCCAGTGTCAGTTGCTAAAGCCCTACCGCAGCGCTTCCATGCACTCGTCCAGCACCTCACGTGAGAGGCGAATGACGCTCTCCGGCAAGGTCGCCAGTGGCCATCCGTCTTGCTTCCATCCCATCCAGCGCGTGCCACAGCGTCTGCGCCGCCTTTTCCGCCGCACCCAACGCAGCCTCCGCCTCTTCGGGATGCGCCACCACTTCCGCCGTCAGCAACTCCTGCCACACCTGCGCATGCTCCACGTCGGCGAACTGATGCAGCGTGAAATAGCCGCAGGTCTTGGCGTCGGCGCCATAGCGCTCCGCCAGCCCGTCGGCTTTGGCCTTGGCCACGCGCGGAACCTGCGATTCGTAGGCGTAGAACGCCGCCAGCGCCTCGGCAGCCGAGCCTTCACGCGCAACCCGCCGAAACTCGCCGATCAGCTCGCGCACTTCCGGCAACGGTTCGCGCCGGCGCACCTCGTCGCGCTCGGCGCCCATGCCTTCGGCGAAGTCGAGCCACAACTCGCTGTGTGGACGCCCAGCAATCTCCTCCTCGCACAGGTTGCGCAACACCGCGCGCCGCTGTGCCCCGTCGTCGAGCCGCGAGTGCAGGCCGCTCAGGTAAGTGGGAAATGCGGCCACGTGATGGTAGTAGTCGCTGGCGTACTCGCGCAGATCGTCGCGCGTGAGCTGGCCGGCGGTCCACGCCTTGTAATATGGATGGCACAACAGGTCATAGCGGGCGATGCGCTCTTCCAGCGCCGCCAGAAAACTTTGCAATTCCATCGTTCACCCCATGTAAGAATCAGTCCCGGGAAGTGAGAACACTATACGTGAGGAACACCGGCGGTCACAAGTTCAGCCTGTCTCAAAACCGCAAGCGCTTGCGGATCGGAACTGACTGACCTGATTGCGGACGAGGGACGCGCAAACCGGAAGTTATGAACATGGCGTGAAGTCCTCGGTCGGGATGACAAACATCGGGAAACGTGGAGCTTCGCCTATCTTAGCGCTTCCATGCACTCGTCCAGCACTGCGCGCGAGGGGCGAGTGACGCTCTCCGGCAACGTCGCCAGCGGCTGGTCGGTCATGTTAATCATGTCGATGAAGTTGGGCGCGGTGGTGTTCAAGTAGAGCACGCCGGTGAGCACTTCGTCGGCATCGTGCGATTCCATCACGCGCTTCACGGCCTCAGTTTTATTGGTGGGATCGTAGTCCTCTTCCAACTTGCGCAGCCGCAGCGAGGAGCCATCGTGCATGGTGACGTTGAGGCAGGTGCCAGGATCGTAATCCACATCGATTTCGTTGAAGTGCGGAACAAAGTTCAGATCGTGCAACGGCTCTTCGTGATCTTTGACGAACTTGTAGGACTTGGTCGAGCCTTCGTGATCGTTGAAAGTGGTGCAAGGCGAGATCACGTCGAGCATCACCGTGCCGCGATGCGCGAGCGCGGCTTTCAGCATGTGTTGCAACTGGCGCTTGTCGCCCGAGAAGGAGCGGCCCACGAAGGTTGCGCCCAGCATGATCGCCAGCGCGCAAGTATCGATCGGCGGCAGATCGTTGATGACGCCGGTCTTCAGCTTGGAGCCGAGATCGGCGGTCGCCGAGAATTGTCCTTTGGTCAGCCCATACACGCCGTTGTCTTCGATGATGTAGATCATCGGCAGATTGCGGCGCATCAGGTGCACGAACTGACCGATGCCGATGGACGCCGTGTCGCCATCGCCGCTGACGCCCAGCGCGACGATCTTCGCATTCGCCAGCACCGCGCCGGTCGTGACCGACGGCATGCGGCCATGCACCGAGTTGAAGCTGTGCGAGCGGCCCATGAAGTACGCCGGGCTCTTCGAGGAGCAGCCGATTCCCGACACCTTGATCACCCGTTCGGGCGCGACCCCCATCTCGTAGAAGGCGTCGATGATGCGTTCGGAGATGGCATTGTGGCCGCATCCGGCGCACAACGTGGTCTTGCCTCCGCGATAGTCGAGCACTGTGAGTCCGATGCGGTTCGTCTTGGGCTGTGGAGCGGCTGTGGTCGCCATTTATTTGCCCTCCTGAGTGGTGATGTCGTCGGTGATGGAACGCGCGTCGATCGGCAATCCGTTGTAGTGGCGAACGCTGCGCAGCTTCCGGATCTCTTCGATCGCGATGTCCAGCTTCAACAATTGCAACATCTGCGCGTCGCGGTTCTGGTCGATCATGTAAATGCGTTTGTGCGCAGCCACGAAATCGTGGGTCTCGCTGGTGAACGGATAAGCGCGCAGGCGCAGGTAATCGGCCTTTACTCCGTATTCGCCTTGCAACTGATCGAGGGTCTCGACGACAGCGTGATGCGAGGTTCCGTACGCGATAATCCCTACTTCGTTCCCGTCGTTGCACACGATTTCCGGTTTGGGAATGAGGGTGCGAGCCGTTTCGAACTTGTGCGCCAGACGGTCCATGTTGTTGGCGTAGTCGTCAGGCCGTTCGCTGTAGCCGGAGTTTTCGTTGTGCCCGCTACCGCGCGCGAACCACGCCGCCTGCGGATGGTCGGTTCCCGGCAAGGTGCGGTAGCCGACGCCGTCGCCGTCCACGTCCTTGTATCGGGCGAAACCGCCGGCACGTTCCAGCTCTTCCGCTGTCAGCACCTTGCCGCGGTTCTGTGGCTTCTCGGGATACTGAAACGGCTCCGACATCCAATTGTTCATCCCGAGGTCGAGATCGGACATGACGAACACCGGCGTCTGCAACTGCTCGGTGAGGTCGAATGCGTCGCTGGCCATGCTGAAGCACTCGGCCACGCTACACGGCAACAACATGGGATGACGAGTGTCGCCGTGCGAGAGCTTGGCCACAAACTCGATGTCGCCTTGCGCGGTGCGTGTCGGCAAGCCGGTGGAGGGACCAACGCGCTGGATGTCCCAGATCACGCCGGGAATCTCGACGTAGTAGCCCAATCCTGCAAACTCCGCCATCAGCGAAATTCCCGGCCCGGCAGTGGCCGTCATGGAACGGGCTCCCGCCCATCCAGCCCCCAGAACCATGCCAATAGCCGCGAGTTCATCTTCTGCCTGAACGATGGCAAAAGTGGCCTTGCCATCGTCTCCTACCCGATATTCCTTCATGTAGTCGATGAGGGTTTCCACCAGCGATGAGGAAGGTGTGATGGGATACCAGGTCACGACCGTCACGCCGGCGAACATGCAGCCCAGCGCCGCAGCAGCGTTGCCGTCGATGATGATCATGCCGGTGGTTTTGTTCATGCGCTCAACCGTAAACGGATCGGCCTTGGTCAGCGACGAAGCGGCGTAATCGTAGCCTGCCTTGGCAGCGTTCCAGTTGAGGTCGGCAGCTTTGACCTTCTTAGCGAACTGCTTGCGCAACGCTTTTTCCACCTCGGCCATATCGAGTTTGAGCAACTGTGCCATCACCCCAACGTAAATCATGTTCTTGACCAGCTTGCGCAGCTTCGACTCGGAGCAGACCGCGGCACAAATTTTGTCGTAAGGCACGGTGTAAAAAGTCACATCCGAACGCAGTTCGTTCAGCTTCAGCGGCTCGTCGTAGAGCACCGCGGCGCCCGATGCCAGCGACATCGTGTCTTCGCGCGCGGTCTCCGGATTCATCGCCACCAGGAAATCGATCTCCTTCTTGCGCGCGATGTAGCCCTTCTTGCTGGCGCGAATGGTGTACCAGGTGGGAAGACCGGCGATGTTCGAGGGGAACATGTTCTTGCCGGAGACCGGGACGCCCATCTGAAAAATGGTGCGCAGCAGGACGGTGTTGGCGCTCTGCGATCCCGAGCCGTTTACGGTTGCAACCTGGATGCTGAAGTCGTTGACGACAGGCCCGCGCACGGCGCCATGTTCGGCGCCGTGTACTGCGAATTCGGTTGTGGCCATCAATACCCCTTACCAACGATGGATGACTGCGGTGGGAAGAACAGTTCAATTATAAGGCAGCGCGCAAGCGGCGGGAAATGGGGCTCTGTCGCAGTCCTGTCGCAGTCCCGCCTTGCGGGACGGAATAAGAAAGCCCACCGTTTCAACGGTGGGTACGTTGCAAACAGAAATCGAGTCCCTCGGGGACGGCATAACCGCGTGTGCGCAATGCAATTAAGCCGGCGTGCTCTCCACCTTAAAGAATTGCGCCATGTTGCGAAACTTGTTGTAGCGCGCGTCCAGCAGGGCGGGGATTGTCATTTTCTCCAGCTCCGACAAATTCTTTTCGAGGGCCTCCGCCAGAAGTTTGGCCGCGGCGTCGTAGTCGTGGTGCGCGCCGCCGGGCGGCTCAGGGATGACCTCGTCGCAGAGACCCATCTCCAAATTGTCTTTGGCGGTAATGCGCAAGGCCTGGGCGGCTATGTCCTTCTTGTTGGAGTCACGCCACATGATGGAGGCGCAGCCCTCGGGCGAGATGACGGAGTAAATGCTGTTTTCCAGCATCAGCACGCGATCGGCAACGGCAATGGCCAGCGCGCCGCCGCTGCCGCCTTCACCGGTTATCGCGGCGATGAACGGAACTTTGAGTCGTGCCATCTCGCGCAAATTGTGGGCGATGGCTTCCGCCTGGCCGCGTTCTTCGGCGCCAAGTCCCGGATACGCGCCCACGACGTCGATAAGGGCGATGACCGGATGTTGCCATTTCTCCGCGAACCGCATCGCGCGCAATGCCTTGCGATAGCCTTCGGGATTGGGCTGGCCAAAATTGCGATAGATCCGCTGTTTGGTGTCGCGGCCCTTTTGCGTACCGAGCACTAGCACCTGCCGCCCGTGAAAGTTCGCCATGCCGCAAACCATGGCGGCATCGTCGCCAAAACCGCGGTCGCCGTGAATCTCGCTGAAATCGGAAAAGATGCGCTCAATGTAGTCCAGCGGATACGGACGCATGGGGTGGCGCGCCAATTCGGTACGCTCCCAAGGCGTGAGCTGGCCCGCCATCTGGCGCCGCAGCGCGTCCACCCGCCCGTGCATTTCGTGCAACTGGCGGCGGGCTTCGTGGTTGTCGCCGGCAGCGCTCTCTAGTTGCTCAATCTGTTTCTCGATGCGTTCCAGTTCGTCTTGCGCTTTCGAAGCAGCTTCCATATCGATGTCTTTTCGTGTCTGTGACGCGCGATAGATGGTCTCCACCGCGGAGATCCAGTAATCGATGGCCGGCATAATTCCCGAGCGGAGAAGCGAAAGTTCGTTTTCCTGGGTCCCAGCAGTACCGGCTTGCGTTGGCTCCAACGTCATCGTGCTCAATCAACAACCCGAACGCTGCCGCGGCCGCATAATTCTTCCACGCGCTGGATGAAGGTTCGGTCTGGCAAGACATTATAGCCTTCCGCCTCCATCACTACGGTAAAGTCGCCTTTGCGTTCCAGGTCGAACAGCACCCGCGCCGCGCCTCTGCGCTCCAGGCAAAGCGTGTGCAGTTCGTCGATCGTCGCTGGCGAGACGTCTTCGACAGATATCTTGATGCGCAAATGTTGCGGCAGCTTGGGCTGGGCCTGCTCCAAGGGAGTGATGTCGCCAATCATGAGCTTGGAGTTGCTTCCGTCTTCGACCCGCACGCCGCCCTTGGCCAAGACGGGGACCGTGAGCTTCAGCTTGTCCGCAAGCCGCTTGTAGGCGTCTGCGAAACAAAGGATTTCCACCGACCCGTTCATGTCTTCGAGCTGCCCCTGGGCATACAGATCGCCCTTCTTCGACTTGGCCACGCGGATGTTCTTCAGGATGCCTCCGATCGACACTTCATCCCTGCCCGTGGACGATTTCAATTCTGCAACCTCGGTGGTGGACAGGGCGTTAAAGTCGAGCAGCTTTTCACGGTACTTTTCCAGCGGATGACCGGTAATGAAAAAGCCGAGGATTTCCTTTTCATGGCCCAGTCGCTGGTGCTCATCCCAGTCTGGAATGTTGGGCAACGGCTTCTCGGCTTGCGGGGCATCGTCCTGCTGGAAGACGCCGAATAAGCCATGCTGGCCAAGGGCCGCATCTTTTTGTGTCTTCTGGGCGTGCTCCATCGCATTGTCAATGACGGCCATCAACTGCGCGCGACGCCCGAGCCGGTCCATCGCTCCGCTTTTAATCAGCGACTCCATCACCCGCTTGTTAAGCAGGTGCAGATCGACCTTTTCGCAGAACTGAAAAATCGACTTGAACTCGCCCGCCTCTTTGCGCGCCGCGACGATGGATTCAATGGCGTTGTGGCCGACATTCTTGACCGCTGCCAGCCCGAAGCGAATCGCCTCGCCGTGCGGTGTGAAATAGGCATCGCTGACGTTGATGTCGGGCGGCTCAACCGCGATTCCCATTTCGCGACATTCGTTGATGTACTTCACCACGTCGTCGGTGCTGCCAGAGACGGAAGTCAGCAGCGCCGCCATGAACTCGACCGGATAGTGCGTCTTGAGAAATGCGGTCTGGTAGGCGAGCAGCGCGTAGGCGGCCGAATGCGACTTGTTGAAGCCGTAGCCGGCGAATTGCTCCATCAAGTCAAAGAGCTTTTCGATTTTCTTAGGCGGGAAGCCACGCTCGGTAGCGCCCCGGACAAACCGCTCGCGCTGTTTGGCCATCGCCTCCGGATCTTTCTTGCCCATGGCACGGCGCAGCAGGTCGGCTTCACCGAGCGAATATCCCGCCAGGCGATTGGCGATCTGCATCACCTGCTCCTGGTAAACGATGACGCCGAAGGTCTCTTTCAAAAGCGGTTCCAGTTCGGGCAGATCGAATTCGACTTTCTTGCGTCCCCACCTGCGCTCGACGAAGTCTTCAATCATGCCGCCCTGGATCGGCCCGGGGCGGTACAGCGAGTTCAACGCTGTCAGATCCTCGACACAGGTCGGCTTGTAGCGGCGCAACACGTCGCGCATGCCATGCGATTCGAACTGGAAAACGCCCGACGTCAATCCCGTGTGGAAGACCTTCTCGTAAGTCTCTTTGTCATCTAACGCGAGCTTCTGCAGGTCGAGCCGTTCGCCGCGGGTCTGTTCGATCCGGCGCAACGCGTCGTCAATAATGGTGAGCGTGGTGAGCCCGAGGAAGTCCATCTTCAGCAGGCCCAGCTTTTCGACCGCCTTCATGTCGTAGGCGGTGACGATTTCGTCGTTCTTGGTGCGATGCAGCGGAACCAGGTCGGTGAGCGGTTGCGGCGAGATCACAACTCCAGCGGCGTGCACCCCTGCGTTGCGCACCAAGCCCTCAAGACGCTTGGCCGTGTCGATCAGTTCCTTGGTCTGCGGTTCGTTCTGGTAGGCGGCGGCCAGCGGGGGTGAGTCTTTCAAGGCCTGGTCGATGGTGATGTTCAGGGTGGTGGGGATCATCTTCCCAATGCGATCCACCTCGGCGTAGGGGATGTCCATGGCGCGGCCGGAATCTTTAATCGCCGCCTTGGCCGCCATGGTTCCGAACGTGATGATCTGCGCCACCTGATCGCGTCCGTACTTCTGGGTGACGTAGTCGATCACCTCGGAGCGGCGATTCATGCAAAAATCAATATCAATGTCGGGCAGGCTGATGCGTTCGGGATTGAGGAAGCGCTCGAACAGCAACTCGTTCTGCAGTGGATCAATGGCGGTGATGCCGAGAGCGTAGGCCACGCACGATCCTGCGGCCGATCCGCGGCCTGGACCAACCGGGATGTTGCGCTCTTTGGCATAGCGAATGAAATCCCACACGATGAGAAAATAGCCGGCGAACTGCATCTGCCGGATGATGCTGATCTCGCGCGACAAGCGCTGCTCGTATTCTTCCAGGGAATGCTTCAGGTGGCCCATGGCCTGGAGTTCGCGCAGAATATTCAGCCGGTTGGCGAAGCCTTGCCGCGTGACATGCTCAAAGTAATCGGCAAGAGAGTAGCCCGCCGGCACCTCGAACTTGGGAAACGGATCGTGAACTTTCTCCAGCCGGACGTTGCAGCGTTCCGCGATCTCCAATGTCCACGCCAGCACGTCCTCATATCCCGAGAAGACTTTCTCCATCTCGACAGCGCTCTTCACGTAAAACTGGTTGCCACTGAACTTCAGGCGGTTGGTGTCGTTGATGGTTTTGCCCATCTGAATGCAGAGCATTACGTCTTGCGCGTGGGAATCATCCTCGCAGAGATAGTGGCTGTCATTGGTCGCGACCAGTGGAATGTCGAGGTCCTTCTCCAGCTTCAACAGGTTTGACTGGATGCGCGCTTCATCCGGCAGTCCCTGGTCCTGTATTTCGAGATAGAAATTTCCTCTGCCGAAAATGTCGCTAAATGTAACCGCGGCTTTGCGGGCTGCGTCGTACTTCCCTTCCGTGAGGCTCTCGGCGACTTCACCCTTGAGACACGCGGACAACCCGATGAGCCCTCGGGAGTGCTCGGCCAGAAATTTCTTGCTAATGCGGGGCTTGTAGTAAAAGCCGTGCAACGATGCCTCGGAGACAATCTTGACCAGGTTGCGATAGCCTTCGTCATTCTCGGCCAGAACGACGAGATGGTTATAGCTGTCGCCCTCCGGCGAGGCGCGGTGGTCCTCCTTCTTGCAGATGTAAAGCTCGCAGCCCAGGATCGGCTTCACTCCTGCTTCTTTCGCGGCATTCACGAATGCCACAGCGCCGAAGATGTTGCCGTGGTCGGTCATGGCGACGGCGGGCATGTCGAGTTCTTTGACACGCTTGACCAGGCGCTCGATGTTACAAGCGCCATCCAGCATCGAGTAATCAGTGTGGAGATGAAGATGTACGAATTGCGATTGGGACATTCGGAACCTGGATACTTCGCTGTTCAGTTTCTATTTTATGCGCCGCGGGCACTGCCTGTATGCACGGCAGGCTGTGGAAAACCGGGCACGAATGCAATACGTCGCCACAGTAGGCGTAGTCGTCGGCACGGTCTCCGGAAAGAGGATGCTGCGCCGCATTCCGGAGGATACTTTCCGGCTGATTGTCTCGGGCATCATTCTGGTCCTGGGCATCTGGATGTTGATCTATCCCACCGCATAGCCGAAGGCGCACTATTACATGCCGTCTGGAGGCGTGCGCCCGGCTGCGGTTCCGGGAGAAATCAGACGTCCCCCTGTAATTGGCTGTCCGGGATGAGTTTGCCGGGGAATCATTGGTTCGGCTCGTTTCCCGTGCACCCGGTAAGCGAAGATGACTGCCAGCAGCGGAGCTGCCAGCAGTAATCCCCAAAAGCCAAACATCAAGGTAAGCAAAATCGGAACGATCAGCGACGCCCAGATCGGCACCCTGGCTGTGCGTCGCATGATCACCGGCTGCAAGACCAATCCGTCAATCACAATGATGACCCCGTAGAGAATGAGGACGTACAGAAACTGCTCGAAGCCGCCGGCGAACAACGCTACCAATGCCGGTCCCATCAATGCCAGCACCGGCCCAAAGTGCGGAATGAACTGCAGGCCGGCGGCGAGGATCGCCCAGAACGGCGCCCACGGTACATGAAGGTAATCGAGTCCAAACCACCACAGCGCGCCCACCACCAGCGAGTCATAGCATTGCGCGACGAACCAGCGGCGCAGTGCCCCTCCGGTGACGTCGATGTGCCGGGAAAATTGCATGATGGGTTGGATGCTCGGCCAATCGGGACGGTCTCGCACCCATGCTACACTCAAATTTACCCCTCCTCGGAGCGTTTGCCGCGATGAAATTCGGCGTGATCATCTTCCCCGGTTCCAATTGCGACCACGATGCCTATTGGGCCATTTCGGAAGTGGCCCGCCAGCCCGTGACCTTCCTCTGGCATGACTCGCACGACCTGCAAGGTTGCGACGCCATCATCGTGCCCGGTGGATTCGCCTATGGGGACTACCTGCGCACCGGCGCCATCGCCAAGTTTTCGCCGGTCATGGAATCGGTGCGCAAATTCGCCGCCGATGGCGGACTGGTGCTGGGCATCTGTAATGGATTTCAGATTCTGTGTGAAGCCGGATTGTTACCCGGAGCGCTGCTGCGCAATGCTGGACTGAAGTACGTCTGCAAGCCGGTGCACATTCGCGTGGAGAGCACGAACACACCCTACACGCAGCAGTTGACCAAGGGCGAAGTTTTGGAGATTCCGATCGGCCACATGG
The DNA here is from genome assembly GCA_049522855.1 of Candidatus Korobacteraceae bacterium. Lineage (GTDB taxonomy): Bacteria > Acidobacteriota > Terriglobia > Terriglobales > Acidobacteriaceae > Bog-257. The sequence continues at coordinate 53,203 of JBEKNL010000024.1, forward strand.
AAGGCAATTACTTCTGCGACCAGCCGACATTGGCGGCCTTGGTCCTTCAATGCCGCATTATTTTTCGCTACACGACTCCCAGCGGCGAAGTCACTGCTGAAGCCAATCCAAATGGCTCGCTGGAAAACATTGCCGGAATCTGCAATGAGGGACGCAATGTGCTGGGCATGATGCCCCATCCGGAGCGCGCCAGCGAACCGGAACTCGGCATGACCGACGGGGTGAAAATCTTTCACTCGCTGGTCTCGGCGATGGCGGAAAAGTAACGCTCAGCAATCAGCATTTAGCATTTAGCACTTGGTTTTGATGTCCGGTCTCGGAATGGCAGCGAGCGGCATGGGGTTGTCCTGGGTTCAAGACCAATTGCTAAGTGCTAACTGCTGCTTTATCGGAACGCTTCCTTGTTCACCACGTAGGGCATCTTGGTAACATCGCCACCGTAGTTTTGCTCCAAAACGTCAATCAGGGCCTGCACGCAACGTCCGGCCATGCCGCGCTGGGGATCGAGAGAAAGTCTCGTGATCCGTGCGGCACTGGCAAAGTGCGGATACAGCCGGCAGCGGTCCTCAATCTCGGGATCGCGCAAAGGTGAATCCGGCGGCAATGGCTCGGTTTCATACACATCGAGCGCGGCGCCTGCAATCCATTTTTCCTTTAGCGCCTTGGCCAGCGCCTCCTCATCCACCACCGGCCCACGCGAAGTATTCACCAGGTACGCTGTGGGCTTCATCGTGCGCAGGGTACGCTCATTGATCAAGTGATACGTGGGCGTATCGCTCTCGCCTTCACGCAGCAGGGGCACATGGATGCTGATGAAGTCGCTCTGGCTGAGTGCCTCCTCAATGGAAACGTACTTGATCGAGGTGCGCTCCCGCTGCATTCCGCTCTTGAAGCGGAGATCCGCCTGCTGTTGCACGTCCGCAATCAGCTTTTCGTTTGGGCCCATGGCTTCGTAGCACAGAATATTCATGTCGAAGCCGATGCACTTCTTGATCATTGCCTGTCCAATGCGCCCAGTACCGAGGATGCCGATGGTTTTGCCAGTCATCTCATCGCCGAGAAACGGCAGATAGGGATGCCAATAGCCCCACTTGTTCTCGCGCACCAGATGTTCGGCACTCCACAGTTTGCGCGCCAAATCAGCCAGCGCAAAGAAAGCGAACTCCGCCGTCGCTTCCGTCAGGACGTCAGCAGTATTGGTAAAAGGAATTCTGTAGCGGTTAGCGTCGGCGCGGTTGATGTTGTCAAATCCCACCGCGTACTGGGCAACAACCTTCAGTGTGCCCTTCCCTGCTTCGAAAATCTCGGCATCGATCGGGTCGCGCAATGTGGTGATGAGTCCGTCGATATCGTTGCGAACCTTCTCGATGATGAGGCTCTTCGGCGGCGGCTCGGGATTGGGATAAACCTCGAGGTCGTAGCCGCGTTCCCGCAGGCGTTTGCAGGCAGCATCGCCGATATCGGCGGTGGCAAACACACGGAATGTCTTGTCTGGCATGGGTTCCCCAATGATGCGTCTATCAGCAATGCGATAATGATCCATTAACGCTGTGATAGCGCGCATAGGCTGAACAACTGCGAATCCCAGCTCGCACCCCACATGTGAGTCGGGTCATGACAGGTTACCAAGAAATCCGAAAAGCAGATCCCTAACCGGCTAAAGCGGCCCGGAATGACAAGAATTACAAAGGCTTACATTGCCGCACCTAAAGAAGCGGCCTTTCTAACTAAATCCTGTCTAACCTCATAAATCGTTTTGTAACAGGCACGGCTTTAGACGTGCCGCAAAGCGGGCCCGAGAACGACTTGGGCTTCAGCCCCTGGTAGCACGTTCTTGCAGGGGCTGAAGCCCTGACCTTAGCTGCGCTTCGTCCGGCACGACTAAAAGTCGTGCCCTGATACGACCAGTACGATTTATAAGATGTGCGATGTGTTCTACAAATTCTTCTTCGTCCACTGCTCGATGCGATCCAGCGCTTGCTGAAGATTCTCGATGGAATTGGCAATACTGAACCGCAGATAACCTTCACCGAGGGCGCCGAATGCGGTTCCCGACAACCCCGCGACTCCCGTGTCGTCGAGCAGCGCGTCCGCCAGTTTCTTCGACGGCCAACCGGTCTGCTTGACATTTGGGAAGGTATAAAACGCGCCCTTCGGCAACCGGCAGGAGAATCCCTTGATCTGGTTGAGGCCATCGACGAACACGTCCCGGCGGCGCTGAAACTCCTGGCGCATCTTCTCCGGCTCGCTCTGGTCGCCGCGCACCGCCTCGATACCCGCCATCTGGGTAAAGGTCGCGGTGCAGGAGTTGGAATTGGTCATCAGGCGCGCGAACTGTACCGCAAGGTCAGGCCGCATTACGCCATAACCCAGACGCCAGCCGGTCATGGAATAGGTTTTCGAGAAGCCGTCCAAAATGATGGTGCGGTCCTTGAAGCCATCCACCGAGACGATGCTATAGGGCTCGCCCTCGAAGAGCAGGCGGCTGTAGATTTCGTCGCTCAGGACCATGATGTCGCGGTCGCCGATGGCGGCGGCAATGTCTTCCACGTCCTTCTTGGTGATGATGCCACCGGTAGGGTTCTGCGGCGAGTTCAGAATGATGAGCCTGGTGCGATCGCTAATGAGACTGGCCAGCTCGTTGACGTCGAGGCGGAAATCGAGCTCCTCGCGCAGCGGAATGGGGACCGCTTTCGCGCCCAGGAAGTTGATCATCGACTCGTAAATAGGAAAGCCGGGATTGGGATAGATGACCTCGTCAGCCTCTTCCACCAGCGCCAGCATGGTGAAGAAGATGATCGGTTTGCCGCCGGGAACGATGACGACCTCATCGGCGCTGACCTTGATGCCTCGCGAACTGGAGACCTCCGCCGCGACCGCCTCGCGCAACTCCGGTAACCCGGCCGCCGGGCCGTAATGGGTAAAGCCCTTGCGCAGCGCGTCAACGCAGGCATCGACGACGTTGGTCGGCGTGTCCATGTCGGGCTCGCCGATCTCGAGGTGGATGATATTTCTTCCTTGACGCTCCAAGGCGCGGGCACGCACCAGCACTTCGAAGGCAGTTTCGGTTCCCAGCCGCGACATCCGGTTGGCCAGGCGCAGTTGTGTTTGAGTGGTAGTCATAGGCAAACCGATTGATTATACGCCGCAGTAAACAGCCGCAGGTCCAGACCGTAGCCTTATCTTCACCAAGGGTAATGTGACGGTCGGGTTGACCAGGCACGATGGCCCAGCGGAGTCGTGGTCACTGGAAGCCAGCAACTTGAAACTGTTTCACTCCCTGTACTCGATCTCGAATTCGATCTTCGCCGTCTTCTCCAGCATGGCCGAAACTGAGCAATACTTTTCCTTGGACAAGCGCACGGCGTCTTCCATCGCTTTGCGGGTGACGTTTCCGCCCACGCGGTAGATCAGGCGAATGCTGGTATAGATTTTGGGGAACGTTTCGGCACGCTCGGCCGTGGCGCGCACCTCCAGGGTGGTGAAGGGTTCGCGCTTCTTGCGGAGGATACCCACAACGTCGCTGGCCGTGCAGGCGCATAAAGCAATCAAGACAAGCTCGATCGGACTGCTCGCGGACTTCTCGGCGCCGGCATCCACCACCAGCGCGTGACCGCTGCTTGCCTGGCCGACAAAGCGGTCGCGGTCAGTCCAGAGTGCGTGGGCTTCGATCATTTCATCCTCCGCTTTTCGCTTCTTGCTCGCCGCGCCTGCTAAGAGCTAAAAGCTCGGAGCTAAAGAGGCGTGTGAGAACTGTGTCGTCCCTGGAGGGACTCGTTAATTTTTTCAACTTTACCCAGGGCTTACGCCCTAGGCTAAGAGTAATTCCGCCCCTGCGGGGCTAGTTTTGCGTGATCGCTGCACCGCGCTAACTCAAAACGAGTCCTCAGACACCCCCTAAAGGCGAATAGCAAGAAGCGAACCGCGAAGAGCGCAAAGCGGCCCTTCACTGCTGTTTGTCCTTCGGTTGGCTAGTGCTGCTCTCTGGGTGGTTCTCGTAGATGGAATACTGCCCCTGTGGCCGCTTCAGCCGGATGACCAGTTCCTGCTTGGACTGGTTAATGGTGTAATCCTGTCCGAAGGTCTGGAAACCCGGGGCGATGACCTGTACGCGCAGCTTGCCATACGGAATACCATCAGTCTCGGTCTTGCCCTCTGAATCCGTCTTAAGCTCAAATCCGCCCCGCGATTGCTTGCCGCCCCCTCCCACGGGATGCAGGATGACGGCTGCATTGCGCACCGGCTTGCCGTTGTCGTCCTTGAGAACAGCAAACTTAAGCGAGGACACTTGCCCGGACTCGTTCTTCTTGTCGCCCGCCATGAGCAATGCAGGAACGAAAAGCAGGCAAAGGACTGCCACCAGCAAACGTTGCATCTTCATAAGGACCATTCTAGGCAGTTCAGGCGGGATGCTGCAATTGCGAACCATGGCGGGTAAAAGGCCTGACGTTAGTTGGAAGGCGTCCGCTTTAGCGTGGGACGTCCGTCGTCCTTCTGCTCGGTCGTGCTGCCATCATCTTTCGGGCCGGCAGTGCTGCTGGAACCACTTGAGGCAGAGCGTCTCAACAGCACTGGGCGCGACGGGTCCCGCTTGCCGCCGCCGAGACGCCGGCTGTTCTCGAGCGAGGCGAGGCGCTGCTTAACGTCTTCGAATTCGCTGGTGTTCACAACGTACGCATCGCGGTCGGGCAGATACTTGCGAATTTCGTCCTGTGCAGCCTTGATGCGGTCCGCATTCATGGGATGAGTGGCGAAGGCCTTGGCCACGAAGCTTTGCTTCTTTTTTTCGTCGACCTTCAGCTTTTCAAAAAACTCGACAAACGCTTCCGGATCGTAGCCTGAGGCGTAATCGTATTCCAAGCCCAACAGGTCGGCTTCGCGCTCGGCGTCGCGCGAGAACTTGAGAAAGCCAAGCGGCACCGCTAATCCAGCCACCTCGCTGATGGCGTATGCCACCGGTCCGCCAATGAATATCAGGGGCACGGAGGCCATGTTCCAGATCTGCGCCCGGGTCATGTTCTTGGTGGCGTGCCGGGCGGCGACGTGGGCGATCTCGTGCGCCATGACTCCCGCCAACTCGGCTTCATTGTCCGCCGCCAGAATTAATCCGCTGTCCACGTAGAAAAAGCCCCCGGGAAGCGCGAAGGCATTGACCTCGTCATTGTCGAGGACCTTGATGATGAAAGGCACGCGCGCGTCGGAGTTACGCACCAGATTCTGACCGATGCGGTTGATGTATTCCGTGATGACAGGATCGGTGACCAGCCGCGCTTGCTGTTCCACCTCAAAAGATAACTGGTGCCCCAGCGCCACCTCGCGATCGAGGGAATAGAAGTCGAGACCGGTGCCCACGTTGCGCTTCCCGATCTGCGACACGTCATATTTGGCGGGCAGTTCGGCACGTGCTTCGGGATTGAGTGGTTCAGCCTTTGCGACAGCCGGCTTCGGAGCCAGCGAACTCTGTTTCGCCTCAGCCTCATCGGAGTCGTCGCGTCGTCCGGCGGCCTCGATCTGGGCGGCCGTGGGAATCTGCGAACCCGTTGCATCCGGTTGCGCCGGAGCAACTGCGGTCGTCTCTTCTCCGGCGCCGGCCGGAGTAGCCTGAACTTGTGTTGCCGGCGACGTTTTCGTTGTATCCGACGTCGAAGTCTGGGCCATGCCGAAGGTCTGCAATGCAAGCGCAGCCATCAGCACAGCAAACCCAGAGGTCAGCCGGCGCGCGACAGACAGGAATCGATCGGCATCTGACACGATCACACCCACTCAATTCCCGATTATGCTGCCAAGGTCGGGGTTATGGGAATCGAAAAAGTGCAAACAGGAATTGCAAAGAAAGAATTTAGTCGACGAGCAAGAAAAACTGATGCCCTAGTTGCTTCCGGCTGTCCAGTGGATTCCCTTTTTCTGCCGAGCATTGTGGATTTTGCCTCTGTGCCGCTCCCCCAATTATCCCCAAGGAGCCTATCAATCAGTTTGCATTAACATACTTAATTTACAAGTAGATAAAGAGGGGGCGTTACGTCGCGATCTGTGAATATGAGTGAATCATACTCATACCTTCCCTTGACTTCCTGGAGCCGCCGAGTTAACATTAGCACTCGTTGATACTGAGTGCTAACAGGCTGCGTGCAGTCAATTTGATGGCGCCCCTACCAACGTTCCGGATTCATCCCAAGATTTCACGCAAGTGCTGACAGCAACCCGCCGCGCGGGCCAGAGCCAGCCAACCCGCCTCGGCGGGCAATCCAACTTGAAAAGGAGTTTGAAGAATGGCTACAAAGCTAACCCCCCTGCACGACCGCATCGTGGTTCGCCGCGTCGAAGAGGCCGAGACCACCCGTGGCGGAATCATCATTCCCGACAGCGCCAAAGACAAGCCGCAAGAGGGCGAAGTGATCGCGGTGGGCCGGGGCAAGACCAATGACAAAGGCGAGACCTTCCCGCTGGACGTAAAGGCGGGCGATCGCATCCTGTTCGGCAAGTATGCCGGCACGGAAATCAAGATTGATGGCGAAGATTTCCTGATCATGCGCGAGGAAGAAGTGCTCGGCATTTTGGAAGGCGCCAGCAAGCCGAAACAAGCCGTCGCGCATAAGTAGCAGTTGCCGGTAGCCAGTTGCCAGTCGAACCTGGCAGCGATGGCTAGAGCGAGATGAACTCGCTGGGCACTGACAACCGACAAATGACAACGATTTCAAAGAATTTGCAGTCAGTCCAGTTCCGATCCAACTGGCTACTGGCTACTGACAACTTAAGGAGAAACAAATGGCAAAACAGATTGTGCATGGAGAAGATTCCCGCCAGGCGATCCTTCGCGGCGTGAATGTTCTGGCCGATGCCGTGAAAGTCACGCTGGGCCCCAAGGGCCGCAATGTCGTGATCGAGAAGAAATTTGGTTCGCCGCTGATTACCAAGGACGGCGTGACCGTAGCCAAGGAAATCGAACTGAAGGACCCGCTGGAGAACATGGGCGCGCAGATGGTGCGCGAGGTCGCCTCCAAGACCTCCGATGTTGCCGGTGACGGCACCACCACCGCAACCGTTCTGGCGCAGACCATCTTCCGCGAGGGCGTGAAGACGGTGGCTGCCGGCGCAAACCCGATGGCGCTGAAGCGCGGCATCGACAAGGCCGTCACCGCGGTGTGCGGCTCGCTGGACCACGATGGTAACCGCATTCCCGGCGCGCTCGACAAGTATTCGCAGAAGGTGTCGGGCGAGATGATCGCGCAGGTCGGCACCATCTCCGCCAACAACGATGAGACTATCGGCCGCATTATTGCCGAAGCCATGAAGAAGGTCGGCAAAGACGGCGTCATCACCGTGGAAGAAGCCAAGACGATGGAGACCCAGTTGGAAGTCGTCGAAGGCATGCAGTTCGACCGCGGCTATCTGTCACCCTACTTCGTCACCGATCCGGAGCGCATGGAAGTCGTTCTGGAGAACGCCTACATCCTCATCCACGAGAAGAAGGTTTCCTCGATGAAGGACCTGCTCCCGCTGCTGGAGCAGATCGCCAAGGGCGGCCGTCCGCTGGTGATCATCGCTGAGGACGTGGAAGGCGAAGCGCTGGCGACCTTGGTCGTCAACAAATTGCGCGGCACGCTGCAGGTTGCAGCCGTCAAGGCTCCGGGCTTCGGCGATCGCCGCAAAGCCATGTTGCAGGACATCGCAATCCTGACCGGCGGCAAGGCCATCACCGAAGATCTTGGCATCAAGCTGGAGAACGTGCAGATGGGCGACCTCGGCCAAGCCAAGAAGATCACCATCGACAAGGACAACACCACCATTGTCGAGGGCAAGGGCAAGCACACCGACATCGAAGGCCGCGTAAAGGAAATTCGCGGCCAGATCGACAAGACCACCAGCGATTACGACCGCGAGAAGTTGCAGGAGCGGTTGGCGAAGCTGGTGGGCGGTGTTGCGGTCATCAAGGTCGGTGCTGCGACCGAGACTGAAATGAAGGAAAAGAAAGCCCGCGTGGAAGACGCCATGCACGCTACCCGCGCTGCGGTCGAGGAAGGTATTGTCCCCGGCGGCGGTGTGGCCCTGGTGCGCTGCATACCGGCGATCGACGCGCTGAAGCTGGAAGGTGACGAGAAGATCGGCGGCAACATCGTGCGCCGCGCTCTCGAAGAGCCTCTCCGCCAGATCGTCATCAACTCGGGCGAAGAAGGCGCTATCGTTCTGGGCCGCATCCGCGAGTCGAAGGAGAACAACTTCGGCTACAACGCGCAGACCAATCAGTTCGAGGACCTGGTGAAGGCCGGCGTTCTTGACCCGACCAAGGTGGCGCGTACGGCCCTGCAGAACGCAGGCTCGATCGCGTCCCTGATGCTGACCACCGAAGCCCTGGTAGCCGAGATTCCGGAAGAGAAGAAGGAATCCCCCATGGGCGGCGGCCACGGCGGCGGCATGGGCGGAATGTACTAAAAGCAGCAATTAGCCATTAGCAGTTAGCTAAAGGCAAAGACAAGGCCTCGCAGGAATGCGGGGCCTTTTTGTTTGGCACTGACAGCTGACCACTGGCTACTGACAACTATTCATTTGGGTGCTCCATCCAAGCTCGTTTTGCTTGGGTGGGGCTTTTTCTTTGCGTCTGAGCCGCAGAGAGCCCGAAGGGCGAAACTGATTAGCCCACAGCGGAAGCTGTGGGTAACCGATTCCAATCAGACCCGAGCCCCTTCAAGGGCGACACAGGTTACGTCGCTTTACGGTTTTTTCGCTGCTGCAGGCTTGGCCATCGGTTTCAAGGCCTGTTCCACGGGAATCTCGTTGCCGTCTTTGTCGACGTAATGAATGTCGAAAGCCTCGTCAATCACGTCAAAGACCAGGCAACTGCTGATGCAGGTGAACTGGTGTACCTGCTTTCCCGCGAGGTACAGGTAGTCGCCCATAGCCATGGTGTGAGCGCCACCCGACATCTCCGACTTGCCTTTACCGGAAACCATCATGAGGTTCTCATTTGCGGTGTGCCAGTGCCAGGGCACAACGCAGCCGCTCTTGACCTGCAACAGCAGCACCGCGGCGCCCTTCATGGGATCTCCGCGTTGCGCGGAGATGGTCATGCAGGACGGCAGCACGGGCAAGGTATTGAACTTGCTGGACGCCAAGGCGGCGTACGGCATCTGGTCAGGACTCTGCGCCGCCAGCGGCGTAATCAGAGCAGATGCGAGCAGAGCAAACAAAAAGCAGCACACCAAGCGAGCCACTTTCATAGGAACACTCCTTCTCGTGATGAAAACCGGGCAAAGTCTAGCCTATCGCGGCGGCCGATTTCAAGCGGAAAAAGGCGGGGCCGGAGCGGCTCCTAGGATTGGCGTATCCGCGCATGGGTAGTGGGGGCCTTCAGGCCCGCATTGAGATCGCCTACATAATTGCTAGCTTCAGCCGCTGAGGTCGTCGACCTCAGCGGCTCAAGCGATTTTTCCTTTCCGCTCTTGGACGCGGGCCTGAAGGCCCCCACTACCCATGCCGCAGCCACTCTGGAATCACCCTAATCATCGAAGCAAGGAGGATCTCCACTTGCGGCCTCAATGTTGAGGGCACTTCGTGCCGCCTTCCTCCCCAAGTGAAATAAAAAGGGAGAGCATCCGCCCTCCCTCTTCAGGATTCATTTCACCACCACTGCCGAAACCCCTACCGCCGAGGTCCGCCGCGCCGCGGGCCGCGATCGCCGCCGCGTCCGCCACCCGGTCCGCCACGGCCTCCCCGGCCGCCACCTCCGCCATGATGACCGCCGTCGTGCCTGCTGCCCGCGTGCTCACGACGCTCGCCATCGCGATTGAAATTCTGCTCGGAGCTCGGCTCGTCGGCCTTTTCGTGTCCGCCCTCGAAGGTCACCGCGCCTGCACCCTCGGGAACAGGCTCGCCACCCTCCGCCGCCATCTTGGCGCGCTGCTCTCTCAGAATGGCCTTGCGCGACAGCTTGATGCGGTTGCCTTCGACGGACAGGACCTTCACCAGCACCTGGTCGCCTTCCTTCAGTTCGTCGCGAACATCGTTGATGCGGTGCTCGGCGACTTCGCTGATGTGAAGCAGTCCATCAGTGCCCGGGATGATTTCGACAAACGCTCCGAAGTCAGCCAGGCGCGTGACCTTGCCCAAGTAAGTCTTGCCTACCTCGGCGGTTGCCGTGATGTCGCCAATCATCTGCAGCGCTTTGGCAGCCGCCACTTGATCGCTGGACGAAACATTCACCTTGCCGGTATCTTCCACGTCGATCTTCACGCCGGTCTGCTCGATGATTCCGCGAATCACCTTGCCGCCCGGCCCGATGAGGTCGCGGATCTTGTCGGTGGGAATCTGCAAGGTGTAGAAGCGGGGCGCAAACTCGCTGATCGTGGTGCGCGGCTCCGCGATCACTTCGTTCATCTTGTCGAGGATGAACAGACGTCCGTGGCGGGCCTGTTCCAGCGCCTCGCGCATGATCTGCGCGGTGATGCCCATCACCTTGATGTCCATCTGCAACGCGGTGATTCCCTCGCGAGTGCCGGCCACCTTGAAGTCCATGTCGCCGTAATGATCTTCCGCACCGGCGATGTCGGTGAGGATGGCGTAATCCTTGTCTTCCTTCACCAGTCCCATGGCAACCCCGGCCACCGAGGCCTTCAGCGGAACGCCAGCATCCATCATGCTGAGCGAGGCTCCGCACACAGTCGCCATCGACGACGATCCGTTCGACTCCAGAATGTCGGAGACCACACGCATGGCATACGGCCAGTCGGCTTCTGACGGCAGCACCCCGTATAAAGCGCGCTCCGCCAATGCGCCGTGCCCAATCTCGCGGCGACCTGCTCCGCGCAGGAACGCCACTTCGCCCACCGAGAAAGGCGGGAAGTTGTAGTGCAGCATGAAACGCTTCTTGGCTTCGCCTTCGAAGGCTTCCAGACGCTGCATGTCTTCGCCAGTGCCGAGCGTGGTCGTGACCAGCGCCTGGGTCTCGCCACGGGTAAAGATGGACGAGCCGTGAGTGCGCGGCAGCACTCCAACTTCAATCCAGATATCGCGAATCTGGTCGAACCTGCGCCCGTCAGGACGGCGGCGGTCTTTGATCACCTGCTCACGGAAGATCTGCTCGCGCAGAAGGTCGAAGTACTTGCCGGCCTTCTTGCGGCCAGCTTCGTCGTCTTCGGGAATGGCGCTCTTGATCTCGTCTTTGAGCTGCTTGATGAGCGCGTAGCTCTCGTTCTTGGGATGTTTCTCGGTGTTGACCGCATCCAGCAGACGGCCGCCCAGCTTGGAACGAAGTTCGCCAAGATAGGCCTCGTCAGTCACGACCGGCTCGACGGTCCGCTTCGCCTTGCCAACTTTTTTGGCGAGGTCGCTGATCGCGGCGCAAATCTTCTTGATCTGCTCATGGCCAAACTCGATGCCCTGCACAACGGTCTCTTCTGAAACCTCCTTGGCGCCGGACTCGATCATGACGATGCCGTCAGCGGTGCCGACCACCATCAGGTTCAACTTGCCAGACCGCTGCTCCTCGTAGGTGGGATTGATGACGAAATTTCCGTCCACCTGACCGACCCGAATGGCGCCGATGGGGCCGTGAAATGGAATGTCGGAGACGCTGAGCGCAACCGACGCGCCGTTGATGCCGGCAACATCGGGGTCGTTCTCGGTATCGGCCGAGAGCACCATGGCGATGACTTGCGTTTCGCAGCGGAATCCTTCGGGAAACAACGGCCGGATGGGCCGGTCAATTTGGCGGCTGGTCAGAATTTCGCGCTCGCTGGGCCGCCCTTCGCGCTTGATGAAGCCGCCGGGAATGCGTCCGGCAGCATAGGTGTACTCGCGGTAATCGACGGTGAGGGGAAAGAAGTCAATGCCCTCACGGGGGTCGGGGTTGGCGCAGGCGGTGGCGAGAACCACGTTGTCGCCGATGCGCACAATGCAGGAACCGTGGGCCTGCTTGGCTAATTTTCCGGTTTCAAAGTGGATGGACTTGCCGCCGTGCAGCTCGACCGTAACTTCATGTTTCATTTCTTAAGTTCCTTCCGTTCCGAACGCAACCGATAGGGGCCACTGTTTCGCCGTCGTTATCGAATCCGAATCCGAATCCGATACACCTCGGCCCGCGCGTTCAACGCCACGCACGAGCAAGGAGCGTAACTACGACGGGAGATGGAGTGGAAAACTCATCCGCCAACAGAGACTGGACGAAAGCCCGGGGACGCCGCAGCGCCGCGAAGGCCCGTGCAGAAGAACGCATGTATGGACGCACAATACGCCAGAAACGTCGTTGTTCAGGGGCTGGCAAACGGCTGGCTTCGTTACTTTCGGATGCCGAGCTTCTGAATGACAGTCTTATACCGTTCGGTATCCGACTTTCTGAGGTAATCGAGCAGGCCACGACGCCGGCTCACCATCATGAGAAGACCGCGCCGGGAGGCATGGTCCTTCTTATGCGTCTTAAAATGCTCCGTCAATTCACCAATCCGTGTGCTCAGGATCGCGATCTGCACTTCGGGCGAACCGGTGTCGGTCGCGTGAGTGCGGTGTTGGTCAATCAAAGCGGCTTTTTTCTCTGGGGCTAACACTGAATCGGCTGCGCTCCTACTCTTTAATCGTATGTTGTTACGTTTTCAAGGATAACATGCACCCGCCAGAACGGCAAAGACGGTAAGCACTTTTCGGGTTGGCCGTTACTTGGGAGTCCCGCGAAGCCAAGGCAATGGCGCAATGGCTTAGAGCGGCTCTGGGGTTGCGGAGCAAGGCGGCCGCGAGTTTGGCCCAGAGCACAGGGGAGATCGCAACAGAAGAGTTGGCAAATTTGCGGGGCTCAAAAGGCGTACCTCAGAGCAAGCGTCGTATTGTTGGCATGGAAATAGCGTGGGGCTGTCGGTCCCACGAACGAGCCTTCGCCGTACTGATAATAGTTCCAGGCAGCTTTCAACGTGACGTCCTTGTGGACAACGACATCCACCGCGGCAAGAGGTGACTGATAAATGGAGGAAAGCGGACCCAACGGCAGCAGCGTATTGAGCGAGGTCGTGTTGCCCTGGTTGTCGACGATGTTGTATCCCAGGCGCATGGTGACCCGCTGGATGGGAGTGAGCGTCAAGGCGAGGTAACCGAACTGAGTATGGGTGCGATAGAAACCGTACGTCTGCTGCAGCGTGGGATCTTCGGCACAGGTGGTGGTGTCCGGCGGGGTCACCGTTCCAGCGAAGCAGAGGAACATGTTCTGCTGGATGGCATCGAAGTTATACGCCATGTCCAGTCCCCAGTATTTGTTGGGATTGATCATGGCGTTGAGCACCGTCGAATAGTTGTGCTGGCTGTACTGGATGTCGCTGGTGTTGTTCTTGGCCTGTTGGAAATTAAGATTGGCGCCCACCGTCATCCAGGGACGAGGTGAATACGACACCTTTCCGGAAATGTTGAAAGATCTCAGCGGATCGATGCGATAGATCCAGTTGTCGGCCCCGCCATATTTCGCATTGAGGTTGGCACGCAGGGTACTTCCCTTCCGGAACCAAGCCCCGACCACGCCGGAGTAATTGTTGATCTCGGTGGTCGGATTACCAAACGGAGCGAGGACTCCGCTGAACGTGCAACTGCCATCCGGGTTCAACGGTAAGCCGACACAATTGCCGCGATTGGGCAGGTTGGGGTAGTAAATGTCTCCCAGGGCAGCCTGATAGGTGCTTCCCGGCTGGATGATGGAATTGGCCCACACGAACCCGGCGCGCACTCCAAACCAGCGCGACACGTCGTACTGCACCTGGAAATCATTCTGCTTCGAATTCTGGCCGATCATGTTGATCGTCATCTCGTTGATGATGTCGGCCGGAGAACTCGAGTTATGAAAGAGAAGGGTAGGTGGAAACGTCGCCACCGGGTTGAGCAACGAGGCTGACCCGAAGGCGGCAGCGTTGAAGTAGTTGGCCTCAAGATCAAGATAACTGCCGGAGATACTGAAATTGCGGAAGCGGAAGGTCTCCACCAGGCGAAGCTTGTCAGTGACGTGAACGGTAGCCGAGACGTCCGCTGAGGCAGAGTTCCACTTGGCGCTGGATTTACTGCCGGTCGTGTTGGAGCCCAGACTGCCGCTCCGGCTGGTTAAGCCACTGAGAATTTCTGTGAACGGGGTGTTCATTTGCGCATGGCTGTACTGGAACTGGCCATTGAAATCCAGCCATTTGAGCGAAGATGACGTCAGGTTGAATTGTTCGGTTGGAATGAACGTGTTTATGTGCTGGTCCAGGCTGTAATCGAGAAAACCATTGCACGTTGGATTGGCGATCCCGTTGTTGAGCGGCTTCGCGCAGGGACTTCCGCTGTTGAACCAGGGGAGTCCCAAGCTGACGGGCGTGCCATTGGGAAGCGGCCAGGAATTGAACGGGTTCAGGCCGTAAGTCGTCCCCCCATCATAGTACTGAAGCAGTTGGGTGTAACTGAGGGTGGTCTTCTTGGTGGCGCGGAAGTCGACTCCGAAGCGATATCCGTTGAGGGTATTGTCGGTACTCTCGTTGAGCAGTGCTTCCGTACCTTCATGGATGCTGCTGAACGCAGGTCCATCGAAGCGGTTTCGGTTGTAGCCCGCCCGAAAGGACACCCGGTGCATCGGCAGCACGACAAGATCGAAGTTGTAAAGATTTTGCCGGTTGTAATAGCCGTGGGGTGAGTTCAGGATCGGAATGAACGGCGACCCGGTGGGCGGATTCAACGGGTTGGCAAACAAGTCGTAATCGAAATAGTTCTGCATGTGCTGATAACTGCCGCTGAAGGTGTACCAGCGGTATTTCGACACCCGCATGCGCGCTGCCTGTTGGGGATCGCCGCCCCATCCAAAGCTGTTGAGCGTCAGGGTGTCGAAGAGGTCGGCGTGCGTTAGCGACTGCATGGTGAGCGACTGCTCGAGGATGCGGGCGCCCGTTTGGTCATTGACCAGTGTGTCGTACATCGGCTGGCTGCCATTGACCTCGGAGATGCGGCCGCCCAGCTCGATGGACTGCGTTACCTGAAAGTCACCGATCTTCTTACCCTCTCCTGCGCCCGAGCTCGAATCGGCAGACACGGAGGCTGTCGTCTGGCCCGAGCTCTGCCCAAGCGTGTTGCAGGTCACAGACAGGCAGACCGTCAGCAGGGCCAATCCAAAAGAACCAGCGCCGAAACTCCTTTGACAACCCATTTCATGCCCCCACTACCGGAAGAAGAAGGGATCGAAGTTGGAACCATGAATTTGCGTGTGGCACATCGTGCACGCCTGATACTTGGTGGCCTGGTTGTGGAACGAGGGCGCGCCTGGCGCTGCCCCATTCATATTCGCCGTATGGCAGCGAAGGCAAAGAAAGTTGACGTTGTTGACCTGAAGCAGCCGCGGGTTGGTCGAGCCATGCGGCGTATGACATGACAGGCAGCCTTCGTCGGTCTTCACCGGGGCATGTTCGAAAACGAACGGTCCCATCTTGTCAGTGTGGCACTTGGTGCAAACCGCGAATTGACCGGCGGCAGCTCGCACCTGGTGACCGGTCTCGGTGCCGTGAGAATTGTGACAGTCGCTGCATTGGATAAGTCCGACGTCGACGCGGTGGCGATAAGGCCGGGCAAATTCGGCCTTCTGCGCGGCGTGGCATCCGTAGCACAGCTCAGTCTGCGGTTTCACCAGCAGGAAGTTGACGTCCTTGGATCCGTGCGGACTGTGACAGCTCGTGCAACTGACGCCATTCGCCAGGTGTTCAGACTTGGAGAAATTCTGCGTTTCCAGGGTCGATTGGTGGCACTTCGTACAGATGGCTGCCGTTTCCGCAGGACTCAGCTTCTCGAAGCGAACGATCTTGGTGGGATCGCCGCCGCCGTCAACATGGGCTTGCGCCGGACCGTGACAAGCCTGGCATCCGTGCTGGTTGCCTTTGAGTAACGCCGCGTGCGGAGTGTTGGCGAAGTGCTTGTCCCAGACTTCCTGGTGGCACGTCTTACAAATATCGGCCTCGGCGTACTGGCCGCCGGTCGAGCCCGGGAATGCCGCCGATGCCGTAGCATTCGCTGTGGTGGGGTGTTCCTGCGCTGGAAGGGCGGCGGTCAAGCACCAAGCTATGAGGAAGGCAGGCAAAAACGGGATCGGTCTACCGCGCACGAGAGTCATCCTTGGCTCCTGAATAAACTCTTCGCCGGATGGTCAACAACCTGACCAGCCCATGCCCACAGGGTTACCCAAAAACGCACACATTATACAAGCAATCCGATATACGTAAACCCAACCCGCGTCCTGGTAAGAACTTTAGAGGATTTAAGGTCTTTAGAGGATGTGTGGGAATTGTGCTGTCCCTAAGAAGATTCGTTAATCTTTTCCATTTTGCCCAGGAGTTCACCGCCCCGGTCACGCCCTGGGCTAGCCTTATTCGCCCCTGCAGGGCTGGATTTTGCGCAATCACCCCAACGCGCCAACTCAGAACGAGTTGTCATGCAAACTCTGACCGTCCTTCGTCCATTACCAAATCTGCACGCGATCCGCCGGTGCGAGGTAGAGCGTTTCTCCCGGCTTGACATCGAAGGCCGCATACCAGGCGTCGATGTTGCGGACCGTGTCTGCGCGGAACTCGGCGGGCGAGTGCGAGTCAACCGCCACCTGCTGGCGCAGCGCAGCTTCCCGCGACTTCGACGCATAGTCCTGACCGAAGGCGATGAAGAATTGCTGGTCGCCGGAGAAACCGTCTTGCACCGGCGCTTCCTTGCCGGCAAGTGAAGCGCGGTAGCCGTCATACGAAGCAGAGATGCCGGCGACGTCGGCGATGTTCTCTGCCAGCGTCTGCTTGCCATTGAGGAAGAGATCGGGGAACGCCTTATAGGTGTCATACTGCGCGGCGAGTTTAGCGGTGGCTGCTTCAAAATGTTGGAGGTCCGCAGGCGTCCACCAGTTGCGCACGCGGCCCTTGGAGTCGAATGCGGCGCCCTCCGAATCGAAGGTATGGCTGATTTCGTGCCCAATGACTGAGCCGATGGCGCCATAGTTGGCCGCGGCGGGCGCTAGCGGGTCAAAGAATGGAGGCTGGAGGATGGCGGCGGGAAAGTTGAGCGCGTTTTGCAGCGGCAGATTAACCGCGTTGACCGTCTGCGGGGTCATGGACCATTCCTTGCGGTCAACCGGTGCGCCGAGGCGCGCGACATCGTAGTGATACTTGAAAAGTTTGCCGCGCCATACGTTGCCAAAGATGTCATCCGGTCTCACCTCGTAGGCTGAGTAGTCAATCCAGGTCTCCGGGTAACCGACTCCGACATACAGCGTGTTCAGCTTGGCTTGGGCTTCGGCTTTGGTAGAAGCAGCCATCCACGAAAGCGCTTCAATTCGCTTCCGGAAAGCGGCAATGATGTTGGCCACCATGGCCTGCGCCTGGGTCTTGGCTTCGGGAGAGAAGTAGCGCTGCGCATAGATTTTTCCCACGTCGTCGCCGAGGTACCGATTGACGATCACCACACCACGCTGCCAGCGCGGACGTTGTTCCGGCGCTCCCTGAAGCACCTTGCCAAAGAAGGCGAAACGCTCTTCAGCCAAGGCTTTGGGCAGTACGTCGCCGTACTCTTCGATCATGTGATAGGCGAGCCAGTCTTTCCACGTGTCCAGCGGAGCGGAGGCCACCAGAGCGGACTCGCCGGCAAAGGCGGTAGGCTGCCAGACGATGAAGCTGGCTGGCTTGCTGAGGCCAGCGCCGCGAAAGTATTCGCCCCAGTCGAGCCCCGGAGCCTTGGCTACGAAGTCGGCCTGCTTCCAGGTGTTGTTGGCCTGGTGGATGTCATCGTTTTCCGCAAGCGTGAGATGTTTTTCCGCGATGGCGTGCTCCAACGCGACAATGCGCTCGGCCCGGGCGTCCGCATCCGTGAACCCCGCCAGCCTGAGCATGGCTGACACGTGCGCCTGATACTTGGTGCGAATGTCCCGCATGTGCTCGCTATTGGAAAGGTAATACGCGCGGTCAGGAAGTTGCACGCCTCCCTGCAGAAGGTATGCGGCATAGTGATCGGAATCGTTGAAGCCGGGAGCGACCCACAATCCAAACAGATGCGGAGTATGGAAATTGGTGTTATTCAGCGCGTCGACGTCAGCGCGCAGTGTTTCCCCTAGCGCAGCCGCCAACTCCTTCTTGTTGCTAATGGCAGCGATGGCTTTGAGATGAGGCTGGAGCGGCGCGAGACCTTTGGCCTCGATGGCGGCCTCGTCCATGTACGAGTTGTAGAGGTCAGCGATCTTGCGCGCGCTAGAGCCGGCAGCCCCGCCACTTTTGGCAGCCTCTTCAACCAGGGCGGCGGTGCGCTTGTCGCTCACATCGGCAAGGGTTGCAAAGACACTTAACCGGGAGCGGTCGGGTGGAATCTCGGTGCGCTTGATCCAGTCGCCGTTGCAGTACAGATGGAAGTTATCGCCCGGCTTGACCGAGCGGTCCATGTTGGCGACATTGATGCCGTGAGTCTCTTGTTTCGGCGCATCCTGTGCGTCGGCTGCCAGCAGCGCCAAACCACAAGCGCAAACTCCAACAAGTTTAAGGGCGGAGTTAAGAAATTTCTGGGCGGATCTCATTCACAGCGCTCCACAGGGCATCTGCCTGGGAGCGCAGGCCCTCACTCTAGACGGAGAACAAAGCAAGAGGGTAGCATGATGGCGAAAGGCGTTGCAGTGAACCCATCAAGGGCGGTGGTTCCACGGTTGCCAAGTTAGAACCCTGTGAAGCCCAATCCCTATTCCACCTCGTGCTTGGCGGTATAGCCCTCGCGGGCCACGATCTGATACTTGATGTCGTGGTTCTTTTCGTCCTTGATGATGAGCGGCTTGTTATCCGGCCCAACCAGTTCTACCTTCAACTTGCGATAGGTGCCGTCTTGCTTGGTGTTGGTGGGCTTATACGTGATGGTGTATTGATTACGGATGGCCTGGGCCACTTCCCGGAAAATATCAGGCAGTTCACCCATCAGCCGCGGAGCATAGCTGCGGCCGCCGGTCATCCTGGCGAAGACGTTCATCTGGTTCTTGGCCTGGACGTAGTCCATCAGCGCAGCGGAAACGTTGGGATTCGAGCCAGCCATTGCGTCCACCCGCTCCAGGAAAGCTTCACCGGTACAGATGGTATAGATGGTCACGTTGGGCGTGACCTTGATCTTCTTGAGAATGTTGTCGAGGTTGATCTTGCTGAAGGTATCGCGACCGCTGGCGACCACGACCAACTCCTTGTGGCCGGGGATACGGTCCAGGCGGTCCAGCGTGTCATACATGGCATCGAAGATGTTGGTCTCCCTGAACCCGGGAATGCGCAGCATGTTGAGCGCACCGAAGACCGCTTGTTTGTCCTGGGTGAAGTCCAGCAGGATATGCGTCTTCAGGTCGAATTCCTCGATGGCGATCCAGTCCTGGGGTTGCAGGCTCGAAGCAAACGTGTACGAGGCATTCAGCGCGTCATACATGAAGTTGTAATTGGTGGCAGCGAACTCCACTAACAGGACCGCGGTGATGGGCGCCTTGCTCATGGTGACGCTCTGGATTTGCTGCGGCACACCATCTTCGTAAATCTTGAAGTGCTCCTTGGCTGTCTGTTCCGGCAATGCCAGGGGACGCCCGTCCTTTTGCAACACGCGCGCATCTACGCTTACCACCGGAACGTCGACGTGCAATGAGTATTGCGGATTGTCGGTAGGCTGTTTCGGCTTGGGCGGTGGAGGCGCTTCTTCCGTGCCCTTCTTCTTAGGCACCGCAACGGAGCCGGATTCGCCCGCTGGCCCTCCCGCTTCGGCAGGCATCTGCTCTTGCTGGCTCTTAGTTGGCTGCGATTGCGTTTGCGTCGTCCCAGAATCGCTGCCGCTGGAGGATTGGGCGCGCGCCGGTACGGCGAAACAAAGAACGCTCGCCACCAGAACGACGACGGCCATGCTCAAGGAGTTAAGAACGACAGGTGAGATACCGGGATAATTAAGATGTTTCTCGGAACACATCAGGGTGCCTCTTGGGACGGGCTATCTGCTAGTATAAATGCAAATTCAGTATTTTTGACTCGCTGCGTCCGGCAGAAAAGTGCTTACGAACTGACGTTGGGGCGCTGCCGCAGTCAATTGCGCCAGTCGTGGCTCCCCCTCGGGGGGCTTTGGGAATGGCCGATCTTGGTGGCAAAGCCGCACCGCGGCTTAAGTAAGGGATGAGGAATATTTTGCGCAACGCCGTCTCGTTCGCACTGCTCAGCTTCATATCTGTGGCCGGTTTCGCGGCCGAAAACCCAAAAGTTCAAATCCTGCCCGAGGACCAGGTCAAGGCCGGCATGCATGGCGTGGCCTATACCGTCTTCGAAGGCGTCACGCCGGAACCGATGGAAGTCGAGATCCTCGGGGTGCTGCGCAATATGGCCGGCCCGAAATCCGACGTCATTCTGGCTCGGCTGCACGGCAAGAAAGTTGAATACCTGGGCGTGGTCGCGGGCATGAGCGGCAGTCCGGTTTACATTGACGGCAAGCTCGTCGGCGCCATCGCTTATCGCATTGGCGAGTTTTCCAAAGAGCCGATCGCCGGTATCACTCCGGCCGGCGCCATGCTGGAAATCGATGCCATGGACAAGACGCCGGCGCCGGAAGAGGCGCGAGGCCTGCCCGGAGAAAAGCCATCGGCAACCCGAACTTCTGGGCCCGGCTTGGCCGCCTCTCCGAATCAGCAGGGCCCAGGCTACGCAAACCTGCTGAAGCCCATCGAGACTCCGCTGGTCTTCACCGGATTCAGCGAAAACACGCTGCGGCTGTTCTCCAAGGATTTTGCCTCGGTCGGTGTTGTACCGGTCATGGGGGCGGGTTCGGTTAGCAACGACAAGCAGCCGGAACCGCTGGTTCCAGGCTCGGCGGTCAGCGCGATCCTGGTACGCGGCGACATGAACATCGCCGGCACTTGCACCGTCACGTATCTTGACGACACCCACCTGCTGGCCTGCGGCCATCCCTTGTTACAGTCGGGCAGCGTTAATATGCCGATGACCAAAGCGACGGTGCTGGCCACTCTGCCGTCGGCGGAGAACTCCTTCAAGATCGTCAACACCACCGAGCCGGTTGGCGCGTTCGTGCAGGACCGCCGTGCCGGTATCATGGGGCGCTTCGATCGCGAACCGCACATGATTCCCGTGACCCTCACTTTCAACGGGGTCTCCCATCCCAAGCAGTTTCATTACGAAGTGCTGAACAATGCCAAGATCACGCCGGCCGCAATGATGGCCACGGTGTTCAATGCCATTCAGGGCATGAACGAGTACGGCGAAGACACGACCTATCGTTTGCGGGGCGACATCGACGTTCTCGGCTATCCCAAGCTGCGCGTGAAAAATATGTACGCTCCGCTGGATGGCTCCACGCCGACGGCGTATGGCATCGCACTTTCCATCGGCGAGCACTTCAGCCGCATTTTCGAGAATCCTTACGCCACCCCGAAGATCGAAGGCGTGGAATTGACCTTCGACCTGGTTCCTGACCGCCGTTCAGCGCGGCTGGAAACCGCCCGCACCGACATCACCGAAGCTCGTCCCGGCGACGAGATTACCATCGAGACTCTGCTGCGGCCCTATCGCGGAGAAAGCATTCTTCGCCAGATCCCGGTAAAGATTCCCACCTCCACGCCCAAGGGCACGCTGCGCATCCTGGTCAGCGACGGCGACACTCTCGACAAGATGCGCCGCGTGTCGGGACCCATGAGCCGGCGCCTCGATCTGGGCTCCACGATTGCATTGCTCAACAAAGAGCACACTAACTCTGAGCTTTATGTCTCCCTGCTGGAGGCCAACCCGCAAGCCATGGTGGACGACAAGGTGATGCCCACGTTGCCTCTGTCCGTAATGAATGTGATGGATGGCATGCGCGGTACACAGGACATGATCGTCGTGGGCGAGTCCGCCGTGGACGAAGCATCCACGCCCGTGGATTACGTGGTAACGGGTTCGCAGATCATCACCCTGACGATTAAGTAGGGGCAATTAGCAATTAGCCCTTAGAGCGCTAACAGACCCCTGACTTCGGTCTACCCTTCGTGCTAAAAGCTTGTGGGCGCAGCGTAAGTGCGGGAGCAACGCACCTGTTCGAATTGAGTACAACAGAGCAGGTAGAATTCCCAATTCCCGTGCCCAGTCATGGAGCCCAGGAGGGGCCTTTTGCGTGACATCTTTGGCAGTTGTTGAGCGGGAAAGCGACCTTTCCGTGGCAGGCACCGCAGTATCGGCCTTCGATATTAGAAAACATCGAGTGGCGGATCGTGCCTTTCTTGCCAGCTGGGAATATTTCGGGGTGGCAGAGTTCACAGCCGTTCCAGACGGAATGCTTCTCGTGAGAGAAGCCAATAGGGTGAACCCACGAGTAACCTGCTTCGATAGAAAAGTCTTTCCTGTTCTCCATCTTCGCCGTTTTGGCGGATAGACCTTCTACAAAATCGACGGGTTTGATGACGCCAGACGTCTCCGCCGCCTCCCAATTCACACCGTAAAAGCTCTTCGGGAATTTCGCAGTAAACTTGTTGTACTCATATTTTCTTACGCCCTTCTTGCCCAGGGAATGGCACCGGTCGCACTGTTTGCCATTGGCGGTATCGGAGCACGCCGCGAAGATGGTCTTTCCGTTGAACACCCTCTTGCCATCATGGCAGGCGCCGCAATGGAACCCTTCGCGGTTCGTGCTCGCAGTGATGCCGGTGGCATTCGCCTGCATGGCAAAGCCGACATCTACATGGCAGAGACGGCAGGTGAACTTGGAGCGGTGAAGCCAATGATCAAATACGACGGCACCGGGCCCAGCCGTGGAGTGATTGTCAAGAATCACCTTGCCATACTCCGACGGTTCCGGTGGAGGTTCGGGCAAATAGATTTGGGCTAACGCTATATTTCCCAGAAGCAAGATTCCGCAGGTCAGCGCCAGTAGGAGAAGCCCGCGCTCATTTCTTCTCGTTCTTTTTCGCATCGAGTACGTAGGCATAAAGGCCTCGGCACTTTTGTAATCGTCCTAAGTAGACCTTTTTCCGCGATTCGTCGAGCTTTTCAATCTGCGGCAGCAGAGCGTCGCACCTGCGAATCAGGTCCTTGAGTTCCTCCTGCGAGAAGGCCATGGCGTCCTGGGTCTTTGAGCAAACGTCATCGAACTCCTTCCGCCAAGACTCCCGCGCCGGAGCCGCTTGCGATGCAGACGAGTGGGGTCCGCCGATAGCACGCACGCCACACAGGCCGGCGAGCCCTATGAACATCAGCAGTACCACGACAATCTTCGCCTTGAACATGGACGCCTCGGCCCGGGGTTATACCGGTTTGGAATGGCAGCGCTGGCAATCCGTCAAAGGAAATGCCACCGTGGTATGGCACACGCCGCAGGACTTCCCTTGGGATATGTCCACCATCGAGTACCGCACGGTGCCCCTTTTCACGCCCATGAATATCTCCGGGTGACAAAGCTCGCATCCATTCCAGACGGTATGTTTCTTATGGGAGAAGATGATGTTAGGCATTCCCTCAACCTTCGGGTTGAGCGCGAAATCCTTCTGCACGATAAGCGAGTTCCTTTGTATGGAGATGCCCTCGAGAAAACTAGCCGGCTTGATGAGTCCCAACTCCTCCGCTTTTTCCCAATCCAGCCCGTTCCCGAAGCGCTCTTTGGGAAGCGGTTGACTGAATCGGAAGAAGTCGTAATCGGACGCGACCTTCAGTCCATAGGAGTGGCAACGCTGGCATCTCTGCGCGTCCTCGTCGGTCAGCTTCTTGGAGCAGGATTGGAAGACGGTTTTTCCGTCAACCATCCTCTTCCCGTTATGACAACTGCCGCAGTAATAGCCTCGCTCATTGTCTGCGGCCGTGATCCCCGTGGCTCCGGCCTTCATCGCAAAACCCACGTCCACGTGACAGACCCTGCAGGTGAACTTGGAACGGTGGATCCAATGCTCGAAGACGACGGGCGCAAGGTCCACCTTAGCGGAGTAGTTGTCGATGATGACCCGGCCGTATTCGTAGGGAAGCGGTCTTTTCTTCTTGACGCCCGTTTGGCATAGCAGCCTGTGGTGCAAGTCTAGATGCGTGAGCAAAAAATGTTGAAGTATCCACAGGCTTGGTTCGTAGAATGTGCGCATGGCAATGGGCACGCGCAAGCAGCGGGAGAAGCAAGAGG
>JBEKNL010000025.1:0-48923 GCA_049522855.1 Candidatus Korobacteraceae bacterium
CCGAACGGCATAATCCATCCTCGATTGCCACCCTGCGCCGCCTGATCGCCACCCACTTGGCCCGCTCCCTGCCCAGGTGTCCCTGCTGCCGGCGAGGCTTCTTATAACACAGTAGTACTAGGGCGTGTCTCTCTGGCGCGACGCCGTTACAGTTTCATAGTTTCGAAACTATGAAACTATGTGCCGCGCTTCCCAGGATTACGGCGGCCCACTCCTTCTCCCCACTTCTTCGCAGCCGACTCCTCCACCTCCACTGCAATTGCGGTCGTCTTCCAGCTCCCAGGTGTCGTATGCTGCAAGGTTGCCATGGAGACTGCCCGCATCGCCGAGTTGCTGGCGCCGTTTAGCGGCGGAGAGAGGCTGCCGCCGCGGCTGCTGGAAGCGCTGCAGCGCTACCTCGATCTGCTGCTGCGCTGGAATGCGCGGGTGAATCTGACGGCGGTCCGCGATCCGGAGAAGATTGTGACCCGGCACTTCGGCGAGTCGCTGTTTGCGGCCCGGGTTCTGCTGCGCGGCCGTGACGGCGCGGCGGCTTCGACACTGGTGGACGTCGGCTCGGGAGCGGGCTTCCCCGGAGTTCCGATGAAGCTGTTCGCGCCCCAGCTCAGGCTGACGCTGATTGAGGTGCACAACAAGAAGGCGGTTTTTCTGCGGGAGGTGGTGCGCAGCCTCGGACTCGACCGCGTTGAGGTGTTCGGCGGCCGCGCCGAGCATTGGGCGAAAACCGCTGACCTGGTGACGCTGCGCGCCGTCGAGCAGTTTGAGCGGGCCTTGCCGGTGGCGGCAAAGCTGGTCGCCGAAGATGGCAGGCTGGGTTTGCTCATCGGTGCAGGACAGGGTTCGACCGCGCAGGCAGTGCTGGGTAAGCCATGGCGTTGGCGGGAGCCGGCAGCGGTGCCGCTCAGCGAGGCGCGCGTGGTTCTGCTGGCAGAACGGAATGGGTTGCGAACCGACTGGTGCGAAGAGCTTGGGAATGGTTTAATCGAGTAGTGGTAACTATTGCAACATTACAGCTTGATTTGTAGGTAAGAGTGGGAAAGTGTTTAAGAATAATCCGACTATTCCCAAGCAGAATGGAGCTTTAGCAAGTTTCTGGAAGTGTGGCAAGCGGCATTGCCGCTACGCGGTTCGGATAAGTTTCCAACTTTATGCGACGCTTGACCATCCCAACCCACCCAAAGGCGGCGCCGAGCACGGCACTCACCTATGCAGGGGGCACCATAGCAAGTGCCTACACAATTCTGGTTGCGGACACTGTGGCCTTCGTGGGTGACAGCATATTCAACGACGACTCTTCTTCACTTGACGGTAGAGGGTCGCCGATCCACACTACGGTCTTGGTCGAGTAGCAGGGTTGATTGATACTTGGCAGGCTCGGCACAATGTTCCACGTGGAACATTGAGATCCAGCGATTGGATGAATTTCGGCAACTGCCAGCCCTCCTGGTTGCACAGTCCCCCCATTTCATTGCGCTGGGGGTTCCCGGCTTCCGCCGCCGTTCTACCCACGCGAAGGTGAGCCAACGGCATGTCCCACGATCTCACTTTGCGCTGCCTCCGTCCAAGAATGTTCCACGTGGAACATTGCCTTTCCAACCCTCCCGCTCCAGTTACCCACAACCCCGCACTCTGCCTACCCTCCACTTAATCAGCACCTTCCGCCGTCCCATCCGAGTCTTGCACAGCTTTTCCAACGAAAATTTCCCTTCCGCCCCCCTCCGTCATTGCCGTCCACCCACGTCGCGTTCTAAGCTTCTTGAGTTCAGCCTCACCTGCACAACCATGGGACGCATCATCGCAGTCACCAACCAGAAGGGCGGAGTCGGCAAGACCACGACCGCCATCAATCTTGCAGCGTCGTTCGCCTCCCTGGGCGCCCGTACGCTGCTGGTCGATTGCGATCCCCAGTCCAACGCCTCCAGCGGCCTCGGCTTCCTGCGCGATCCCCAGCGCCACAGCACCTACCAGGTCATCATGGGCGAGGTCCCGGCGCAGCAGGCGACGCTCCCCACCGAGCTCGACCACCTCAGCATGATCCCCGCGCACAAAAACCTCCTCGGCGCCAACATTGAGCTGGTGCCCCTCGAGCTCCGCGAGTTCCGCCTGCGCAACGCCTTGCAACCGCTGCGCGAGGAATTCCAATTCATCGTGATCGACTGCCCGCCGGCGCTCGACCTGCTCACCCTCAACGCGCTGGTGGCCGCCGACACCGTGCTCATTCCCATGCAGGCCGAGTACTTCGCCCTCGAGGGCGTCACCGAACTACTCGACACCATCGACCGCATCCGCGTCGAGCTCAACCCCAGCCTGGCGGTCGAGGGCGTGGTGCTGACCATGTTCGACGAGCGCACCAACCTGGCGCAGTCGGTGGCCGCCGAGCTGCGCAGCTTCTTCGGCGACCTGATGTGCGAGACCGCCATCCCGCGCAACATTCGACTCGCCGAGGCCCCCAGCCACGGCAAGCCGGCGCTGCTGTACGATCCCCACGCCCGCGGCGCCGAGGCCTACCTGAAGCTGGCTGAAGAGATCATCGAGCGCGTCACCCGTCCCAACCCGCCGTCTCCAGAGGCCGCCCAGTCGAGCGATTAGCGGACCAGCAGCGGTTGCGGCCGGCGCTATGTACCACAATGTGGGATATACCACAATGTGGGATAATGAGTGAGCATGGGTCCGCGGACCTAGGGCCCATCTCATAAATCGTTTTGGGCTGTATCAGGGCACGACTTTAGTCGTGCCGGCCGCAGCGCGGGAAAGGTCTGGGCTTCAGCCCTTGCAAAAACATGTCCTTCAGGGGCTGAAGCCCAAGTCGTTGTTGACCCATTGCGGCACGGCTGAAGCCGAGCCCTGATACAAAACGATTTGTGATATCACTTCTAGAAAAGTGACATCCCGGTAGGACCTTCGGATTTGCCAGACACTAGCCCGCAGGGCGGCACAAGAGTAGCCCAGGACGTAAGTCCTGGGTAAGGTGGGAAAATTAGGGAGTCCCTTCGGGGACGGCACCAGACAACACACGCCGAAAGCACACAATTTCCTTCGCCAATCCACCCCATCGCACGTACCCTATAGCCTGAACCATGCAACCACTCAACCTCAAGCCCTCGCACAAACTGGTCAAGAGCTACTACGAGACGCTCGGCAATTACGGGCAACTCAGCATTGACCACGAGATGGCCGTGCGCAGCGGCGGGTGGCCCAGCCTTTCGGCGTGAATCTTATTGGGGGTGCCCCACCCTTGTCGCCGTCGTTTGGCGACAGGGTGGGCACAGCTGTGTGACCACCGTCACCGCGTAACTCCTCCCAGCACGAGATAAATTGCTTCTGTGCCGCGAGGACTCAAACGTTATCAGCAAGCCGGTGAACTACACTTCATCACCTTCAGTTGTTATGGTCTGGGTGTCTTCGGCTATGTGGTCATGCCGGAACACGTTCATCTGCTGGTAAGCGAGCCGGAGCACAGCAGCCTGGCGGTCGGTTCTACAAGGGCACCATGGCGCGCTTCTATTCGCCGGACTGGTCTGCCACAGTCGAGCCGGTGCCGTACGCGAAGTTGGACAATCCCCAGTCGCTCAACCTGTACAGCTACGTTTGGAACAACCCGCTGAGCAGAGTTGATCCCGATGGACATGAGATTGTTCAGTTGGGCCAGCATACCGACAAGGAAATCACCGCAAGAACGAAGGAGATCAACGGCGAACTCAAAGACAAGTCCTTATCTGCCGACGCTAGGGCGGCTCTCAAAGCAGAAAAGACTACTCTGGGAGTTGAAAAACAGGGGAATGCGGTGGCCTCGGCCTATCTAGCCCGACTCGATAGTGTCAGCCAACGCAATGGGCTCAGCTTGAAAGATATGGCTGTGACTACCGATCCAGCGAACGACTTTGCTGGAAAGAGTGGTGCCGATCTTGGAAAGATCACAAATCCTGGAACCCAGGCTTTTGTCATAAACCATAGCGGTCCGATGTACATCAAGACGAACACATTTACTTATATGAATGCATTTGACCCGACAAGCGGCCTAATGATGAGGGATTTGGGAGGATCAATTCTTCGTCATGAGCAGGTCCATCAGGGAGGCGGCGATGAGCCTGCGGCTTATGGAGTGCAACGGCAGGTGTTCGAACACTTCAAGTCTGATTTCACACCAGCATTATTCAACAGCTACTATGACCAAATGCATCCGTAAATCACTTGATATCGTCCGCACGATTTTGCTGCTCTCTTGCACGCTTCTGATGGCAGGAGTGATCTCGCACGCCCAGCTAGAACACCGGGATTTGGGTGTGCTGCGCGTAGTGAGTATTCAAAAGATTGGAGACAATGATCCCCAGCGGGAGAGGTCAGATTATCTTGGTGCGAATGTGCGTATAAGGCTTCGTTTCGAAGCACCAAGAGAGTCCAGCATCTACGTTTACGCTCCTGCTGAGTGTCCGCCAGAGGGGTATGTCCTTGAGCGTAAGAATGGGGTGACTGTGTGGTTGGCATCGCTGAAAAAAGGGAATGCATCGGTGAGCCCTGGTTTTGCAGATTTGAAGTCCGAACTTGGGGACGGGTGGATTTTCTTGCCTCCCGGAGCGGCCATGGAATGGAATGTGGACACTGAGCCGACGCCTGTCGGAGTGCAGCGAGCACGCAGTGTATTCGTGTCTAAGCGCAAAGGCTCTGCAGCAACCGAAGTTCTGTCCGAATGGTTCGAGACGAAACCACCCGATTCAAGCACCACGGTTCCTCATCAATGATGGGGTCTGCGTCGGTCCAAGGGGCGGGTGGCCCAGCCTTTCGGCGTGAATCTTTACTTGGGGTGCCCCACCCTTGTCGCCGTCGTTTGGCGACAGGGTGGGCACAGCTGTGTGGCTACCGTCACCGCGTAACTCCTCCCAGCACGAGATAAATTGGCGGGTGGCCCAGCCTTTCGCCGTGAGTCTTTGCTTGGGGTGCCCCACCCTTGTCGCCCTCGTTTGGCGACAGGGTGGGAGCCAATCACCCAATTCACCTGATGCATCTGATGATCGAACCGCCATCTCGCTTGCGGGGCGAAAGAGCGCGTCAGCGCTGGGTAACGCTAGTTGCTAATTGCCAGTTGCTAATTGCCACCCGCTCATGGATAGTTGCTACGTAGTCCCATGTCACACCAGCGCAAAGTTCTTGGCCGCGGGTTGGGGAGCCTGCTTCCGTCGCGGCCAGTAGCTCATGATTCGGCCGCGGACGCTTCCCCGGCGTCCACGCCAGCGTCGAACGCTCTCAGCAGCGAGTCGGTCCAGCAGATCCCGCTCAACAGCCTCGACCGCAATCCTTATCAGACGCGCAGCGTGTCTTTCGGCGGGCTGGATGAACTAGGGGCTTCGATTGAGGCGGTGGGCCTGTTGCAGCCCATCGTGGTGCGTCCGGTAGCGGGCGGGCGCTATCAGGTCATCGCCGGCGAGCGGCGCTGGGAGGCGGTGCGCCAGCTCCGCCATCGGAGCATTGCAGCCATAGTGCGGCCGGTTTCCAACGAGCAGGCCATGGAGATGACCATCGTCGAGAACCTGCAGCGCCTGGAGCTGACCTGCATGGAGCAAGCCCGCGGCTATGATCAGCTGGCGCGCGAGTTCGCGCTCACGCAGGAGGAGATGGCGGAGCGCACCGGCAAGCAGCGCTCCTCGGTGGCCAATTTCCTGCGTCTGCTGAAGCTGCCGTCCAGCGTGCAGGCCATGCTGGACAAGGGCCAGCTCAGCTTTGGCCACGCCAAGGTGCTGATGGCGCTGGAATCGGCGGAAGAGGTGGAGCAACTGGCCCAGCGCATTGTCGCGCTTTCGCTATCGGTTCGCCAAACCGAGAAGGCAGCCACTAAGCTGGCTCACCCGCGGGAAAGGGCCGAAAAGGTCCGCATGGTGGACCCAAACGTCAGAGAAGCCGAGCACGAGCTGCAACGGGCGCTGGGCGTGCATGTCACGATCACCGGCCGCAACGCCAAAGGCAAGATCCTGATCGAGTACTCCTCCCGGGAGGACTTCGAGCGCATCCTCGCAGTGATGAGGACAGATGCACGACGCACATCCAAAAGGGACAACTGAGCTGGTGCGTCGAGAAGATGTCTCGGTCACACGACCGAATCGACGCGCGTGGCGTCCTCACTGGCAACTGGCAACTGACTACTGGCTACTGACTACTGGCCCCAAAATCCAGTAGAATCAAGTGTTGCATCCCGATTCCCCATGGCCTGCTTCTGCGCGGAGCCAAGTCAGCCATCGAACCTGCGGGAACTATGCGTCAACTGAGCCGCCTTCTTCGCTACTTCAAACCGTATTGGTTCCACATGCTGGCGGCGGTGGTGTCCATGGCCCTGGTGGGATTGCTGGACGCCTTCCGGCTGCTGCTGATCGGGCCCATCTTCGATCGCGTACTGAATCCTTCCTCCCAATCGCACATCCTGCCCTTGTTCAAAATGCCGATCAGCGGTAAGCCCATCGAGTTGAACTGGTTTGTTCCCGAACACTTTCACAACGTGTGGACGATGGTCGCGTTTGCGCTGGTCGCCTCCACCGTGCTGAAGGGCATCTTCGACTACGGCGGAAGCTACCTGGCGAACTACGCCGGCTACGGCATGGTCACCGACCTGCGTAACGAACTGTACTCGGCGACGCTGCGGCGTTCGGTGGCGTTCTTCCAGAAATATTCCACCGGCACATTGCTGTCGGCGATTGTGAACGACATCGAGCGCGTGCAGTTTGCGCTCTCGTCGGTGCTGGCGGAATTTCTGCAGCAGTTTTTCACCTTCCTGTTCACGGCCTGCGTGGTGGTCCTGCTGGGCGGACGGTTGACCTGGGTGCTCATCATCTTCGTGCCGGTAGTGATAATGGCGGCCCGAAGGATTGGCCACCGCGTGCGCACCACGACGCGCCGCGGCCAGGACAAGCTGGCTGAGATCCAGAACATTCTG
This sequence comes from Candidatus Korobacteraceae bacterium, assembly GCA_049522855.1. GTDB lineage: Bacteria > Acidobacteriota > Terriglobia > Terriglobales > Acidobacteriaceae > Bog-257. Next base: position 6,920 of record JBEKNL010000025.1, read on the forward strand.
CAGGAAACCATCACCGGCGTGCGCATCGTGAAGGCTTTTTCGATGGAAGCCTGGGAGACGCGCCGCTTCCGCGATGCTGCGCGGAGGCTGTTCAAGGCCAACCTGCGTTCGGTGAGCGCCTACGCGCTGAGTTCGCCCATGATGGACATTTTCGGCGCCATTGCCATCGCCCTGCTGATCCTGATTGGCCGCGAGTACATTAAACACGGCTTTTTCACCGAAGGCGTCTTCCTGGCGTTCATTATTGCGGTATTCAAGCTGTACGAACCGGTGCGCAAGTTTGGGATCTTCAACAACAACTTTCAGCAGGCGTTGGGCGCCTCCTCGGCGATCTTCGATTTCCTCGACGCTCGTGATGATGTGCGCGAGAAACCGGGCGCGCAGAAGCTCCCGCCGTTCCATCAGGGCATCCGCTTCGAGCATGTCGACTTCAGTTATGGACAGGCGAACGACGATCGTGATGTGCTGCACGACATCAACCTCGAAGTGTCGCCGGGAGAGCTGGTGGCGCTGGTCGGCTCCAGCGGCTCCGGCAAGACCACCCTGGTGCATCTGCTGCCGCGCTTCTTCGACGTCACGCGCGGGCGGCTGCTCATCGACGGCTGCGACGTGCGCGACTTGACCATCGCTTCCCTGCGCTCGCAAATCGCCATCGTCACCCAGGACACCATCCTGTTCAACGATACGGTGCGCAACAACATTGCCTATGGGCAGCCGCAAGTTTCCGCCGAGACGGTGGAAGAAGCGGCCCGCGCGGCGCTGGCCCACGACTTCATCATGGCCCTGCCGGAGGGCTATGATTCGGTGATTGGCGAGCGCGGCCTGCGCCTGAGCGGCGGCGAACGGCAGCGCATTTCGATTGCGCGCGCCATCCTGAAAAACGCGCCGATCCTGATCCTCGACGAAGCCACTTCCGCGCTCGACACCGAGAGCGAGTCGCTGGTGCAAGTGGCGCTGCAAAATCTGATTACCGGCCGCACCGTGTTTGTGATCGCGCATCGGCTGTCCACGGTGCGCCGCGCCGATCGCATTCTGGTGCTGGAAAACGGAATGATCACCGACGAGGGCACGCACGAGTGTCTATTGGACCACCCCGGCACCTACCGCCGGTTGTATGATTTGCAGTTCGTCGATGTTGAGACCGCCACTGGGACGGAATGAGCGCCACTATGAACATCCGCTCCATGACCGGCTACTCGCAAGTGAAGATGAACGCGGACGACCAGCTCGCGTTCACCCTCAGCCTGAAGGCGGTGAACCATCGTTTTCTCGATCTGCATCTGCGTCTTCCTGCGGAGATGGAACCAGTCGAGATGAAGATCCGCCGGGTGCTGAAGGAGCGCCTGCACCGCGGCCACATCGAAGTGACCCTGAGCCTGGAGCGCAGCGGCGGGGTCGCATTTTCCGTGAACCGCGACCTGGTCGGCGGCTACCTGCGCACCTTCCGCGAAGTTGCCGAAGAGTTTGGGGTGAGCGCCGAGCCCGACCTGAACGCGGTGCTTAAAATGCCGGGCGCGTTGAATGCCGCCGAAAGCGGCGAGGCCATGGCCGCGATGGAGAAACAGGTGACCGCGGCGCTGGAGCAATGCATCGAGCGGCTGAACCTCATGCGCGAGGAGGAGGGCCGGGGCGCGGCGGCGGAGTTGCGCGAACGCATGGCCCATTTGTCCTCGGCCACCCGTGAGGTCGAGCAACTGCGCGGCAAGGTGCTGAAGGCCTACCATGAGAAGGTGCACGGGCGCATGCAGGAGTTGCTGGGGGCGCACGCCGATCCCGACCGCATCCTGCAAGAGGCGGCCATGCTCGCCGAGCGCAGCGACATTCAGGAGGAGGTCGTGCGCATGAAAAACCACATCCAGCATTTCCTGTCGCTGCTCGATGCCGGCGGCGAGGTGGGAAAGAAGCTCGACTTCCTGCTACAGGAGATGAACCGCGAAGCCAACACGCTAATGTCGAAGACCACGGGCGTGGCTGGCGAAGCGCTGCGCATCACCGGCCTGGGATTGGCCATGAAATCGGAGATCGAAAAGGCGCGCGAACAGGTGCAGAACCTAGAATGAGCGACGGCAACATCTTCATCATCTCGGCGCCCTCGGGCTCGGGGAAATCCACGCTCACCAACGAAGTTCGCCGCGTCGTTCCGAATCTCGAATTCTCCATCAGCTATACCACCCGGCCGCCGCGCGGCAGCGAGCAGTCGGGGCGCGAATATTTCTTCGTGTCTCGCGAAGAGTTCGAACGCATGCTGGCCGAGGACGAATTCCTGGAGTACGCCGAGGTCTTCGGCAACTACTACGGAACGGCGAAGCGCTTCCTGCGCGAAGCTACGGCGCGCGGCCACGACTTGCTGCTCGACATTGACGTGCAGGGCGCCGCCCAGGTGAAGCAGAAGGTGCCCGCAGCGGTGAGCGTCTTCATCCTGCCGCCCTCGCGCGACGAGTTGGAACGGCGCTTGCGCCGCCGCGCCGAGGCCGATGACGATCTGCAACGCAAGCTGCTGGGGGATGGCGCGCGTCCCTTCAATACCGAAGACATTATTCAGCGCCGCCTGCAGACCGCTACTCGCGAGATTGAGAATTTCTTCCAGTACGACTATATTTTGGTCAATGATCGGCTGGAGCAGTCGATTGACGTCCTCAAGTCGATTGTGGAAGCCGAACGGCGGAAGCGTTCGGCGGCCGCGGTGACAGCCAAGGATGACGCGGTGCTGGCCATTGCTCATGGCGCCTTGCGGTCGCAGATGCTCGACCAGGTCCAAGCTATCCTGGCAACGTTCGATCTTTCCCGTTTACCCACCGTCACGGAGTGACTTATGAAACTGGTTGAAGGCTTCGACAGCAATTATCGCTACGTTCTGGTGGCGGCGCGGCGCGCGCGTCAGTTGCAGAATGGCGCCCGCCCCGTAGTCGAGTCGCACTCGCGCAAGCCCTGCCGCATCGCCGAGGAAGAGATCCAGGCCGGCCGAGTGAAATGGGAGATTCCGAAGGTTGTAAAAACTCCGCTGCAGTCGGCCAGCGAGGGCCTGGATCATGCCGTCGCTGGCGATGCCGACGACTAGTCAGGCACACACATGAAAATCGCACTCGGTGTGAGCGGCGGCATCGCAGCCTATAAGGCCGCCGAAATCGTTCGCCTGTTGCAGGACCGCGGCGTACGCGTGCAGGTCATCATGACTGCTGCGGCGCAGGAGTTCGTCCGCCCGCTCACCTTTGCCGCGCTTTCCGGCGAGAAGGTCATTACCGGCATGTTCGGGTCGGCGGCCGAGCCGCCCAATCTGGACTCCGCCGTCGAACACATCTCGGTCGCGCAATCCATCGACGCGCTCCTGGTCGCTCCCGCTACGGCCGACACCATCGCCAAGTTCGCGCAGGGCATCGCCAGCGATTTCCTCAGCACGCTTTACCTGGCGACTACGGCCCCCGTGGTGGTCGCGCCCGCCATGAACGTCAACATGTGGGAGCACCCGGCCACGCAGGCGAATCTGGAAATCCTGCGCCGCCGCCGTGTAACCATCGTCGAGCCGGACAGTGGTTATCTGGCCTGCGGGATGATCGGCGCCGGACGTCTGGCCGAGCCGGAGCAGATCGTCGCTGCCACGTTGGAGCGCCTCGGAGTCGCACAAGACCTGGCGGGTGAGACCGTGCTCATCACCGCCGGACCCACGCACGAGCCCATCGATCCGGTGCGTTATCTCAGCAATCGTTCCAGCGGCCGGATGGGATACGCGCTCGCTGAAGCCGCGCTGCGGCGGGGAGCGAAGGTCGTCCTGGTGAGCGGGCCGACTGCATTGCAACCGCCCGCGGCGGCAGAAACCATCTTCGTGGAGACGGCGCAGCAAATGCGCACGGCGGTGCTCGATCGCTGGGAGCAGGCCAGCTTCATCATCATGGCCGCCGCAGTCGCCGACTATCACGTCAAGAATATTTCGCCGGAAAAGATCAAGCGCAAAGCTGCGTTGGAGCTGCAACTCGAACCCAATCCCGACATTCTCGCCGACCTCGGTAGCCTGCGGCACGCTACCGGCAAGCGCTCTCCAGTGCTGATCGGCTTTGCCGCCGAAACTGAGGACCTGCTGGAAAACGCCCGCAGCAAGCTAGCCAAGAAGCGGGTTGACGCCATCGTGGTGAATGACGTGGCTCGCGCCGGGATTGGCTTCGACAGCAATCGCAACGAAGTGACAATCGTTACCCCGACAGACATCATCGCCGTGGCAGAGGCCGGCAAGTTGGAGATCGCGCAGAAGATTCTGGAGGCCGCACTGCGCATCCGGCGGCAGCAGGTCTCGCCCGTGCTGGCGTAGAATCGCACCATCAATTCCATCGCATGACTCTCGACGCCAACACCAAATCCGCACTGCGGGAGCGCCTCAACTTCTATCGCGAGCTGGGGGTTGGTCCGCTCTATCGCCGCGACGCGATCAACGGCAGAGCGCCCGATGATCCTGGTGTGCAACTTGTTGACGAACTAGCCGAGGCAGCGGATCGGCTGACGGTCGCGGCTGAGCGCGACGCTCAGGAGGCTTATCTTCCGTCCGCCGCCGGCAGCCTCGATCGTGCCGCGCTTCTGCAGGTCATCGCCGACGACATCGGTCCCGCCTGCCAGCGTTGCAAGTTGGCAAAGCTGGGGCGCAAGCAGATTGTCTTTGGGACCGGCGATCCACATGCCGAGCTGATGTTCATCGGCGAAGGCCCGGGCGCCGACGAAGATGCGCAAGGGCTGCCGTTCGTCGGACGCGCCGGCCAACTGCTCAACAACATGATTGCCGCCATGGGACTGAAGCGCGAGCAGGTGTACATTGCCAACATCGTGAAGTGCCGTCCGCCCGGCAACCGCACGCCCGAGCGCGACGAGTGTGAAACCTGTTCGCCGTTCCTGATGCGGCAGATTGGCGTCATCCGGCCGAAAGTCATCGTGGCCTTGGGCGCGACGGCGGCCAAGAACCTGCTGAGCGTCAATGACTCAATGACGTCGCTGCGCGGACGGTTCTATGAGTACTCGCCGCCGGGCATTGCCGACGAGTCCGGCGGGCCGTTCCAATGCAAGCTGGCGGTCACTTACCATCCGGCGTTTCTGTTGCGCGACCCGCGGCAAAAGAAGGAAGCCTGGAAGGATTTGCAGATGGTGATGCGCTATCTGGGACTCAGGATCCGTACCGACAAACAGAGTGCCGAGGATACCTAGGTTTGTATCGATTGATCGTGCTACCCATTGCTTTGAAGGGGCACGGCTTCAGCCGTGCCGGAAGTCGCCGGAGCGCCAGCGGCTTTAGCCGCCGAGGGGACTCGCTTTTCATTTTGCATCTCAAATCCCGAAAAGAAGCCTGATTGCGACATCCACTCAAACCCGACTTGCAAATCTCCTCAGGGGCTAAAGCCCAGCTCCTTTCGTGTCGGTTTGCGGCCCAGCTGAAGCTGGGCCCCTTCAAAGCATCAAGTCCGCCGCTGATTCCTTCGCAACGGCGAGCGGTCGTCTAATCCCATGCCGCAATTCTGCGATGTGGCCGTGCCCGTCCCGCTCGACGCCACCTTCACCTATCGCATTGCCGACACCGAGCCCTGCGTGGGTGGCCGCGTCATTGTGCCCTTCCGCGAGAAGCGGCTGTGCGGCATCGTTACTGAACTTCACGATCGCGAGCCCAAATTCCAGACCCGACGCGTGAGCCAGGTCCTCGACTCAGCGCCCGCTCTCACTCCTGAACTCATGCAACTGGGCCGCTGGATCGCCCAGTATTACATTGCGCCCATCGGCGAAGTGTTTCGCACCATGCTGCCGTTGTCGGCGGAGTTCCGGCGCGTGCTTGGCTATCACATCACTGACAAAGGAATTGCTGCACTCCATGCTGCATCTACCCTGGGGTCGTCGTTGCGGTCGCACAAAGAGCCGGAACATCAGATGCTGGAATATACGGTGCTAAACCGCCTCGCCGATGGCGAAGTGGTGCGCGAAGCGGCCCTGCGTTCGGCGACGGGAGCGTCGCGTAATTTGCTGCAAGCTTTGCTGCGCAAGAAGTGGATCGCCCGCGACGACCTTAGCGACGTCCGCGATGCCAGCCGCACTGTGCAGATCGCGACCTTGAAGGACGTGGCCGGCAAACTCAACGCCAATCAGCAGAAGATCGTGGCCTACCTGCGCAGCCAGGAGAAGCAGCGCGCTCCGGTCGAAGCGATTCGTGAGTTGGTCGTCCCGCGAACCACACTGCAAACGCTGGTGAAACGCGGGATCGTTGCGCTCAGCCAAGAAGCGGCCGTTTTCCGTATGTCGGGGATGAAGCCGCGCAAGCTGGAGTTCCTGTTCACGCCTGCGCAGAAAGCTGCGCTCAACACCATCATTACTGCCACCGAGGAGCGCCAATTTCTGCCCATGCTGCTGCATGGCATCACCGGTTCGGGCAAGACTGCGGTGTACCTGTCGGCGATGCAGGCGGTGCTGGCCAAAGGGCGCTCCGCCATCTTGCTGGTCCCGGAAATCGGCCTCACCCCCGCCGTCGCCGCCGACCTGCACCAGATCTTTGGGGACGAGGTCGCGATCCTCCATTCCGGGCTCAGCGACGACGAACGCGCCGAGCAGTGGAGACACATCCGCAACGGCGAGTCCCACATTGTGGTAGGCACACGTTCCGCCATCTTTGCGCCGGTGCCCGACCTGGCGCTCATCGTGGTGGATGAGGAGCACGACCACTCCTACAAGCAGGAGGAAATGCCGCGCTACCATGCCCGCGACGTGGCGGTGATGCGCGCCAAGATGTGCAACGCGGCGGTGGTGCTCGGCTCGGCCACGCCGTCGCTGGAGACCTACTACAACGCTGTCAACGGCAAGTACCGGCTGCTAGAGTTGCCCGAGCGCATCGAGAAGCGGCCGCTGCCCGAGGTCCAGATCCTCGACATGCGCGAGGAATTCCAGCGCACCCGCAAGGACGAACCGCTGTCGCGCAAGCTGGTGGAAGAGATTGGCGAACGGCTGGCGCGCCACGAGCAGGTGATGGTGCTGCTGAACCGGCGCGGTTACTCCGCCTTCGTGCTCTGCCGGGAATGTGGCGAGAGCGTGCAGTGCAAGAACTGCGCCATCTCCATGACTTACCACAAGCGCGAACACCGCCTGATGTGCCATTACTGCGGCTACACGCGGCCCGCGCCCCGCACCTGCCCCAAATGCGGCAGCGAATATGTGCAATATCTCGGGACCGGATCGGAGAAGCTGGAGCACATCCTGCACGGCATGTTTCCGCAGGCGCGCATTGCCCGGCTCGATCGCGACACGGTCCACGGCCGCGACGATTTCGAGCGCATGTTGAGCGCGCTGCAGGCGGGCGAAATCGATCTGCTGGTGGGCACGCAGATGATCGCCAAGGGACACGATGTCGCCAACGTTACGCTGGTGGGCGTCGTCGGCTCCGATGCTGCGCTCAGCTTTCCCGACTTCCGCGCCGCTGAGCGCACCTTCCAGTTGCTCACCCAAGTTGCCGGACGCGCCGGGCGTGGCGACACTACCGGCAAAGTTGTGCTGCAAACATTTTTTCCGGACCACTACGCCATCCAGTTCGCCGCCGCGCACGATTACCATGGCTTCTACGAAAAAGAAATACGCTTCCGTAGCTGGATGCACTATCCGCCGTTCAACGCCGTGAGCAACGTGCTGGTGCGCAGCAGCAAGCTCGACGAAGCGCTGGCCTGGTCGGGCATTCTGGGGAAGTGGTTCGAAGCGAGCCGATTGGCTGGCATACGCGTTATGGGACCGGCCGCCGCGGTGATCGTGCGACTGAAGACTGAGTATCGCTACCACTTCCTGTTAAAGTCGGCCAGCCGGGAGCGCATGAACGCCGCGTTACGTTCCATGCTTGCATACGCGGATGCGCAGAAAATTCCCCGCAATAATGTAGTGGTGGATGTGGACGCGCTGTCGTTGATTTAGCTGTCGGCTTTCAGTTGTCAGCCGTCAGCCAAACCGGCATAGCTATCCTTCCCACGCGCCCAATGCCTTGCGCACCAGAACCAACTGCCCCAGATGATAGGCACCATGGTCGGCGGCCAGCAGCACCTCGCGCAGCAGCGTCTGGCCATCCCCATGGGGGAAGGGCTTGAACAGGTCATGCGAGGGGTCGTTGACCAGTTTGCGGAACTCCTCCTGCAATTTCAGGATGGCCTTCACGCTCTCGTCCCACGCTTTGTCGCTGGGCGGCGCCGCGGTCTTCGGCCAGTAACCCTCGGGCCATTTTGGCGACTTGTGTTTCGCGTCGCGGCTGAACTCCAGGATGTCCCACAACGCGAGGCGTATGTGTTCGAGCAGTTGCCACGCCGAATGTGGCAGCCCCTTGGGCACCTGACCGCGCAGCTTGGTGGAGAAGTCATGCACCGTCGCACTCAAGTCGGCATGGGCTTCGTTCCAGTCGATCATTTTGGCAAGTTGCTGACGGAGAAGTTTGTCGTGATCCATGAGACCTCGCAGGGAAGAAATTGTCACTCGTGTGTGATGTGATTGGCGGCCCGGCGGATGGTAATTTTGGCGGAAGATCGTCTGCGAGGGTTGTGTCAATTGACGAACGCTGAATAACGACAAAAGCGAGAATCGCAACCAACCCCTAATCCCTAACCACTGAATTTCCTTCTTCGGCACTGCTGCAAGACTTCGGTGGCGCCGGGGTTCACCAGTACGGTGAATCCGTTGTGAACCGGATGTTGGTCGTACTGCACCAGGACGGCCCGTTCGCCGTCAATGCAGCCGCCGAGCAGGCGTCCCAGGCTGAGCAGCGAACGGCTGCCGCAAATCTCGCAGGATTCACCCGCGCTGTTGCTAATGATCTCGCAGTCAGCGCATAGCACCGCCTCCTGCAGAGGGACGGAACTCAGCTCCAGTCCCCATTCGTGGCCGTTGTCCATATCAGTCTCTGCTCTAACCCTAGCCGTCACCGGACAACTGGGGAAGTACCTTTGTGGTGGAGAGAAGCAGAAGAGTAACGGGGTGGAGAGTTGGACTTGAAGCCATCTCATAAATAGCGGGGCTGCCCAAAGCGAAGTACCTCAGGGGCTAAAGCCCAGTCCGTGACGGGCCATTTGCGGCACGGCTGAAGAGGCCGCTGAAAAAGTCCGAACCGCAGATCCCTCGCGGGCTGACAAAAATAATGAGCTTAACGGCGCACCTAAAGGTGCGCCCCTTCAAAACACTGAGCAAGGATGACTTTTTCAGCAGCCTGTGAAGCCGTGCCCTGATACAAACCGATTTATGAGATAGCTTCTTGAGAGCGGTTGGAGTGCGATTGACATTCAGCCGGGACGGCGAGGCGCGCCTGGATTTCGGAGTTGCGCAACTACGCAACGGTTCGGCTATCTCGACACATCCGTCGCGGAGCTGGGCGGCAGCAGATTATGGTTCAGGGCAAACAATGCCAGCTCCAGGCGGTTGCCGACCCCCAGCTTGTTGAAGATGTTGGTCAGGTGGCGCTTCACGGTTTCCTCGCTGATACCGAAAGTGACTGCGATGTGCTTGTTGGTGGAACCCTCGGTAATCAAGGTAACAACCTCAAGTTCGCGGCCGGTGAGGCCGAAGGTCTTGCGCGAAGGCGGGGCCGTCTGCGCCGCCAGATCGTGCAGCACCTGCACCAGGTTCTGCACCGGACGTCCGTCCAGCCAGTACTGGCCCTGCATCACGGCGCGAATGCAAGCCGAAAGATGTTCCACGACGGCGTCTTTCAGCACCACGCCGCGCGCGCCGAGTTGCAGCGCCTCCAAGATCTGCCGCTTGTCCACCAGTCCGGTCAAGACGATGGTGCGGGTGGAGATGGTTTCGCTGGTGAGTTCGCGTAACGCGTCCATGCCCGGCATGCTTGGCATGGCCAGGTCCAGGAGCAGGATGTCGGGCCGAAGGGTGCGCACCATGTTGAGCGCCTCGGCGCCGTCCCTGGCCTCGGCCACGATGCGCATATGGTTGTCGGCCTGCAGCATGTTGCGCAGACCGATGCGCACCACCGGATGGTCGTCGGCAATCACGACCTTGATGGGAGTTACTGCCACCTTTGCCATAGTCATAGTGTTTGCCGAGGATCGCCTACGCGGCCGGTCCCTTGCCTGGAAGCACGCCCGGACCGAGGACCTTCACGTACTCCTGCTCCACCGCCTGGAGCGCGGCGGAAAGCTGATCGAGGATTGCTTCCGCCTCACTCAAATTGCCATTTTTTCCCATGGCTTCCAAGCTGGCGCAACAGCGGGCCACGCCGATGGCTCCCACGATCAGGCTGCTGCCCTTCAAATAGTGGGCCCGGCTGCGCAGTTCCTCGGGCTGTTTCAGTGTAAATGCATTGCGCAACTGTGCAAGTGTTTTACCAGCCTCAGTCAAGAATTCACGGCAAATCTCCACCAGTTCCGCGGGGCGGGAAGCTGTCATCTGTCGTAACCGCTCGAATGCATCGGAGGCTATCAGCTTGTCAGTCACGAGCTTTGCGACGCTTCCCACGCAGCGCCCTGTTGCCCCATAGTTAATCCCTTCCGCGCCGTCGCCGTCAAGGACGGAATGTAAGGGTTGCTCTAGTAGCACTAACGAAAGGAAAATCCAGCGCCATCAGGCGTGAAGCAACCGGCGTTACTTCTCGCGGCTGTACACAACCTTCAGCTTGTCGGCTTGGAGAATGCGAGCGACCTGGTTGCGGGCATGCACCGCCCAGGGGCCGGCGCTATCCAGCTTCAGGTAGGTCTGCCAGTGGGGAAGCGCCTGGCGTGGCTGGAGCAGGCGTTCGTAGGCGAGCGCCAGGTTGTAATGAGCATCGGCGTAGGTGGGAGCCAGTTGAATCGCGGTGGTGTAGGCGGCAACCGCGTCGGCGATCCGGCCCGTCTCGTCCAGAACATTGCCCAGATCGAAGTAAGCCAGCGCATAACGGGGATCGGATTCGACGGCCAGGCGGTAATGCTTTTCGGCCGAGACAAAATCCTGCCGGTTGTAATAGAGCGTGCCCAGATTGATATGAGCCGGGGCGTGGTCGGGTTCAACCTCCAGCACCTGTAGATAGGTCTGGATGGCTTCGTCGTGGGTGCTGGGATGCTCTTCCAGGGTGACACCCCGGGCGAAAAGGTCGCCCGCAGTATCGAACTTGGCGATGGGCCGCACCTTGACCGAGGACACCACCATTCCGGTGCTGGCAAAGTCCATGACGAACTGACCGGCGATGGGTTCGACCGAGTGCCCCTGATGGCGGTAGGCCACGCGCGAACCAACGCTGAAGGCGCTGGCTTCGAGGAGCGGGTTCTCCATGCCAGCCACCTGTTTCTGCATGGCTTGCAGGGATTCGCGGATGGCTGCCGGACGCACCCGTTTGGCGCGCAGGTCACGCACTTTCGTGAGCTGAAGCAGATCGAAGAAGGTGAACGTGTCGGAAATGGAGACGAGCCCTGCTTTTTGCCAGCCAGCCAGTTGGTTGGGCGAGATGTGCAGGATGCGAAGGACGTCCGCTCGACAGAAGTGGTTCATGTAGGCGCGGCTCGGAATCGCCGCAGAGCTTGCTACGATTATCGGTGGAAGTAACTTCAGGCGCAAGGGGAAAACAGCGCAAAGCAGTGAAAAACCGGGGCTCGCATCCCTTTACGGTTTTGGTTACCGGCAGTTACAATCGGAGTGAAGCCGACGTAGCTCAGTTGGTAGAGCAGTCGATTCGTAATCGACAGGTCATCGGTTCAAGTCCGATCGTCGGCTCCAGTAAGTTTCTGCGTATGGCTGGCTTGACCGCCCGCTCTGCACTAAGCATCCTCACTACACCGGTCGTGAACTGAGAATCTCCTCAATTTTCTCCAGCATTTTGCTCAGGTCTGCGGGCTTGTCGAAATTTGCCTTTATCACGAGCACGGGGCGGTAGGAGTGGCGACCGAGGTTGTTTAATATGGCGATCTGTGACTAGCGTCACAGAGGAATTTGCTCGCTTGGAATGAAATGGTAGGTTGAGCGCCTTGGACTTAAACGTCCGGAACCCGTGCACAACTGATGTCGACACCTGTTGCAATCCGTACGCCTTCTGTCCCCGAGCGCCTGCGCGGGCTGGAAAGACTCATAGGCAACACTCCACTATTGGCAATCGAGTACGAGGTCCGCGGGCGCCGGCGCACCATCTACGCCAAGAGCGAGCAGATGAACTTCACCGGCAGCATCAAAGACCGGATGGCCCTGCACATCCTGCGCACTGCTTATGCCGTGGACGCCATCCGCTCCGGCCACACCATCGTCGAGGCCACCAGCGGGAATACCGGCATCGCCTTTGCCGCGATCGGCCGCGCGTTGGGGCATCCTGTCACCATCTTCATGCCCAACTGGATGAGCCGCGAGCGCATGGATTTGATCCACAGTTTGGGCGCGAACATTGTTCCGGTGACCAAGGCGCAGGGCGGATTCCTCGGCAGCATTCGACTCGCGGAGGAACTGGCAGCGCAGCGGGACGATGTTTTCCTGCCGCGTCAATTCTCGAATTCGGCCAACGTCGAGGCCCACGAGCAGACTACCGGACCGGAGCTGTACTGGCAGCTCCAGCAGGAAGGGTTGTCCGCCGACGCCTTCGTCGCCGGAGTCGGCACCGGCGGCACGGTCATGGGCGTGGGACGGTTCCTTAAGCGAATGACGCCTACCACCCGCGTCTACCCAATGGAGCCGGCGGAATCACCGACGCTCACCACCGGATGCAAAGTGGGGCAGCATCGCATCCAGGGAATTTCCGATGAGTTCGTGCCCGACATTCTGCACTTGCAGGAGCTGGAGGCCACCATCAGCGTGAGCGATGGCGATTCCATCCTGATGGCGCAAAAGCTAGCATCTGAGCTTGGCCTCGCCGTCGGCATCAGCTCAGGCGCGAATTTCCTCGCCGGCGTCAAGGTTCAGGACAGCCTGGGAGATGATGCCGTGGTGGCCACCGTCTTTCCCGACGATAACAAGAAATACCTCAGCACCGACTTGCTGCGCGACGAGCCGGTTAAGTCGCAATACGTTTCGCCTGGCATCGCACTGACCAACTTCCGCGCGCTCGACCGGGTCTGCAAGATGTGCACTGCGCTTCGGGATTGAGCTGTACCCGCAAGTAATTCATACGGCAAGTAAACAAGCTTCCGAGAGACTGCGAGAATAGCTGCGGAAGTCGTGAGCGCCGCCAAATGCTGGCCTTCGACATTTCTTCCTTTCGCGCTACGCGATCCAGCGGCTGAGCACTACCAGGCCCACCAGCAGGACAATTCCAGCGGCAAAGGTGTACCAAATGAGCTTCTTTTCAATGGGAAGCAAGGGCTCGTACTCGCTCTCCATCTTGCGTAATTCATCGCTAATTCGAGGTTCCGTCATAGGTCATCCTTTCACGATGGGGGGTAGCACCCCGTGGAAGAACAGCCACGAGATCAGCAGGCCGACCCAGATGATGTATCCAAACAAGCAAAGCACATAGACGGCGGCCAATTTGGCAATGCCCTCCTGCCACAGTTTGCGGAAATTGGAGAGGAGCCCAATGGTGAAAAAGGTCATCACAAAGAAGATGGCGCGGAAGACATTGGCCTGTCCCATGGAGGCTTTGATCTTCGGCACCAGCCCAGGCACGAAGGCCCCCAGAGCGAGCACGACGAGGAAGGTGGCGATATAGCCCAGAATGAACTTGGGGAAGCGTTGCCAGATTTGCCTGGCCTGGACCTTTTCGCCTTCACGACGCTCAATCTTTGCCGACCACACCCAAGCCAGAACGAAGGCCCACACGCCGATGAAGATATCGATGAAAACCTTCACCGTGGCGGAAACGGCCAAAGTCCATCCCGGTTGGAAGCGAATTCCCGAGGCGGCCAAGGCCTTGGCGCGAATCAGCGAATCGGCAATGGCGCCACTGGCCACCGCCGCTCCGTCGGTCTTTACCGCCAAGCCCATCCAAGCGCCGGCGACCATCGGTTGTGTGTAGAGATAGTGTTGCGCCACGAAGGGAAGAAATAGCAGTTCCACCACGGCAAAGATCACAACCAGCGAGGAAACCATAATGGGCACGACCGGCCGGGCTTTGATGGCGCTTCCGGTAGCGATCGCCGCCGAGACTCCACAAATCGAAATGCCCGAGGCCAGCGGCGCGGCCCACTCCCGGCTGAAGCCGAAGTAACGTCTGGCCACGTAGTACACCACGGGCCAGAAGATCAAATAGGCGCAGACAATGGCACACAGTCCCTGGAACAACATCGCCGAGGCCAGCCGTCGCTGATCGAGCGCAGTGATCCCGAGATAGCCGCCGAGAATCACGATGGCCGTCTTGATATACAGCTCGGGGCGGATGGCTTCTTTGAGCGACCGGGAAATGCCTGGGAGAAAATTGCCCACCAGCAAGCCCGCCAGCAGCGCGATGATGAATCCGGACTCGTTGGTCAGATTCAGCGACCAACCAATTCCCAGGGCTTGCCGCTTGTCGGGTGTCGCCGCGATGTAAGCCCAACTCCCGAGAAACCAGCAGGCATAGCTCACGGCGAAGATCGCGGTAAGGCCCTTGGCGAAGCGCTTTACGTCAGCGCGCAGCGCTTTGGCGCCGAATAACAAAAGCAGCAGCAGGAAGAGATAGGTTCCGAGCAGAGAAAGCAGCGCCGGCAGTCTTGCATAGGCCTTGGAAGCCGGCGCCAGGGCCTTGGCCGGAGATGTCCAGACTGCTGTGGTTACGGCCCAGCCGAGTATGTCAGCCCCGAACAGCAGCGCCAGCGAGAGCACGAAGACCAGCAGCCCGATGCAGACCGCCAGCCAGTCCTCGCTGACCCCTGGTTGCGGAGGTCGAGTGACGGGCGGAGAAGGCGTTCGTTCCGATACGGATGGTTCTACCAGAGTCACCATTGTTTTGCTCCGTTAGTGGTTGGCTCCCGTTCGAACCGAGAGCGTGATTTTGTAAAAGACGGTGATCAACAATGTGCCCATGGCCCAAATCGCGGCAACGATCGTCCACTCCGGCAAGGTGGGTTTGTACTGCGTGATGGAGCCCAGTGGAGAAGGTACGAAGCCGCCCACGATCAATCCCAGTCCCTTGTCCAACCACAGGGAAACAAAAACAAATACACAAGCCGCGGGCAACAAACGAGGATTGGTTCGCCACCTCGGAACCAGAAGAAGCGTCTGGGCTGCCAGAGACAGGATGGCCGATAGCCACATCCAGGGCACCAGGCCAGTTAACATGGGAGCATTCTACAACGGAACGACAGTGCGAATCGAAGGCGCCGCTCCGCCCTCAAGCAGTACGCCGGGATCCTTCCGCAATTCGCATTAGCGAGATCGTCCGACTGATTGACGGCCCGCTGGCGCCTTATGGTGACGCAGAGCAACTGCGCGGCTTCATGGAGCGGGACGCACCCCACCGCGCGCTGTACAAGGTACTCCTCGACGTGCAGAACGCAACCGCCAAGGTCCTGGACAACACCACAGTGTCCGATATTGCCGGTCTGACGATTTCACCCGACTTCGGGAAACAAGGGCGCAAGGCGAAGGCTGGCGAAGAAAGTGCTCCCTCGCGAAACGGACGGCCGGAAAACGAACCAAGAAGAAGCCGCGTCCTGACTCTGACCGGGCGATAGACCCTCCTGTCCGAAATTGAAAGCGTCTCCGTTTACTGGACGCCTTGAAGTCGCTGGCGCCGCTTGGAGGCATCAGCGATCCACGGGCGCGGTAACGGTCCGGAACCTGTCCTGCCAAATTGGCCACAAATTCCTCTGCTGTGCTGAAGTTTCCAGCCCGCGGGGTCCTGGAAGCGGTACCATATTGCGGGCTCGTCACCTGTCCGGGTGATAGCGGTCACGGCGGGGCTGCCCCAGCTTGAGTTGAAATAGAACAGGCCTCAAATGAATCGTTCGATCCAGTGGAATAACGAGCGATTCCAGTTCTTATTATCGGCCACAGCAATAAGCTACAAGGTTCGAGGAGGACCTCTATGAGTGTCGTAACTACATCCCAGCCTGGAATCAAAACTCCGGGCAACTACATTAACGATGTCATGACGCTGGTGAAGACCAAGAACCCAGCCGAGCCTGAATTTCATCAGGCAGTCCAGGAAGTACTCGATTCTCTGCGCCTCGTGCTGGAGCGCCACCCGGAATACATCTCGGCGCGCATCCTGGAGCGCATCACAGAACCCGAGCGCCTCATCATGTTCCGTGTGCCATGGTTCGACGACCAGGGCAATGTCCAAGTCAATCGCGGCTTCCGCATCCAGATGAACAGCGCCATCGGCCCCTACAAGGGCGGACTGCGCTTCCATCCCTCGGTCAATCTCGGCATCCTGAAGTTCCTGGCTTTCGAGCAGGTCTTCAAGAACTCGCTGACCACGCTGCCCATGGGCGGCGGCAAAGGCGGGTCCGATTTCGATCCCAAGGGCAAGAGCGACAATGAAGTCATGCGCTTCTGCCAGAGCTTCATGACCGAACTCTGCCGCTACATCGGACCGGACACCGACGTTCCGGCCGGCGACATCGGCGTGGGCGGACGCGAGATCGGCTTCCTGTTCGGCCAGTACAAACGCATCCGCAATGAATTCACCGGTGTGCTGACCGGCAAGGGCCTGAACTGGGGCGGTTCGCTGATTCGTCCCGAAGCCACCGGCTACGGCTGCGTGTACTTCGCGGAGGAGATGCTGAAGACCCGCAAGGAAACCCTTGAGGGCAAGCTCTGCCTGGTCTCGGGAAGCGGCAACGTTTCTCAGTACACCATCGAGAAGCTGCTCCAACTGGGAGCGAAGCCGGTCACGGCTTCCGACTCCGACGGCGCCATCTACGATCCCGACGGCATCAATCACGAGAAGCTCACCTGGATCCTGGAACTGAAGAACGTAAAACGCGGCCGCATTCGCGAGTATGCGGACCAGTTCAAGAAAGCGATCTTCATGCCCACCGACCTCAAGCTGGGCTACAACCCGCTGTGGAACATCAAGGCTGATTGCGCATTCCCCAGCGCCACCCAGAACGAAATCAACGCCAAGGACGCGACCAACCTCATCAACAACGGGGTCAAGGTCGTTGCTGAAGGCGCCAACATGCCCAGCACCCTCGACGCCACCAAGCTGTTCCTGGAGGCCAAAGTCCTCTACGGGCCGGCCAAGGCTGCGAACGCGGGCGGTGTGGCCACTTCCGGCCTCGAGATGTCGCAGAACAGCGCACGGCTGAACTGGACCCGCGAGGAAGTGGACGATCGGCTGCACAAAATCATGATCGCCATCCACAAGACCTGCTTCGAGACTGCCGAAACCTACGGCACCCCGGGCAATCTGGTGAACGGCGCCAACATCGGCGGCTTCCTGAAAGTCGCCAATGCCATGCTGGACCAGGGACTGGTGTAGTCCTCAGTCTCAGCGTTTGAGTGCCATGCGGGGTGGAGAAATCCACCCCGTTGGCTTGGATGGAAGCGATATGAAAACCGCGAAGAGGATATTTACGCCCACGCAGAAGCAAGTACATGATGCGGTCGAGCACGTTGCTTGGGAATATGCGATGTTTCTCGCAGCAGCTCTACCCAAGGCGAGGTATGGGCCGCCTGTCAATCACCAAACTCAGGAATCCTTCCTTGTACACTTGCGCAACTTAGCAGAGTTCTTCCATCAGGGCACTGCAGAATTCCGAGGTAACCCGGCTGGCGCGTTAGGACCATTGCCGCGCGGCAACGACAACATCCATGCCGTTGATTTTTGTTACAAGATCGGTTGGGACGAAAAACGATTACATACGGACACAAAACTTCGGCGTGCCATTAACAAGACACTTTCGCACCTGACTTACTCTAGAGACCTGAGTTCCGGATTGTCGGAAATCGACATGCCCTTCGACGGCCCGAAACACACGCATGGAAGCGTCGTATTGATTAGGCGAGCATGGGATGGGTTCATGCAATCCGTTCGTGTGGAGTACCAGACGGAACTCACGAGTTGGGTAGAAAAGCGAGCAACCGACCTGGGAATCTCACTAAAGACCTTTGACGATCGGTTCGACAAGTGGGCGAAGGAATGCGGTTGGCAGGCTGAACGAAACGCCTGACGGCCCTGTATAGGGCGCAATCACGGTTTGTATCAGGGCACGACTTTAGTCGTGCCGTAAAGCCCATCAAAAGGAATCGGGCTTTAGCCCCTGCTTATGGCGAGACCTCTCCGCAATGCCAATTCGAGCCAAATCCTCAGCCCTTCGCGTACGTTTTTTGTCACGACAAAGACGAGCATGGGACGCGCCTTGTTCCAGTCGGAGCGCAATGCAACACTATTTATTGATGTGCTGCGTTCTTATGTGGCGGCGCGAAAATTCCGGTTGCATGATTTCGTAGTCATGCCCGACCATGTGCATCTATTGATCACGGTCCCTGGCGACATGACAATTGAAAAGGCGATACAGTTCATTAAGGGCGGATATTCTTATCGGTTGAAGAAGGAATTCGGTTATTCGGGAGAGGTCTGGCAAAGCGGATTTTCGGAGGTACGGGTCGACAACCGGGAGAGCTTCCTGCAACATCGGAAATACATTGCTGAGAATCCGGTGAAAGCAGGGCTGGTGGATTCGCCCGAGAAATTTCCCTATTGCTTCATTTATTTGGCAAGCGCAAAGGCAGCAGGGGCTAAAGCCCGCTGATTCTGAACTCTTAAACGGCATGGCTGAAGCCATGCCCTGATACAAACCGGTGTTGATTCTTGACCACCACACGCCCATCCCCTGATCCTGTCCCTTCAGCGGAGCTCCAATTCGAGGGCTTCGAGAATCTGATGCCGTTCCGCGTGAACGACATTCTGCTGGTCTCCAGCCTGTACGACTCCTTCATCCTGCGCGAGGACGGACGCCTCAACGAACTGCTGATGGGCGAGTCGCTGGAACTGGACATTCATCAGGTCCCCGGCATCACGCATGTTCCGAGCGGAGCCAAAGCGCTGGAGCTGGCGCGCTCCCAGCCGCGCTTCAACCTGATCGTGACCAACCTGCAAGTGGGCGACATGGATGCCGCGCAATTGGCGCGTGAAGTCAAGGCCGCCGGTCTCGATGTTCCGGTCATCGTTCTGGCCTACGATTACCGCGAGATCAAGGACTTCATCGCGCGCAATCCGCAGACCGATATCGAGCGGATATTTCTGTGGCAAGGCAATGCCCGTATCCTGATCTCGATCGTCAAGTACATCGAAGACAAGCGCAACGTCCTGCATGACACTCATGCCATGAGCGTTCCCGTGATGCTGGTGGTCGAGGACGATATCCGGTATTACTCGCTCTTCCTGCCGGTGATTTACACCGAGCTCATCAGCCAGTCGCGCCGCCTGCTCAGCGAGGGCCTCAATGTCGCGCACAAGCTGGTGCGCATGCGGGCCCGGCCGAAGATCCTGCTGTGCTCCAGCTACGAGGATGCCGAGGAGCAGGTTATGAAGTATCGCGACTACCTGCTCGGCGTGGTGTCGGATGTGGAATTTCCGCGCAATCAGACGCTCACGCCGGAAGCCGGATTCCAGTTGGCGCGCATGATTCGCAGCATCGTGCCGGATGTGCCTATCGTGCTGCAGTCCAGCCGCACCGAGTTCATGCAGCGCGCCTACGACGAGCGGTTTGGCTTCCTGCAAAAGCGCTCGCCTACCCTGCTGGGCGATTTGCGGCGCATGCTGGTGGACGAGGCGGGCTTCGGCGACTTCGTCTTCCGCCTCTCCGACGGCAAAACCGAGGTCGGGCGCGCCAGTAACCTGAACGAACTGGAGAACCAACTGGCGACGGTCCCGACCGAAAGCATTGAATACCACGCCCAGCGCAACCACTTCTCGCACTGGCTGATGACGCGCACCGAGTTCGCCCTGGCCCAAAAGCTGCGGCCGCGCAAAGTTTCCGACTTCGCGGACACCGAGCACCTGCGGCGCGACCTCATCGCATCCATTGCCGAGTATCGCCGCGAGCAAACCCAGACGCTCATCGGCGAATTCAATGCGGCGACGTTTCAGCCGGCAGATGCTTTCTTCCTGCAGATCGGCGGCGGTTCGCTGGGCGGCAAGGCGCGCGGCCTGGCTTTCATACGGCACCTGCTGCACCAGCGCAGCGTGACCCGCAGGTTTCCCGGCATTCGCATTGCCGTGCCGCCTACGCTGGTGTTGGCTACCGACTTGTTCGACAATTTCCTGCGCGAAAACAATCTGCTCGGCTTCGCGATTCACAGCACCGATGACCAGGAGATCGTGCGGCGTTTTCTGGCGGCGCCACTGCCCATCGCCGTGATCGATAAGCTCCTGGACTTCTTGCAGGAGGTGCGCTATCCGCTGGCGGTCCGTTCTTCCAGCCTGCTGGAGGATTCGCAATACCAGCCGTTCTCGGGCGTGTACGAAACCTTTATGCTGGGGAACCATCAGGCTGACATTCAACTGCGTCTGGAGCAGCTTCTGGAGGCGATCAAACGAGTGTACGCCTCCACCTTCAGCCAGCATGCCAAGTCCTACGTGCGCGCCACACCGTATCGCCTGGAAGAAGAAAAAATGGCCGTGCTGGTCCAGCAAGTGGCAGGCGCGGCCCATGGCAACCGTTTCTATCCGGATTTCTCCGGGGTGGTGCGATCGCGCAACTTCTATCCGGTTGCACCCGTCAAGGTGGAGGACGGATTCGCTGCCGTCGCCTTGGGCTTGGGATGCGCCGTGGTGAGCGGAGGAAAATCGCTGACCTTCAGTCCGCGTCACCCGCGGCACCTGGTACAGTTTTCGTCCGTGGAAGACATTCTGGCGAACTCGCAGACGCAATTTTGGGCCCTCAATCTGGATCATGCGGCGGACCCAGCCGATCCGGTTACCGAGCTGCGGGAAGTGCCGTTTGGACTCGATGCGGCAGAGGCCGACGGGACCTTGCAGATGCTGGGCTCCACTTACTCGCGCGACAATCACGCGGTCTATGACGGGCTGAGCCGGCCCGGCCCGCGCATTGTCAGTTTCGCGCCCATCCTCAAGCATGGCCTGTTTCCCCTGCCCGCCATCCTCGATCAGCTTATGAGAATCGGTGAAGACGCCATGGGACGTCCGGTGGAAATCGAGTTTGCCGTTCGGCTGCCTCGGCAAGCCAACGAAGGTGCTGAGTTCAGCTTTCTTCAACTGCGTCCGCTGGTGCTCGCTCGCGGCGGCGAAGAGATTCGCCTGGAGAGTGTGGAACCGGAACGCCTGGTATGCCAGAGCTCGCAGGTGCTGGGACACGGTCGCTTGCAGGACCTACGCGACGTGATCGTGGTTGACTTCCAGCGCTTTGAACGCGCCCGCAGCCACGACGTGGCCCAAAGCGTCGCCCATTTCAACGCCCAGCTTTCCGAGGAGAATGCCCCGTATCTGCTGATCGGAGTGGGGCGCTGGGGATCCACCGATCCCTGGCTCGGCATTCCCGTTGCCTGGGACCAGATCTCGGGTGCGCGCGTCATTGTGGAGTCGGGATTCCGCGACCTGCGCGTGATTCCGTCGCAGGGCAGCCATTTCTTCCAGAATCTCACCGCGTTTCAGATCGGCTACTTCACCGTCAACCCCGATGCCGGTGAGGGCTTCGTCGATTGGCCGTGGCTGGCGGCCCAACCTGCGGTCGAGGAACATGGCTGCGTCCGCCACTTGCGGTTCGCAGCGCCCCTTGTGGTGTTGATGAACGGCAAAACCAGCCAGGGCATGATCTTCAAACCCGACCCCACCGCCTGAACCTGGATTATTCATGAACATCGAGGTGTCACCCTGAGGGTGACATCGCCTGCCGCCCACCCATAGGGATGAAAAAAAACTTTTCCGACTGTCATCCTGAGCGACGAGTCCGGTCGCCGTGGCGACCGGACGAGGAGTCGAAGGACCCCTATACCTGCGAGACATCACAGTATGACCGTCCGGCACAACAACACGGCCGCGGGATTGCTGGCGGCCATAGGGGTCCCTCGCCTCCTCGCTCCAACGACTATCAGTACTAAATCGTATATCTTTTTCGTTTCTATCCGTATTTATACGCTGATATACTCTCTGCCTGAAAAGGAGGCCACCAGGTTGAAAATCCGATGTCTCGTTGTGCTTGTCTTCCTGTCCATGGCTGCGACATTGCCATCGCGCGCGCAATCGTTTCTCGATGACTACTTTGCCCGGGTCGCCCGCAATCAGGCCGAACAGCCGCACTGGGTCACTCCGGTCGCGACGGTCACGCCCCGTCTGGAGCAGGAGTTTCGCTACGACATCTTCTGGCAGGGGCACGCCGACGGCACCACGACCGAGAACTACGATGGCAGCAAGGGACTGGAACTGATTCCGGCGAACAACGTTGAAGTGATCGTCAACGTCCCGCCCTACATCGTGCATAACAATCCCAAACAAGTGGATGGCTGGGGCGACGAATCCTTCCTCGTCAAGTATCGTTTCCTGTCGCGGAATGAGGAGAGCGGCAATTACATTCTCACAGCATTTCTGGGCTGGTCCATTCCCACAGGCACATACAAGAATGGCTCGCTTCACGCGGCGATTACACCGACGCTGGCATTTGGAAAAGGCTGGGGCCCCTTCGATATCCAGACCACGGCGGGCATCGGTCTGCCGACTGGAGATAGCCAGAAACTCGGCCAGCCGGTCACATGGAATTTGACGGCGCAATATCGCGTGCTGCGCAAGATATGGCCGGAGCTGGAAATGAATTCGACCTTCTATCACAACGGCCCCAACGATGGGAAGCAGCAGGTATTTCTCACCCCTGGTGTGGTCTTCGGGAAGTTTCCCCTCTGGCGTCGGCTGGGCTTGACCGTGGGGACTGGCGTTCAAATCGCCGCAACTCGCTTTCACAGCTACAATCACGGCTGGATTCTCAGCACTCGTTTGCCGTTCTAACGCGGTTAGGGTTAGCGTATCCGGCGAGCGCGGCTGGAACGGCGCTTTTGCTGGATTATTCATGAGCGCAGTGCTCTTGTGGCCCTGAGCCGCGCGCCTGAATCCCCGCTCCCCGAAATCCATCCAATCCTTGGTTGATCAATTTTGCATTGGCTGCCCGTAATGGCCTTCGGCAGAACGCCGACTCGGCGCACGGACGAAATCCATTCACCATGAAAATCGGAATCACGTGTTATCCAACCTACGGTGGCAGCGGTGTGGTGGCTACGGAGTTGGGACTGGAACTGGCTGATCGCGGCCACGAGGTGCATTTCATCTCGTATTCGCAGCCCATCCGGCTTCCCAAGACCTACCCCAACATCCACTATCACGAGGTGGAGGTTTCGCGGTATCCGCTGTTCGAGTATCCGCCGTACGATCTGGCGCTGGCCACGCGCATGGCGGAGGTCGCCGAGATTTACGATCTCGATCTGCTGCATGTGCACTACGCGATTCCCCATTCCGTAAGCGCCATGCTGGCGCGGCAGATGCTGAGCTGCGATCACGCGCGCCCTCGTCGCAGACTGCCCTACGTCACGACCTTGCACGGCACCGACATCACGCTGGTTGGCTCCGATCCGTCGTATCTGCCCATCACGCGCTTTTCCATCGATCAGAGCGACGGCGTCACCTCCATCTCTGAGTATCTGAAGCGGCGCACCCTGGAAGTGTTTGCGGTGCAGACGCCCATCCAGGTGATTCCCAACTTCGTCAACTGCGACCTTTACCACCGCACTCCGGAATTGCTGGAGCATCGCTCGGAGTACGCCCGCGCTGACGAGAAGATTCTGGTGCACCTGTCGAACTTTCGGCCGGTGAAGCGGCTTGGTGATGTCATCGAAATCTTCGATCGGGTGCAGCAA
Organism: Candidatus Korobacteraceae bacterium; assembly: GCA_049522855.1. Lineage (GTDB taxonomy): Bacteria > Acidobacteriota > Terriglobia > Terriglobales > Acidobacteriaceae > Bog-257. The sequence goes on from JBEKNL010000025.1 coordinate 30,587, forward strand.
AAGATTCCATCCCGACTGCTGATGATTGGCGATGGTCCGGAGCGTTCGAGCGCCGAATGGCTGGCGGTGAAGAAGGGAATCCACAAAAAAGTGGACTTCCTCGGCAAACAGGACCGCATTAACGAGAAGCTGGCGGTGGCCGACGTGATGCTGCTGCCGAGCCAGTTGGAGTCCTTCGGACTGGCGGCCCTGGAGGCGATGGCTTGCGAGGTTGTTCCAATCGCAACCAACGAAGGCGGACTTCCGGAAGTCGTCGACCACGGGAAAACCGGATTCCTAGCGGCTGTTGGCGATGTGGAAGCCATGGCGAACTATGCGATCGAAATCCTGTCGGACGAAAAGAAGCTGAGGGCAATGGGTGAAGCGGCGCGCGCCAGCGCACAGGCGCGATTCTGCGCCAGCAAAATCATTCCCATGTACGAAAGGTTCTATCGCGAGGTACTGGACCGCTCTTCGTAGATCGCGCCCGCCACCGAACCGCCCATCTCTTCGGCCTGCAGCATCGGAAGCACCAGCCGCACCAGGGTGCCACGGCCGGGCTGGCTCTCAATGGTGATCTCGGCCGCGTCGCCGTACACCACCTGAAGGCGCTCGGTAACGTTCACCATGCCAATACCGGTCCCCGCGCTGGCGCTGGTGACGGACATTCCGACGCCGTCGTCTTCCACCTCGATGACCACGCGCCGTTCGGCACAGCGGCTGCGAATGTAGATGCTTCCTCCGTCAGCCGTGGAGGAAAAGCCATGCTTGACCGCGTTCTCCACCAGCGGTTGCAGGATCATGCTGGGCACCAGATGCTCAAGCGAGGCAGGCTCGAGTTCCTTGACTACCTTGAGCTTGTCACGGCCGAAGCGCGCCACTTCAATATCGAGATAATCATCCAGAAATTCCAACTCCTCGCGCAGCGGGACGAACGAGTCTCCCTTGCGCAGCAACCGGCGCAGAATGTTGCCCAACTTCACGATCATCTCGCGCGCCGAATCCGGGTCGCGGCGCACCAACGAAGCCACTGAATTCAGGGTGTTGAACAGGAAGTGGGGATTGATCTGGCTTTGCAGAGCTTCCATGCGCGCCTGCAACAGCAATCTCTCCTGCTGTTCCAGCTTCATCTCGATGCGGACGTTGTTCAGCACCTTTAAGGCGATGGCGACTGCCATGACGGTGCCCGCGTAGATGGCCAGGTTGATCGGCCAGTTATTCGCATCGAGCGCGAAGATGCGCCTGGGAAAGGTGCGATGCAGTTGTATGCGCACGAACTCCAGGCCCAGGATGAGGAAAAAGAACGAAGTCTGCCAATCGATGAAGGACTTGCGGATGCTGCGTCGAATCCAGCGATAGATGCTGAGATCGAAGAGCGGTGAGAACGACCAGATGGCTTCGCGATCGGGGCCAAGATGGCGCAGCACGCCAGCCAATGCTCCGGCGAGAACATACATGGGCAACGTAAGCCACTCGCCGAAAACTACTGCCGGCAGCGCAACCAGCACGCCCCCCACGATTCCCACCAGGCGTCCGCCGATCACGCCCATGAGGATCGCGCCCTCGAAGGAAATGTCGGCCGCGTAGAAATTGTGCACCCAGTGGCTCACCAATACGCCCAGGGCAATGGGCGTACCCACGATGAAGACAATCTCGATCTTCTCGCTCAGCGTGCGTTCCTCGCGAAACAGCAAAACGCGAAAACGGCGCGCCCGCACCAGTACGCTGCTGATGGCCGCGGCGACGCCGAGGCGGATCAGCACGGTAACGAGAATGAGGCGATGGTCCATGGTCAGTTGCCAGTAGCCAGTAGTCAGTAGTCAGTTGTCAGTAGCCTTTCAGCCGGACTCCTTTGTTTCTTGCCATTACCACTATCCTAGCGCGCTGGCGGCCTGAAGCAGGGCCTGTTCCGCGCTCGCGCGGTCGGGCGCGCCGCCCTGCGCCATGTCGCGATTGCCGCCCCCACGCGTGCCAAGCTGCTGCACAGTTTGCTTCATCAAAGCGCCCATGTCATTTCCGAACCCCGCTGTTTGCCCGAACACCAGCGACGGTTGCGGACCTCCACAACCCAGCAACGCAACCGCTGTGCCGTTTCGGGTGAGTTTCTGCACCAGCATCTTGATGTAGGTAAGATCGCGATCGGGAAAGAACTGCACCACCAGTTTGTACCCGCCACGGTTTTGTGCCGCCTGCAACAGGTGTTCAGCTTGAAGTTCCGCGACCTCTTCCAGCAGATGATGCTGCGCCTTTTGCGCTGACTTGATCTCCTCGAGCGACTTACGCACCTGCTGGGGAACCTCCCAGAGATGAGTCGAAAACACCGCGGCAGCCTCAGTGAGAGTCTCAAAATCACGACGGGCGGTGCGAACCGCCCGCAAGCCGCAAACGAACTCCACGCGAACGCCCTGCTTCACCTTCTCAGTCTTGCGCAGCAGGATCGCGCCAATCTGGGCGGTGCTGCGAACGTGAGTCCCACCGCAGGCATTCAAGTCGAAGTCCCGCACCTCGATGAGGCGGAGTTGGTCGCGTTCCGTTGCGGGTATCTTGCGGACGCCCATGGCGCGGGCGTCGTCCACAGTGGCGAAACGAGTCTCGACTGGGCGATCGGCGGCGATCACTTCGTTGACCAGCTTCTCGGCCGATTCAAGCTGCTTCGCGGTAACTGCGTCGCTGACGAGATCGATGGTGCAGCTCTCGTCACCCATGTGGAACGAAACGGTAGCGAATCTGTAAAGCTTTTCGAAGGCAGCGGAGAGCACGTGCTGGCCAGAGTGCTGCTGCATGTGATCGCGCCGGCGGTCGGCGTCGATCGCCCCGCGCACGATTGCGCCGGGTTTTAGATCTTGTGCGCCACCTTCAATGATGTGGAGGACGTCTCCGGTCTGTTCGTTTTCGGCGACGTCCTTCACGCGAAACCGCTGCAGGTCGCTCGTGCCTAGCAGTTCCAGCCAGCCGGTGTCGAAGACCTGCCCGCCACTGGTGGGATAAAACGCCGAGCGGTCGAGAGTGACCGCGGTTTCTCCAGCTTCACGGCTGACAGCCACCACGCGAGCTTCGAACTCGGTAAGAAAGGAGTCAGTGTAGTAGAGGCGTTCGGTCAAGGCGATTACTCCGGTCAGCGCAAGGTCTGGATAGTTCCAAGGTAGCTGCGGCTTTAGGTGCGTTCTGAACTGGCCCTCGAATGGCGATCAGCCTGTGATCCGCTTAGACCGACGCCAACTCTTTGGCTCTTGGCACGTGCGGAAATGGCCGTATTCGCGGCCGCTTCGCTTTCTGTGCTCGCCACAGGTCATACTGCATCTGCATCTTAAGCCAGAACTCAGGCGAGGTGTTAAGCGCGGCTGAAAGCCTCAGCGACATCGAGGCCGACACTCCAGCATGCCCGTTCAGAATTCGGGACAGGTGTGCGCGGGTAACACCCAGACGCGTAGCCGCCTCCGCAACGCTTATCTCGCCCAAGTAGTCCCTCAATACCTCTCCCGGATGCGCTGGATTGAAAATCATGGCGTCCCTTCTAGTGATAGTCCTGATAATCGACAAGCACCGCGTCTTCGCCCTCAGAGAGAAATGTAAGCCGCCAGTTGCCGCTGACGTGGACCGACCCGGCTTGCCGCGTCCAACGCGGTCAGCAGCCGTCGCAGCCGCGGGGCATGCGGTGGCTGGATGCCAGCCTCCAAGCCAGTCTCGGCAAATCGTCTTAATCCCTTGTGCCGATAGTTCCTGATCACCATGTATAGCGTATAGCGACACTATACTAACGTCAAGAAGCACGGCGGGGTATTCCTAGTTCCGGGACCGAGATTTCGTGGGCGTCCGAGAGACGCTGTTACGAAACTCCCCTTATCGTATAAGATTCTTGCCGCACGAACTTACTTCCCTGAAAGGAGAGCCTATGAAGACCATTCTACGGGTAACGATGTTGGTGGTACTGGGCGGACTCTGCGCGATGCCGCTGGCGGCGCAGGACTCGGCAATGTCGGCGAAGCCCAAGGCGGCCAAACCGGCAGCCAAGCCGAAAGAACAGATGGGCATGCCGATACCCAAGCCTGCGCCAGAAATGACGAAAATGATCAAGATGATGGCGGGGAGTTGGACAGTCACCGAGAAGTCTGATCCCAATCCGATGATGCCCAAAGGCGGCACCGGCAAGGGCACCGCCGTGCTGACGCCGGGTCCGGGCGGGATGTCATTGACGGAGAAGTATCACTCCAGCGGAACCATGGGTAGCTTCAACGGATTCGGAACGTTCTGGTGGGATCCCAAGGCGCAAGTATACCGGGGCGTCTGGTGCGACAATATGTCGCCGAATGGCTGCGATGACAGCGGCAGCACCAAGTGGGAAGGCGACAAACTGGTCGGTACCATGGAAGGCGAAATGAACGGGCAAAAAACGATGTCCCGGTTCACCTATTCCGACTTCAAGCCCGACTCTTTCGTGATGACCATGGAAATGGGCCCGGATGCCAGCAAGATGCAGAAGGCCATGACCGTCACGTACACGAAGGCCGGCGCGATGGCAGAAAAGAAAAAGGCGGAGTAGATAACAGACAGGAATAAGCCCGCAGATTCGGACGTTCTGCGGGCTTCGGACACAACGGAGGTTCCTTCTAGCGGTTGGGCTGCGGCGCGGGCGCAGAGGGTTTCTGCTGCATCGGGGCCGACTTCGCGGGCGCGGGTCGCGAGCCTTCCAATACCGACCCGGTACGGTTGGCATGGCGGGTGGCGAACACCGAAAGCGTGATGGACGTGACCATGAACATAATGGTTGCCCAGGTGGTGGCTTTGGAGAGCACAGTTGCGGCCGTGCGAGTTCCGAAGGCAGTCTGGCTGCCCATGCCTCCAAAGGCGGCGGCAATATCAGCACTCTGTCCGCTTTGCAGCAGCACCACAATGATGAGGAACAGACAAACAACGATGTGAATGACGGTAAACAGGACAACCATGTAGCTCTCAATCCTCGCATCCGGCGTCCGCAAGTGTACGCGGAACTCCGCCAGTATCGGCAATATTGTAACTCTTTACGTTGCTTACAACTTGGGTGAGGCATGGTGCGGAAGGGGGGACTTGAACCCCCATGCCTTTCGGCGCCACCCCCTCAAGATGGTGTGTCTGCCAATTTCACCACTTCCGCACACCCGACCGGATGCGGCGAGCATCACGGGCTCCAAGCTGAAACGTAGAGGCAATTAAGTATAGCAAAACATGCGACCGGGATGGACCCGCGCCGCAGTTCGGTACTGATCTAACGGGTTGTTGCTCATCCGAAGAATTCCGGGGTGAAGTATGATTTTACCCCGACGAGAACCCCCCTACCGCCCGTGGCACCAACCGGTATAATCCTGTACCGACACCAATTTACCCGAGGAAACGTCCCAAGTCCTCGGCTTGGAATCAGATCGTGACGCACTTCGAGGTATTTGCCGAGCGTCCAGCGGACTCGGAGTTATTGCTATCGTCGATCCAGGTTCACCAACAATAATTCGGACGGGTACTGCGCTGTGTGGCTGCCGACACAGGGTTCTACTCACGGGAGAATGAAAAAGCGGCACAGGCCATGGGGGTGAAATGGCTGGCTGTGCCCAATCAGCATACCCAGAGTGCCGAGCGCAAACGTCTCTACCGGCAGCGTTGGTTTCGTCGTGGACAACGGTGGAGGACGGGCTGTGAAGGCCGCATCAGCGTGCTGAAGCGAAGACATGGTCTGCGCCGCTGCCTATATCGTGGCTTCGATGGCATGCGGCGCTGGGTCGGACTGGGCGTGATCGCGGACAACGTGATCCAAATCGGACGCTATCTCGCCCTACGGGGAACCTAAGCCCCACTACCGGCTCAGATGCTTCGGCTGAAGCCGAGCCGAATGGAACTGAACACCCGAGACGACTCCCGTTCGGCTACCTGCCAGCAGAGCTGTCTCAGCAACAGCATTTTTGCGACGGAAAGTAGCTAGTGACCTTACTCCCGCTCTCTCCCATTTTCATTGTTCGTTGTGACCGGCACGGTCATGCTCGACTTCTCTCGGAAAAAGTCGCGCAGCAGGTAGTATTCGTTCACCGGCCGGTCGTCCTGAAGCGAGGGAGTATTGGGAGCGCGCGCAATCAATTCCTTCGGGGAAGCGGGGTTGGACAGCATGGCATGAAACTGCTGTACCGGCGTGTTTGTAGGCCCCCACTCCATCATGTCCACGACAGCGCTGGCGGGCATACGATCCACAAGCTCCTGAGCACTGCGTTCGGAGATCGGGCTCATGCTCGCCAGGTAATGAAGCCCTGGTCCAAAGACGGGCCCGTAAACGCGAATGTATGGGAAAACGTCCATCAGAGCGCGCGCGATCGAGGCCTGGTCCTCAATGTCGCCTTCCGGCGGGAGCCATTGCTGAAGGATGCCGCCGGGACGCAGCCGCTGCTTCGCCAGTTCATAGAAGTCGCGGGAGTACAGCAGGCTGGAGCCGGCTGCTGGTACCGGAGGCGGAGGATCGATGATGATTGCATCATACTGCTGCAGCGTCCGCTTAAGGTAGCGCCTGCCGTCATCGATCACAACATGTGCCAAGGGCGACGCGAGGACCTGGTTGCCGTCTGGGTGATAGTAAGTGAATAGCTTGGGCACGCTGGGCACGAGTTCCACCACGGTCGCAGGGATGCTCCACGAGAGTACTGAGCGGAACGTGGTGCCCATGCCGAAGCAGATAATCAGCGCGTTACGCGGCGGCTCCGGCAGCGAAGCCAGGGTGAGATGCGCCATCATTTTAGTGACGGGAGTAAGCGAGGTCATGCCAACGCCATTGACCAGGAGCATCTTGTCCATGCCCGAACCGGTGGCGATCACCGTGGCCGTGCTATCGCGCAGCACCACGCGGTCGGGATAATCCACTTCATAGTCCTGGGTGAGGAGAAACAGGGCCAGGGATGCCACGATGAAGCCGCCAGCCATTGTGGTTTGGAGTAATTGCCGCGGTGCGCGCCGCGCCAGCGGGATCACCATGGCAAACCATGGCAGGATCAGCACCAGCATGGATTTTTGCTCTCCCAGCCACGGCAGCAGGAAGAACCCGGCCAGCAGCGGTCCCAGGATGCAGCCCACGACGTTGACTGCGTATGCTCGGCCAGCGCGATCGGGATCACCCGCTGACCAGCGGTCTACTAACATGGGCGTCAGAAAGCCGATTACCCCTGCGAACGGCGCGACGCCGAGCAAAACACGCAGATTGCCGTTCAACTCGATCCGGCCATCGGAGGTCCACAGTGGAAGCAAGCCGAGAAAGGCCAGCGAAACCCAGGCCAGTAGGTTCTCGCGGTGATAGCTCCGGCTCCAGATTCGGTACACCTGCGAGCCCGCGAATGTAGCTGCCAGGTACGCGGCCAGGATTCCGGCAAAGGCGTAAACCACGGGACCGATGTAGGTTGTAAACAGCCGGATCCAGATGACCTCCATGCCCATGGTGGTGAGACCGGTGGTGAAAAGAAGAAGCACGGTGACTGAGCTGCTTGCAACCAGGGTCGAAGGGCTCTCGGCTCGTTCCGGTGCAGCCACTGCCGAGGAGCGCTGAGAGGATGCGAGCGTCAGACCGAAAGCAGCGGCGAAAATCAGCGTGTTCAGGGCCGCGCCAATGCGCAGAGTTCGGTGAAAGCCATAAAGCTCGATTAGAAAAAGGGGGATAATGGCGCCAGCGACTGCTCCTAAAACGTTTGCCAGATAAAGAAAGCTGAAGGAACGTCGTGAGTCGTGACCTGGGTCGCTGCGGATTGCGAACATCGCCAAAGGTATCGTCGCGCCCATGCAGGCGCACCATGGAATCAGAGTCAGTCCCAGCCAAGCGCCAGAAACGAGGTAATAGGTTCCCGACGAGATCGGAACCCGGTCGGCCATTCGTCCGAGCAGATGGCTTCCCCATGCCAATTGCAGCGGCACGACCAGCGCCGAAGCGGCAATCAGAAGCTCGCTGCACGCGTACAGCCGAAGCGGATGAAATCGGATCTGATCACGATAGCGCCGAACCAGCGTCCCGGCGATCCAGGAGCCGACTCCTAAGCCACCCATGAAAACTGACAGCACTATTGAAACCAGAGCTGTGGTAACACCAAACTCCGCCATGGCGAGCCGTAACCAAACCAGCTCATACAGAATGCTGCAAAACCCGGAGACAAAGAAGAAAGCAAAGAACCAGAACACTCACCTGACTATACGGACGGGCGACAGTGACGTCAACGCGTTAAATTCAGCGCGGAACTCGTCGGCGTTTCGTCGGAAGTAAGGGGCGTTATGTACAGTTTCAGTCGACGGACCCAATGCATGGATTGACCGCGACTATCGACGAGGCGATCTACTCTAGAATACTTGCGCAGTGAATTCCGCCAACTCAACCGTTGTGAACGAGGGCGCTTCGTCTACCCGAGCAGTAGAAACAGGGCAGCCGATGTCGCTCGTTGCGTGCGGGGTGCCAACAGTCCGAAACGGCGCATCGCGTGTCCGTAGTGGTCTGGCACATGTGCGGCCAAAACCCGAATCCAGAGCTGTCCATCTTCAGTCAATGATCGGGCATGAAAGCGGAGGCGGGGCGTTCGCTCTCCCGGAGATAACCAGTGACCTCGAGCGCGACATCTACGCGCCCATCGCTGAACTCAAACAGTATCCCCGTATGGTGCGGCAACTGGAGGCGGACTTGCCGGAGCTGCTGGCCTTCCTCCGCTTCCCGCGCCATCTGTGGAGAAAGCTGCGCACCACCAACATCATCGAGCCGCTGTTACATCGACGATGTTGGCGTCGGTCACCGCCGCCTACGGGTGATCTGGGTCTTGCTGTTCACTCCCACATGCGCCTTCATCCCGGAGGTACCAGGTGGGAGACTGCCGTTAGAGCGGTCGAGAGTAAGTGTCAGACCAAACACACGGTTGACAGATTGAATCCGCAGCCAGCTTGACTGCTTGACTTCGCCACTTCACCAGAAAATTTTGAGGCGGCGGAACCCTGATTTCGCCAATTATCCCCATCCAGCGTTGGTAAAACGGTAAAACCAGCTTTCGTCCAGGGCGGATTACTTCCTGTTTGCCCGTCCAGTGACGCAGAGCACTCCAGTCCGCGCCACGCCGAATTGCTATCTGACTGAAAAGGGGAGATTGAGCATCAGCCGAAGTGGTTCCGTTGGTGACTAGGACTTGCACCAAGTGTTGTTCCGATGCTCATAGTACGGGTTAAACTCCAGATGTTTGCCGGTGGGAATGAGTAAGCCGACGTAGACTGCCGTGTCGCTCCACTTGCGTGTGGTCCTGGTAGAAGAATTGAAGAATTGGGCGCTGGTGTACGGTGCAAAGTGGTAAGAGTGCATCGTCAGCTTTGCCTTCAATACTTCCACATTCGGATTTCATTGCCGGCTTTCTCAAAGTGAACCTCATCCATCAGCTGACGGATCAAGTAAACTCCGCGGCCATGGTCCGCATACACGTTCTCACCGTGCGTTGGATCAGACAACAGTTCCGGATTGAAACCAGGTCCCGGGTCCGTGACAATAATCGCGATTCGACCCTGGGGATCGCATTGCAACCGGCACTGAATTTCTTTCGAGGCATCTTTCTTGCATCCGTGCACAACGGCATTGCTCAGGGCTTCATGGACTGCCAGCCCGATCTCCAATTGCTTTTCTTCCGGGACCTTCAAGCGAACCAAACATTCGGAGATGGCATCGCTGATGGCGGCAATTGAGGCAGACTCAGCGGGCATGCGGAGGTTCAGCAGTTCCGCGAGTTCATTGTCATGCTGTCGATTGCCGGCATCACTCTGCATGAAGGCTCACCTCTTTGTTGAATCCGACGAACCCAATTGGCGACTCAGGCGAAAGACTGCACCGCCGCGTCGTCGTCATCGAAAACCTCAAACAGGTTGAGAACACCTACCATCCGCAAAGTCTGCACCGCAAACTTGGAGGGCTGAGTTAGCTTGAGGCTTCCGCCGCGCTGCTTGGTGGAGGCCAGGGAATTGACCAGCAGTCCGATGCCGCTGGAATCGATCATAGGCACTTCGGCGAGGTTGATGACGATACGCGTATCTCCGTTGCCGAGGGACTCATCGATGGTCTGGCGCAACTCGTCCACCGCCGGACCCAACCGGAGTTGTCCCCGGAGCTGGATCAACTGTACTTGCGATCGCTTGCGGACGCTGATGTCCAACCGGCCCTCCTTGCAAGGTCGTGCCGACTTCATACAAGGGTTGTTGGGGTCTTCGCTGTTAAAGCTAAGGGAACAGCCTGGATTTTGCAAGGGACGGACTCTGCTGCATCCATCCGCGGGCGCGAGACAGAAAGCGAGCGAAAAATTCGTCCCCCGGGTGGAGGAACTGGCCCTGATTCCTGCGGCCCACGAGGAGGTATGCGAGCGCAGCCACAGCGATAAGCCATTTTCACCCGGATGTACCTTGGCCTATAATCTGACACTCTCAGGAATCTCGGGTGAAAAAGGGCATGGGCCGGGCCGTGACTGCCAGGGCAACACGACGATTTCGATTGCTGTTTGCCACGTCGGACCATTCAGCTCTCACCGACATGGGCCAGGAACTGGCGCCGGCCTTCTTTGTTAGCATTGCCGGCACGCCCGACGACCTGATGTCGGGCATTCGGCAGAACAATCCCGAAATCATTGTCGTAGACGTGGACACCGTAACACCCCACGGCAAGGATTTTTTCGCCCATGTCGGGGAGGTGCGGGCTGCAGCTCCCGGGGCCTTGCTGATCGCGATCTCGCGCACCCCGCTGCGCAATGCCCGGCAGCGCACGCGCGCCGCCGGGGGCGACGAGTTTCTGCTGGCGCCCATCGATTTCGCCGAACTGCGCGAGTATCTTTTGGAGGCCGCCGAAGAACGGCTCACGCGACTGGAAGCCCAGCGGTTGCGCGAGGAGATCAGCAGCAAGAATTCCTTTTGCGATCTAATCGGCGGCAGCGATGAAATGCGCCGCGTTTACGAGGCGATACGCCGGGTGGCCCCGGGAACCACGACGGTGATGCTGCGCGGCGAGAGCGGCACTGGCAAGGAACTGGTAGCCCGCGCCATCGTTTCTCTGGGCTCGCGGCGCGACGCTCCTTTTATCAGCGTCAACTGCGCGGCTTTGCCTGAGAACCTGTTGGAGTCCGAGTTGTTCGGGCATGAGAAGGGCGCTTTTACAGGCGCCCACGCCAGCCGTCCGGGACAAATCGAGCTGGCCGATGGCGGAACTCTCTTCCTCGACGAGATCGGAGCGCTGGGGCTGTCGCTGCAAAGTAAGCTGCTGCGCGTGCTGGAGGACCACGCGGTGCAGCGCTTGGGCGGCAAGAACGCCAAGAAGATCGACTTCCGGCTGATTTGCGCCACCAACGAGAATGTGGAGGACATGGTCGCCGCCGGGCGATTTCGCGAAGACCTGTATTACCGCATCCATGTCATTCCCATTCATCTGCCTGCCCTGCGCGAGCGTACCGATGATATTCCTTTGCTGTTCGATCACTTCCTGCACATTTTCTGCACCGCCAACGACCTGCCCATGAAGCGCATCGAACCCGAGGCCATGGATGTTCTGGAGTCACATGAGTGGCCCGGCAACGTGCGCGAGCTGGAGAACCTGGTGCAGCGGCTGGTGCTGATGACGGAGGGCGACACGATTCGTGTGATCGACCTGCCACAGCCGCTGCTGCGCCAAAGTTCGGCAGCGCAGGAGAAGATTCTGATTCCCGAAGAGGGCGTCAACTTCGACCAGGAGATCCAGCGCATTGAAATTGCCTATCTTCAGGCCGCGCTGAACCGCACCGGGGGCAAGACCGCTGCCGCGGCCCTGTTGCAAATTCCCGTGCAGAAGATGAAGTATCTGTGCCGCAAGTACGGACTCTGAAACGAAGAGGGGTCAAATAATTACCCAGACGGGATTAATTTTTGACCCTTTTCCGGATTGAGCCTTGGCGTACCGGGTTTCCTGATATGTCTTCCAGGGACGGCACAAATGCGCAATTCCTTGTTGCGCAGGGCTTTTGGGAAGATGCTCGCCCAGGATGCCGACTTTGGCCATTAGGTTGCAATATGTACAGGCGAGAGCTGCCAGAAACTGGCCAAGAAGCTCAAGCACTTCGGAGGAGAACACGAATGGTTCAGAAGAAGTCCCTGATCAGCAACCTCAACGCTACCAAGAAGGCTGTTCTGGCTAGCAAGACCTCTACACCGGCTCCGGCGTCCGGGGCACCCACGCTATCGAAGGGAACCAACCTGTCCAAGCAGGCCGTCTTGTCCAAGCAGGCCGTCTTGTCCAAGCAGGCTGTGCTGTCCAAGCAGGCTGTGCTGTCCAAGCAGGCCGTTCTGTCCAAGCAGGCTGTGTTGTCTAAGCAGGCCGTTCTGTCCAAGCAGGCCGTTCTGTCCAAGCAGGCCGTTCTGTCCAAGCAGGCCGTTCTGTCCAAGCAGGCCGTTCTGTCCAAGCAGGCCGTTCTGTCCAAGCAGGCCGTTCTGTCCAAGCAGGCTGTCCTGTCCAAGCGGATCTAATTAACAGAGGACCGGGCCAAGTCCAGTATTTACACGTCGTCTATGTCACAGTAAGACGCAAAGAGGGAGGGCAAGCGCCCTCCCTCTTGACCTTGTTTGCAGCAAGTGCTTCTACCAGACCTTGCGCCCGACGAAATCCCTTACCTCGCGGACCGTCAAGCCAGCAATACTTTGCCGCCCGATCCGTATTTTTGCGGTCCCACTCATCTGATCGCGCAAGTTGTCATTGTGCGGCAAGTACGCTTCCGCGACATAATATTTTGTGTTGGCCAGCCCTTTGTATGAGGTGGCAGACTCGAGGCCGGCGGCGAGAGTTGTCGAGGCGGGCAGCACGGCATCGACCCGGCCGTCAATCGGGCTGTAGCTGCCCTCCAGCAGCAAGCGTACGGGCTGGCCGGGATGAACGTCGCTGGCATCAAATTCGGGCACGAACAGGCGGGCGCGCATGGCGCTGGTATCTGCAATCTCGGCAACGGTTGAGCCGGCGTCCAGATACGTTCCTTTCAGGTCTGTTATTCCATTGTTCATCACCACCCCCGTGATTGACGCAATGGGAGTCAATCCGGCCATCGCCAGGCCAGCAGTCCGCGCTTCGACGGCGTATTGCCTGCTTTGCTCGGCAGCTTCCCCGGTATTGCCGTAATTCAGTTGAGCCTGGATCTGGCTCGAGGTCGCAGCGGCGAGGTTCGTCTCGGCGGCCTTGAACCTCGATTCCAATCCTGAATCCTGCAACTGCACCAGCGATTGTCCCGGCACAACGTGATCGCCTTCGCGGACGTAAACTGCCATAACGGTACCTGGCACGGCGTTACGCACCGTCTCACGGCGAATGGGCTCCAGCACCGCGCGCGCCTGCACAAATCGCGGCCACACGGGAAGCAGCAACACTGCCAGCAAGAGCACGGCAAAGACTGCGATGCGCCACGGCGTCAGCCAGGCGAGGATGCGATCTTTCTTGTCGAGATACACGGTGTTCGTAAACCTCAGAAAAGTTCGAATGCGGGAGCGAAAAATAAAAAACGCCAGCGCCAGCGCGGGCACAAAGGCCCACTCGCGGCTGTAGTTGAGAAACACGTTGCGCGAGAAACGCACCACGGCGAACAGCAGCAGGTAACTGTATACACCGGAAAGAATCGCGTACACCACGAACAGGGTCCGTCGGCGCCGCGACACGTATTCCACCTCGACCGGAAGCCGAAAGATGTGCCGGCGCACCCAGGAGGAGAGATACGTCGTTGATTTCTCCTTGATGTCGGCGAAGCCCACGATCTCCGAGAAGGCGTAATAGCCGTCGAGCTTGATCAGCGGATTCATGTTGACAACCACCACGGCAACGCCGGTAATCAGCAAAATCTTGTAGGCGAGTTCGTGGACGTAGGTCCCCGGCGGCGTGCCCCACCAGACGATGGTGCCCAGCGCGCAAAAGATCGTTTCGACCCAGATCCCGGCGAGGATGGTGACGAACCGCTGCCACCGGCTGGCATAAACGAAAGCCTCAGTCACATCCACAAAAAATGCCGGCGTGAGAAAGATGAGGTGGAAGCCCATTCTGTGCACCTGGCCGCCGTAGTGCTTGCAAGTGAGCCCATGGGCCGACTCATGGAAGAAAGCGAGAATGAGGAAAAGTACCCAGAATTCAGCCAAGTCGCGTGCGCCTTTATCGGTGAAGGTGTAGTAGGTGAGCGTATCGCGGCCGATCTCGCCCCATCGTATGGCGAAGACATAAATCGTAAATGCGAACAGGAGAAGAGTGAGAGTAGTAAACCAGGGCGTATACACCCAGCGCAGCCGCGGATAAATCATGTCGAAGAAGCGGTCGGGGTCCCAGGCGGAGAACTGGATGTGCGCGATATCGCCCCATTTCGACTTGCGGTGCTTGTGCTGGTGCCTTTGATCGGCCAGCTTTTGGTTCAGCGCGATGTTCCGCTCTTGCGGCGTCTTGTACCAGAAGTCCGCCTCCTGCAGCATGTTGGCAAACTCCTGCACATCCTCAGCCGTGTACTGCACGCCGTATAGCTGGCGGTAGGCCTCAGCCACGTCGTCATAGGAGCGCTGGCCATCGAACAATTCGATCAGCTTCCACTGCTCGGGCGGAAACCGGAACAGCGATTCCTTACCGCGCACGTGTGCCGCCACTACTGGCCGCCCTTCTTCGATGTTCTCCGCCCAGATGGTCCGCGGATCGAGCTTGGGATAGCCGGCCCGCGCCTTTTTGGCCGGCAGCTCCGGCAGGGCGGCATTGAGTGCCTCGGCGAGGTTCATGGGTTCCTGGGTACGCGGATGGAAGCCGTCATCCCCGGACGAAAACCGGAAGGCTTGGCGAGGACGGCGATGACTTCCACGGTTCCACTGGCGGGGTCAACCACCGGGCTGACGTGGATGACTTTCGCCGAAGCAGGCTCGCCTGGGGACACTGCCGGCGTGAGGGCGAGTTCATCGCCCAGTTTCAGAGCGCGGCTGTATTGTTCCGGCAGCGTGAAGCGCACCTGCAATGGCTCAACGGCAGTCACCCAGAAGAGCTTCTCGCCACTGGAGACCCGCTGGCCCTGGCGAACGTAACGGCGGGCAACGATGCCCTCGAAGGGCGCGCTGACGCGGGTTTTTTCCAGCTCCAGATCGAGACCTTGGAGGTTGGACCGGGCATTCAGCAGGTTCTCGCGTTCGCGTTCCACTTCGTAGCGGGTCGCAGCGACGCTGTAGCGGTCGTGGTCCACTTGCTGCTGCGTGATGATGCCAGCTTTGAACATCTCCTCCGAGCGCTGCAGGTCAACCTGGCGTACCTGTACTTCTGATTCCCAATTCTTGACATCGGCCTCGATGCTGCGCAGTTTGTGTTCCGCGGCTTCACGTTCGGCGAGCAACTGCCGATCGTCGAGGCGGGCCAGCAACTGTCCTTTCTTCACCGGCGAGTCCACATCAACCATCAACGCGGTCACCACCCCATCGCGCAGGGCGGTGACGTCCAACTGCTGCTCCACCACGATGGGCCCCATGGCGACGAACACGTCGGGCTGTGCCGTGGCCGGTGCTTTGGACGAGGGCGGCTGACCAACGGCCGAGTTGGACGAGGCAGCGACCGTGGGCGGAGGCGTGGAGCTACAGCACAGCGTGCCCAGCAGAAGCGCGACGATCAGAAACCATCCGAGATTCTTCATTGTTTTCCCTACCAGCCGAACCATGACCAGACTTTTGACCACGCCCAGATGCCCAGACCGCGGAAGAACACATAGCCGGCAGGGTGCCAGCCCGCATTGATCTTGGCGCGGCCCTGCATCCCGGTGCGAATCGCATCGTCATCATTGGGCACTTCGACGCGCGCGAAGAACACCCGTTTGTCGCCCTCTACTTCACCCTTAGGACTGACGATGGCCACTCTGCCGTGAAAGGTCCTCGTCGGGAACGATTCCAGCTTGACCCCGGCCTTCGCGCCCGGGCGAATCAGCGCCGCCTCACCTTCGGGGATCGCGACATCAACCGTGACGGCGGACGTATCCACCAGTTCCATCACCGGAGATCCGGCGGTCAGCATCTTCCCATTCATGTCTTCCACGTGAGGGGTCGCCACCACGCCGCTGATCTGCGCACGCAGCTTGGCCGCTTCCAGCCTGCCGTGGACGCGTTCCAGTTCGCCGCGCCAGTAGTCCGCGTCCACGCGTCGTCGTCCGGCCAGCGCGCCGTCGTTCATCGCCAGCGCGCGGTCCATGTCTTCGATGGCGGCGTTGTACTTAGCCTGCGCGCGAGCCAGCTCGGCCGTCTGCTCCCAATCCTGCATCTGCGCCAACACGGCCCCGCGCTCGACGCGTTCGCCTTCGCGCACAAAGACCTTGTCCAGGACCCCATCAAAATCGGCACGAACAAAATCTGTGTGGCTGGGCGCAACTGATGCTTCTCCGTCAATCCGCATGGGCATCGGCACCAGCACCAGGAACAGGATGACGGCGGCAACCGAAGCAAGCGTAATCGTGCGGCGGCGCTTTCCCAGCGCCATGAACCTGCGCTTCTTTTCGAGGATCGGTTCCAGCACGCCGATGAAGGGCACCTGCCTGTACAACGAAGCGTTGCGCAGCGCCACCGTCGCCTGGCTGGCCAGCACCTGGATGATTTCCAGGTGCGCTTCCGCGAGGAAGTCAGGATCGGTGCTCTCGAACGACAGAATGCCTAGTCTTCCTTCTTCGTCGGCCAACGGTATCGCGAAAAATCCCCGCGATCCGGTCTGTTCGAAATAGGTACGGAACTTCTCCCGGGTTTCCGGACGAGGATCGTCGATTTCCCCTTCCCGCTGCGAAATGTGGACCTGTTGCTCCAGGCCGGACGCCCAACGCAGCACCGATTCCAGGCGTTGCACGTCAGGATCGGAAGGATTCAGTTGCGCGGTTCCGGAAATGGCCTTGAGGCGCAACCTGCCGCGCTCCTCCAGCGCGATGGCCCCGCGGTCGTAGGGGATGACTCTCTGCGGCTGGTTGACAATGGCCTCCAGCACGCGGTCCTGGTTCAGCGTGGAGGCGATTTCCTGGCTGACGTTGACCAGGGTGTGCAGGATCTCCACTTTGCGCTCGGCTTCCAGAAGCGAGGCATTGTGCAAGGCATTGCTGGCAGTCTCGCAGATATTGGCGAGAAGGAACTGATCGTCTTCGTCGAACGGCAGGCCATCCAGACGGTTTAAGGCTTCCACCACACCCACAAGATCTTCGTGCTCCATCAGCGGTGCAGCCAACAGGGAGAACACGGCGCCATCCTGGAAGCCGGAATTGCGCCGCTGCAAACGCTCGTCATCAGGATCATCAATCAGTACGGACTCTCCGCTCTCTGAAATGTTGCCCGCAATACCTTCTCCCCCCTTCTGGATCGTGCCAGGTGAAACAGTCGCATCAAATCCCGCCTGGCTCACCAACTCCACAGCCTCGCCGCTGACCATCCACAGGTTGATGCCCTGGACCTTCAGCACTTCGGCAAATTTCTTGGCAATCATCTCCAGCAGCTCGTCCATTTGCAGCGTCGAGTTGAAGACCTTTTCCAGGTCGTACATCTGGGCCACGCGGCTGATGGACTGGAGGCTGACATTGCGCTCGCTTTCGTAATTCAGGGCCGTAGCGATGGCCGGCGAGGCGAGTTCCGCTATCTCCTCCAGGGACTGCAACGCCGTATCGGGAACCAGCTGCTCGTAGCAGACCAGCTCGATGGCGCCGACCAGGGTTTCCTCCACGAGCAGCGGGGCATAGGCAAGAGACAAAGCTGTGCGGCGAATATCCAGGTGAGAGAAATCTTCACGCTGCAGGCTGGCGCCCTCGAATACCTGGAGCGACCTGTTCTCGGCGACAACTCCCAGCGTGCCGGCGTTAAAATCAACGGCCTCGCTGACCGTGACCTCGCCGGCTGTGGCTTTTGCCGTCCATTCCGGATTGTCCTGTTCCGGAATGACGTACACTACGGCGGCTGCGCCCGGAAGAAGTGCAGCAACCTGGTCGGCGATCACTCGTGCCCGCGGAATCACTTCCGGCTGGGCCAGCAGGGCCATGGCAATTTCGGCCACCGGAACCGCGGACGTCTGCCTTCGAGTCGCCATGGGGGAGCGTTCCTGTTTGTACAGATTTTGTCTTTCGAGGCACCCGCGTTGTAGTCGAGCTTGCTGCTGCTTGCGGGGCCTTCCGCTGCTTCTTCCTGCGTCCTCCCCGTTATCTTGACGGGGGAACGCCTTCTCGATCTCCAGCGGACCGGAACCGTATCTCGGAGATGCCCCGAGAGCATTCCAGTCGAAACTTCGATCGCTTCTTCTCTTGCAAACTCCCGGTCGGAGTCGATTCCTCGAGCCAGGATTCGTGTGATTGCGAGCCCAGTAGGGAAGAAGCTAAGCGCCTTCTGGGTCTGGGTCCTC
>JBEKNL010000026.1:0-45568 GCA_049522855.1 Candidatus Korobacteraceae bacterium
CCTGGATGAGAGGTTCCTTCCATCGAGCCCAGCACTTTCGCAATACGACCCAGAACAGCTTGTGTGACGCCGTGAGTCGCCGGCGAGGGCGCTGGGCGTGAAGAGCGAGCAACTGCTGACGCAGGGCAAAATTTTCGAGGATGATATCCTCGCGGGACCTGAATGCACCAACAACCCAGCCGAGGAAGTGCCGGAGCCATACGATCATGCCCAGAATCTTACCGGAACGTTGCCAATCGAGCTTGGCGCCAAGTCATTGATATTGCGGGTGTACGATGTTTTGATGAATGACAGGGCATCACGGGCAGCGGTGCGCTCAATCACTGACATACAGCAAGAGAACGGATAGTTTACACAGTAGGTGATTGTGACCGGTGCTACTGGTCAACGTATCGATTTGGGCGCCGTGTCACCTGTATAGCTGCGATGGCAAAGAGCTGCCTACGGAGTTCTGTCCTTAACATGGGCGGTTGCCGCGGGCCTTCTTGGCCGGGCTGGCGATCCGGAAGTCAAGGAGGCCGCCTTGAAGATCCTCAAGCTCCCTAAGGAGGAGCTAGATCTTTTCGCATCGGTCGTGCAGCAATTCGGCGAGCTGCATGCGCCCGTCCAACACGACGGCAAGTATGTTTTCAAAAGGCTGACGCGATGGTCGGAGGCACGGTTGGAATACGACCGGACCATCCTACCACCCAAAAAGTATTTCCTTCCTCCACGTGAAATCCTCTTTCGTTACAGCCCTGAGGCGGGCTTTGAGTCCTGCACGGACGGATTGGATAAGCGCATCATTCTCTTCGGCGTGCATGCCTGCGATGTTTTCGCCCTGAACATTCTCGATCGCGTATTCGCGGGAAGGTACGACGATCCCTACTATCAGAGCCGCCGGAAAAACATCGTTGTCATCGGGATCGACTGTACGCCCGATGAGCACTGCTTCTGCCGGTCCATGCGGGCGGATTTTGTGGACCGCGGCTTCGACCTCTTCTTCTACGACACAGGCGAGTGTTACCAAGTCCTGGTGGGTAGCGCACTCGGTGACGACATGGTGCTTGCCGCCGGCAGCGTCTTCCAAGCCGTGGATGCCGCGGACATTGAGAACTACAAGCGGCGCTCTGCGGACAAGCGCTCCGCCTTCGAACTGGAAGTCGAGATTCGCGATCTTCCCGAGATCTTCGAGATGGAATACCAGAGCGAGATCTGGAAAGAGCTCGGCGAAAAGTGTCTGTCATGCGGCAGTTGCAGCATAGTGTGTCCCACCTGCTACTGCTTCGATGTAGCTGATGCCGTGGAATTGGGATCGCGCGCGGGCACTCGCGCGCGATCCTGGGACTCGTGTCTGTTCGCTAATCACGCGCTGGTGGGAAGCGGCGAAAACTTTCGCGGGCCGCGCGCCAGCCGCATCAAGTTCCGCTTCTACCACAAACAGCGTGGCTTTGTCGCTGAATACGGGCGGCCGAGCTGCGTCGGCTGCGGACGTTGCATCAGCGCATGTCCGGTGGGCATCGACGTGGTGCAGGTGATCGACCGGCTAAGAGGGGTTCAAGATGTTGCTAGCCACTGAAATCGCACCCGATCGTCCCGTCCTGCGCGACAACCCATACCTCCCGCACATGGCGCGCATCGTGCGCATTTATCCGATGGTAGAGGGCAACTACCTCTTCACCATGCGCTTTCTGGACGAGCATCGGGCACGCGCCTTCCGGCACCAGCCAGGCCAATTCATCATGTTGAGTGTTCCGGGTGTGGGCGAGATGCCCATCTCCATTTCCTCCTCTCCCTCGCGCCCCGAGGTTCTGGAACTGTGCGTACGCCGCGTGGGGCGGGTCACGAGTGCGCTGTATCGGCTGCGCGCCAATGACGTGGTTGGAATACGCGGCCCTTACGGTAATGGCTACCCCATACAGGTTATGAAGCACAACGACATCCTGCTGGCCGCCGGAGGCTTGGGGATGGCGCCGTTACGCTCCTTGCTGTGGTACGCCCTGGATCACCGCGACGAGTTCCAGAACATCACGTTGATGTATGGCGCTAAGCGGCCGGAGGAGATGCTATTCCGCGAGGAACTGCTGGCCCTGGTGGGCCGCGCGGACATCAACTGCCTGCTGACGGTCGACGCAGATCCTTCGGGAGCCTGGAAAAACTATGTTGGCTTGCTCCCCAGTTTGTTCACCTATGCCCAGATCGAACCGCTTCGCACGTACGCGGCGGTCTGCGGGCCTCCCGTGGTCTATAAGTTCGTTCTGCGGAAGCTGCTGGAACTCGGCTTCCCGAAGAACCGCATTCTGATGTCGCTGGAGCGGCGCATGAAGTGCGGGATAGGGAAGTGCGGGCATTGCAGCATCGGCTACAAGTACACGTGCCTGCATGGCCCAATCTTCACCTATTGGGACGCAATCAACCTGCCGGAGATGATCTGATGAGCAAGCCTACCGTGGGAATCTTCGGGCTCACGGGTTGTGCTGGAGATCAACTCGTGATTTTGGATTGTGAAGACCAACTCCTGGACCTCGTCTCGCTGATCGATATTCGGGACTTCCTGATGGCATCTTCGGAGAACGATGACGTCTGTCCGCTCGACATTGCGCTGGTGGAAGGCGCGGTTCTGAGCAACAAGGATGCCGAGAGGCTTCAGGCGATTCGGAAACGGGCAAAGATTCTGGTGGCGCTTGGCACCTGCGCCGTGTGGGCCGGGGTTGCGGCCATGGACGGCAGCGCCGATCGCCGGGAACGACTGGTGGAGGTCTACGGCGAGACAGGTCTCAGTTACGATTCCGTACCGGCACAGGCGCTCCATGAGATCGTGAAGGTGGATCTCAACGTTACTGGTTGTCCAATCGAGAAGGATCATTTTCTTGCGGCCGTCGCCAATCTACTGAATGGAGACGCCCCGATCTATCCCGAGTATCCGGTTTGCACCGAGTGCCGCATGCTGGAGAACAACTGTCTTCTGATCGAGCGCGGCGAGCTGTGCTGCGGGCCAATCACTGCCGCCGGTTGCAAGGCGCGCTGTCCCAACTTGCGCGTTCCGTGTGTGGGTTGCCGTGGTCCGGTCGGCGATGCCAATTCATCATCGCTGCTGGCGAAGTTCGAGGAGAAGGGTTTTGACCGGCATGATGTCGCCGCCCGGCTGCGGACATTCGCGCCCCAGGGAGGTGCACAGTGAAGACCGTTGTCATCGAGCACCTGGCCCGGGTCGAAGGCCATGGCGGCATTACGGTCGAACTGCAAGGCGACACGGTCAGCGACGTACGCTTCGACGTATTTGAAGGCGCCCGTCTGCTGGAGTCGCTGGTCCGCGGGAAGCGATACGATGAGGTGGCGCCGATCCTGTCCCGCATCTGCTCCATCTGTTCCGTGGCGCATTCCCTGACGTCGCTGAAGGCCACCGAAAACGCGTTTGGAATCCGCATAAGCCCTCAGACGGAGCAGCTTCGCGAGCTTCTGTATAAGGGCGAGAACATCCAAAGTCATGCGTTACACCTTTTCTTCCTCGCATTACCAGACTACCTGAACCGTCCGAGCGCGACCGCTCTTGCGGCGGACAAGCCAGACGCAGTTCTGCTCGGATTGCGACTGAAGAAACTGGGAAACCTGATCCAGGAGACCATCGGCGGGCGGGCTATCCATCCGGTTAACGCCGTGCCGGGAGGCTTTGCCACGGTGCCAACGCTCGACCAGTTAATCGAATTGCGCAATGCACTCACCGAAGGAATGCAGGACTGTGTCGCCGTCATCGATGTGATGACTTCCCTTCCGCCAGCGGACTTTTGCCACGACCATACGGTCTATGCTGCCCTGCTTTCGCCGAATGCCGACAGCTATTACGCCGGCGATGAAGTAATGGTCGCTTCCAGTGGGGACCGCTCCATCATGCGCGCTGCTGAGTACAAGAAGCTGACGAACGAAGAATCTGTGCTGCACTCGCACGCCAAACACAGCACGTTTCGCGGGAGACCGTTCATGGTCGGCGCGTTGGCTCGCCTGACAGTCAACCCGCATCGCTTGACCGGCAACCTGGCGGCAGCGATGGAGCGCCTCAAGCTGCAATTGCCAGCAGGCAATCCCATGGACAACAACAAGGCTCAGTCTCTTGAGTTGGTCAGCGATGTGGAGCGAGCATCGGAGATTGTCGAGCACCTGCTGCAGCGTGGGGTGCAGGACGAGCGTCCGGCAGAAGTGCACGTTCGCGCGGGAACTGGCACTGCAATCACGGAAGCTCCACGTGGGCTTCTTATCCACTGCTACACCTATGATGCTGACGGTAGGATTATGGCGGCCGACGTAATTACGCCAACCGCCTTGAACGCCGCCAGCATGGAACAGCATTTTCGTAGTGTGGCGGAACAGTCTGCGGGATGTGAGGACGCCGACATTGAGAAGCGGCTGGAAATGGTGGCGCGTGCTTACGATCCATGCATTTCCTGCTCCGTGCATCTGGTGCGCAGATCATGAAACCAGTCCTTGCCATCGGTCTCGGCAATCCGCTGATGGGCAACGACGGGGTCGGGTGCGTCGTGGCGGAGCGGTTGGCCAGCGACTCGCGGCTTCCCGAATACGCGGAAGTTATCTGCGGCGGATCAGATTTGCTGGGATGCGCCGGGCAGATGGAGGGGCGGAGCAGGGTCCTTGTCATCGACGCCATACAACGGGATACCGAGCTGGGCAGCGTTGTGACATTTGAAGGCGCTCGGTCCGGGCTTGACGAGCACCAAGATCACGCTCATCACCTTTCTGCTATCCAGGCAATCAGGCTTCTTGAAATGATCAGGTCCATCCGCTGCACGCTGCTCGGCATTTCGATTTCATCCGTCGCGCTCGGGACCGGCTTATCACCTGAGCTCGACGCCGGGATACCGGCGATCCTGAACCGGGTCCTTCAGGAGTTGGGCCGTCCATTGGAGGTGCTATGACTCTGATCATCGCCATTCTCCTTGTGCTGGGTTTGGTGGGCTGGGGCTGCTGGCGAGCGGGGCACGCTTATCTGAAGTTCCATGGGAAGCGGATCGTCACTTGTCCGGAAACGAAGCAGCCGGCTGCGGTGGAGCTGGCAACCTGGCAGGTCGCCGTTACAGCTCCCTTTCGAAGCCCAGAGCTGCGCCTTCGGGACTGCTCCCGATGGCGTGCGCGGGCGCCTTGCGATCAGGTATGTTTGGCGCAAATTGCAGCGTCGCCGGAAGAATGTCTGGTGCTTACCATCCTATCGAAATGGTACGACGGCAAAGCGTGCAGTTGCTGCGGAAGACCAGTGGGAGAGATTGGCCGGTGGCAGCACATGCCCTGCCTGATGAGCCCCGACCTGCGACTCTTCGAATGGAAGGATATTCCGAGCGAAGAGATCCCTATCGTGCTGGGAACTCACGCGCCCGTTTGCTGGAGGTGTCTTGTTGCTGAGACTCACATCTCCTGATCCGGCGATGTTCGGTAGCATCGTCCGGTTGGCCAGATTTTCTCAGGCCTCCAGTTCCTTCGACTTGAGGGAACGGTGGCCTTTAATCGCGCTAGGTAACGTCCCGGACCACGACGCCGGGGCGCGGAGCCTGGCGGGAGTGGAGGCTTAAATGTCCGCAAAAGTGCTCGTGATCGACGACGATTCCGACTTCCGGGCGGCAGTGAAATCGCTCCTCGAAAGTCATGATTACAGCGTGCTTGAGGCCTCGTCCGGACACGAAGGGTTGCAGATGGTGGTGGAGCACAAACCCGACGTGATCCTCGTCGACATCATGATGGAGTCGAGCGTGGAAGGGTATGGCGTCACACACTCTCTCAAGTATCGAGATGAATATGCTGAATTCCGCAACATCCCGATCTTTATGATTTCTTCCATCGATCAAGCGCCGGACGATCTCTTTCAGATGTCGCCTGAGGCCGACTTGATCCGGCCGGACGGGTACCTTACCAAGCCGCTCAATATTGAACAGCTCTTGCGGCTTCTGGAAAAGGCGGTTGGGACGACAAAGGCCGTTAGGGCTTGAGTGTCTGCGAGTCTCTTGGCGAGGGAATTGGAGGACGGAGGGATGACGGAGCGCGCGCCGGAAAAGGTCGTCGTAATCGACGACGACGCTACGATGCGGCTTTCGTGCAGAAAGATCTTGGCCAAGATGGGGCTTCAGGCCGAGACCTTTGAAGACGGCGCTCGCGGACTCGACGGCGTGGCAACGGCAAAACCGGCCATGGTCATCGTCGATCTCAAAATGCCGGGGATCAGCGGGATGGAGGTAATTTCCCGCGTCCACGAAATCGACCCCCATATCGTCATCGTCGTGATTACAGGGTACGCGACCATCGACACTGCCGTGGAGGCGGTGAGATGCGGGGCATACGATTTCCTGCCGAAGCCATTTTCGCCGGATGAGCTGCGATTAATCGTCAATCGCGGGCTGGAGCGCCGGCGGCTGGCAATGGAATCCCAGCAATACGAGATTGAGCGAACCCTGCTCAAACGGCGCTTTGTTACCTTCGTCTCCCATCAGCTTCGAACACCGCTGGCCGCCATCTATCAGTATCTGGATGTCCTGAAGCATCTTGAGGGGGAAGACGATGTCATGCGGTTGCGACGGCGGGAGTGGCTTGATCACTGCCTCACGCGCATCCAGGAGCTGCAGAATCTGATCAGCGACTGGCTGACCCTAGCGCAAGTGGAAGGCGGAACCCTGTCCAAGGAGCGGATCAAGGTCGACCTCAATTGCGTTATTTCCGACACCCTGAAGGCATACGAACAGACTGCCTCGGCTCAAAGCGTCTCACTGACAGCTCAGCTCCCGGACAACTGCCTGTTTGTGTGGGGCGATCGCAACTGCTTGAACGTCCTGTTTGACAACCTGATCACTAACGCCATCAAGTACAACAAACCGGGTGGAACGGTGACGGTTTCAGGCAGCGAGGCACGCGGGGAAGTCGTCATCACGGTTGCTGACAGCGGCGTTGGGATTCCGGAGAAATACCGCCCTTTCCTTTTCGAGGAATTTTTTCGCGTCAAGGACGACTCCGTGAAGAAGACCGCGGGAACAGGTCTGGGGCTGCATATCTCCAAGAGGATCGTTTCGGAAATGGGTGGAAGCATCCATGTCGATAGCGAGGTTGGCGTTGGATCCACCTTCTACGTGTGCTTGCCGGCCTGGCGCGAGCTGGTTGGTGCGACCGAGGGGCAAAACGATGCGGGACGAGAAGCGAATATTGATTGTCGATGACGACCACGACTTTGTTGAAGCGATCTCGTGTTTTCTCGAATTGAATGGTTTTAGTGTGTTGCGGGCGCACAACGGCGCTGAGGGCATAAGGCTGGCGAAGACGAAACAGCCGGACCTCATCCTGATGGATATCATGATGAACGAGAGGACTGAGGGCTTCTTCACGATTCACGAGATTCGCCGCGATCCGGCCTTGAAGAGCGTGCCAATTTTCGTTCTCAGTTCGTTTTGCACGCGGCTGCCGGACTTCGAAATCCCCTCGAGCGGTGGCTGGCTGTCTCACGACATGTTCTTCACCAAGCCAGTGGACACGGTTCAGTTGCTGGAAAAGATCCGCCAACGTGTTGGCATAGCGGTATGAAGGCACGGATAAGATGCGCCTGGACAGACCACGGCTGTCGCTCAAGGCAAGGTTGATCTGGAGCTACCTGATCATCCTGGGAGCCGGAGGATTAGTCACGTCGTTGGTTGGCTCATGGATTGTGAGTTCCACGATCATGATGCAGGCGCGCCAGGCGGTTGATGATGACTTCGCGACCACGAGAATGGTCTATGAACAGCAGCTCCAGGCGCTGAAACTGTCGGTGGAGTTTGCCGCGGCCGGTCCCGCGATACAGCATTATCTGGCCGGCGGTGATGCCGAGTCTCTTTCGACCTATCTGGAGCATGTTCGCCAGGACGCAGGCTTCGATTTTCTCAGCCTCACGGACGCAAGGGGACATATTGTGTTCCGGGCCTCGCAACCCGTCCATGCACAGCAGGACGTTTCTTCAGTGAGTGTCGTCAGAGCCGCGCTTGCAGGCGAAGTGGCTGCTGGGACGGAGATTGTTCCTACGGGGTTGGTTGGCAATGAGAATCCTTCCTTTCGCGCCCCAGTTCACTTCGATGCGGATGCGGGCGAGGGTCCAGGGATGGCGCTGGTGGTGGCCGCGCCCGTAGGCGTGTCTTCTGCGCAGCCGGTGGGAGCCCTTTGCGGGGGCATTCTTCTGAATGGAAACTTCGCGATCGTGGATCGGGTGTGGAAACTCCTCTTCCGCGGCGCGCACTTCGAGGATGTGGATATAGGATTGGTCACGATCTTCGAGAGAGATGTTCGCGTCTCGACCAGTATGAGAACGACCGCGGCCGACCGCGCCGTCGGCACACGCGCACCGCCGGAGGTAAGCGAGGCCGTACTGAGGCGCGGTGAGCTCTGGAGTGGCCGGGCCTTTGTGATGAAACACTGGTACATCGGCGAATACGCTCCAATCCGCAACTATGCCGGCGAGGTGATAGGAATGCTCGCCGTTGGCAGACTCGAGAATACCTACACGTCCGTCCGCGACCGCGTGATTCTGTCTTTTTTTGGCATTGCCACAGCAGGCTTTCTTCTAATCCTGGGTATCACGTACTACATGATCCACAACATCACCCGCCCCATCAGCGAGATGGTCGCCGCTACGCAAAACATCACCGTCGGACGGTTCGACCAGGAAGTGCGATCAAATTCATCTGGGGAGATTGCACTGCTGGCAGACTCCTTCAACGCCATGCTCAAAAGCCTCCGCCAGATGAAGGCCGATCTGGAGGAGTGGGGTCGAACCCTCGAGGAAAAAGTGAAGCAGCGGACCGAGGAGCTCGTGGCCATGCAGGCCCGGGTGGCGCAATCGGAGAGGCTTGCCTCGCTCGGCATGCTGGCGGCTGGCGTCGCGCACGAGGTCAACAATCCGCTCGGCGGTATCCTGGCGCTTACGAGCCTTACCGTCGAAGACATGCGTAAGGAAGATCCGAACCGCGAAAACCTGGAAGAAGTGATTCGCCAGACCGAGCGATGCCGCGACATTGTTAAGGGGCTACTCGAATTCTCCCGGCAATCGAAAGGCAATACGGAGGCGGTCGATCTTAACAAGGTCCTTCAGGACACGCTGTCGCTGATCGGAAAACAGGCGCTCTTCTTCAACATCGACGTGGTTTGCCGGCTCCAGCCGGGACTACCCCCAGTAATCGCTGACCGTTCCCAATTCCAACAGGTATTCATCAATATGCTGATGAACGCGGTTCAGGCGATGAACGAGCGAGGTACCATCACCATTGAGACTCGCCATAACAGTGCCGACAATTCTGTCGAGGTGGCGATCTCCGATACCGGCCGGGGCATACCATCCGAATACATCAACCGCATCTTCGATCCCTTCTTTACCACCAAAGCAGGCGGTCAGGGTACTGGACTCGGCTTGTCGATCGCTTATGGAATCGTGACCACCCACGGCGGAAGCATCTCTGTCCAGAGTGAGGCCGGCAAGGGAAGCACGTTTACAATCCGCATCCCGGCCGCGGTCCCGGTCAGGTCGGAGCTATAGCTTGATCTCTAGGAAAATCAAAAACTCAGATCCTGCAGGCTCCGATGTCAGGTAAGGCTTTGGATTCGTCTTTTGTAACTTGGAGGCCCGGGACAAGCGACTCAAAGACGGTATAGGTCGGTATAGAGATGAATCTGCAATTGCTCGCAGAGTTGTTGTAGCATTCGGCAGAGAGGGGCGTCGATTCGAAGGACTAAAGCTTCGCCCTGCGGCTCACAGTTGGCAGGAGCCGTGCGTCAAGTGCAAACCATAATCGTCTATTGTCCGGCTCTCGGAAGAGTCCTGACGGGCACAGGTTGTCGGCGCCCAACCCATTGCATAGGATTGCCGAATTCATCGATGAGCGGATCAACCCCAAAGTGCTGCTTGAGCAAATCAGCCCAGCCCTGACGTGGAGGCTTGGGGCGTGGGTGCTGACCGAGAAGCGCAAACACGGCAGCTGAAGTTAGCCTCTTCGTCCGTGGTGCTAGCAAGCCGTAATAACGCATGGAGTGCTGGTATCGGTCCAAAACGTGGGGAGAGAGCATAGCCACAAACTCCGCTGGCGTGCAGCTTGTCTCCTGGAAGGTCTTCGTCCTCGTGTCTTTAGCCAGGTAAACCACTTCATCCTCGGTCACCTTGAGAATGCGGTTTTGGGCAATGGGAAGCCGGCGGATGTAGCGCCCAGCGTAGCCCAAGAAGTGTTTCTTGGACATTGTTGGGGTGACGTGGATGTGCCAATAATCCCGCCGCACCTCCTCGTGGATGAGATCGTTGAACTCCTCAGGCAGGTGGAACTTCCGAAGCAGCCCATCCCGATTCGCCTTCCAGAGATACGCGGTGACCGCAAACCGCCATAGAATCATTATCTGCTCACGGTCAAACTCCAACGGTTCCACCCACCTGGCTTCGGCTGGTTTCAGTCCACCGGCAGAAACCATCATGTGAAGATGTGGAAAATGGTTGAGATAGCCACCGAAAGTGTGTGGTATGACGATTATGTGCAAGCGTACTTGATACAGGTTCCACGCCCACTGCTGGAGCACCGCAGCACCCAGGGCCGGCAAATCGTGTTGTAGATGCCGATGGGCTTTAAAGACCGGCCAGAAGACCTTGGGCATGGTGAGAACAATGCCAACGAAAGATATATCTGGTAGCGCGGCCCACTGCTCTTCCAGCCAAAGCAGCGTCGCGCGGTTTCCGCAGCTCGGGCAGCACTTCGATTTGCAGGTGTGGTCGAAGACTTTCTCACCCGCAGCGGATGCATAGACTTCACCTCCCAGGGCAGGCGTTCGGCACGCACATACCTTGCGAAAATTGTCACGCACGGCGGCGCGTTCGGCTGGATGATCCCACTCGTGTTGGGTCAACTCGAAAATCTTCTTCAACGGACTCTCATTGTGTTTCATGGCTGCAGTTCCCCTTGGCTTTCCAAGGCTTGCAAAAGCTCATCTGAAAGCAGAATGACCTTACCTGTGGTTCGAATCGCGCCAATGAGGACGGAGGTCTTTCGCTCTGTATCCATTGTTGCCAACGCGCTTCCGATTCGCTGAATGTCGAGCTGTCCTGTCGCTGTCGGATGTGCGATCCGACGCCGATGTAGGAGCGAATCGATCGTCCTAGTGATTCCAGACATACTTCGGTACAGCGTAAGTTGGTCTAGCTGTTTTTCGGGGTTCCGCAGCCAAACAGAGGCACAATGAATGCTCACCTCACCCTCGCGAAGCGCCTCAAGCAGTTCCGGGCGCCCCGTTTGGAGCAGCCTCCTGACCTTGGCCAGGGTGCCTTCGGAAACGCCTGCCAACGCGGCGATCTCTCGTCGGCAATCTATAGTCTGAGCTTCCGGCAAAGTTGTCGAACCCTTGAATTGCCCCCCTAATCTCTGGTTCTGTCGTGCACGCTCACGAAATGA
This sequence comes from Candidatus Korobacteraceae bacterium, assembly GCA_049522855.1. Taxonomy (GTDB): domain Bacteria; phylum Acidobacteriota; class Terriglobia; order Terriglobales; family Acidobacteriaceae; genus Bog-257. The sequence continues at coordinate 11,415 of JBEKNL010000026.1, forward strand.
TGGTTCGTAATCCAGCGCGAGGACTATCCGACAATAGGGATTCAGTTCCTGGTCCTTGTGAGAGTGCTGGATAATCCACAACAGGGCTTCCGGTTCATCGAGGTCGTACTCGAGACAACGGACTCGCGCAAGCCCCCTTCTGCGAGCCAGTTCACATATCTCATGGCCCTTCAGAATCGTTCCATCTCTGGTAATTGACACTGGGTCAAGCTTCGACGGGTTCCAGCTTGCAGCAAGCGCTGAGAGCCGAGCCACCGATAGGCGCAGATTGTGCTTTATCCAACAAGGATGAGGATGTAGCTCCGAAGGGGATCTCATCACGAGCTGGTAGGGGGCGGTGCCAGGCGTCTCTCCCGTCGTGAACCGACTCTCTTCGGTCGATATGCTGTTTATGGCTTGTAAAGTGTTCACACCCTAAAAGGGCGAAAACTCGGCCGGGAAAGAAAGTTTCTGGCGAAAACTCCCTTAACCCCTTGATAAATGGGCGGAAACAAACTTGAGAAATTCTGTTTGTGTCGGGAGAAAACTCGCCTACGTGTGAAAAGAACGGCCAAGGCTAATTTTGAAACAAGCTTTATATCCGAGGTCCTTCACGAACGGCACGGGATCGGCGGATATGCCGAAGTGCTTTCGAAGTATTTTTCGTATCTCCTGGATTTGCTTCTCAACCTTGGTCCATGGGAGCCCCGCGTCCTTTTCATCTCTGATGACACCCTCCGCTGCCAGAGCACGCAGGATTTTCCACGCTTGATTTGGGTTTTCGTTCCTACCGTCGGCAAAACCGAAATCAGCATAGTTGCGGGTTTCCCTGTTTCCGCCGTTGCGAATCTGAACACGCTCGTCGCTCAGGAACACAATCTCGATGGCTTCCCAAGCTGCCTCCTGTGCAGTGCTCAATTGGGAAGGCGTGTCACTTACCGTAACACCTTCCGGTTCTACTACAGTCTCTCGTTGTTGGGGAGGCGAGGCAGGAGATGCCGGCAACACTGATGAAGCCTCTGGAGTGGATTGAAGTGCGGATGATGGCGCACGCTGTACCAATGGGGCAACCTGATCCCCCGTCGGTGGTTGTGCCGGAGGATCTGGAGGCAGCCCGCTGGCAACTCGCATTGCACGAGCTTCGAGTTCATTAGCGCGGGCCATCACGGCGACGGCCTCATCAATTCTGGGAGCCAGATGGTGCAGCTTGTCGTACCAAGCTTCGTAGACCTGCCGTCTTACATGCAGGCAGGAATTTTTCTGACTCACCCTGAGGTCACGGCGCTTTTCCAGGGGCGAACCCACAGCGCAAAGAAGTAGCTCTAGAAGCGGGGATACCGTGTAATCACGGCTGCCAGAGGGCCTGTCCCCCATGATGAAAGGTTCTATGCAATACGCCCACACAGCCCGATCAAAATCTGCCGATGGCACCTTGCCCCGGTCCTTATATGCATCACAACAGCTGTCGTACAGGCGCTGAACCCAGATTTCGGCGCGCTGTGCCATTATTTCCGTGAGTTGCCAAGGAACTGGCGGCTTACTTTGGAATTCGGCTAGCGAATGGTCGTTCGAGATTTCTTTTTGGGTGTTTTCCACGAAGTGAAAAGTTTTCTGGTAGACCGCGGAACTGATCTCTTCCCAAATCCTTACGTCATAGGCTAGGCGCGTAGACAAGATGCCCCTTCCCGAGTGACCTTCCCGCGTCCCGTGAATTGCGTGTAAGGCGAGCGCGGGAAGGATCCCGCCTTGTCGCTGCTGGTGGCCTACCGGCAGCCGTCCGGTTCATCAACGAGATTTCGTCAACCGCAACAAAAGTTCTTTAGATTTCTTTCGTATCAAGTTTTCAATAGTTTACGAGAGCTTTCGCCGAAAAGTCGATACGTGCGGCGACTTTTCGCCCTTATAGGGTGTGAGCGAGAACATCATGATGCAATTGCCAAAAAGGGATTCTCCCGAACGGCAAGTTTCCGCCTGTGATTGCCAGCGAGGAGCCTGCAATGCACAAGACAACGAAATCCTGACAAGCGATGGTGGAGGAGGGCAGCCGTGACACCAGAGCCATTTGTATCCGCTGAAGAAGCCGCACGCTTCCTTTCCATCAACCGCAGATACTTGCTGACGCTTGCCCGAGGGGGCATCGCCGGAGCCTACGCCATTGGGAACGGGCGCATGCGCAAGATCTGGGTCTTCCGGCTCTCGGAACTAGCCATTGCCGTTGAGGCACAAAGCCGCCTGATCCTAAAACCCCAAGAATGCGTTACGATGCGATCAGGCAGTCTCCGCGCTGAAAGGAGCACATGAGCTATCAGCGTGGATCACTGAAGAAATTGCCTCGCAGGGGAGGAGAAACCTGGGTGCTGCGATACCGGGTCACCAAGGCGGACGGCAGGCGAGTCGAGAACGTCTTGTCCATAGGCCTTGTGCGCGACTTTCCGAAGGAGAAGGACGCTTGGCGAGAAGTCGATCGGCTGGGCCTCCTCGTTCGCGTCAACGAAGATACCAGCAACGTTCGCATCCACTTCAATACCCTGGCAGAGCACTACCTCAAAGCCGATTTCGGCGAAGATGCGGTTCGTCCGAAGTCGGGAAATACCATCCGCATCGTCGAGCACTACGTCCGCGATTACCTGATTGCCCGCTGGGGTAACCAAATTGCGGAAGACATCAAACCCTTAGAGATTCAGCGCTGGCTGAAATCCCTCAACAACACGGGGCTTGCATGGACCACCATCTCCAAGATCCGGGGCATCATGCACCGAGTCTTTAAAGTCGGTATCCTGCACGACCGCGTCTCCATCAACCCGGTCGAACACGTCGAAACACGCTGCAAGACCAACTACAAGGCAATCGTCATCACACCCACACAGACGCTTGCCATCCTTCAACTGCTCACTAATCCACTGCACTACGCTTTGGTCCTCACCTGCGCAGCGACGGCTCTCCGCTCGTCAGAAATTCTGGCGCTGCGCTGGGCCGACATTGTCTGGCTGGAAGGCAAGACACGGGTATCAAAGCGCTGGGCGAACGGCAAGGACGGCGAGACTAAGACCGAGGCGTCAGACGGCTATGTTCCGCTGCATCCGGTATTGGCCGAACACCTGCGCGAATGGCGCGTGCAGACGTCCTATGCGACGGAGACCGATTTCGTTTTTCCATCAGTCAGGGAAGGTGGAAAGAAGCCGCTTTATGCTTCAACCTTTGTCGCTGACTATCTGCGGCCCGCTGCACTCAAGGTAGGCATTTCCATCGCAGATGGCCAGCGCTTCGGCCTGCACAACCTTCGGCATTCGCTAAGCAATTGGCTTGTGAACAAAGCGAAGGTCCCGCCAAAGACGGTACAAGGAATCCTCCGCCACGCAAAGATCCAGACCACACTGGACCTTTACACGCAGGGGGACGGGGATGAAACACGAGCAGCGCAGGGTGAGTTCCTAGCAGCGATGGGGATGACAATCGAATGAAGTGTGGGTTGGATTGTGGGTTGCTAATTTCAAGCCATCATTCCATAAATCCTTTGGAATGATGGCGGGGTCGACGGGACTCGAACCCGCGGCCTCTGCCGTGACAGGGCAGCGTTCTAACCAACTGAACTACGACCCCGCTTTGCGCGGTTGTTGTCCCGCTCAGGGACGTGTCACCTGGTTTATTTCCTCGCCGGGTGACGGGCGTGGTGGGCAGTGCAGGACTCGAACCTGCGACCTCCTGCTTGTAAGGCAGGCGCTCTAACCAACTGAGCTAACCGCCCGTCGTACGCGCCTCTTACGAGGTGGTACTAGAGCGGAATCAACTATTTGAGTTTACATGACGCTTCTGGCACGGTCAAACACGCACACCGTGAACGTTTGTTGGCATGCACGCCTGAAAGGCGAGACTCTGGAACTGCTCCAGCCTATTCCGCCACCTGCAATTCAATCTTCTTCGCGACCGTATCCAGCTTCGCAATCCGAAAGCTGCGAATCTGTCCGGCATGAATGGCTTCCGGCTTGGACGCGCCGCCGGCAGCGCCGCCCTTCCAGCGCGCCGTCAGCATGGAACTAAGCGCTGACAAATCCGCCTTCGATTCCGCCCGCGTCTCCTGCTTCGCTGGACTCTTCGCGAAGATTGGGCAGCTGCCCTGGATGCCTTCGCTCAGTTCCACGCGAGCCTGTCCGTCTGAAATCTCCATCATGCGTCCCGTGACCACATCGCCTTCTTTGTGCTCGGCGATATATTCATCCAGGCTGGTGGGAACCAGTTGCTTCATCCCCAACCGCAAAAGCCGCCGGTCTTTGTCGATCGCAAGCACCTGCGCTTTAACCACCTGCCCAATCTTCAGCACTTCTTGCGGATGCTTGATGCGTTTCTCAGCGCTGATTTCGCTGACGTGAATCATCCCCTCGACGCCTTCGGAAAGCTGCACAAAGGCGCCGAAGTTGGTAAGGCTGGTGACCGGTCCTTCGATGACCGAGCCCACCCCAAACCTCTGCGTCACCTCGGCCCAGGGATCTCCCAGCGCCTGCTTGAGTCCCAACGAGATGCGGCGCTCGCTTGGGCTGACAGTCAGAACTACCACTTCAACTACCTCGCCCGGCTCTACTACATCACTGGGCTGCCTCACCTTCTTGGCCCACGACATTTCCGAAAGGTGGATCAAGCCTTCCACCCCCGGCTCCAGCTCTATAAAGGCTCCGAAGTCGACGACGCGCGTCACAGCGCCGCGCACGCGCTCGCCTGCCTCATATTTTTCGGCCACCGAATGCCATGGATCGGGCTGAAGCTGTTTCAGGCCCAGGGAAATGCGACGCTTCTCAGGGTCGATCTTGAGAACCTTCGCTTCGATTTCCTGGCCCACCGAGAGCACGTCGGCTGGGTTGGAAACACGGCTCCAGGCAATGTCCCCGACGTGCAGCAGGCCGTCGACTCCGCCGATGTCAACGAAGGCTCCGTAATCCGTGAGACTGCGGACCGTGCCATGCACTGTTTCGCCTTCTTTGACCTCTGAATACCGACGCTCCTTCCCGCTGCGCTCTTCCTCTTCGGTCACGACGCGGCGGTCCACCACCACATCTTCGTCGGTCACGTCGAGCTTGATAATTCGGCAGCGGATCTCCTGCCCCACCAACTTCTCCATTTCGGCGGCGTCGCGCGCGCCACTGCGCGAGCCTGGCATAAACGCGCGCACTCCTACATCCACACTCAGTCCGCCTTTGATGACGCCCGTCACCGTGCCCATGATCGTCGACTTGGCGGCGAAGGCCCGCTCCAGCGCTGACCAGTCCCTGGGCAGGGCGGTCTTGAAGCGGGAAAGCTCGTAGTAGCCGTCAGGATCGCGGCCCTTCACCGAGACCACGAGCTTGTCGCCGGGTTTCACTTCTTCGCCGACGCTCTGGAACGTTGAGATCGGCAGGATGCCTTCGCTCTTGAAACCGATATCGAGGAAAATCGACTCGGCAGAGACGGCAATCACCGTGCCTTCGATTTGTCTGCTGCCGTCTTCCGCCTTGCGCGAATGGCTCTGCTCGAACTGGGAAAGAAGCTCACCGAATGACTCGTCGGGTTCGGCCGTAGGTTGGGAATCTGGAATGCTTGGGTTGGACATGAGCGTACAGTTTCATTCTGTCATAATCCGGACTTGGATGTGGGGCTGGCCTCAGGCTGGATACTTTCCCGTGATGTAGCCTTCCAGGTGCCTGATAGTTTCTTCGTGACCGGAGATGATCCATTTCACCAGATCACCGATCGACACTATGCCGATGGCGGTGCCCTCCTCGACTACCGGAAGATGCCGGAAATGGCGATTGGTCATGATGGCCATGCACTCGTCTATTGTGTTTTTGCGAGTTACAAAGATCACCGGACTGGTCATGATCTCCCGGACCCGAGTGTCCTTCGAGGACCGTCCCTTAAGGATGACCTTGCGGGCATAGTCACGCTCGGAGAGAATCCCGACGAGCTTGCCTTCAAACAACACCAGTAAGGCTCCGACACCCTCCTTAGCCATCTTCTCAATGGCCTCGTAAACGGACTGCTCGGGGCCCACCGACCAAACCGCCTTGCCGGTTTTTTGCTTTAGCAGCGATTCAACCGCGTCATTGACCTTCATGGAAGCACCTGTCGGGTTTCCATGCTAGCACGCTGGGCTGCGAAAAACATTCCTCGTCCTTGCTCGCTTGATTTCGCACCCAATCTTCTTGCTGTTGGGGGGAGGCTTCGGTGTGTATTCAATATGCGGGGACCGCCAAGCTAACAAATTCGCGGGAGCTGCTCGCCGAACATGACGTCCAGGACGCGCGTGCCGCCGATCTCGGTCTTCATCAGCACCATGCCGGCATGATCGGCAACGATCTCGCCGATCACGGCAGCTTCGCCGCCCAGCGGGTGCTGGCGCATACGCTGGACAATTTCATCCGCTGCCTCAGCCGCAACGATCGCGACCAACTTGCCTTCGTTAGCCACATAAAGCGGATCGAGGCCCAGAATTTCGCAGGCGCCTTGGACGGTTTCGCGGACTGGAATATCGCGCTCTTGCAACAGCATTCCGACCTGGGACTGGCCGGCGATTTCATTCAAGGTGGTAGCCACGCCGCCGCGGGTGGGATCGCGCAAACAGTGGATGGTCGGCCCTCCGTCGCTGCCCGTCACTTCGAGCATTACGTTAACCAGGCCATGCAGTGGCGCGCAATCGCTTTGAATGGCGCCTTCAAACTCCAGGTTCTCCCGTTGCGACATGATCGCCATCCCATGATCGCCGATGAATCCGCTGAGGATGATCTTGTCGCCCGGACGCGCGCGGTCCGCCGAGATCTCTACCGGCCGGTCGATCACGCCAAGCCCCGTCGTCGTGATGAACACCTGGTCGCCCTTGCCGCGATTGACGACCTTGGTATCCCCGGTCACCAGCAGCACACCGGCCTCGTTCGCCGCATCGCGCATGGATTCGACTACGCGGCGCAGGTCATCGGCCGCCAGCCCTTCCTCCAGAATGAAAGCCGCGGCCAGATACAACGGCCGGGCTCCGCTCATCGCCAGATCATTCACCGTGCCGTTGATTGCCAGTCGTCCGATATCTCCGCCGGGAAAGAAAATCGGCGTCACCACGAACGAATCTGTGGTGAACGCCAGCCGGGTGCCATTCACCTGGACCACGGCCTGGTCGTCAAGCTTGTCGAGAATTGGGTTGGTGAAGGCCGGACGGAAGACTTTGTCAATCAGCTCAGCCGTCAGCTTGCCGCCGCTGCCGTGGCCCAGCACGATCTGCTTGTGCTCGAAGATGGGCAGTGGACAGGAACCGAATACAGTCATGCCGGGCCACCCATGGAAATCGCCGTCAGCTTAACGTCATCTTTGTCTCTCTTCAGGTGCCTGCCGTAGGCGTAATAGGCGGCGCAGGCGCCTTCGGCGGAGACCATGGTCGCGCCCAACGGATGTTGCGGATTGCACTCCGCGCCAAAGGCCGGGCAATCGTGCGGCTTCTTGATGCCGCTCAGGATTTGACCGCTGATGCAAACCTCGGACTCGAGAGTATCGATCTCCTTGACGTCGAACAGTTTTTCCGCATCGTGCTCGCGGAACTCCCAGCGCAACTTGTAACCGCTTTTCGGGATTGTCCCCACCCCTCGCCACTTGCGATCGGCGACTTCAAACACATTGAACACCAATCTCTGCGCCGGCTTGTTCCCTTCCCGGTCCAGCACGCGCGAGTATTCGTTCTCCACTTCGGCGCGCCCGGCCTCAAGCTGCCGGATGGTCATCAGTATTCCCTGCAGAATGTCCAGCGGCTCGAAGCCCGTGATCACGATCGGCACCTTAAACTGCGCGCTGAGCGGTTCGTACTCCCGATATCCCATGACTGCGCAGACATGCCCCGGCCCCAGGAACCCCTGCACCCGGTTCAGCGGAGATTGCAGGATGGCGGCGATCGCGGGCGGCACCAGAACATGGGAAACCAGCATGGAGACGTTTTTCACGCCTTCCTGCTGGGCGCGCCATACCAGCATGGCGTTGGCGGGCGCGGTGGTCTCGAAACCAATGGCGAAGAAGACCACTTGCTTGTCGGGATGGGCGTGCGCAATCTTCAGGCAATCCAGCGGCGAGTAAACCACGCGAACGTCGCCGCCCTGCGACTTGATGGTAAACAAGTCGCCGTCCGATCCGGGCACGCGCAGCATGTCGCCGAACGAGCAGAAGATCACGTCGGGGCGCCTGGCAATGGCGTGCGCCTTGTCAATCATCTCCAGGGGCGTCACGCAAACCGGGCAGCCGGGGCCATGCACCAACTCGATCTCCCGCGGCAGCAGGTAGTCGATTCCATGCTTCACGATGGAATGGGTCTGGCCGCCACAAACTTCCATGATCACCCACGGCTTCGTCTGGATACGGTGAATCTCCTCGACGATCTTGCCGGCCAGCCGTCCATCACGATATTCATCCAGGTACTTCATGGCTTGCGTCTCCCGTCGCCGATCTCATCCACGACCGGCGCCTTGAGTTCCGTCAGTTGGTCCAATTCTTCGAGCAGCTGGTAGGTGCGCTGCGCCTCTTCTTCATCGACCCGGCTGATAGCGAAACCCACGTGAACCAGGACATAGTCGCCGACCTGGGTCTCCGGAACATACTCCAGGCAGGCCTCGCGCACGATTCCGCCAAACTGGACCTTGGCCATGCGCATACCCTGCTGGTCGAAGGTCTCGACCACCTTCCCGGGAATCGCCAAACACATATCAGTTTCCTCTTCGCAACATTTCGTTCGCGATAACCGCCTGCCCCAAAGAGATTCCTCCATCGTTGGGAGGAACCAAGCTGTGCAGGTAAACCTCGAATCCCTCGCGTTGTAATCCTTCCACGGCGCGGCGCAGCAGATACATGTTCTGGAAGGTGCCACCGCTCAGGCAAACGCGCTTCAACTGGTCACGCTTACGGATACTCCGGCAAACTTCCACGATTGCGGCGGCCACGGTGTTATGAAAACACGCAGCGATGTAGCCGGCCGGCTTCGAGCGCGCAAGGTCTCGCACAATGTTCTCGATCATGGGCCGCATGTCCACCTGCGCCGGCTCGCCATCACTCACTAGGAAAGGATACCGCTGTTCGAGGCCAGTTTGCGCAATCATTTCCAACTCGATCGCCGCTTGCCCCTCAAAGTTGACCTCCTGCCGCAGGTCGATAAGGGAGGCAATGGCATCGAACAAACGGCCGCAGGAAGAGGTCTCAACGCTGTTGATGCCGCGCGAGAGCATGGCCTCGACCAGGCCGACTTGCTTCTCCGGAATGTTGTCCAGAAAGCGGATGCCCGCTGGCAGTGAGTTCGCACCGAAGGTGTCGCGCAGATAGCTCAGCGCCATGCGCCAAGGCTGCCGCACCGCGGCATCGCCGCCCGCCATGGGGACGTAACGCAGATGCGCCCGCCGCTCGAATCCCGCGAAGTCGGCGACCAGGAACTCCCCGCCCCAGATCTTTGCATCGGTGCCATAGCCGGTGCCGTCGAAGGCTACGCCGATCACCTTGCCGCTCAGGTGGTTTTCCGCCATGCAACTGGCAATGTGCGCGTGATGATGCTGCACGCCGACTTTCCGTTCGAGCGGCATTTTCAACGCAAAACGCGAGCTCATATAGTTGGGATGCAGGTCGTACGCTACCGCTCGCGGCTCAACCCGGAAGAGCTTCTTCAGGTTGGCCAGCGTTTCCTCGAAGAACACCAGCGTCTCGTAATTCTCCAGATCGCCAATGTGTTGACTCAGGATCGCGTAGTTGCCCTTGGTCAGGCAAAACGTATTCTTCAGCTCGGCGCCGCAGGCCAGAATCTCGCCCAGGGGGACGCCGAGGTCCACGGGATGCGGCACATATCCGCGGGAACGACGAAGAACACGCTCGCGTCCCTCCAGCGTGCGCACCACGGAATCGTCTGTGCGCATGTAAATATCGCGGTTGTGAAATACAAACCAATCGGCTACGGGCTGCAAACGCTCCCACGCCTCTTGATTTGAGGTGACAATGGGCTCCTCGCTAAGGTTGCCGCTGGTCATCACCAACGCCGTAAACTGTGGCGGGTCGTCCGGCGAGTCGCTGAACAGCAGGTAATGAAGCGGCGTGTAGGGCAGCATGACGCCAATGGTATTATTTGCCGGAGCGACAGCCGGAGAAATCTTCGGGTCGGAACGACGGCGCAGCACCACGATGGGCCGTCGTGGACTCAGCAGCGCTGCGCGCTCCGTGTCGGAAACAACGCAAAAACTTTCGACGGCGGCAAGATCGCGCGCCATCAAGGCAAAAGGCTTGTCGCTACGGCGTTTGCGGCTTCGCAACAGCCTCACACTGGCATCGTTCTCCGCATCACAGGCCAGCAGGAAACCGCCCAGCCCTTTGACCGCTACGATCTGGCCGGCGCGCAGCAGTTCGCGCGCCTTTCCGATGATCGCCGCGGATCCAGCGGGGTTGTAGTCCGCATCTTCCGGGAAAGCCGATCCGGATGCCGCGATCGCCAAGACTGGGCCGCACACCGGACAGGCGTTGGGCTGCGCATGAAAACGGCGGTTCGTCGGGTCTTCGTATTCCGCCCGGCAAAGCTCGCACATGCGAAACGATGACATGGTCGTCATCGGGCGATCGTAAGGAATGTCCTGAATGATGGTGTAGCGCGGTCCGCAATTGGTGCAGTTGGTAAAAGGATAGCCAAAGCGGCGGTTCTTGGGATCGCCAAAGTCGCGCCAGCACTCGTCGCATGTCGCCATGTCAGGCGATACCAAGACAAACTCGCCCGCCTCCGCGTGGCTTTGCCGTATTACGAAGTCAGCGTCACCAAGCGGGTTGAGCTCGGCCACGCTGACTTCTTTGATCAACGCCAGCGGTGGCGGCCGGCGCTGTAATGCGTCCAGGAATTTCTGGATGCCCTCGCCGGCGCCCTCAATCTCGACCGTCACACCTGCCGATGAATTGAAGACGTATCCGGTCAGCCCGAGTTCGCGGGCGAGGTTGTAAACGAATGGACGGAACCCGACACCCTGCACGATGCCGCGCACACGTATCTGTTTGCGGATTAGCAACGGACGTGTTGTGGTCGCCAAACAGGTGCTCCCGACCGTCCCGTTAAGAGACACTACCATGCCGCTGAGGCCCGCTGCTACATGTACGCGCATGCAAGGCAGAGGTGTTAGCACATCGAAGAGAAAACCTTGCTCACGGAACCATTACCGCTGCGCCGTCGATGGCATCGTTCTTGATGGCGAGCAGAGCTTCATTGGCCTGATGCAGCGGAAACTTCGTACTTTTGGGATGAAGTTTGATCTCGGTGGCAATCTTGAGGAAGTCGCGGGCATCGGCGCGAGTCATGTTGGTGACACTGCGAAGCTGGCGCTCGCCCCAAAGCAGATGGTCATAGTCGAACTGGGGAATGCAATCGAGATGGATCGCGTTGATGGCGACAACTCCACCCTTGCGCAAACTTGCCAGCGCAGCTATCACCACGTCTCCGCTGGGCGCGAAGGTGATGGCGCGGTCCAGTTCGACGCGCGGCCTTTCCGTTTCCGTTCCCACCCATGCGGCCCCGAGTGACTTTGCCAGTTGGCGATGCGAAGCTCCTCGCGTCGAAACGTAGACCCCACAGTTCCAGGCGTGCAGAACTTCGATCGCGAGATGTGCCGACGCGCCAAATCCGAATAACCCCACCCGCTCTCCAGGTTCGACTCCGGCAACCCGCAAACTGCGAAAACCAATGATGCCGGCACAGAGCAGAGGCGCGGCATGCAAGTCGTCGAGCCCCGGCGGAAGTGGAAACACGAAATCGGCCCGCGCCAGCGCATATTCCGCATAACCACCATTTACCGTATAGCCGGTGAAGACGGGCGCATCGCAAAGGTTCTCCATGCCTCGGCGGCAGTACCAGCAGGTTCCATCGGTGCCGCCAATCCAGGAAACTCCGACGCGAGTGCCGGTCGCAAGCTCCGCAGTGGCGCCTTCCACGACGTCGCCGACGATCTGATGTCCGGGAATCAGGTGCTTCCGCCGCGGTGGAAGTTCTCCCTCCACAATATGCAGGTCGGTGCGGCAAACCCCGCAAGCTCGGACCTTCAACAGGACATGGCCCGGTTCCAGCGCCGGACGCGGAACTTCATCTATGCGAAGAGGACGCTCCGAAATGTCCTGGGGTTCGGTAAGGACCGCGGCTGTCATCGGAATGGGAGTCGTAATCGGAATCGCAACCTCCGCTCGAATGCCATCTGCGACGATTGTAGCTGCGATCGGCTTGTCGCCGACGAAGATTGGCCGAATCGCGAAGAGCGAATAGCGAAAAGCGGACTCCCCCGCCCTACTGTTGCGGCTGGTTCTGATCGGGTGGAAACATGTTTCCCGGGCCGCGTTGTCCCGGCGCCGTCTGCTGCGGAGTGCTGCCCGGTTGCTGTCCGAAGGGGCTCTGCTGCTGGCCACTCACCTGCCCGGCTGGGGTTCCCACCTGCGCTCCGCCCAAAGTGAGCGGCTGGTAGGGACCGCGCAGCAACACATTTGGCTGGTCAGACATGGGGTCATAGATAAACTGCCACTCGTTGTATTTCTTCTTCTTGTTGTAAATGCGAATCGTGGGATCCTTGCTCAAGCTTGCGACGCCGACAATTGCGCCACCACCAAACGTCTGATCGCCGCCCGCGGAGCTTTGCCCGACGTTGCCGCTCGACGAGCCTGGAGGTCCCGTCTGTCCGTTGACGCTACCGGCAAACGGACTGATCCCTAGACCGCTGCCTGGCTGCGCGCCATTGCCAGCGAAACCACCTCCGCTGCCGTCCGAACCCGGGCCGTTCGTGAACTGCTGGCCCTGAGCAGGATTTCCCCCAAAGGTGCCACCGCTGCCATCCGAATTGGGACCATTCACATACTGCGGAGACTGGGCAGGACTGCTTGAGAACGGGCTAGCGCTCCCGTCCGAGCCGGGACCGTTGGTGAAAGGCGCATTACCCGGCGTCGAGCCCAGCGCGCCCGCAGGCGTTCCCGGCGCGTTGGGATTGGCCAGCGCTTGGATGTCGCCGTAGTGCAGGAGCGTCCACTTGCCATCTTTGGTAAGCGGGTCCTTGTAGCGCTTGCGCAGGAAACGGATCTCGTTGGTGTTGTCGAGCTGCTCCAGGCTGGTGGGATAGCGGCCAAACTTCTTGTAGAACTTCTTGATGGCGCGCGCGTACTCGGTGCCGCGATGGATCATCTCCTCTTCGCGGTCGCGCTTTATTTGCTGCACCAACCGCGGAGCTTCGATGGTGGCGGCGATAATCATCAGCGCCATCATCAGCAGGATGGCCAGCAGCAGATAGCCGCCCTCCCGCTGGCGCCGGTGAGGGTCGATGGCCCGAACTGGAAGATGACGTCGCACGCTTTGGTAATCAGGTCCTGTTTGTATAGACGCGCAAGCCGATGGGAGGTTGCGGGAAAGAGCGTTTGTCGGCCCTACAGAACTAAGGTTGATTCCCTGTGTCGATGACGAGGTCACCCAGTTGGCCCTGGATAAGGAAGTTGCCAGCCATGGTGAACCCTCCCTGATTTCCATTTCAGTTTACATCCCCATTCTAAGCGATTATTGAGGTGTCATGCTGAGCGAGTGTTCGCCGGGTTTAGCGAATGCGAGTCGAAGCACCCCTATAGCTAAGCTGACTTCGTGGCAGCTATAGGGGTCCTTCGACTCGTCGGTCGCCGCGGCGACCTCCTCGCTCAGGATGACAGACAACAAATCTCTTGCCATCGCGCCTGCCCTACTTCATCGGCGGCAGATAAGGGATGTAGCGAGCAAACAACCAGCACATGAAAAACACGATAGGGACATGCACAATCATTTGCAGCACGCTATAGCCGACCAGGTCGCGCGCCCTTAGCTTCAGAATACCCAGCAGAGGCAGCATCCAAAACGGATTGACGAGGTTGGGCAGCGCTTCCGCGGCATTGTAAATCTGCACCACCCAGCCGAGATGGACGTGGTGCAGGTTCGCCGCCTGCAGAATGTAAGGCGCTTCGATGACCCACTTGCTCCCGCCGGAAGGAACGAAGGTCCCCAGGATTGCCGAGTACAAGGCCACCAGCAACGGATAGGTCGCCTGGGTGGTGATTCGCGCAAACAGGCTGGCCAGCCAGGTGGAGATGCCAGTGCCGACGATCATGCCAAAAATGACCGCGTAAAACGGGAACTGGATCAGCACGCCACCGGTCGCCGGAACTGCATCGGCGACGGCCCGGACAAATCGTTTGGGCCGCCAATGCAGAAGCAGTCCGACGGTAATGAACATCAGGTTGTAGGTGTTCAGGTCCAACGCAGCAAGCGCGCCTTGTGGCGAAGTGCGGAAGAAATCGAACAGATACCAAACGATCAGCGCTGACACGAAGACGGTCAGCAGCGGACTGTACTCCAACCACTCGCCCGGCTTGGTCCTTTTCTCGAGGGGACGATCAACCGACTCGTATTCGATGCCGAAGTCAGCGGCGGTCTTCGCATTCTCCGGCGACGGCGCGGAGAAGTAGGCCACCGCCACCGAAACCACGATCAGCACGACCGCCATGGCGATGCTTTGCCACAGAAAAAGTGATTGCCGGAGCGGGATGAGGCCGGAAATTGTGAACAGGGCCGGAGGGATGGCCCCCTTGGTGGCCATCATCATGGCCGCCGAGGAGGACAGTCCGAGCGCCCACACTGCCCCGAGCCCCAGGTACGCAGCCGCTCCCGCGGCACGATAATCCATGCCCTTCACCCGGCGAGCCAGTTCGCAGGCGAGCAGCCCGCTGAAAATAAGGCTGAGCCCCCACGAGATCAGCGAGGTCAACATGGAGAACAGCGCGACCATCGCGATCGCGCTGCGACCGCTCTTCGGGATGGCCGCTAAAGCACGGATCAGGCGGTTCACCACAGGCGTGGTGGCGACCACGTATCCGCCGATGATGATCATCACCATCTGCATGGTGAAGGGCACCAGCGTCCAGAAATTTTTGGCGCCTTGAATGGCGAGCTTGCTCGCGGACTCGTGGAGACATAATCCGAAGATGAAAACGATAACGATTCCGGCCAGCGCAAAGACCAGTGGATCGGGGAACCAGCGCTCGCTCCAGGTTGCCAGGGCCAACCCAAAACGCGCTAAACCACTGTCTTGCTGAACCGAGTTTGTTTTACGCCCGGATGACAATGACTGGGACGGCATTGCTCCTCCTTGCCTGCTTGGTATCAGGCCACTTTACTGCGGCAGGATTGCGGCGCTCGCGCGACGCTCCAGAGATTACCACCTGGCTTCCCAGCCCCGCTAAGAAAATGAGCAAGGACACACGCTGCGCGAGCGGCCTCGGAGCCGCAACACCATATTGTCGCAAGGAAACAAGCCGCAGACTCTCGGGTTGAAAAGCGTGTATGAGAACTCGTTCTGAGTTGGCAGAGTGGAACGATCACTCAAAGTCGAGCCCCGCAGGAGCGGAATTGCCGTTAGCCCAGGGCGTGACCGGGCTATCCGCAACACTGCTCGACAAGGTTACTGTGCTCAAGTACATACACGTTAGTAACTTCCAGTCATTCTGAATTTTGGAGCAATATCCCAAAAATGGTACGTTCGACGCGCCTCCTGATCTATAATTCGGGAAGCCGTTCATAAAATGAGGGTTACTATACAGCCAGCCGGCGTGAGCATGGCATCTAAGTTGCACGATAATGATGCACCCGTGGGTGTGGCTCCACAGGTGCGTCGTACCCATCAGCCACCTGCCCCGATGGCACGAGATCTACAAACGCGTTTTTTTGCCGTTTTCCTGGCGCTACTGAGCGTGGCGGCGGTCGTGTTCGCGTGGATCAACTTCCAGAAAGAGCGTGAGTTCTCTGCCCCCTACGATGGAGTTTGGTGGGTGGAAGACGGTAGCCACCTGCGGGCAGCCCGGGTGGACACTGACGGTCCCGGCCAGAAGGCTGGCATTAAGCTGGGCGACCGTCTAGTAGCGGTTGACGGCCGGGATGTAAGCAACGTCGGCAGCCTGGAACGGCAGCTCTATCGCGCCGGAATCTGGTCCAAAGCTAACTACTCGCTGGTGCGCCAAGGCGTCAACCTGGAAGCGCCGCTGATTCTGGCTCCGGCCGACCGCTCCCTGTTTGGCGGATTGCGGCTGATTGCCCTGGTGTACCTGGGCATCGGCATCTATGTTCTGCTGCGGCGTTGGACCGCTCCCAAGAGCACCCATTTTTACGTTTTCTGCCTGGTTTCCTTCATCTTTTACTCCTTCCACTACACCGGCAAACTTAACGATTTCGACTGGATCGTTTACTGGGCCAATGTGGTGGCATTGCTGCTACAACCCGCCCTGTTCCTGCATTTCTCGCTCACCTTCCCGGAACGCAAACGCCTGGTGGACCGCCGTCTCTGGCTGATTCTTGCAGTCTATGTCCCGGGCGCGATTCTACTGATCGCGCACATCTGTGCCCTCGCACTGCTGCAACCCAGTGAAGTGCTGCGTTGGAACCTCGACCGGCTGCAGATGTCGTACCTGGCCACTTATTTTGTGTTGTCGGCGGCGGTGCTGTGGCACAGCTATCGTCATGCCGAGTCGGCCATTCTGCGGCAGCAGATGAAGTGGGTGACCCGCGGCACCATTCTCGCCGTCGCGCCGTTTACGCTGCTCTATGTGGTCCCCTACCTGGCGGGCAGTCCGCCCGCTCTGTGGATGTGGATGAGGATCTCGGTGTTGTCGCTGGTGTTTCTGCCGCTCACCTTCGGCTATGCCATCTTCCGCTACCGCCTGATGGATGTGGACCTCATCTTCAAGCGGGGCATGGCTTACACCATCGCTGCGGGCGCCATCACTGGGGCCTATTTCGCGGCGGTGGGCATTGCTTCGGTGCTGTTCCATCGCAGCTTCCCCAGCGTCGGCCCCATCGGATTGATCGTGGCCATCGCCGTGACCGCGTTGCTGTTCGATCCATTCAAGAACTGGGTGCAGGATTACCTGGACAAATTCTTCTATCGCAAACGCTACGATTACCGGAAGACGCTGACTGAGTTCGGCCGCGATTTGAACTCGGAGACCGATCTCGACAAGATGCTCACCTCGATCGTGGACCGCTTGTCGCGCACTTTGCTGGTGGACCGGCTGGCTATCTTCCTCTCCGATCCGGAGCAGACGGAGCAGTTCTCGCTGGCCAAGTCATACGGCATTTCCAACACCAGCGGGCTCGACTTCGACTTCCTGCACGTCGAACGGCCGGAGTGGAAATTGGGCCATCTGTTCTTCGACAACACCAACCAGGCGGTTCGTGAGACTCCGAGCGCGCGCGACACCATCCGCCGGCTGGAGCTGAACTATTACATTCCCTGCACGGTCATGAATCGCATGATCGCAGTCCTGGGCCTGGGTAAAACGTCGGAAGGCGATTTCCTCTCCAGCGAAGATGTGCAGTTGCTGGAAACCCTCGCCGGATACATCGGCATCGCCGTGCAGAACGCGCGCCTGTACAAATCTCTGGAGCAGAAGGCCGGGCAGTATGAGCGGCTGAAGGAGTTCAACGAGAACATTGTGGAATCCATCAGCGTGGGCGTGCTCGCGGTGGACCTGGAAGATCGCATCGAGTCGTGGAATTCGCAGATGGAAGTGATGTACGCTTTGCCGCGCCTGGAAGCGCTGGGACGCCCTCTGGGCGAAGTGCTCGCTCCGGTGTTTCTGGAAGAGTATTACCGCGTGCGCCAAACTCCGGGCATTCACAATCTGTATAAGTTCCGCTTGGGCACAACTGCCGGCGACACCCGCGTGGCCAATATCGCCATCGCGCCACTGGTCACCAAGGACTTCAGCGTTATCGGCCGCTTGATCATCGTGGACGATATTACCGAGCGCATCGAGCTGGAATCGCAACTCTCGCAGGCCGAGAAGCTCTCCTCCATCGGGCTGCTGGCGGCCGGAGTCGCGCATGAAGTCAACACTCCGCTGGCGGTCATCTCGTCCTACGCGCAGATGCTGGCCAAGCAGGTCCACGGCGACGAGAAGCAGTCCGGCTTGCTGGACAAGATCACCCGCCAGACCTTCCGCGCTTCGGAAATCGTGAACAGCCTGCTGAACTTCTCGCGTACCTCGAGCACCGAATTCAGCAATGTGGACCTGAATCGCGTCATTCAGGACACCCTGACCCTGCTCGATCATCAGTTCAAGACCGCGCGCATCAAAGTGCAACCCGATCTGCAGCCGGAGTTGCCGCCCATCTACGGCAACACCGGAAAGCTCCAGCAGGTCTTTCTCAACCTGTTCCTGAATGCCAAAGACGCGATGCCCGCGGGCGGCACCCTGCTGATCAGCACCTCCAATGGCCATCACGTGCAGGTGAAGGTGTCGGATACGGGCAGCGGAATCGCGCAGGAACATATTCATCGCATCTACGATCCCTTCTTCACCACCAAGAACAAGCCGAAGACGGGACACAGCGGAGGCACAGGGTTGGGGCTGTCGGTGACCTACGGCATCATCCAGGAACACGCCGGCAAGATTCGTGTGGACAGCGCACCCGGTCGAGGCACCACCTTCATCATGGAGTTTCCCATGTTGAGAAAGGTGGTTAATGCCTGAACTGGCCGTCAGTCATATGGCTACGGGACGCGACGATTTGGCCTCCGCCGGCTCCGTGCTGATCGTCGATGACGAAGCCGCCATCCGTGAGTCGCTGCAAACTCTGCTGGAGTTTGAAGGCTACTCCGTGGAGGTGGCCAACGACGGCCATGAGGGGTTGGCTCGCATTGCGCAACGTCCCTTCGACCTGGTGCTCCTGGATTTCGCCCTGCCCGAGCGCAATGGCATCGAGATCCTGCACGACATCCGGGAGCGCGATTCCGATCTGCCCGTCATCATGATCACCGCCTACGGCACGGTGGAGAATGCCGTGAATGCCATGCAGGCCGGGGCCAGCAACTTCATCCAGAAGCCCTGGGACAACGAAAAGTTACTGGCCGACGTGCGCACTGCGGTGGGCCGGCGCCGCGCCGAAGAAGAAGTCATTCAACTGAAGCGCGCCCTCAAGCAGCGCTACAACTTCGAGCACATCATCGGCAAGAGCGAGCCCATGCTGCGCATCTTCGACCTGGTGGCGCAGGTGGCGCCCAGCCGCTCCACCGTGTTGCTGCAAGGCGAGAGCGGCACCGGCAAAGAGCTGATCGCCAAAGCCATCCACATGAACTCCACCCGCCGCGACCGCGCCTTCGTGCCCGTGAACACCGGCTCCATGCCGGCCGACCTGCTGGAGTCCACCCTCTTCGGCCACGTCAAGGGCGCCTTCACCAGCGCCATCGCCAGCAAGAAAGGCCTGTTCGAGGTGGCCGACCGCGGGACCCTGTTCCTCGACGAGATTGGCACCATGAACCTGGAGACGCAGGCCAAGATCCTGCGCGTGCTGCAAGACCGAAAGTTCATGCACCTGGGCGGCGTCAACGAGATACAAGTGGACGTGCGCATTATCGCCGCCACCAACGTCAATCTCCAGCAACAGGTGAAGGACGGTAAGTTCCGCGATGATTTGTTCTACCGTCTCAATGTGATCACCATTGACCTGCCGCCGTTGCGTCAGCGCAAGAATGACATTCCCATGCTGGTGCAGTACTTCATCGCCAAGTTTGCCGAAGAGAACGAGCGGCTGCCGCTGCGCATAACTCCCGAAGCCCTGCGTCCGCTGCTGGAGTATGACTGGCCGGGCAATGTGCGCGAATTGGAAAACGTGATTGAGCGCGCCGTGGTGCTGGCCACGGGCCCTAACCTCACCGTGGACCTGCTGCCCGACAACCTCATTGGCCGGGGCAGCAAGTTTGCCGCGATGGAGCACCGCGCGGACGCCTCGCTCTTCGAAATCATCGAAGACTGCGAGCGCCGCGTCATCGGCGATATGCTGGAAAAATGCGGCTGGAACCAGACCGAAGCCGCCGACCGATTCCGCATTCCACTCTCCACCCTGAACCAGAAAATCAAGCGCCTGAATATTGAGATCAAGAAAAAGAACCGGGAAAACGGCAGCTAAGCAACTAGCAATTAGTAACTAGCAAAACTAGGATGAATGGGTTCTGCCCTAACCTTGTTCTGCCTACCGTGCAAGATTTACCTCTCGGAATCCTGACTTGAGTACCGAGGGCGACACTGCGAAGCCGGAGGCCATCCGTCACACCAAAACGTGAGATAGATCACAGCCGGGGGGTGCGGCTTGAGACCACAATTTCAGCAGAGTGAGGCGCAGTCAAGCGCCGCCGTTGGGGAGGGAGCCATGTCGGAAGACAAACGCGATGTGCTGGAGGTTTTGCGGTACGAACTCAACTTCCTGGTGCAAGGAGGCTATGGAAATTGGTATAGCACGCCGTGGGGGCCGGCTTCCGTCTTCCAGGACTCGCTTACATGCCTCAACCACGGAGACCCCACCCGGAAGCATGCTTGCCATGAGTGTCTGCTCTATGACTTCGTTCCCGAGGAATACCGCACCGAAGACGTACCCTGCC
Source organism: Candidatus Korobacteraceae bacterium (assembly GCA_049522855.1). Classification (GTDB taxonomy): domain Bacteria; phylum Acidobacteriota; class Terriglobia; order Terriglobales; family Acidobacteriaceae; genus Bog-257. Next base: position 31,820 of record JBEKNL010000026.1, read on the forward strand.
ATCACATCCCGCTGAATCGCCAAGGGGTTACGGTCGCAACGCCGAATCAGACGGAAGAAGAGCTGCGGGAGAACGTGAAGCACTGGCTGAAGCGCACGATCGCCAGAATCGAAGCTGATCGCGCCCAGCAGAAAGCAGAACTGGCGACGCAGAAGGCGGGATAGGCGGTCGCCGGCCAAACCGCGGATCCTTCAAGTCTGTCCCAATTCGGAACCGAACTTACGAAAGAATCTGCGCGCATGGGAATCTCCGCCCCTTTTGCGGATAGAATGCGGCATTGGGCCAAGTGCCTGCCGGAGCCAACATGAAACGGAGTTTTGCTTCCCTCAACCCTCAAGGAGCCCTGCACGTCGCCATCTTCATCGAGGAACGCAACGCCGAGTTGTACCACCGCTTCGCGGAAATGTTTGTTGAGTTCCGCGATAGCGAATCGCTGGAAATCGCCAGCGTCTTTTGGGAGATGGCGGCGGAAGAAAAGAATCACAGCTCGGCCCTGCAAGACAAGTACATCGAAGAGTACGGAAACGCGCGCTGCGCCCTTACGGAAGAAGACCTGATCGAGTGGATCGAAGTCCCGAAGTTGGAGGACGGCGATGTCTTTGCTGCCACCCGCGAAGGCCGCACCACCAACCCGCGGGCCCGTGCCCTGCAGGTGGCGCTCACCGCGGAGTTAAGCGCCCAACGTTACTACTCAGACCTGGCAGAGAAGACGCCGGAAGGAAAGCTGCGCCGGCTCTATCGCGAACTTGCCGAAATGGAAGACAGCCACGTGGCTTACATTCAGGGCAAGCTCGTCCCCCATCCCACCAACGACAAGAAGGCCAACTGACAACTGATAGCTGATAGCCGTCCTTACGGCTTGCTCAGGTCTTGCGGGAACGATTTGAACTCCACCTGTCGCTGAGTGGCTTTATCGTGATTGCCGGCATCCGTTGTGTGTTGCACCAGTGTGCCCTTGATCACGCGGTAGTCTTCCTGGCCGGGCTGCTTGCCCGGCGCTATCGTGATGACCCCGGTGAACTCGTACCAGACTCCGTGCACCGTCTTGGTATTGAACGACAGACGGTCGCCCGCGAGGCTGGCCTTGTCGAAGAACTGGTCGATGAACTGGCCCTTGTCGCTGTCGGCGTCGCCGAACCGCGAGATGAAACCGGACACCTTTCCATCTTCTACCGCGAACTGCACGAACTCGCCCTCGCGCAAGAAGGAATACATCCCGGAGGGATCGTCCGTGGGAGAAGCGGGCTTCGCCGTCTGCTGGGCCGGCGATGCTGCTGTTGCCGACTGCCGTGCCAGCGCCAACGTCAACGTCACAAGCGACGTGACCAACGCCGCCAACATCACATATCTCCGGATCATGTTCGCTCCCGTGGTCATCCATCATTGCACGCCGCCGCGGGTTAGCGAAAGAGCGAGCTTCGCATCGCGATCAACCCGCCGCAAGCGCAGTTTTCCGCTATAATCCGAGTACTTGCTCCACGGTCGAGGATGATGTCGCACAGTACCGCAACCGGGCCCCAGCGCGATCCGTCAGCGAGCGGTCCTGCCACCCCTGAGAGCGCAACCCCGCTGGCCGACGGGGACTTCAGGCCTCCAGCGCTGTTGTGCGAACTGGAGCCGTGGCCTCGCGTCTTCTTCCGCAACCTCGGCGACCTGCTTCTGCACCGCCAGCCGCCTCCGGTCGAGACCACCGCACAGCCTGTTGCCCTGCGGCCGGGATACTTCATCCGCACCGGCATTGATGCCTACCGCTTTGCCGAGTCGTACGCCGGCCACATCGTCTTCATCATCGTGCTCTATCTGGTCTGCACGCTGCCGCTGTTCAATCGCCCGCCCAAACTGCAATCGCCGTTTGAGAATACCAAGGTCGAGTACTATCCCGTAAGCGAGTATCTGCCGCCCATCAACACCGCCAGCGAGGCGCCCGTGAAGCCGCGCCAAGGCGCGCCCAAGCTGGCCAAGCAGGAGATCCTCTCCGTCCCGCCGGAAGCGGACAACAATCACCAGACCATCGTCACGCCGCCCAAGGTCAAACTGAATCATGACGTAGCGCTGCCCAACATCGTCGCCTGGACACCCGTACCCGCCGCCCAACCGATAGCCGCCTCGGCGCGTTCGGTTTCGCAGTTGAAAGTTCCTCAGTTTGACGCGCAGGTGGTGGCGCCGACCGCCGACGTCTCGCAACTCAAGTCGAAGCTGCAACTTCCCACGCTGCCGCAGCCTTCCGTGGTCGAGCCTCCCTTGTCTCCCGACCAGTTGAAGCTGCAAAAGGGAGACATCAACATGGCGCAACTGCAGCCTCAGGTGGCGGCTCCCAAGCTGCCGGTACCGGCGCAGGGGGCCAGCGGCGTGGGTGACAACGGAGCGGCGAACGTTCCACCACCTGCCAACGTACAGAACCTTCCCGCATCGCAGGGACAGGGCCAGTTGATTGCGTTGGGACTGAGTCCGGCTGACGTGCGCGGCCCCATCACGGCGCCCAGCGGCAATCGCAGCGGAGAATTTCACGCCTCGCCCGGCGGCAAACCCGACGCGCCGGGCACGCCCAACGTCGTCGGCACCGGCAACAATGCCAGCGGCGGTACCGGCCGGGGCGCCGCAAACGGACTGCCTCCGGGCATTACCGTCGGGGCTCCTCCTCCAGGAGCCGTTACTTCCGCCGTCGCCGGAATCCCTGTCAAGCCGCCCGCTTCCAATCCCGACATGGAAGCTCGCAAACGCATGATCGCCGCCGCCATGAAGCCATCGCTGCCCAGCTACCATGACCGGCAGCCTCCGGCCCCACCTCCCACATTGTCAGACGACCCCGACGTCAGCATTGAGAAGCGGGTCTTCGGCACGAGGGCCTATTTCTCGCTGATCATGAACATGCCCAACCTGACCTCGGCAACCGGAAGTTGGATCATTCGCTTTGCCGAGCTGAAGGAAAGCACCGACAAAGGTTTGCTCACCGCGCCGGTGGCCACTACCAAGGTCGATCCCGCCTATCCGCCCGAAGTCCTGCGCGACCACGTGGAAGGCACGGTCACGCTGTATGCCGTGATCCGCGCCGATGGGACCGTGGACGGTATCAAAGTGCTCGACAGCCTGGACGAGCGCCTGGATGCGAACGCAGTGCGTGCGCTGTCGGGCTGGCGCTTCCGCCCGGGCACAAAGAACGGCGAACCTGTTGCGCTGGAAGCTGTAGTACAGATTCCGTTCCGCATGAGACATTTGCAGTAGAAGCGGGAAGCACTTAGCACTTAGCACTTAGCACCCAGCACTCAGCAGTCAGCACTTAGCGGTCAGCAATTGGCATTTAGCCAATGAATTGTCATCCTGAGCGAGGACTTCAGTCCGAGTCGAAGGATCTGCGGTTGTTCCAAGTGGCAAATGGCGCCCAGCGAACCACAGATCCTTCGACTCCGCACGGGCAAGAAAGCTCGTGCTCCGCTCAGGATGACAGTTCCCCGCCTAGCGCCGGTACACGTTCGGTTCGGGGCCCTTCTCCAGGGTCTCGCGGTTCCAGATAAGCCCTTCCCGGCTGTAGTTCGCCATCTCAAAGTCCTGGGTCAACTCCAGCGCGTCGGTGGGGCAAGCATCTTCGCAAAGTCCGCAAAACATGCAGCGGCTGAGGTCGTAGGTGAAGTCGGTCAGCTCCTTGCGCCGGGTGTGAGGATTGCGCTCGCTGTTTACCACGATCAGGTGCTCAGGGCACGCCAGCGCGCAGAGGTCGCAGGAGATGCACAGGGTCTCGTTGGTTTCGGGATTGTTGTTGAGGCGCGGCGCCCCGCGGAAACGCTCCGCAACTTCAGGCCGCTGCAGGGGATACTGTTCGGTGATGAGTTCTTTGGGGTCCTGATTGCGGAAGGTGACTCTCAGTCCCTTGATCAAATCCACGAACATCAGCTTGCGTAAAACCGTGTTCATCCTCAACCCTCGACGTGAGTGAAGTTTAGCACAGGAAGCTTGGTGCGCGATCTTGTACTGAGCTGCGCAAGCCGACTGTCCGGCGCGACAAGCCGCAATCCCCTGGCATACAATTTCACCACTGATGCGTTTTCTTGCCGGGATGCTACTTGCGCTCGCGATGACGAGCACGCTGGCTGGGCAGCAGACGGCTGCGCCCGCCCCGGCTACTGCTCCGCCGAAGGGTGCTACCCCAGCCGACAGCACGGCGCAATCGGTCCAGCCGGGTAACTCCAACCCACCGAGCCAGCCAGCTTCTGACAGCAATTCGCCCACGCAAGCGCCGGCCTCGCAGCCGAGTACGGCAAACCAGACTGCTCCAGCACAGCCTGGCACGGCACATGATTCGCCTCACGATCCCAAGGATGTTGCCAAAGCTAAGCGCCAGTTCAAAGCGGGTGTGAAGCTGAAGTCCGCGGGCCAGATGGATGCGGCCCTGGAAAAGTTTGAGCTTGCCGCAAAGCTCGCGCCCCACAACGTCGAGTTCCTTACCGCCCGTGAGTTCACCCGCCAGCAACTGGTGATGCAATTTCTGAAGCAGGGCAACCAAGCCATGCTCGACCACGACGAGATCGTTGCCATGGCCGACTTCCGGCGCGCTCTGGAATTTGACCCCGCCAACGAATACGCACTGCAACGGTTGCGCGACGCGATGCCGCTGGACGAAGAACCGGTGAGCCAAAATATGCGCGTGGTGGAGCAGTCCGCTCCCATCGAAATGCAGCCCACGGCCAAGCACCAGGACTTTCATTACAAGGGCGATGGCAAGGGCCTGCTCACCCAAGTAGCACAGGCCTATGGGATAACCGCTCAGTTCGATGACTCGGTGCCGCAGAAGCGGGTCCGATTTGACATCGAAGACGTGAACTTCGCCACCGCCATGGAAGCGGCGACGAGCGTCACCAAGACATTCTGGATACCACTATCGGCCAAGCAGATGCTATTCGCGGCCGATACCGTCGAGTACCGGCGCACCTACACACGCATGTCATTGCGCACTTTCTACCTGCCCGACCTGGCGACTGACCAGGAGCTGACGGAGATGACGAACTCTCTCCGCGTGCTTCTCAATCTGCGCTACATCGCGCCGGACAAGGCACAATCCACCATCTCGGTGCGGGCGGAAGAGCCGGTGTTGGAAGCCGCGAGCCAGTTGCTGGAAAGCCTGGCCGGCGGTCGTCCCGAAGTCCTGCTGGACATGCGGGTCTATGAGATCAGCTCAAGCTTCCTGAGGCAGCTCGGGACCACCCCGCCGGCACAGTTCAATCTATTCAACATCAGCCCGGCGCTCATCGCGGGCCTGGGACAGAACTCCCAGAATCTCATCAACCAATTGATCGCTTCCGGCGGCATCAACCAGGCCAACTCGCAGGCCATCCAGGCATTGCTGGCGCAACTGTCCAGTCAAGCCAGCTCGATTTTATCGACCCCGTTCGCCACCTTCGGCGGCGGGGCTACGCTGTTCGGGCTTAGCGGAGGCACTGGCACCACCATCAACTTTAATCTCAATCAGTCGGACATCCGGTCGCTGGAGCACGTTACCCTGCGCGCCTCGCAGAACACTGCTGCGGTGTTCAAGGTGGGTGAACGCTATCCCATCATAAATGCGACCTTCGCTCCCATTTACAACTCCTCGGCCATCTCGCAAGTCATCGGCAACCAAAGCTACATTGCGCCCTTCCCATCCTTCAATTTTGAAGACCTGGGACTCAATCTGAAGGCTACCCCCACCATTCACGCCGACCGGGACGTCACTTTGAAATTGGAGTTGAACATCCGCTCCCTGGGCGCGCAGACGGTGAACGGCATTCCCATCATCAACAACCGCGAGTACAGCGGCAGCATTACGCTGAAGAGTGGCGAGTCCAGCGTAATTACTGGGCTCATCTCTTCAGCCGACAGCCGCAGCATCAGCGGATTGCCCTTCTTGGCTAGAGTCCCGGGCCTGACGTACGCGGCTTCAGGCCACACCAAGAACGACATGGAGGACGACCTGTTAGTGGTCATCACGCCCCACATTCTCCGCCTGCCGGAAACCAAATCGTTCGCCGTGCAGTTACCCAGCGGACACTGACAGAAGCAGGGCTCGCAGGCAGTTTCGCTCCGTAGTAAGATACGGGGTTAGAAGTACTGAGTAAATTTGAAATGTGCTCAAATTGAACCCGACCTTGACAACTCAGTGGTCAAACTGGGGTTAATCTCGGGAGTGGAGATGAGTGGAGATGAATGATACAGTCCGGCGCAGACGCAACCAAAAGCTCCATTTGTCTTGTCATCCCGAGGCGAGATCGCCCTTGCCAGGCAAAATTCAATCGAAACTGGCGTCAGCTGGGAGAGTTCTTCGGCTGGTGGGCCTTAGGCGGCGCTTAGTGCTAGCGACAGGCATCGCCATTCTCCTATGCCTGGCGTGGGCAGGCTGCACAGGTTTCTTTATAAATCCTTCAATAAGTTCAATTTTTATCACCCCCGCTTCGACTACGATCGCCGTCAACGGTACGCAGCAGCTAACCGCCACTGGCACCTACTCCGACGGAAGCAGACAGCCACTTTCGGGATCCACGGTCGGTTGGTCAAGTTCGGATGACACCGTAGCCACGATCTCGAACGGCGGACTGGTCACGGGAGTTGCCACGGGCACCGCAACCATAACTGCCACCGCGCAAGGCGTCAGCGGGACAGCCAGCGTCACCGTCACGGTCGAAAACTTGACAAGCATAACAATTACCACGACGCAGGGGAGTACTGTCCCCCAATCGACCGCTACGATGTCCGGGATACCATCAACCCTGCAGTTCTACGCCTACGCCAATGGATCGGCTAACCAGGATATTACAAACGCCGTAACCTGGAGTTCGTCTAACCCGAGCGTGGCTACGATCAGTACCGGTCTCAGCAGCGGCAGTGGGGTGGCCACGAGCGTGGCGGTAGGAACTACGGTCATCACTGCGACGTCCGCTGGCTCCATCGGCACGGTCACCAGCAACCCTATAACGCTGACCGTTCAGTGAGTTCGCAAAGCCAGACGCTGGTCGCCGGTACGCAACCACAAATCTTACCGTGCAATAATCTGCCGCCTGAGCCTATGTTGGCCCGGCATGCGAGACTTTTCCAACTTCCTGCTTACGTTTCTCGTCCTCAACCGTCTGATTCCACGAGGGATAAGCGAAGATCATCGCTGGTTTCGGCAGATTTCCCACACCAGCCGTAAGGATTTGCATTTTCCTTTGATCTAAGGGGCAAAACGAGGTATAGTATGCAGTCTCTAGGCCTTCTGTTGGGACCCTACCCTCGTGTACCCCATGGGACGATGCGCCCCTTGAATCCTTGTAGAAGTGGCGCGAATCCAATTAGATAACCGGGCTGCGTAGGCATCATTTGGGGCCGATTACGTCATCCAGATACTAAGTCCGAAAGCGGAAAGAGCGCAAATATGGCAAAACGTCGTGGCAATCCTAATTGGGGCAAGCCGGAACCCATCGGCCCGGTTGTTCCCACGATCACTGAATTCGAGCAGGTGGTGAAAGAATTCAAGCTCCAACCTGACCAGTACATCCGTTCCACCCGTTTGCGGGAATGGGCACGCAAGAATAAGAATTCCAAATACATCCCGGAACCTCTTCTGGAGGCTTGGGGATTCGAAATCGAGTCCACCCTGTAAAACCACCCGATTTCCTTAAAGGGCCGCCTTGTTGCGGCCCTTTTTGCTGCCGCGGTTCTGGCCCTTTTTGTAGCATGTCGTTCCAATAAAGTCTGTCATCCACTAAAGTCTGTCATCCCGGGCGAGTCGAGCGACCTGCTTTTGCTTTCGCCGAATCTCTGCGTTCGCTGCTCCGGCGAATAGCGAATAGCGAAAGGCGAACAGCGAACCGCGATTCACTGCTTCCCCGCTTCCCTGCTAGAATCTTCACCAGCCATCGTGCCCACGCATTCCCCATTTTGCGACGTCGAGACCGCGCTGGAAGACATCCGCGCCGGCCGCATGGTTGTGGTCATCGACGACGAGGACCGCGAAAACGAGGGCGACCTGACCATGGCCGCCGAGAAGATCACGCCGGAAGCCATCAATTTCATGGCCAAATACGGCCGCGGCTTGGTCTGCCTGGCCATGACCGAAGAGCGCCTCGACTACCTTCGCCTCGGCCAGATGTCGGCCGAGAACACCTCCAGCTTCGGCACCGCGTTCACCGAGTCCATTGATGCCAAGGACGGCGTCACCACCGGCATCTCGGCTTACGACCGTTCGCAAACCATTCAGGTGGCGATTGATCCGGCAACCCGGCCCAACGATCTCGCGCGTCCCGGGCACGTCTTCCCTCTTCGCGCTCGCAAAGGCGGCGTTCTGGTGCGCGCCGGGCAGACAGAGGCCTCGGTGGACCTGGCGCGCCTCGCAGGGCTGGTTCCAGCAGGCGTGATTTGCGAGGTCATGAGCGACGACGGCACCATGGCGCGGGTTCCTGAGCTGACGGAATTCTGCCGCCGCCACGACATGAAGATGCTCACCGTCGCGGAGCTGATCCGCTACCGCATGGCGCACGAACGCTATGTGCGGCGGCTGGCCGAGGCGATCGTGCCCACCGCTTACGGCGAGTTTCGCATGATCGCCTACGAGTCGGAGATCACCGGCAACTCGCACATCGCCATGGTCAAGGGCGACGTGGAGAATGCGGGCGACGAGCCGGTGCTGGTGCGCATGCACTCGCATTGCCTGGTGGGCGACGTCTTCGGCGCGAAGTGGTGCGGATGCCGCGACGTCATTGACGCCGCCATGCGCCGCATCGCCGAAGAAGGCCGCGGTGCGCTGATCTACCTGCACTCGGCCTCCAAGGGCTATTCGGTGCAGCGGCTGGGCGACCGCATGACCATCCAGTTCCACCACGAGCAGCAACTGGCAACGCTGCCCGAGAGCCAGCGGCGCACCCAGCGCGAGATCGGCATCGGGGCGCAAATCCTGTCGGACTTGAACCTCAAACGCATTCGCCTGCTCACCAACCATCCCCGCAAGGTCGCCGGCCTCGAAGGCTTCGGCATCGAAATCGTGGAGCAGGTCCCAGTCTCCGCCGCCGGCAAAGCCTCGGTGCGGTAAAGGTTTGTAGGTAATGCAGGGAAAGGGCACCCTGCGACCCTCCCGACGCAATCAACGCCAACGCCGCTGGTTTTGCATGGCCCGCCCGCCGCGCAAATGATCGCGCCGCGGGGAAATAGGAATCGCCAATCCGTCAGTCCCGCCTTGCGGGACGAAAGAGCTTAGCCCAGCCTTTCAAGGCTGGGTAGGCATTGTCATGAACCCGAGTCCAAGTTCCTGTTCTGACTTTCCAGCTAAGCGCTGAAAGATTTGGAGGTACCGTTCCAGGGTCCAGCGTTTCGACATCCTCCCCTTGGTGCAAACCTCTCCCCGCAGGGAAGAGTGACTTCACACTAACTGATCTCCGAGATGCGCGGGTGATCATACCGGCGAAGAGCTTGCTTAGAACGCGGTGATCAGCTTGGTTTTCGGTGGACGATGATTTCGTCCCGTATGAAAAACTGCGCCGAGCATTCCTCCGAACCGCACATTACTGGAATTAAACCGGCTATCTGCTTTCGTGTGACGAGTCCAATCTGGCCACAGGTGGGGCACGACAAGACGGCCCAGAAAGGATCGTCCGTTTCCCCCAGGTCGCCCGCATTATCCAGCACAAAGATGGTTCCAGGCTCCATCTGTTCGGGGATCCACTCGCTCAGGACGCTCAGTTCTCCGATCATGTGCCCTCCTTCAGGACCGTTCAAGAAGCCCTACTCTGCCGGATAGTTAGATGACGAACGGAACCGTTGCGCTTTCTCGCTCCGCGCACGTCGGCGCGGACCCGCTGGATGGTGTCGCTGAGGCACACCGATAACATCGGCTGGCGGGCGTTCTTCAGCAGATCGACCACCGCGCGGGCTGAATCTTCCAGGTAGATGTGCCGGCCATCGGTCAGCAGATGGTATTCGGAGGCGGCGGAAACCGTCTCCACCAGGCGCTTGCCCAGCTCCTTCTGCAGGAAGCGGATGACCCCGCGAATCTTCTGCAGAGAGAAGCCGCGTCGACGCAGATCGCAAATGACGGCCACCTCGCCCAGATCGTCCAGCCCATAGACGCGTTTGTGACCCTCGCGGGCCGGGACCACGATACGGCGCTCATCCCACCACTGAAGCTGGCGCGGGCTGATGCCCGTCAGGGCCACCACTTCTTTGGATGTAAACGTCTGCTGCATCGCGATTCACCCAAAACAAATCCCGCAAGAAATGTTTGAAACATCATAGTGCACATTGGGGGCATGTCAAGATGAATTGTTGATGAAGGCGGTAACTGGAAGATGAACCTGGGAAGAATCTGCCTGGCTGGATTTTGAGTTGTCATCACGAGCGGCCGAACCGGGGTCCCCAACGAGCGCCCCGCCGTGGCGGTCTGGTTGGGGTAAAGTTCAGGCCATGAGGGACCTGCTGTTTCCTCGCCATGGTTCCAGTGCTAAGAAAAGCAGCTTCCTCGCTTCGCTCCGCCGAAAATCATTCACCACGGAGACACGGAGGGCACGGAGTTTTGGTTTTCTACCGAATTTTCTCCGTGATCTCTGTGCCGCCGTGGTTGATTTTCATTCCTATAGGTGGGCCGCAGGCCAATGTGACACTAGTAATGACAACTCCAGACGGATCGTCCATCCCATGTAAGCGCCGCGGAAGTCGGTTGCGCGCCCCGTTCCTCGTCACTCCCGCCTGTGAGCCCCGACCTTTCCACATCTCTCGTACTAGCCTGAAGATGGAATGTCATAGTCCGATAACCAGCCACTGACCACTGGCTACTGGCTACTGACTTTGGAGGTTTCCGTGGAACCGTTTCGTCACCATATTTTCGTCTGCACACAGGAAAAAGCTGAAGGAGTTCCCTGCTGCTCGGCGGCAGGCTCGTTCCGCGTTCTCGACGCCTTGCATCGCGAGCTCGGCAGCCAAGGACTGAGCGACGAGGTCCAAGTTTCGAGTTGCGGCTGTCTGGGAATTTGTGACAGCGGACCTGTGATCATCGTTTATCCCGAGGGCACCTGGTACGCGAAGCTGGCCCCGAACGACGTGCCGGAGATCGTATCGTCGCACCTGAAGGAGGGACAAAAGGTCGCCCGCCTGGAGCGAATTCCCGACGCCGGCATGAAGAGCGAGATCCTCGACCATCGCAACAAATATCTCGCCATGCTGAAGGGCAAGGATGCCGCCGGCGTGCTGCCGGATGACCTCCACGACATGATCCGCGGCTTTATGCCCAGCCGCGCCGTTCTGACGGCCCTGGAACTTGACGTATTCACCGCCGTCGGCAAGGGAGGCGCCGCGCAACAGATCGCCGCCAAAATTCCGGCTGCCGTTCGCGCCACCGAGATGCTGCTGAACGTCCTGGTGAGTCTCAAGCTGCTGGAAAAGCATGATGGGATTTATACGAATACGCCGGTCGCCGCCCGCTTCCTGGTGGAGGGCACTCCCGACAGCGCTCGCACCGCGCAATTGCATACAGCGAACCTCTGGCGGCGCTGGTCCAAGCTCACTGAATCCGTACGCACCGGCACCGCGGTTGAGTCGGGTCGCGACAATGGATGGGTCAACTCGTTTATCGCCGCCATGGACCACACCGCTCGCGGCCGGGCACGCGCCGTGGCGCAGGCCGTCGAATTGAACCGCGAGCAGCGCATGCTCGACCTTGGCGGAGGTTCGGGCGCCTACTCCATTGCGTTTGTCAAAGCGGCACCAGCACTGCATTCCGAGATCGTCGATCTGCCCGAAGTGTTGCCGATTACACAGGAACATATTCGCCAGGCCGGACTGAGCGACCGCATCAGCACTCGCGCCGGCGACATGTTGACCGTCCCCCTTGCACCGGCAAGTTACGACCTGGTTCTGCTTTCGGCCATCTGCCACATGTTCTCGCCGGAAGAGAATCGGCAGTTACTGAATCGTGCCTGCGCAGCGCTGGCGCCGCAAGGGCGGCTCGTCATTTCCGACTTTATCCTCGATGCCGACAAAACCTCTCCGCGCTTCGCCACATTGTTCGCGCTGAACATGCTGGTGGGCACTCGGGCGGGAGCAAGCTATAGCGAACCGGAATACGAAGAGTGGATGAAGGCCGCAGGCTTTGCCAGCAGCAAAAGGGTCCGCATACCAGGTCCCGTCAACCTGATGATTGCAACGAAGTGGTTTTAGAGAGTTTCGAGTTTCGAGTTTCGAGTTTCGAAAAAGCCGCCGCAGAGCAAAGAGCTAACTATGTATCCCGGGGCCCCGTAAACTGATTGCCTGAGAATTTGCGCAGATGGTACACTTTGCACACCTACCGGACTGGGCGGGGTTAGTTCAGCGGTAGAACGCGAGCTTCCCAAGCTCGATGTCACGGGTTCGATCCCCGTACCCCGCTCCAACTCATTCGGACCGTCCCGATCTATTTTGAAAGCACTGCGATCTTTTCTTTTGCCAATGGCCGGGCAAACGCGTTGGTCGGATTATGCGTGTTGATCGCCAGGACCTTGCGGTAATAATCCATCGCCTGGGTTCGATCGCCGGATTTTTCGTAGGCTTGCGCCAGCAGACTCAGAACGAACGGGTCGTGCTGGTCGCCCTTCTGCAATTCCACAATCGCGGTCTTATAGTCATGCAAGTAGAACGCGACGTAGCCGCTGAGGTAGGGATAGAAGCGCGCCTGGTCGGGATTATCGCCCTTGTCCAATATCGTTTTGGCAGCGGCCAGGTGCTTCGGCGCTTCTGCGCTCCTTCCTAGCTCCCGGACGCGGATGCGAGCCAGCGCGCTCTCCCAGCGGAATTCCCACAGGTCCTTCTCAGTGGGGCTGAGGTTGGGCTGGTGCAGCGCGGTAAGGTGTCCGCTTTGATACCACTGAAAGGCGTTGTCCGTGTCACCCGATTCGAGATAGATACGCGCGAGTTCATCGGCTGTGCCCGCCGCATCGGCGAATTGCTTGGCGTTATATTGCGCATCGAATGCCTGCTGCTCGTATTTTCGCGCCTCATCTGTGTTGTGTTCGAAGGCGTAGGATACGGCCATCGTCCGCAGCGCCTGAACTTTCGAAGCAGGCGGGGCCTCTTCAATCGCCTTGGCCAGATGCTGGCGGCCGTGCTGGTATTTGCCCTGCAAATCCAAAGCCATTCCTGCCGCCAAGTCTGCCTGGAAGAGATTTGGGGAAAGTTGCAGGGCACGATCGTAAAGCGCCAGGGCTTCATCCTGCTTGCCTTCGCTATTCAGCTTTTGGCCCTGTTTGACAAGATCGAGTGCGTCGTCCGTTTTTGCGCTCGCCGGACTCGCCTGAGGTTGTGCGCAGAGAAAGATGCCCGAAAGCAGGAATGCCGCCATGGAGCAATGGAGAAGGAAGGTTCTGAATCTCATAGACGCGCCATTATTGCACATTGCGCGCCCGGGGATGAACGGCTGCAAATTTGGCCGCACGGTGCAACATAGCAACTAACCAACGTAGTTGCTAGCTGCACAGGTTCAGAGCGCTTTGAGGCTGCGAAAAAAAGTCGCGCCAAAAAGAAACCGTAGATTCCTCTGGGCTGAAGAGACTGTGTCGCGACCTGTGCCGTCCCTACGGGACTCGGTTTTACTTCCCACTTTACCCAGCGCTCAACCACCCCAATCCACGCAAAGGCGGCGTGGCTTGGGGACCCCGGTACGCGCTGGGCTAGAGCATTTTCAATGTTATCGTAGACCATATCCGCAATGAGAGAACCAAGCTAAAGCGTTGTCGGCGGTAATAGCTCGCAGGGCTTCTGCGATGGCGCCTTCCAGAGCTTCTGCGG
>JBEKNL010000027.1:0-45145 GCA_049522855.1 Candidatus Korobacteraceae bacterium
ACCCGCACGAACCCAGCTCTCCAGCGTGGAGCGGTCTTCTGTCGTCAATGTGAGGGCAGTGGGGTATTTGCTCATGCCCCATCATGGCATAGACCGCTTTTCAATGCAACTAAGTACTAGAGGATGCGCTACACCTGCCCCAGGCAACCGCCGAGTTTGACGGTGTGGGATCCTTGCTGAAGAAGATCGCCAACGCGATGGAGTGCCATGCCCGCCTTGATGCCCCCACCAATCTGCTGGTCGCCAGCTTTACCTTGGCTACGTGGGTCGCCGAGTTCCTTCCGACTGTGCCGGTGCTGAACGTTTGGGGCACCAGCGGGACGGAGACCGCGCTATGGACTTTGCTGACCCATCTCTGCCGTCGACCCCTTCGGCTTGTCGATCCGTCACTCCGCCAGTTGTCCCAGCTACCCAGAGGGCTGGCGCCCACGATTTTGCTCCGCCGGCTTGGTGACACTGCTCTGCGGCGTCTTCTCAGCATTTGTGACGATGGCGAGGTTTTATACGGAAACGGGCTTTTGCGCATTTGCAGCCCCATCGTTGTGTTTACCGCCCGGCCGGTCTCTGTGCCCGCACTCCGACTGAGGCTGCCTGCTTCGCGCCCCCCGTATGGTCGCATCGCGCAATCGCAGATCGAGGAGCTTCGCCAAATCCAACGCCAGCTCGTGAGGTACCGCGTGACCCGCTATCAGCAGGTGGCTCAGTCCAATTTCGATGCGCCCGGCTTTTGTCCGGAAACTAGGGTGATCGCGCGCATCCTCGGGGCATGTGCTGAGGGCGATGAGAGCGTCCAACAGCAGATCGTGGCGGCGCTTCAAGACCAGGATGAAGGCGCCAAAGTGATCTCCTCACACAGTGTGGAAGCCGTCGTGTTGGAAGCGCTGCTGGTGCTAATTCATGAAAAGCGTAGCCATGCGTTCATTACAGAAATAAAAAAGCTGACGGAGGGAATTTTGCTCGGAAGGCAGCAAATCACGGCACTGGTTGACCGTGACATGGGCAGGATGCTCCGCGAGGATCTTGGGCTGTCGACGACACGCCGAAGCAAGGGGATCTGTCTAAGCCTGAATACGCTCGCCTGTGCTGCAATTCACCGGGAGGCATATGCGCGTGGCGTTCTCACACTGCTTGAGCCGCGCCCAGATTGCTCGTATTGCAACCAGCTTGTTGCTGACGCCATTGTCCCGCTCGCGGAGGCAACGTCAAGACCCGTTACAGCGTGTACACCATATACATCATCTACACCATGTACACCACCGAGCGAACCCGACGACAACGGATCGGATTCGGCAGCAACATCCGATACCAATCAGACAGCGGAAGGGAAAGTACATGAAGACTGAAAAAATGCCCACCACGCCACACCAATGGCACTTGTTCCGAAGGCTGGAAGCTGCGGGCTGTCCCATCGATTGGGACGGACTCGCAGAGCCTTGCTCCCCTCTGCGCGTTATTCATGAGCCCGCCGCGCTTGGCACTGAGATCTTCCCCCTAGGAGACCGCACCGCCTTGGTCTTCCGGGTGCGCATCATCGCTCCCGTCCCGTTTACCATCAACTGATCGGCTTGAGTACCGATTGGCCACGGGAATGGTTAAGCTTGCTTGGCACGCAGGATAATGCTGGCTGCTTTCGCACTTGCTGTGGCGGTGAGGTGCGCCTTGCTGCGCGAGGTTTATTGAATAGCAGGATTCGGCACAGGGTGCTGAGACGTGGGGAATGGATCAGCGGATATATTGCCTTGCTTTCAAGCGCAGCGGCTCCGCCGTGTAGCAAGAAGCGGGAAGCAACCCTATGGATTCTTGATCCGTTCGACCGCTCGTACCCATACGACTTGCTATTGGATAATAGTCAGCAGATCGCTGGCGATGGTGACAACGAATGCCGCTTCTTGACCGCAGACCAGCTTGCGCAGGAAAGGGCCGCATACCTGGAGGCGCAAGCCGCAAAAGTGCAACGCGATGCCGAGCTGAAGAGCCGACCAAAGAAAAGTGCCTTAATCAAAGTCATCGACCAAATAATCCTTGACACAGAGCGCGAAAATGAGGCGGCAGCCAAGAAGGACAGCAAGGATCGTGAGTGCACTCCTGCTGCAGATGCTGGTCACGGACCGCTCAAGGAGGGAATCTGTGACAAAGCAAGCTAAGGCAAGCCAGGATCACGATCAGGCATCCCCTGTTGCTAGAGAATGCAGCGTTTTAACCGGCCCCGAGCTCCTTTACGGAGTGGCACCTGCGACGCTGGCCGACGCCGACGCGTGCTTGGCATATAGTTTTCCTGTGCGCACCAGATTAAGCCTAGCCTACATGCATCTTCGCGCATAGCAGGTTGTTAGGAGCGGCGGCTATTCCCGCCCATGCGGTTTCAGTCTTGGTATCAAGGGCAGTTAACCGATTCGTTGCCAATCGTCCTGGGTTATCACCGCACCACAGGAAAGGTAGGGTGTGCCTTCATAGCAGGCGGCGAAATCGTTCAGCTCGTCAGCAGAGAATTGCACCTGGGGCGTGCATGATTGGCGGCAGTTCTATAGTTCCGGCCAGCGCAACCCGGGCTCAATGCCGGCTCCGAATGGACGCTGACACCAACTGACTGTTATGACTATTATGACCTTTATGACTATAATTTACGTGGGGGAGGAGGACGCATCTTGTGAGTACCTATACATGGACCTGTGCGGAAGCGAAGGCGAAATTCAGTGAACTGATCGACAAAGCAAAGTCGGAGGGGCCGCAGACAATCACCAGACACGGCCGCACGACGGCAGTTGTCGTTGCAGCCGAGCAGTGGGAAAGGAAATCCGAGCGCAAGGGAAACCTGGCGGAGTTTCTGGCAGCATCCCCGCTGCGCGGCTCCGGGCTCAAGCTGAGGCGCCTCCCGGTGCGTCTGCGCGGAGCCGAGCTATGAATTTTCTCTTGGATACGAACGTCATCTCCGAGCCGATGAAACAGCGGCCCAACGAAGGCGTGCTGGTTTGGTTGGCTGGGGTGAATGAGGACAGGGTTTTCCTTAGTGTGGTGACGATCACTGAATTGCGCTATGGAATCGAACGCCTTGCGGCTGGAAGGCGTCGCGGACGGCTAGACGGATGGCTGCGAAAGGAGTTGACCACACGCTTTGAGGGAAGAATTCTCCCCGTCAACCTCGAGGTGGCAGATGCGTGCGGAAGGCTTGTGGCGCGCCGTGAATCCCTGGGCCGACCCATGGAACCGCGGGATGCGTTCATTGCTGCCACCGCAGAAGTCCACGGGCTGGCTTTAGTCACACGCAATGCTTCTGACTTCGAGGCGACGGTGAAGGATATCGTGACTCCATGGACTTAACCGCATCCTGGTAATTGTGCCAGCCTGTAGATTCTCATTTCCCTGTCTATAAGATTTGGCAAAACCGTTGACTGGATACTGCGCGGAGAACCAACCGGCGCAAGATCACGGCGAAGGCGACCAGCTTGAGGAAATGCTGGTCGAAAAAATCGCGGTCTGCTGGTGGCGGGGAAAGCGCCCTTCGGTGCGAGGCCGGGTCGGTCAGACGAGCGTTCTTGGACTCGGACTTCGAACCGTACGACGAAGCGGCAGCGATTAAGGACCATCTCAGCCTCCCTTTGGACGGGGATCTGGATCGCATCCTGCGCTACGAAGCGTCGATCCAACGCCAGATGGCAAACGCCATCAACCAGCTGGAGCGTTTACAACGGGCACGCAAACGGGAGCACGTGCCGGCACCTGTAAGCCTCCAGGTCTCACGCGATGAGTAGAGTTCTGCAGGGCCGAGTGCGACCGGCACTGAGGCATCGGATGTTCGCCTCCAGAGTTAGCGCGCCCCCAAAGTCTGTGGGTCATTGAGGAGTCGATGCAGCGGCTTAAGAAAGAGACGTTTTACCAAAACGAAGCCAACAAGTCTTTTGTCGCGCCGACGCCGAGGCCGTAGTGGCTTATTTGCAGCCCCTAAAGGGGCTCGGAAAATCAAATCACCCGTTACCCACAGCTTCCGCTGTGGGCTAACTAGTTTCGTCTGCGGTGCGGGACTCGCAGCTTCTCCCCCCAGCAGCGCAATAATCCCCCAGAACCGCAATAATCCCCCAGCAGCGCAATAAAAGGGGGCGCTTATTGCGCCCCGCGTTCTGACAACTGGCTACTGACAACTGCTAGTCGTAGTTTCGTCCCGCAGTGCGGGACTCGCAGCTTCTCCCCCAGCAGCACAATAAGAACGGGACGCTTCCCGCGCCCCGCTAACTGACAACTGGCTACTGGCTACTGACAACTGCCTAGTCGTGCACGCCGTCCATAAATGCCCGCAGCTTGCGCGAGCGCGACGGGTGACGCAGCTTGCGCAGCGCCTTGGCCTCGATTTGGCGAATGCGTTCGCGGGTGACCGCGAACGACTGGCCCACTTCTTCCAGCGTGTGCTCGGAGCCGTCTTCCAGGCCGAAGCGCATCTTGATCACCTTTTCCTCGCGCGGCGTGAGCGTGCGCAGCACCTGCGCCGTCTGCTCCTTGAGGTTGACGTTGATCACCGCTTCCGCCGGCGAAACCACGGCGCGGTCTTCGATGAAGTCGCCGAGATGCGAATCTTCCTCTTCGCCGATGGGCGTCTCCAGCGAAATCGGTTCCTGCGCGATCTTGAGCACCTTGCGCACCTTGGCCACCGGAATGTCCATGCGCTTGGCGATCTCTTCCGAGGTGGGCTCGCGGCCCAGTTCCTGCACCAGTTGCCGCGAGGTGCGGATCAGCTTGTTGATGGTCTCGATCATGTGCACCGGAATACGGATGGTGCGCGCCTGGTCGGCGATGGCGCGCGTGATGGCCTGGCGGATCCACCAAGTCGCATAGGTCGAGAACTTGTAGCCGCGGCGGTATTCGAACTTGTCCACCGCCTTCATCAGGCCGATGTTGCCCTCCTGAATCAGGTCGAGGAATTGCAAGCCGCGATTGGTGTACTTCTTGGCGATGGAGACCACCAGCCGCAGGTTGGCTTCGATCAGCTCGCGCTTGGCGTATTCGGCATCCACGTCGCCCTGCACGATTTCGCGCTGGGTGCGCTTCAGTTCGGCGAAGCTGGCGCCGGCATCGTGCTCCATGCGCTCCAGGTCGGCGCGAATCTGCCGCACCTGCTTGCGCAGTTCTTTCCGGGCTTCCTCGGCACGCGTCTGCTCGGCGCGCTTCTCGAAGTTCACCGCCTGCTTGTCGAGTCCGCGCATGCTGTCGACGGTCTTGTTGACCCGGTCGATCAGCCGCTTGCGCTCGTTGTTGGTGAAGCCCAGCCGGCGGATGACTTGCGATAGCGCAACCTGCTCGCGTCCCAGCGCCCAACGGTAGCGGCGATGCTCCTTCGGCCGTTTCTTCTGCGGAATGCCGTTCAACCGTTCGATCAGCTGCATCGACTTTTTGTAGTGCTTGGCCAGATCGTCGATCCTGCCGGTGATGTCCTTCAGGCGATTTTGGACCACTTCCTCGGTGATCTCCTCTTCGTCGAAGAGCACGATTTCCTTGACCGAGCGCACGCCGCGCTTCAAGTCCTCGCCGATGGCAACGATTTCGCGAATTACGATGGCCGAGCGGGACAGGGCTTTCAACACCCGCAGCTGCCCGCGCTCGATGCGCTTGGCGATCTCGACTTCGCCCTCGCGG
The DNA here is from genome assembly GCA_049522855.1 of Candidatus Korobacteraceae bacterium. Taxonomy (GTDB): domain Bacteria; phylum Acidobacteriota; class Terriglobia; order Terriglobales; family Acidobacteriaceae; genus Bog-257. The sequence goes on from JBEKNL010000027.1 coordinate 5,623, forward strand.
GTGAGCAGCGGGACCGTGCCCATCTCGCGCAGATACATGCGCACCGGATCGTTGGTTTTTTCCAGCGCGCCCGGGGTCAGGTCGAGTTCCACGTCCTCGCCCGCTTCCAGTTCGGCATCGAATTTCTTGTCGAGCGAGCCGGGGATCTTGGGGCTTTCGAGGACATCAATTCCTTGCGTGCCGATGGTGGTCAGCAGGTCCTCAAGGTCATCGGGCGAATGCAGGTCGTGCGGGATAAGATCGTTGACCTCGTTGTACGTGAGGTAACCTTTTTCTTTTCCCGCATCGATCAGTTTTTTGATGTCGTCGAACTTATCTTCAAGAGCCAAGCGGAATATCCTCTAATTGGCGCCAGTTGAGGGGCGCTCTTCTTCCATGCGCACAACGGCGGGAGCGGTACTGCAGTACAGACATGCGTAGAAACTTATAGAGTTTATCATAGAGCCAGACCGCCCGCCAAGACTTATTTCCTGAATCGCAAAACGCCAGTAACCGCCGAACTGAATCGCGCCCAATTCGGGTATCTCTGACACTCCCCTTCAAATTAGATGTTGGCCGCCCGGCGTTAGCTTCATCCTTTTGCGTCAGTCACTTACCAACGTATTTCTGCGAACGGACCACTCGCCATTCCCTTGAAACTAACCACTGCCCGCGCCCGTATATACTCCTGCTGACTCTCCAAAGAGGTAACTTTCTTTATGTTCTCCGGCATACGGGCGAATTGCGCCTGTTTCCTCCTTGTCTTCCTTGTGTTCCGCCTGGGTTTGGGCATCGCTTCGGCGCAATCGGCGCCGCCAGCCGGCAGCAACGCGGCCAACGAAATGCCTTCGGTGACGACGGTGCCTCCCGAAGCCCAGCCTTCTGCCAACTTCAGCGTGGAAGCCGCCACCGATGCATACATGGCGCGCATACCGGCCAGCGCACGCACCCGAAGCGACGCCTATTTCGAGGGCGGCTATTGGCTCATTCTGTGGGACTTCTTGTATGGGGCGGTGATCGCGCTGGTGCTGCTGAACCTTCGCTGGTCGGCGGCCATGCGCAACCTGGCCGAGCGCATCACCCGTTTCAAGCCGCTGCAGACCTTCCTCTACTGGTTTGAGTATTCGGTGATCACCTTTGTTCTGGGTGCGCCCCTGGCGATTTATGAAGGCTACACTCGCGAGCGGCAATACGGACTGGCCACGCAGACTTTCGGGCCGTGGGGGTGGGACCAGACCAAAGGCCTGATGATCGGCATTGTGCTGGGCGGAATCCTGACCGTGTTGCTGTTCGGAATCGTGCGCCGCCTGCCGCGCACCTGGTGGATTTGGGGAGCGATCGTGACCTCGGTGTTTATGGTCTTCTCCGTAATGATCGTGCCGGTGTTCATCATGCCCATCTTTAACAAGGTCACGCGCCTGGACGATCCCAAGGTGACGGCGCCCATTCTAAGCCTGGCGCGGGCGAATGGAATTCCGGCGAAAGACGTCTGGGAGATCGACGCCTCCAAGCAGACCACACGCATGAGCGCCAACGTCAGCGGCTTCGGCAATACCATGCGGGTCACCCTGAATGACAACCTGCTGCGCCGTGGCTCGCCGGAAGAGATCCAGGCGGTGATGGGCCACGAGATGGGGCACTACGTCCTCAACCATATTCCCAAAGACCTGCTATTTTTCTCGGTCGTGATTGTGGTCAGCTTCGCGCTGCTGCGCTGGTCGCTGGGCTGGTGCCTGCAACGCTGGGGAGAGAGGTGGCAAATCCGCGGCATCGGCGACACGGCCGTGCTGCCGCTGGTCATTCTGCTGGTCTCCATCATAGGATTCGTCGCTACGCCGCTGCTCAACACTCACACCCGCACTACGGAGCACGAAGCCGACATGTACGGACTGAATGCCAGCCGCCTTCCCGATGGTTTCGCGCAGGCCGCGATTCATCTGGGCGAGTATCGCAAGATGCATCCCGGCCCGGTGGAGGAGTACATCTTCTTCGACCATCCCAGCGGTTACAACCGAATCCATGACGCGATGACCTGGAAGAAGGAGAATCTGCAACTGTTCGCTCCCCAGCCTGGCCAACACTCTGGCAGCAGCGGCGCCACGGTGCCATAGGGTAGAGCGGGCCATCGGCACGTTTCGCGCAGGCGCACTTCTGCTTCGCGACTGCAGATGAGGATGAAGTCATCAGCCCGAAGGGCGTCACAATCGTAGCCCAGGACGTAAGTCCTGGGTAGGCGTTGTGAATGAATCAAGTCCCTTCAGGGACGACACATTAGGCGAAAATGTCCGCCCGGCTAACGGACGATGAAATCAGCAGCGCGGCCGTACCGCCCAAGAGCAATCCGAAAAGGAATCGGATTGCCAGCCAGTTGCCGTGCCAGCCAGCCAATTCCGTCATCGCGTCGAAAAGATTGAGCGCAGCCGCGGCGATGAGCAGGCGCAACGCAATCCTGCGCGAGGTGCGAAACAGCAGGCCCACGGCCGCCCCCAGATAGATCCCAAGACAGCGCGGGCAGACAGCCATCTCGGCGCCGAAAATCCAGAAGGAGCGCTCCGGCCGCTGGTGGCAGATGATGGCGAAGCCGCGCTCCAGTGCCAGCCCCATCGCCAGGAAACCGTGCGTCAAGAAATAGGGAGCAGCAACAATGGCGGCAACGAATGTCAGCGGGATCAGAGTCCACCAGGTCCAGCGGAGAACGACCCCGCCTCGGAAACTGGTTTGAAGGGGCGCAGCTTTAGCTGCGCCGTTAGGAGATGGAGAAAAATCGGGCTTTAGCCCCGGCGAGGCGTGGTCTAAACGGCGAGATCCCTCAGCGGCTAAAGCCGAATTCATAATGAACGTTTATGGCGCACCTAAAGGTGCGCCCCTTCAAAGCGGAAGTTCGAAGCAAATTTCTCGACAGCAGTTGAATCCTTCGCTCGCAACAAACAGATCACAATTTCAAGAACCAACAACCATCCACACCATCACCCCAGAATCCCCATGCGCTTGCCGACGCGCTTCAGGACGTCCAGCGCCTGGTCGAGTTCTTCGCGCGTGTGGGTTGCCGTCATGATGGTGCGGATGCGCGCCTTGCCCTCGGGCACTGTGGGAAACGCGATGCCCGTACCCATGACGCCCTCTTTGAACAGTTCGCGCGAGAAGTCCATGGTCAGGCGGCCGTCGCCCACAATGATGGGCGTGATCGGTGTCTCGCTGGCCGGCGTGTTTACTCCGCCGATGTTGAAGCCCAGAGCACCCAGCTCTTTCTTCCAGTAGCGCGTGTTGTCCCAGAGTTGCTCGATGCGATCGGGCTCCTGCTCCAGCACGTCAAACGCCGCGATGCAGGTGGCCGCCACGGACGGCGGATGCGACGTCGAGAACAGGAATGGCCGTCCGCGATGGTAGAGGAACTCGATGAGATCGCGCGTGCCGCAAACATAGCCGCCCAGCGCGCCGATGGCTTTCGACAGCGTGCCGACCTGCACATCCACCCGGCCATGGAGCTTGAAGTGATCGACAGTGCCGCGCCCGTTGCGGCCCAGCACTCCAGACGCATGGGCGTCGTCCACCATCATGATGGCGCCATATTTTTCGGCGAGCTCGGTGAGTTGCGGCAGCGCGCCGATGTCGCCATCCATGGAAAAGACGCCGTCGGTGATGACCAGCTTGCGGCCGGGTTCGTTCTTGATCTCGTGCAGCAGCTCTTCGGCGTGGGCGGCGTCCTTGTGGCGAAAGACCTTGATCTTGGCGCGGGAGAGGCGTGCGCCGTCAATGATGCTGGCATGGTTCAGCTCATCGGAAACGATGAAATCTTCTTTGCCGAGCAGCGCCGAAACCGTACCCGCATTCGCCGTGAATCCCGACTGAAAGACCACGCAGGCTTCGACGTTTTTGAAGCACGCGATCTTCTCTTCCAGCTTCATGTGGATCTTCATGGTGCCGGCGATGGTGCGCACCGCGCCCGAACCGACGCCGTACTTTTTCGTGGCTTCGAGGGCGGCTTCGCGCAGCTTGGGGTGCGTCGTGAGCCCGAGATAGTTGTTGGACGCGAGGTTGATGACCTTCTTGCCGTCGAAGGTGCACACCGGCGCTTGCTCGTCGTCGAGCACGCGCAGCTTGAAGTAGGTGCCCTTCTGCTTCAGTTCGTTCAGTTGGTCGGTGAGGTAGGACAGCGGGTTGGTGCGACTGGTCGTGGTTGCCATGAAGGTCTCCGGGTGCGAAGGGATATTCTATCCGATCTGCCCAACTAGCCTCTTTCTTAGTATGGACGCGCATTACTGCGCATAGATAAGAAAACACTCTAGCTTAGAACGGTTTCATAAAATTCCACTCCAAGCATGAAAGCGCACTAATACGCACCTGAATTAGTTTCCAAGTGCCACCAGAAGTGCCACCAGTTTTCACTCCCCAACTGGAATTCGGGATGACCGGTTGGCTGACCGGTTAATCAGCCCCTACCAATTGCTCTCATTTTCTATCTAGAGTCACCGCACTTTTCACCGCAGTTTTTTCGAGTGCAGAACTGCCACCAGTTCAGCGAGTCGGCAATCCGCACAGCTAGACCGTGTCCGACTACTCGGTCAACTTCTCGTACACCGCTTTGCTCAGGAGTCGCCGCTGGCCATTGACAATCGCCACTGGCGTCTTGTCTGGTTCAGTCGAGATTTCAATGTTCAGTGGCGCGACCAAACCAGCTTCCTTCAACGCCAGCAGTGCTTTCTCAATCAGCTTCTCTGTTTTCGTTTGCATAATTTCCTCCACTGTCCTATACCACTGCGTCCGGCTGGACGTTGACCCAACACTCGTGTCATGAAGTGCACGGGCTTATCTCCGCTTGCGTTTTGCGCGGAAAGCCATACAATTCAATTGAGGTTCAGTCGTGGGCTTCGTCCGCGATTGGATTAGCCCCGCAACTAACCTCAATCACTTACAGTCGGATTCCCGCACCAAACCTTACCCAATATCACCTCATTCGGCAGTTATCGGACACCTTAACGGACAGTGGCGTTTCAGGATTGGTTGTGATTATCGCCTGTTTTCGCCATCGGAGATGTCATCGCTGTATCATCATCCAATCCTGGCCCTATTTCGTTACGACTTCCGAACCGCCCTTGGTTCTCTTTTCTGTTAGCGCTGACATTTCCTTTACGAAGTTCTTCGCATCTTCGGTTTCGACACGCAGTTTGCCAAACACGTATTCAAACGTGCGACGGCAAGCATCAAAAATGTCGACACATTCCTCATCGGACTTAGCATGTAGTCCCTCGCTGGCGAGTTCATGGAGCACAGCCATAGGATTCGGCCTCCCAGAGGGACGAAGGCTTACAGGCAGCAGGTCACCCGCGTAGTCAATCTTTACGCTGAAACGCTTCTCCTCCTTCATCTCCTTGTGTCGGGCGATTAGTTCCGCTGGCGCATTGTGCGTTATCGCAGCTTCGTGCAGGATCTCCAGCATGTCATTCATTCGGTTCTCAATTACGCGGCGCATATAGGCAACGGCTGCAACGCCAAGATTGAAATTCCGCATCCGGAGCGCGTTCTTGTACAGCTTAAGGTCATCGCCGTCGAGTGCCTGCTTCAGTGTGTCTGGTACACGCTCTTCAAGTTCCGGGTACTGCCCGATCTTGATGAAGATGTTGTCGGACTCGCGCTCCTGCCAGATGAAGCAGTAGTTCACCGTCGTCTTGCCACAATTCCTGCACGTGTAGCTGTCGCGGTTTATGAACTCCGATCCAAAGTAGACCGTCGTGTCCCGTATTTCCCAAAGCGTCTCGTACCCACATAGCCTATGGCCACAAAACAAACGAATCTGTTTGGGCAGCAGCCCGAAGCGATTTTTCTGACCCTGATGGCCGTACGTTTCCGAGTGGGAGTCCTTCCCCGTGTAGACAAAGACGCGGTACAAAGGCCATTTCGTCAACACCTCAGAGAGGTGTTCTTGCAGGACTGCGACGGAGTCAAGCTGGTCTGGCATATGAAGGATTCTAGCTCAGTGCGCGGTCAGGCGCTCGCCCTGGCAAACTTTCTCAACTCCCATCCAAGTATGGCTCCAGTCGATGCGCGTCCGCGATTCGGCTGTTCATAAGGTCACGGGTTAACGATCGCGACTCCAGCAAGTGACGGGCAACGGTTTCGACATCGCGCTCATGCTCGCGCAGCAATTTCACAGCGTGCTCCTCAGCGGCGTGCACGATGTTGGTGAAGTCAGCTTCGTTGCGGACATAGGGGCGAGAGTGCCGCAGGATATTATCCAAATCCGCCGCTCCGCCACGAGTCCAAGCTTCATCCCAGGCGAAGTTTTGCCACACGACGTTTGCCGCTGCGCCAGCGGCGTATATCACCAGCCATTGCGTGAGCGTCGAGCGGCGTGGCGGCACTGTGTTGTGAAGCGCATCCATGTGGGGGTGCATGGTCACGCTAGAGAACGGGATGCGTAGCTGACGAGGGCAGACCGCGTGCCCTGCCAGTTGGCGCGGCAACATTGACGGCAAGTGTGACCGTGCCAAGGATGACTCCACGGGGCGGAGAGTCAGGATCGAGGCCATAGCGGCGGCAGGCATCTAGGTCAAGGGAGCGTGAGCAGAAGCCAAAAGAACAGCATCGAGCGTGCCCCCGTCGTCACTTGCTGGCTTCTGCTTTCAAATCCTTCACCAGCCGCTGAAACGCCGTCTGATACGAGTCGTGGTCCTTCCAGTTGCAGAAGTCGGGGATGAAGTACTCGCGTATTTCGCGGGCTGAATCTTTTCCGGTGTCGGCGTCGAAGCACTCCCAATCGCGCAGCACCTCAAACTCCACCAGCCGGACAGGAAATAGCACCCGCGTCCCTTCCTTCACCTCCCGCCTGCGGGCCTGGGCGATCTCGGTCCTCACCCACTCGCTGCTCATGCTGTGCTCGGAGAGGATCAACAGCAGCTTGTCATGCAGGCGAAAGGCCTGTTCGTGGCCCTCCCGACCTCCTTTCATCTCGTGGGGCGCGAACCGGCATTGCACGCCCTCCGCTTGCAAGTCGGCGTAGAGCTGCTCAGCAACCGTTTGATCCAGAGTGTCGTAGCTGATGAGATAGCAGTCGAACCCGATGGGACGTGCCACCATCGCACCGATGTAGGCGATGAAGTCGTCAGGAACACCGCAGCCGCGTAGAAAGTTCTCAGAAATCTTGCCTCGCGACTTGTAAATGGTGTCAATGCCGACGGTAGATGGCCCAAAGAGGACAATGGTTTCAAGCCCTTTGGTAGTTCTTAGATCGACGTCCGCGAAGTTTGTTGAGTATACGAAAGCCTTGGCGAAGTCCGTTTCGCTGAGGTCCGCCCCGCGAAGGTCCACCTCGCTGAAGAACGCTTTGCCGAAGTTAGCCCCGTTGAGTTGCGCCCCGCGAAAGTCCGTTAGGCGGAGCTGTGCCTCGCGCAGATCAGCCCCGCTGAGGTTCGCCCTTCTGAGTTGCGTTCCCCAAAGGTTCGCTCTGCTGAGTTGCGCTCCCCTAAGATTCGCCTTGCTGACGATCAACGTGCCGCCGAAGGTTCCGCCGCCGAATACTTCGCCGAGATCCGCCCCGCTGAGGTTCGACATGGAGAGGTCCGCCCCACTGAGGTCAGGATCAACTTCAGGATGCTCCTTCCTCCACTTATTCCATTGCTCGACCCCTTGCTTCAGGATTTTGAGATGTTCAGGGTTCGCCATTTGCGTGACCTCGCTTGCTTTTGGGATGCTACGGATGATCTTGGAAGGCCACACTGCACGCGACAGTTTCCGGCTAGTCAACGCGGATAGCAGTTACGTCCTGCATCGTCCTGTTGGGCACAATCTGGGCACACGGGCATGGGGTGACCCCCTCCGTTGAGACAATCCGCCCGCGTCGGACCTCTCTGGAGTTGGGCGCGTCTCCTCGCGACCTATATTGAGCATAGGGCGACTTTCGCTTTTTGTACACCACTTAGGGCCTGATTTCGAGGCAGCTTTCGAAGACGGCAAACCCGTCATCGACCGTTGAGGTAGCGGCGGTTGATAATGCCGTCAGCGCAAGGTCGGCGGCTTGTTTTGGAGATGGTGATGCTCAACGGGAAACAGCTTCGCATTCAGTTTCAGCAGTTCAACCAGCAATACTTTGGTGGTCGGCTCCCGCCCTACCGGATACGTGTCGTAAAGCATATGACTTGGTCGCCGGGAAGTGGGCACTGCAACAAGAAAAGAAGGCTCATCGAGATGAAAGCGGGATGTTCCGATGAAGAAACGCTGGGCACTCTATTGCATGAAATGGCACATGCCGCCGCCAGCGGCATCCCGCACGGAATGCCGTGGAAGAAAGAAATGATCCGACTGCGCGAGGCGGGCGCTCCCTTAGCGACTTTGGATAAATTCGTTAAGCTCGACGATTGGGACGGCAGAACCGTCACCCGGCGACATTTTCGGGCAGCTATCGACGATCTCCTGCTGGATGTGGATGTTTCCAAAGTCACTCTGCATGGTGCAGTTCGGTACTTCCTCTACAACGAAGGGGGCAGGGAAACTGTTACTTCGTTTCTTAGACGCAACCCTTGGGTGCGCGCCGTGATTCGGACAGCGAAAAAGCAGCGGGCCGAGGACGAAAGGTTGACGCATTAGATGCGGCATTGTCTCCTCTATGTTTCTCAGCTTTTCGGTTTCGCAGACCTCCTGACCAGTTTTCGCGGCCTCCGCTTTGGAGCAGGCAACCCCACCGTTAGACCCAGCTCATAACGCCAGAACTCCTCGATGTCATCTCTTGAAGGTCGATCACTCAAACCGTGCTCGGCTGTTTCTATGATCCTCAGTCTCTCAACGAGAGTGGTGAAGTCGGAGTAAAATGTCGGGTCTTCCTTCCGTTCTTGCTCTATTGAATCCCGAAAGTCAGCGAAGACGCTGAACATCCAGTAGCTGAACATCGCCCACACATCGTGCGCATCAAGATAGCCACGCTTCACGAGCAAACCGATTGTCTCGAAAAAGTTAAGAATGTTATCTAACTCAGGCGGGTCATCAACACCCTGGAGTCTCTTTTCGGCAAGAGACTTCCGACTGTTCACCAGAGGTTCTGTATCAAACTGCTCGACGAACCTTAATAGGTGCTGAACTTGTTGCGACTCTCTAACTTGCCTCAGCTGCTGCCTCGCATAGACCAGCGCCCACGCCGCCGTTGCCGCCAGCACACCAGTAAAGATCGCCGTCCACGCTTCTGCACTCATCGTATGGTCACCGACATCCCTTCTCGCTGGTTATTTGCTCGGTCAGTGACTACCTGCCACGACTGCCAAGGCGGAAATGACTCCGGGGACTTCCGACGTGCCTCTGCACATTCTGTACTTCCACTCACCGTAAGATCCTTCCGCGTTTACCGCCGCAACCCAGCGTTCGGCTGCTGCCCGTTTAACCTCTGCCAGCGGATCGTACCCCTTTGTTTCCAAAATCAGGTTGACAGGCGGTTGACCCTTCAATCGCACGACGAAATCCGGTATGTAGTCGTGCATCTGCCCATTGTGCAGGTATGGGATTGCAAAGCCCAGCCCGGAGTTCTTCACAAAGGCATCCACCGCCGAATGTGTGTCAATGTAATACGCTGCCTGCTGCTCCCATCGCTGTGTGTCGGGTACAACATAGTTCAAGTGGCAGTGAGTGACCTCTCGCGCTTCACGGCTTGTCCAGAAATCCACTTCAGCAGTCGAGCCGGGGCCACGGCTCGATTCATAACGCGGTATCTCTGGTGTCTCGCCGCTCGCAACATCAGGATGGATGTGCTCGGAGAGAATCTCCACCAGCAGCCCATAGTAGGGCGAGAGTCCCAAGTCCTTGATGTCGCACTTGGACGGCACAAAAACCTTCTCCTGCAAGTACCGCTGAATGATCTCGACCAACTGAGGGAACAGCACATGCGCCGGAGCCTGACACTTCGGCTGTGTTACGTACTGCTTCGTAAGTCCGGCTGCAAGTTCAAACACCACCTGTTGAACGCGTATCCCGGCTCGGTATTCGCGCAAGTTCACATCGTCCAATCGTCCCGGCCCAGCAAGGGACATTCGGCCAGCATTATTGAGACTTAACCCCTTGACCTCAACTTCTGGCGGGATGCGGTCAGGCCAGAGCCTCATTGTGGGCACTTTGTCCCAATCCATCGTCACTCGGTTGCGAATCGCCTGCGTATAGCCTTCAACTCGCGGGAAGCGAATTTCATATCCCGCCTTCGACGGCACAGCGTGGACGTGGTATTTCTTCACACGGGGAGCCGCAGATCCTTGGGGATTCGCTTTGAAGGGGATGACCTCAAAGGGAACGCCAAACACCTTCGACACTTCCTCAGTGAACTTGTTGTCCACTGTCAATTCGTAGCTGGCGCGACGCAGCCCGCGTCCTACAACTTGTTCGCAGAGCAGTTGCGACATGAACGGACGCAGCCCAACGATGTGCGTCACGGTGCTGCAATCCCATCCCTCGGTGAGCATCCCCACGCTCACAATGCAGCGCACATCGCGTCCCGGAGGGTGTAGAGGACGATTCAGCTTCTTAGCCAGCGCCTCAAAGTCATCTGGGTAGATTGGCCGTCCCTGTCCGTCGCTAGGCCAACTTCGTTTTCCCACGGTATCAAGCGTGAGCCGCATCCAGCGAGATTCATCGCTCTTCGCACTTTCGGTGTCCGTCTCGTGGACAACTTTTGAGTCAACTCGAATGGTGAAGATGCTCCCGTTCTTGTTCCTGAAACCTTCAATGCGAGCAGGCGGAATGCCCGTCGGGGCTTTGCCTTCAGCCAGCCACTCGTAGATGACTTTCGCGATCCTTGTATTCTTGCAGACGAGGATAAACACAGGGGGACGCGGGTCTGTCCCCGCCTTTTGCCATTCGTCGCGCTCCTTCTCCCATAAACCAGCGAGCATGGCTATCGGATGGTGAGCGTACTTGAGGATCGCTTCCGGCTTGGGACTGCCTTTCTTGCCGCCGCGCTCCGCTGGAGTGAGCTGAGGCAGTATCCAATTCCAGATGTTGAAGTAACCCGGTATCTCCGCACCCGTCGTATCGCGTATTGCCAACTGCGGAATCTTCACCAGCCCAGATTCAATCGCATCAATCAGGCCGAAGTCGCTCACCACCCACGGGAACGGCTTGTTCGTTTCCTGCCCCACTCTGCCGAGGAAATACGGTGTTGCGGACAGATCAACGCAGAAGTTGATGCCTCGTAGCTTCTGCACCCGATCCAGCCCATCAATCCAGACCGTCGCCTCGTCCCGATCTGCAAGCCAATCCTCGCGCTCGTCCTCTTCCATCTCGTCCCAATCATCGGGACGCTCTTGCAGGATGCGATATGCGTGGTGCGCTTCGTCATTCAGCACAAGGATGTTCTGTTTGCCGCCGATCTCGCGTCCCAGTACGCGATTGACAAGCGCCGTATCGCTCTCGATATAGCGGACGGACTCAACTTTGACCTTCTTGAGCGCTCCCGTCTTGTCCTTCTCTTCCTCAAGCACCGTCAGCAGGCCAGCCGTTACCTGTCGCTCATAATCCTTGAGGCTAAGATAACGAGTGCCACGCGCCGTGGTGCTCTTCGGCCCTATGCTAATGGTTTCCTTTACCCGAACAGGCACTCCGGCCTTGATGACCTTACCGCTCGTGCCGCCCGTCTGCATACTCTGCGGCTGGAACACGTGCCAGTTCGTCACCAGCACCTTGCCCTGCGTCAACAACGGCATCAGGTGCGAGGGAACGAGATCGCGTGTCCGGTAGAGGCTGGCTTCGCCAAGTTCGGGATTCAGTTCACTCAAACGCCCACGGATGGTGACGTTCGGGCAAACCACCAGCACAACATCGGAGAATCGCCCGTCGCTGCGGTCATTGACCTTATTAAGAATGCTCCAAGCCGCCAACATCCCCATGACCGTGGTTTTTCCTGCGCCTGTTGCCATCTTGCAGGCGTAGCGTTGAAAGCCTGTAAAGCCTTCGGCCTTTCGCTCTGCGCTAGGTTCGTCACGCGGAACGAAGATGCCTTGTCGGAAATCGGCCCGTGCTTCGTTGAGGAAAATGATGGTGAGCGCGGCTTCGATTTGTGCGAAGAATAATCGCTTTTCGCGTCCGTCCCGTGTCCACCACTGAATGAGTTCCAACGTGGTGCGGGTTATGCCGGGATAGCCCTGCTGCTGCCACGATTCCAGTCGCTCGCGAATCATGTTCACGAATACGAGATCGTAGCCAGAGGGATATTGCGTCGACGGACGCAGCGTCTTGCTGTCGGTTGTCCACGAGTCCTTCTGGTCACGCGGAGGGAAGACAAAAGCAGGCCGTCGCCCGTCCAGAAGCTGTGGCTCTTCGCCTTCCTGTATGAACCAGAACTGCTTGGGCTTCTCGAATGGCGAATTGATGATCGGCTCTTTGACTTCGTAACCCATTGCTATTTCGCCTCGCTCAGCTTCTTTACAACTAGCAGTTCGTTGCCACGATCATCAATCACCTTCACGGCCACCTGTCCGTGCTCTCCGCCCTCGAAAGGTGCGCTGGTGGTTCCAGCGAGGTGCTCCCAGACCGAATCATCGTACTCGCCAGCGAGTGATTTCTTCAGGTTGTCCCATGCGCTGGTTCGAGGAAAGAACGCCTGTGAGACATGGAAGCACATTCCGTTGTAATCCGTGTCGAGGAACCAAGCCGGAACGTCATCCCCACTGCGGTGCTCGTTTTCCGTCGTCGCCGGATTAAACACGTCCAAACCCAACAGTTCGACTGCGTATTGCTGCGCTCCGCCGTTCTTATGCTTGTGAATCGCAACCTCGGGCAGGCCACACACGCTAAAGATTTGGCTGGAGCGCATGTTCTTCAGCAAGTCACCCATCATCAGGTCTGGAGTCGCTTGCACATACGTGGCAGGAAGCCCGTAAACCAGTTCGCAATTCTCCACGAGTTGGCGAGCGTTCGGCTGAACGGCGAAGCCAAGCACATACAGGTGCGTGTAGTTCTTCGCGTTTGCTTCCCTCGCAGCTTCGGATACCAGCCTCTCGCTCACGGCTCCGTTCTCAGGGCCAAAGACGAAGGCGACGGGCTTCGCGGATAGCGGGAGTGCCAGTCCGCTCTTCTCTTCGGCCTCTTGGACGGCGTCGGAGAGCGTCGGCTTCTGGCCAGGAGCCGTCGCATCCACCATCGCTTCGGCAGAAAGCGACAGGCTCTTGGCTGGAGGACGGATGTTCTTCAACGTGACCGTTTTGTTGCCTCCCAGTCGCAGCATAGGCGATTTGCGAAGCACTTCTAACATCCGGTCAATAAACGATTCATTCGCTGCGGCTTCAAGTGGAGCATCTGATTTGCTTTCGACTTCGTGCCAGTCCATCGGAGTTGGGATCGTCCCCTCGACGCAGAACGCGCCAGTCACGCGGGTGATGCCGTTCTGGATTTCGGGACGGTCAACCAAAACCTCTTCGTCGGGTGGTTCGTTGTTTGCGATAGACTTCAGCGTGACATGTGGTACGATGCCGCCGATTTCTTCTCCGCTCTTGTTCTGCTTCCGTTTGTAGACGAACCCGCTTGCAGGCCCACGTAACTCGTCTTTTAATTCATACCAGTCGTAAGTTGCAGTGAGTAGTCTCTGACGGGCGAGCGCCAGAGGCACGCGGCTCGTGTCAATGGTGATCCAGCGTCGTCCCCACTGCTCTGCCACATAGGCTGTGGTTCCGCTACCGCACGTAGGATCGAGCACAAGATCGCCGGGGTCCGAAGTCATCAGAGCACACCGCTCGACCAGTGATCGGCCTGTTTGTACAACGTATATCTTGGGGTCGCTGCGGCTCTGGACAGCGCCGCCAATATCGCTCCACATGTTCGTAATGCTGACTACTGGAAAATCATCGTAATAGCGCAAGTACCCCAGCTTTCCTTTTCCAGTTACGATGATGCGGTTGGCGTCCGCGAGACGGTTCATCCCATCGGGAATGCTAGCTTTCCAGTTGTTATTCATGCCGGGATGATAGCTCTCACCTTGGAACGCGAATTCAACGGTGGTGTTCTGACGGAATCCAGCGGAGATTAGGTTGTCGACCCGGAACACGCGAGACTTTAGCGGTAGCGGTTCTTGTCCATTTTTCTCATCTTGGGTCAGCGCCCTGCGTGTTCCATCTTCAAGTTCCAACTGGTCATACTTTGAGTCCGCTTCACCTATTGGACTTGGTTTTGCTTTGAATGATTCGTGGTACTTTATACGCCCGTGGTCGCGGCAGTACCAAAGCAAGTAATCCCCGGCACGACTAAGAGTCTTACTCGTAAATCCACCTGACGTCGTGTAAGCGATCAGGCTAACAAACTGTTCTGAACCAAAGACTTCATCCATTAGTTCGCGGAGATGATGAATGTTTTCGTCGCTTATCTGTACGAACACGCTGCCACTGGGCGTCAGCAACTCGCGGGCGAGAAGCAGGCGATCCCGTAAGTACGTGAGGTAAGAGTGCAAGCCCAGCTCCCACGTATCTCGATATGCCTGTATCATCTCCGGCTCCCGTGTCATATCCTCATCATCGTTGTGGCTGACATCTCGCTTGCGAATGAACGGCTGGAAATTTGAACCGAATCTCACTCCATAAGGCGGATCAATGTAGATCATCTGTACTTGTCCGCCCATACCCTCGTACTGGAGCAGCGAGTTCATCACCACAAGCGAGTCTCCAAGAATCATTCGGTTCACCCACTTGTCGCGGTGCTCATACGCCCGAAGCACCTGATCGGCAATCGAGTGTTGCGGGTCGGCAAAGAGGTCAAACAACTCGCCCTGCTTCTTGTGGCCCTTCAGCGTCTCCAGAATCGCCTTTGTGGACAGCCGCTCATGGATGAACAGTGGCAAGCTCGGAACGTCAAACGACAGCCGCTCGGCTTTGCCAGCCCAATTGAGGAACGGTTTGCTGATGGCCTTCAGTTTCGACGCAGCAGCCTTTGCCTGCTCTAGCGATTCGGCTTCGAGCACCTGCCCAACGAGCGCCTCGCCCTGTTCCCGCGCCGGGTTCTGCCCGTCCCACTCCATAGCCGGGGAGAGCGACGAATCGTACTTGTACGTCTTCGGTGGCAGCTTCTTCTTGAACTGGGCCTGCGTCCCGACTTCGGGCCGCATCGGGTTGTCGGCTTCAGGGTGCTTGTAGGGTTTAGCGGTTTTGGTTTTCGCCTTAGCTGGTTTTGTGGCTCTGTCGCGTGGCATCGACGTGGGCCTCATGGATCCAAGGAATTGGCTTGAGTGACTAGGAGGCGATTGTAGCAGTTTGTGTCTCCACCCTTTCGGCCCTTTGCTGTGCTGAGTGATCTCGCCTCCCGGCCCAATTTCCAAGTAAACTCGGTGCCCGCCGTACGCTTGGCACATACCTGTGTCGATGTCGATCAACTTGAGACCCGGTCGCGGTGTCAACAAACGCGATCTGCTGAAAACTCGGGTGATAATCACAGCCTATAATCAGCATGCTCGGCTCCTTCCTTCCGAGCCTTTGGTCGGTGATACAACCAAAGTCTACTCAGTTTCGAGGGAGCCGACGCCTTCATGAAATCAGTTTGAATTTTTTTCGTTGTTTGCCCGCCGTCCATCGGATACGATTCCGATGCCATGAAACTTGAGTTCCGACCTGGGCACTTGCTCCTATTTGAAAAGCCGAAGGGCATTTACGTCGTCCAACTCAAAGACGCCGTGGTTTTGGAGACGCCTGCTCAAAAACGAGCCGTGGCAAAATTCAACGCCATCCGACGCGAGTTGGAAGCACAATTTCCCGCTCAGAAACAGACGCCCGAAGAACAAGCTGAGAATATTAAAAGGCTAATCGGCGACAGTCTTGTCGGAACTTACAGCGTTCGTCCACCGAAGAAAAGCACCGCAAGGGGCACTCGAACTTTCGGAGGATAGCTGTCCCTCCGTTCAGAAAGAACAAGGCACTACCATGCCAAACGGCGGCAAGCAGGTGTGCGTGATCGGGACGATAAAGGTCTTCAAGGTCGTGCCAGAAATCGTCGCTCACGACCCCTCAGCCATTGAATTGCAGTAGCTAGTACGAAGGGAGACCCCCCGGCTTTGCCGGGGAGGCAGTAGAAGTTTGACAATTCCGGGAGTGCGATTTCAGATTCGAGCAGCTTTGGCGACCCACATTGCGGCGTGGGGCTTGTGGTTTTGACTTCGAACGGTTGCGATCAGGCCCCTTTGAGGGGCCAGCAACCGAAAAGCCTCCGGCTCTGCCGGAGGATCATTACTGGACAGAATTCACCACCGCCAGATTCTTGCAATCAATTGCACCGGACGCGGCGGGGGCCAGAGCCGCTCACCTCACGAGGGTCTGCAACAGAGGATGGAGTTTATCCCATAGCAGAACCAGAGAACTCGCCGTTGTTACCACGGTTTTGATGCTCGGCAACACGGCTTTGATTACGCTGCGGCGACGTTGCTCCTTTGGCTTGGCAGCTTCATCGGCGATGACCGCCAGCATCTCCAGCGTCTCGTTCTTTGCCTCGCTTGTGAGTTCAGAGCTATCAATCAATGCTTGCGTAAACTCCGCAAGCGCATCGTGAAGCGCAGTATCTCCCGCAATACTGATTTGACTGAGTGAGACATCAATTCTTTGTGCCTCCCCGGTATTGATAGCCCCAATGACGCTCTGGTTTATGTTGAAGTTGTTAAACGTCATCTGCCCCTCATGGACTACGGGGTCGGACAAGTCGTACCGTGGCATGACCCCCGTAAGCCCTGTCACGGCCTCCGCTTGGTCGTACAGGAAGTTGATTCTCTCCTTGAACATCCTGTTGTTCGCTTGCACCATACGTTGCAAAAGCGTATAGCACTGAAGACACAGCAGGTGACCCTGAACGGAAAACATCGCCACCTTGCCACATTGGTCGCAGAGCATGACATATCAGTGTATCGCGCCGAAGCAACCCTGACCCAAACGTGGATGGATGATCTGCGGTTTTCCGAAGCCGCCCGATTCAATGGCGACGAGGGTGGCGGTGCCCTGTTCGAGCCGGGTTGCGGGACTTTGCCTCAGTCGTTCGCAGACTGCTTCCCAAAGAGCATTGCCGGGGCCAGCTTCCGAATCAAACCGTTTCCCCGCTTGGGTGCTGAGCTTAAACTCCGGTGGGCTTGGAATCCAGTCGGATCGGGGCCAGAAGAACGGCTCGGCCAGCATGATGCAGCCAATGGTGGGGTTGTCATTCGGCGCAATGGGACTGCGTCGGTAGTGTGCGATCCGTTCCCGCATTGCGGCCAGTGATCGCACACCGTTCGCTTCTCCGAACGTGTCCCACACGAGATTCACCGGAAGCTGGAGAAAACGGGTGAAGAACCCGCCGCCAGCGATGTAGTTGTCCGGTGCATGGAGCTTGAAAAGCAGCAGTTCGCCGGGTTGCAGCACCTTGAATGTGGCATCAGGCGAGGGACGCCAGAAGTTCACTTCCTCCACTTCCGTTTTCGAGGCGTGGAGCGCAAACCAGTCGTTGTCTGTGACGGCCACATAGAGGCGCATTTATCCCGGCTCGCTTGCCGATCGCGATAAACTCATCCAACTCTGCTTGGAACTCCAGCATGTGCTGCTCATCTAAAAACGATGTTACATTGCTTTCCCCGTCTGAGAAAGCGCGGAAACCGCCTCAAGGCGGTGCGCGTCTATGGGCCGGACGTTCAAAACGTCACGAGTTAACGATCTGCTCTCCAGCAGATGACGTGCAACGGTTTCGACGTCGCGGATATTTGTCCGCAGCAATTCGCAGCCCCTATTTCGTATCACAATCATGGTGACGCTGTCTTTGGGTAGAGTTAGCTTCTTCCGCTCGTCAACGTTTTGAGCTTGGTTCAGAAAATCTACCTTAACCGCGTAATTGGGGCGGCTGGATCACGGTGGTTGCGTGCCGGGATTGGAACGACTGCCGCTTTTGCCGCCCCTTTTCTGGGCAAACAGCGGGCGGCCACGAGGTTGCACAGGAACGAACAGACATATCACGATAACGGATACAAGGAATATCTCAAAGCCATACATTGGCCGCTGTATTATTAACGGCAATCCGCGCGGCTCCGTTAAACTTCCATTACCCAGAATCATCCCAAGCATCGCCCATAACATCTCTCTATCCTGCCAGTAACGCAGTAAACCGAGATAAAGACTAAAGTTTACGATTAGGCCCACTATCAACATGCGAAACATCCACAATGGCCGACCACTCTTCGCAGCCCACTCCCGCCTAGACCAAGTAGAAAAGGCGACCGCCCACACTCCAAATATGACGGCGAGAATAACCTGAATCCGCATTTCCTTAAATACTAGCGGATCCACCTTGTAAAATGTTACAACGGTTGTCCCGCTAATGGGCTTCTGAGGGAGAAATAGCTCGTAGCCGTAGATCTTCGATGTCGCGCTCCCATTTCCAATCCAGGGGGCGCAAAAGCTAAGCAGCATTACTGCGCCCACGCAGATAACAAGAAACCTAGCTACCGGCCTCTTCTGAGTTGTCCTCGTCCTGTCCTCGCAATCAGTTTGGAAATATTGGCTCAACGGGGTAAGCACACGAACCCCGGTGACGTTAATAACCTGCCGCTGATAGTACAGTCGGGTTTGGTTCAAGACGAAAAGCAATAACGCCGCGAGAGTGAGAAGTATAGTGTGATATCCCAATAAGCTGGAGTGCATCATTATTCTGCTGGGCACCTCGGCAGAGGGAATCGTTATAGTGAAGTATACAATTGCGACAAGCAGGCACACAGTTATAAAGGGTTCAGGAAGAAATAGCAGGGATCGTTTATAAATCAATACTGGTTTATCATGCAGTATGTGTGGACTTAGATCACCGACAATGAATCCGGTGGCTGCTACTCGTGCAGCTTTCTGCTTCTGATCGTTTGTGGCTTGTATTGAACTACTAAGAATGACTTCGAGAGCCTCTTGCTTTAGGCCGATACCCACAACAAACGCGATAGAACAAATCAGAATAAGTGGCCACGCATCAATCAGCACCAACGCATTGAGAAGTAAGGGATTCTTAACACTGGAAACACCGACCTCCACGTTATATGCATTCTCTCGCTGGGTAATCAAGTCACTTAACTCGTCAGCCCTAGGTTGGAGTGCTTTCAAGGCCTTTTGGGAGTCTTCATCAGTGCCTATGTTGGAAAGAAGTAGGTTGTAGACCTGCAATTCGGTTTCATCGAAGAGCACTGCCTGGGCTGGGTCTTTCATCAGTTGCTTGGAGGACTCCACGGTCGCGATTGCTTTAGATAGGGCCGGATTCGGGGTCTTGGCTGATTTCCCTTGTGCGATTATGTTGTTGTACCAGTCCTGTCTAAGTTCAGTCGATTTTAGGTCGATTACCCTGACCCTCTGCTCGCCGGTTCTGACCGTTGAAAACACGAGCCATAAGCAAAATAGTGTGGCAAACAATATGGCATATTTCAGCTTGTAACTGCGCCAGATTTGATCGGTTAGCCGTTTCTCATCTATTGTTTCTTTCATCTCTCTGTATTTCTCGTCGGTACGCGCGTTTGTTGTGTCTTGGTTGGGGGGCCACCAATAGAGAGCTTAGAAGTAAGGCCGAGACTCCTCCCCGATTCACAAAAGCGATTCTCGCTCTTGGGGTTGGCGTGTGTCAGTGACACGTACCACAGAGGGAAGTGATTTATCGGAGGAGCGGCGCACATACGTCGGCTCAACCGGATGTTGGGCAGACAGCACGCAAATCTGGGTGTATGATGAAGGCAGTCAGTTGGCCGACACCATTCAGAGAGTCGCTGACCGCTACGAGAGAGATGTCAATGTCATCCACGGACAAGGCGAGTTCCTCGAAAGCAGCGCCTACCAAGGCGTCATCGCAGGATACGAAAAAGTTCACAAGCCGTATGGTGGACATCACTAAGAGCCTGCTAGGGCAATCAGTGATTCTGACCGGCCAAAAGAAGCCCAGTAAGTCATAAGCACTCCCTGCGCCACTGCATAACTCTATTGTTTTCTATCTCCTAGAACATCTTAAACGCGCACTCACTTGACAGGAATTTTGCGGAAGTCTTAAAAAAGGGTGGTGCCAGCCTGAATATTTCCCTCCGGCGTGCCCAAGTGAAATCGGCTCTCAACGGCAACACGGCGCTGCTGATTTGGCTCGGTAAGCAACGGCTCGGCCAGCGCAATTCTCCAGCCCCCGGAAAGCCAGAGCAATCAGGTCCATGAATTCACCCTTGAACTGCGGCGGCGAAACGCGGAACTCGTGCGCGAGAAATCGCAGGCCGATCCTTAGTAGCGAATCGCCCCACCGAGCATGCACGGGGCCAGAAATGCAGCTTTGACAATACAATAACGCCACACAAATTTTCCAACACTGTTGGAAAAAAGCAGGTGTCATCTAGTGGCTAGGATGCCGTCCTTCCAAGTTCGAGTCTCGTCGCCCGCTCCATCTTCCATTAACTGACAGGGAACCCATCTAGCGAACCCCATTCCTTGGAGATTACACTTGGGACGTGCTGAACCGTAACCAACCGCATCCTCAAGTGAGTCATTTGCGTAACCAAAAGGTGACGGATTCGCACCATGAATGAAGCGCCCTCCCTCACCCCGAGTTGCTATCTTCATCAGTGAGTATCTCATTGATTTCAACGCGGCCCGAGCAGCCAAAGCAGCAGGTTATCAGCACCCAGGAAGTGGACGTAACTTATTACGCAAGGTTACGGTCAAGCAAGAAATCGAACGTCGCAAAGCCAAACGGCTCGATAATCTGGACATCACACGCGAGCGAACATTGGCAGAACTGGCTCGTTGCGCTTACTTCGATATTCGTAAACTCTACCGAGCGGATGGCACGCTCAAGCCCATCACTGAACTTGACAGCGACACGGCCACAATTATCCAATCGGTGAAAGTATCACGCCAAAAGACTTCAGGAGGGAAAGGGGAGCCTGTTGTCACCGAGGTTGTGGAAGAATACAAGTTCACCAACCGGCAGGGCGCACTGGATATGCTCTGCAAGCACCAAGGGTTGTACGAGCAAATCCCTACCAAGTCTGACAATCTCACAAAGCTGGTCGAAGAACAGCGGATTCATAACGAAATCAACATGGCCAAGTACGGCGGTGTTGCGAAGAGCGATATTGGTGATGGTAGTGACAGCGACAATACTTAAACCGTTTGGGGACAAGGCGGATCAGTTCGCCTATCAACCGCCAGAGATGGATGCTCGCATCAACATCCTGCACGGTTCAGTCCGCAGTTCCAAGACCTGGGCGATGATCCCCAAGGTGATTATGCTGTGCGACTACGAAGTCGATGGCTTGCGCATCTTCACCGGCGTCAGCAAGCAGACCATCTATGACAACGTGCTCAACGATTTGTTTGACGTGATCGGTCCTGAGAATTACCGCTACAACCGACAGAGCGGCCAAGTAGAAATCTTGGGAACGCAGCGGCTGGCAATCGGGGCGAAGGACGAAGGCACCTGCATACTGGTGCGCGACAATGCGAAAAATCAATCAGAGACAGGGTTGCGTGGAACCTGCCGTTTTAATGGTTACTACAGTTACTGAAGACTTGTCATCAACTCACCTTTGCTTGCGGACGCTGAACGATTTGTTCGCTTCGGGTGAACCTAAGCACAGGCGTATCGGACGGGTAGGGATCTGACGCTATCATGTCAAGCGTTTTTCCAACACCGTTGGAAAAATATTGGCCTCCGGTGTACGTATTCATCGCCTCGACTTGGTACACGGACTCAGGCGCAACGGTCGGGTGTCTTCACTGTCCTACCCTCACTTCCTCCAGTGGACACACGCGCATTCCCTCGGCAGTTAGAGTCTTGCCAAGTCTCTGAACCTCACTCAGCCAGCCGCCAAAGAACCGTGTCTTGCAAGGGAAAACGAATCTTAGTCTGCGAGCGGAAAACCGCCCTGCCATTGGACCAGGACGTATGCGCGAATTGCGGGATCGACTACCCACCCGTTGCCTGGATTTCGACTCGTCTTCATTTGCATCCACTGCCACACTGTGGTACACGTAATACCGCAGCCCGTTGTTTTAAGGTGAAAGCTGTGCTGCGAAGCAAACCTCAGCCAACTGGGCTGAAGGCGGTTGGTTAGGCTGGAGCGATGTGCGCGTCACTCCAGCCTTTCTTACTGGAGCGAATACCTGACGCAAGAAACACTTGATTGCGTGCGGATTGCGAACGTCACTCATCATCTTTAACTTGCTTTCGAGCCGAGCGCCGCACGCACCCGGTTTCTTTCAAAACTTGACCATCAACTTGGCCATTGCGCTGCAAACTCTTTAATGCTGTTCAATTCGACCTTCTCCACTCTGATAGCGCGACTCCAAAGCCGATCATCACGCATTGATTTGACAGCTTGTTCGATACGTCGCCGTAGCTCGTTGGGCGGCAGCGCGTCTAGTTCTACGCATTTATTGCTATAACGCCGAAGAAAGCCAGTCGCTCGTGAGTCTGTCGCCTTCACCCGTAACGGCGGCAATTTGAATTTGGCGATGTCGCTAGCGTGAATGGCCAGACGCTTGATAGTGAACGTCGCCCCATACTTATGGATGCGGTCGTATAAATCGCTTTCGATATTGCGTCCGCTGGGATCATGATCTCCAAGGTAGAAGACGCTCATGAGCTTGTCACTGTCCTTAATGAACTCCGCCAACTCGTGCGCCTTGGTGGTCGACAGAAAGCCCCGTCCTACGCGAACGGTCACTCCCAATTCATTCGTCAAGTCCTCTATCGACCCGATGATCGAATCCTTCTCACACCAAATTTCTACCTTCCACGGCTGCATTGCCCAGTAATCCTTGCGATAGCCTGCGCTGATGACGCGAGCATATTCCGCCGCATCATCGAATACATAGGGCATGTACTCCGGCCTACTGCGATCCACGATATGATCGAAGTCAACCCGTCCATCATTGCGGGCTTTCGTCAGCAGGCTGCTGACGCGCTGGTAGTCAGCCCGGCTGTTGTCAATCACGGCGATGCTAACCAACCTGTAGAATAATTGCCTGATAGTCATCGGGTTTTCCGCCGCCAGAATTTCTGCGGCCTGCTCTATCAGTCGGGTTGTGCTTTCCCACTCACCACGTGCCATTTTTAAACCCTGCCTAGTCCGCGTTTAACCAAGTTGCTGACGCGCTGATAAGCAGCGCAACTGTTCTTAGTTGCGCCGGTGCTCACCAGCCGATAAAACGTTTGCCGCACGGTCATTCTTGATTTACTCGTCATTTAGTTTTCTCTCCTTGTCAATTTTCCAACCCTGTTGGAAAAGCGAACTGCCACCAGCGCGGTGCCCCCAGCACTGCCACCAGCAGCCCGGTATGCTGGGTTGGCGCGGACAAATGGCCCGGAAGCAGGGGATAAAAACTCCATTCCCATTATTCCAACTCTCTGCCTGAGTGGTCACGGCGCAAAAATTGGACCAGACTGCTGTAGGGAATGACAACGCGCCGACCAATTTTCCGGCACGCCAATTCTTTGCGGGCAATTAGGGAATCGACGGTGCGCAGGCACACTCCACCAAGTTCACGGCAGACTTCCTTTTTGCTGAGCGCCAAAGGCGGGCGATTAATATGTGTATCCATGTGTGCAAGGGTAATCATTGACACACACCTGTCAATAGGATAGCATCTCACTATATTTTACATTTCATAAGACACGATGATGACAAAGCCCGCAATACGGAAGTGTCGAAGAAAGATAAGCAGCACTTTCATCGAAGAGAATCCAAGCGAAGTTCTCGAATCGGTAGCCGCTGCGCTGAATTTAGGGGAACGCGCCGACCCACGCTTAGATGCTCCGGCTCACGCCAGCCTTCTGCGCACGGTGCGAGCGTGGAAAGCGGCAGAAGACTTATTCAGTATGAAGCTGAGTAGGAATCGAGCAGCGACATCACGTCAGTTTCGCCATTACTGGGAAACCATGAAACCGCTGTATGTCCCTATTGGCCGCAGGCTTCGTTTTTCGCTCGTTCCGGCGGGTGGAAAGAGTAGGGATATTGTTGCCGAATACTTCACGAGACTGATTCTCTGTTCGCAGTGCGAGAAATTAGGCGGACCGTGCCGGAATTGCGGCGAGTGGTTTGTAAAGAAAACCATGCGAGAGAACCGCATGTTCTGTTCTCAGAAATGCGCTGGCACTGCCACCAAAGCCGCAGAGCGAGAGAGAAAGCGAAACAAAAAGCTAGAGCGTGCGCGGCAAGCGATCAAAGATTATCCAACCCGTGCAGCCTGCTGGCGTGATCTTGACTGGAAACAATATGCAGTACAAGCGAAGTACGGCGTCAGTATGAAATTTCTAACCGTAGCAGTCAACCAGGGCGAACTCAAGCCGCCGAAAGCGAAGGCGACAACCAGGAGTCAACGACGACGTCTTGAGCGCCACAACCAACAACCAATAAGGAGAAAGCAATGAGCAAAACGAAGATCATCCCGAAGGTTCGCGGAGTGTATGAACGCCCACCAGGCTCCGGCATCTGGTGGGTTCAACACTTCGACTCGGACGGGCGCCGACGTCGCGAGAAAATCGGCAACCGATCCAAAGCAATCGAGTTAGTTGAAAAGCGCAGAACCGACGCTCGGGCAGGCATCAAACTCCCCGACAATCTTCGGACGCGGGCAGTGACGTTCAGGGAGATTGCTAAATCTATGATCGAGTACTCTCGCAAAGAGAAGGAGCGCAGCTATCGCAGTGACGAAATCCGAATCGTTCCGCTGCTGGAGCAGTTCGGCAATCGACAAGCCGAGTCCATCAAATCGGAAGAGTTTGAGCAATGGCTGAACGCAACAGCAGACGAGCGCGGGTGGGCCGTGGCGACACGGAATCGTTATCTCGCGTTGCTTAAATTAACCTACCGGCTCGCGGAAGAGCACGGCAAGATCAAGGTCAGCCCCGTCCGGTTGCTCCGCACGCGGAAGGAGAACAATAAGCGAGATCGTTACTTGTGCCAGTACCGACCTTCACCAACACAGCTTGATTACCTGAAGGATTGCAACGATGAAGAAAGCCGACTGCGCAAAGTTATCAGCACCCGATACCAGCATCATCTGCCAGCGTTCGAGATTGCATTGAACACCGGGATGCGACGCAGCGAGCAGTACCGCACCAAGTGGTCCGATGTCGATTTTGCACGCCACATTCTGACCGTCCGGCACAGCAAGACCGGCGAGAAGAGATTTGTGTCGCTTAACTCGGTTGCGCTGGCGATGCTGGAGTTCTTGCAGGCCAGGGCGCCGGAAAGCGAAAGCGATCATGTGTTCCTGGGCATGAAGGGTGAACCGCTCACCCGCCAGGGCCGATGGTTTGAAAATGCGGTGAAAGAAGCTGGCATCAAGAATTTCACTTGGCACGATCTGCGGCACACGTTCGCAAGCCGTCTCGTCATGGCGGGAGTTGACTTGCGGAAAATTCAGGATTTGATGGGCCACAAAACCATTGAGATGACGGTCCGCTACACCCATCTTCGGCGCGACGACTTGAACGAAGCCGTGGAGACGCTGGTTTCCCAACCAACTGCCACCAGCGCTGCCACCAGCCCTGAAACGGCCCTTTCAGGCGGTTCGAAAGTAGTGCAGTAAGTCTTTTTGGTAGTGCTAGTTGGGCGGAATTTTGGCCTGTAGCTCAACGGTTAGAGTAAGGGATATTCTATCCCGACGCGCGGGCCGGTTTGCAGGTCAACCGATACTTCCGATCAGAGTTGCTCCTCGCCGCATCGCACCCCAGTCCGGCGCCGCCCCGCGAATTGCCTCCGCCTTGCGCCATGTGATAACTTCCGCTCGTCCCCTGCTGTCGAACCTTTACCCTGGCAAGCCCGCTCCGGCGGGGCGCTGCTGGGATGCCCGCCGGGAGGAAAACGGCATGATTCCAATCATCATTGTTATTGCCATACTGGCCGTCATCGCGTTCACGCTGATCGGCATTTACAACAGCCTGGTGCAGTTGCGGGTCCGCGCCGACAACGCCTGGGCCGATATTGATGTGCAATTGAAGCGCCGCTACGACCTTATCCCCAATCTGGTGGAAACCGTGAAGGGTTACGCCGCCCACGAAAAGGGCACCTTCGAGAACGTCGCCAAGTTTCGCAGTGTTGCCATGGCTGCCAGCACTCCGGCGGAGAAGAGCGAGGCCGAGGGCCAGCTCACCTACGCCTTGCGCGGACTGCTGGCGGTGGCCGAAGCCTATCCGCAATTGCGCGCGTCGGAGCAATTCCAGTCGCTGCAAGGTTCGCTGAGCGGACTGGAAGATGCGATTCAGAACGCCCGCCGTTATTACAACGCGGTGGTGCGCGACCTGAACACCAAGATCCAGACGTTCCCGACGAACATCGTGGCTGGCATGTTCCACATTCAGCAGAAGCAGTTCTTCGACATCACCGAACCGGCGCAGCGCGAACCGGTGGCAGTGAAGTTTTGAAGGCCGCTCTTCGCTTTTCGCGGTTCGCTCTTCACGCGGGTGCTCCACCCATGTCCGCCGCATTTGCTGACAGGGTGGGTCTCCGCCTCATCTTCGCTTTGCTGTTCTGCCTCGCGCTGGTGATTCCCGCCTCCGCCCGCGACTGGCATATCGCCCGCTTCGAAAGCCACATCTACGTTGCCTCCGACGGGGTGACCACCGTCAATGAGCACATTGACCTGGTTTTCAGCGGCGAATATCACGGCATCTATCGCGACATTCCCATCGAGTACCCGGGCCCGCACGGCTCGAACTACACCCTGTTCCTCAAAGTCACGAGCGTTCTCGACGGCAGCGGTCACAAGCTGAAGTACGACTCCAGCACCCAGAACGGCAACCGCCATCTCAAAATCTACATTCCCGACGCGGTGGACACCACGCGCAGCGTGATCATCAGCTACAAGGTGACCAATGCGGTGCGCTGGTTCGACGGTCACGACGAGCTTTACTGGAACGTGACTGGCAACGACTGGCCCGTGCCCATCGACAGCGCCGCGGCGTCGATCACCTTCCCGGCGAATGCCGCCGGCAACTTGCGCGCGCAAGCCTTCACCGGCGAATACGGATCGCAAGAGCAGGACGCCACCGCCGAAGTCCGCAACAACACGGTGGTGGTCGAGACCAACAATCCGCTCTCCATGCGCGGCGGGCTGACCGCCGACGTTTACATCAGCAAAGGCGTGCTGACGCAGCCCAGCAAAGGCACGCAGGCGATGTGGTTCCTGCGCAGCAATCCGATTGTGCTGCTGCCGTTGTGGGCGTTCGTGGTGATGTTCTTTTTCTGGTGGACGAAAGGCCGCGATCCCAAGCCCGACATTTCGGTCGCGCCCATGTACGAGCCGCCGAAAGACATGACGCCCGCCGAAGTCGGCACCCTCATCGATGACGCGGTCCATCCCCGCGACATTACCTGCACCATGGTGGACCTGGCGGTGAAGGGCTATCTCAAGATCGAGGAGACCGAGTCGAAGGTGCTGCTCTTCAGCCATCGCGATTACACCTTCCACTCGCTGAAACCGCCTGACACTTGGAGCTCGCTCCAACCCCACGAGCGCGTGATGCTGAACCACATGTTCACCGGCGGGGCCACGCAGGTGCGCTTATCGGACCTGAAGAACCAGTTCTACGTCGCCATCCCGACCATGAAGAACGACATTCTCGCCGAGCTGAAGAGCAAGGGAATGTACTCGGTCGATCCCGAATCGGCGCACGCCTATGTGCTGGCGGGAATCTTGTTTACCGCAGCGCCCTTCGTGCTGGCGCAGGTCCTGGGCTGGGGCTCGATGCTGGATTCGCCGGGGCTGCTGATCGCCGCAGGAATCCTCGCGGTGATCATTGTCTTCCTGTTCGCGCGCATCATGACCGCGAAATCCGCGAAGGGCGTGCACACCAAGGTCGAAATCCTCGGCTTCCAGGAGTTCATCAATCGTGTGGACGCCGACCGCCTCAAGCGCATGCCGCCCGATACCTTCGAAAAGTTTCTCCCGTACGCCATGGCGCTGGGCATTGAGAACCGCTGGGCCAAGGCCTTCCAGGGAATCACCCAGAACCAGCCCACGTGGTATGTGGGACCGACGCCCTATGTGGGCTTCAATCCCATCTTCTTCGCCGGCTCCATGCACGCCATGGCGATGGATGCGCACCAGGCGTTCGTGGCCGCGCCGCGTGCCAGCAGCACTGGCTCGGGATGGGGCGGCGGCGGCTTCGGTGGCGGAGGCTTCAGCGGCGGCGGCTTTGGCGGCGGCGGTGGCGGGGCGTTTTAGGGCAGCAGACTCTCATTTCGTCCCGTTGGGATACACCAGGATTTTGCTGGCCTCGCCGGTCTTCAGCCGCTCCATGCCTTGCGCGAAATCTTTCATCGCGATGCGGTCGGTGATCACGGGATGCAGGTCAAGCTTGTTGGCCTTGAGCAGCGCGGTCATCTGGTACCACGTCTGGTACATGCGGCGTCCGTTGATGCCCTGCACGGTTGCGCCTTTGAAGATGACTTCTTCCGCGAGGTTCAGTTCGACTGGCTTGGACGGAATGCCGAGCAGGGACATGCGGCCACCGAGACGCAGGATTTTGAATCCTGTTCGGATGGCTTCGGTTCGCCCGGCCATCTCCAGTACAACGTCAACGCCGGTGCCGCCGGTGTTGTCCATCACGATCTGGTACACGTCGTCCTTGGCGGGATCAAGGACGAAGTCGGGCTTCATCTGCTGGGCGATCTTGCGGCGATGTTCGTTTACTTCGAGCGCGAAAATTTGGGTGGCTCCGCAGGCGCGCGCCACGGCGATGGAGAACAGCCCGATGGGGCCGCAACCGGTGATGGCCACGCTCTTGGCGGCGATGTCGCCCGCCAGCACGGTGTGCACCGCGTTGCCCAGCGGATCGAGGATGGACGCGTACTCCTGTGGAATGGAAGGATCGAGCTTCCAGATATTCGACTCGGGAATGACGACGTACTCGGCGAAGGCGCCGTTGGTGTCCACGCCGATGATCTTCACGTGCTGGCAGATGTGCGCCTCGCCGGTGCGGCATTGCAGGCACTTGCCGCAGGCCACATGCATTTCGGCGGAGACGAAGTCGCCGGGCTTGACGCTGGTTACTTCGCCGCCCACGGCTTCGACCGTGCCGCAGAACTCGTGGCCGGGAATCAGCGGGGGATGAATGCGGCGCTGCGCCCACTGGTCCCATTGGTAAATGTGCAGGTCGGTGCCGCAGATGGATGCCATCTTGACCTTGACCAGTACATCGGTCAGGCCAAATTGCGGCTTGGGAACTTCGCGGATTTCGATGCCCGGCGCAGACGTGGGCTTAACGACGGCAAGCATGGTATTCGACATGAGGATGGCTCTTGGACTCGGTTCCCACCCTGTCCGCAACTGCGGCGGACAAGGGTGTGACACCCGTGCGAAAAGACGGGCACACGCGCTACGTCAGCCCAGTATGAATAAGAAGCGGTGGGCAAACTAGCAAGTTTACCATGCGGAAGGAAGGGCGATCAGCGCCGCAGGAGGGCTGTCTCCCACCCTTTCGCCAAAGGCGGGCGAAAGGATGGGGCACCCGCCGGGGAACGGATGGGGCACGCCACTCAGTTGGGAGTTTTCCGGTCATCGTAGCACCAGCGCCGGAAGCGTTGCAGGATGGTGTCGTTCGCGTCGGACTTGGTTTGCGGATGATCGGCGTCATTCCGGTGTTTCCATTTTTCGTGCACGAACAAAATCGACAGCAGGACCACCAGCGAGAAGCGCACCGCCATCAGACTAAGATCGGCCGCCCTGGAATATTTGAAGCTGGGAGTGGCGGCGAAGCTGAGAAGAAGAAGGACCGCGAGGAAGATGGCCCAGCCGGATAGTTTGCCTCTCACGATTGCGCCCTCCCGAGCTACATTGTAGGCGGTTACGCCAGGGGTGCGGCTCTGTGGGGCGAAGAATTTGTGCCGCCCCTACGGGGCTCGGAGTTCAATTCGACGCTTACCCAGCGCTTAACCACCCCAACACGCGCAAAATAGGCGCGTGCCGGGGGGCCACGGTACGCGCTGGGCTACGATTATGTCGCCCTTCGGGCTCGCGTTATCCGTCGCTATAGAGAGTGTGTGAGAAACCGTTCTGAGTTGGAATGATGGAACGATTTTCAAATCAAAGCCCCGCAGGGGCGAAACAATATTAGCCCAGGGCGTAAGCCCTGGGTAAAGTGGGAAAATTGATGAGTCCCTTCAGGGACGGCATAGTTCTCAAACAGCACGCACCGCCGCATCACGATTTCTCGCCAAGTCACTTTCCGCGCTTGCGCAACAACTCCGCGTTGTACTGTTCACTCTGGCCTTTGGGGACGCTGAGCGATTGCCAGGCCGCGCCCTTCCAATGTTTCGCCAGGTACACGATCTGTCCCACGTGATACGCGTAGTGCACGACCTGCCGATTGATGGCTTGCAGCACGGAATGCGGTTCGCCGTGAATGGTGACCGTGCGGCCCAGGTCGTCAGGCTGGAGCGAGTTAATCGTCTCGAAAACCAGATGCCAATTCTGCTCCCACGAACTGAGCACTTCTTCGCGTTTGGCGTCAGCGTGCATGACAAATTCGCGGTCGCGATTGCGGTCGGGCTTTTCGCCATCGCTGGTGAGGAAGCCGGTAAAGCGCGAGCGCATGTTGCCCGCCATGTGCTTCACGATGACGGCGACGCTGTTGGATTCGGCGTCGGGCGCGGCAAGAAATTCCTCATCCGTGAACTGGGCGATGGCGCCATCGGCAAGACGCTTGTGGCCGCGCAGGCTGCGGAACGCTTCGTCGAGGTAGAGATCGTCAATGCCGGGCATAAGAAGGTGCGTCTCCGTTCGGTGGCGGGCGCCGTGCCCTCAATTCTAAGCTTATCGGGCTGGGTGTGAACTAAGGTTGGTGGTGGTCTAGGCAGACGTTAGCTTCGCAAGAATAAGCTGTGAGCAATCTGGTCGCAACGCGTTTTTCTGCCTTCGGTTAATGCTTGGCGATCGGCTGGCGGCGTCCATGGCGGATATGTAGAACGGACACCGTGTGGCCTTCAATGGTGAAGATAATTCGGTAGACATGGGCTTGCGCCCGTAGAGCAGATGCCGCACCTCGAAGGGGAAGATGGCATTCTCGGGAGCCAAGGCACAGCGTCGGGGAGAATCAGCTAGCGTTGCAACGGCCTGGTGCAATCCCTGAAACCAACGCAATCCGGTTTCTCCCGCCTCTTGCGACAACAGCCGCTTGAGGATGTCATCTAGGTCCCGTTTTGCTTGGGTAGTGGTTTCAACGCGGAAGGCCATGCTTCAGGCGTAGCTCTTCAAAGGCTTCCTCGATGGGTTGGGTGCGTCCGGCTTTCACATCTTCATATCCTTGCCGAACGCCCTCAACGGCTTGCTCAAAATCCTGACGCTCCCATTCCAGGTACTCGGCCAAAGCGTCATCCAGGGCGGCGGCAGGGTCTTGCCCGCGACGCTGCGCATGTTCTTCAAGCTGTGCTTTGCGCTCCGGTTTGATAGGGATAACATCCATGTTCTTTACGCTAGGCGCGGCAAACGGCTAGTGTCAAGTGCATCCTTCCGTATCCCTCATCACCAAACCTACAGCAGTCCCCGGATAAAACACTGCCGGGCGCCCCACCCTTCGACTGCGCTTCGATCGCACCCCGGGGCGCAGGATTTAAGTTTGCGTCACTGGCCTTTGCCCTGGATGGAAAGCAGTTCGATCTCAAAAATAAGGGTCGCATTAGGGCCAATGTCGGGGCCAGCGCCGCGCTCGCCATAGGCAAGTTGGGCGGGAATAAACAGCTGCCACTTCGATCCCACGGGCATCAACTGCAGGGCCTCGGTCCAGCCTTTGATGACTCCATTCACCGGAAACGTCGCCGGCTGGCCGCGTTTGTAGGAGCTGTCAAATTCGGTGCCGTTGACGAGCGTGCCGCGATAGTTGCAAACCACCGAATCACTCGCTGTAGGTTTCGGTCCCGTACCTGCTTTCAAGATCTTGTATTGCAGACCGCTGGGCAGCGTAACCACGCCTTCCTTATTTTTGTTGGCGGCCAGAAATGTTTCCCCTTCCGTCTTGTTGGCGGCGCCCATTTGTTGCGCCTTCTCCGCCTGCTGCTTGCGCAAATCTTCCTGTAATTGCGTAAGCAGGGTCCGAGCTTCCTCTTCGGTCAGCAGTGGCTTGTTACCGGCAAGTCCGTCCTTTAAACCTTGCAGCAGGATCGCCGGGTCAACGTCCAACGACTGCCGGTGCAGGTTGGTCCCGATATTCATCCCGACCGCATAGCTGATTTTGTCTTTCTGCGTGTTCAGGACAACACCCTGCTGGCTTCTTTCCGCGGGTGTTTGCTGAGTCGTCGCTGCAGAGGCCGGTTGAGCTTTTGTCGTAGGAGTCTGTTGGGTATTTGCGGGCGCAGCCTGCTGTCCCCATGCATTGGCAAGCAGCAGCATCCCGGCTGCCCATATACCGATCGCCGTGGTAAGTGATTTCTTCATCCAGGTATTGTCACATTGGCGCGCCCTCTCTGCAAACCCATGGGCGCGCCGCAACGCCGCGCGGAACTGCTCTAGCATTGCCCCACTTTTCCCCTTTCGGTTGTGGACTGCGAAATTAGTCCACCGCCCTCTTTTCAATCACCCGCGGGTTGCTCTATATTCGAGTATGGGAACTAGCTCGATTGGCTCCCGGGGCCAAAATCTTCTCAATCCCCGCTTTGATCATGATTCGTGCGGCGTCGGCTTTGTTGCGACCCTGTACGGCGCTCCCAATCACGACATCCTGCGGCTGACCCTCACTGCGCTGGGACGCTTGGCTCACCGTGGCGCAGTCGCCGCCGATCGCAAAAGCAGCGACGGCGTCGGTGTCCTGACCGCGGTGCCTCGCAATTTCCTGTTCAGCCAGACTGCCATCGCGCTGCCGCCAGACCGGCCGCTCGCCGTGGGCATGTTGTTCCTGCCGCTGGAAGGAGTAACCAGCGCCGACGCGCTGCGCTTCGAGGAGTGCATCTCCGCCCAGGGCCTGCAATGGCTCGCCTGGCGCGAAGTCCCCATCCGGCGCGAAGCGTTGGGTGAGCTTGCGCTGGAGTCGCTCCCCGTCATCCGTCAAGCGCTGATTACCGCTCCCGACTCAGTGCAATGGACCGAGGCCGAAGTCGAGCATCGGCTCTATCTCGCGCGCAAAGCGTTCGAGCGCTGTTCCGAGGGAAGCTACGTGTGCTCGCTCTCGACGCGGACCCTCGTGTACAAGGCTATGTGCGCGGGGCGACTGCTGCACGAGTTCTATCCCGACCTGAATAGTCAGGAATTCGTCACCCCGTTCGCGATCTTCCATCAGCGATACGCGACCAACGTGCTGCCCTCATGGCATCGCGCGCAGCCGCTGCGGATGTTGGCACATAACGGCGAGATCAACACCATCTGGGCCAATCGCGCCCACATGGAAGCCCGGCGGGCAACTCTGCCGCCGGAATGCGAGCCCATGCTCACCGGCGATGTCTCCGATTCGATGAGCCTGGACGAAGTTGCCGAGTTGCTGGCGAACCATGGGCGCAATGTGGCGGAGGCGATTCGTATGCTTCTGCCGCCCGCCACCGATGGC
This sequence comes from Candidatus Korobacteraceae bacterium, assembly GCA_049522855.1. GTDB lineage: Bacteria > Acidobacteriota > Terriglobia > Terriglobales > Acidobacteriaceae > Bog-257. The sequence goes on from JBEKNL010000027.1 coordinate 39,043, forward strand.
AACGAGACCGCCTTCCACCGCTATCACGCCGATTGCATGGAGCCGTGGGACGGCCCGTCAGCGCTGGTGTTCAGCGATGGCCACCTGCTGGGGGCGGCACTCGATCGCAACGGCCTGCGGCCCTGCCGTTACGTCATTACCGACAACGGCTTGATCGTGGCCGGCTCGGAGGTTGGCCTTGCCGATGTCAGTTCCGATTCCATAGTTCGTAGCGGACGGCTCGGCCCTGGGCAGATGCTTCTGCTCGATCTGGAACGCGGAGAGTTGTTGGACGGCGAACCTCTCGATCGCTACATCGATGGACTGGCGACCTATGGTCCGCTGATCGACGACATTCCCCTGGAGCCTGCGGCTGAGCCCGGGGCTGTTCTATCCAAAGACGAAATCACGAAAGTGCAGCGCGGCTTCGGCTATAGCCGCGAAGAGATCAAAATGGTTGTGGCGCCCATGGCGCTGGAGAGCAAGGACGCCACCTGGTCCATGGGCGATGACACTCCCATCGCGCCCCTGGCGCGCACGCCGCGTCCTTTGTACGGGTTCTTCCGCCAGAGGTTTGCGCAAGTTACCAACCCCGCCATCGATTCTCTGCGCGAGTCGTGCGTAGTTTCGCTGCGCACCCGGCTGGGACCGTGGCCGCATCTGCTCGACAAGCATGCTCCTCTGCCCGGCCTGGTGCTGCCCTCGCCGTTTCTGTCGCTCGGGCAGATGGAGTCGCTGCATCGGGGCACTTATCCCTTGCGTGAAGAATTGCCGCTCGCCCCGTTGGATTGCACCTTCGCGCCCGACGGCTCTCTGGAAAGCGCAATCGATGACTTGAGCAGCCTTGCTCTTGAACTGGTGCGGGAAGGAGTTCGCATTCTTCTGATGACCGACCGCGCGGCTTCTGCGCAGGCCCTGCCGATCCCCATGGCGATGGCCACCGGGGCGGTGCATCATGCGCTGGTCAAGGCCGGCTTGCGCACCAAAGCCGGTCTGGCCCTGGAAGCCGGCGACTGTCGCGACCTGCATCACGCCGCCGTGCTCATTGGATATGGCGCGGGCGCGGTTTGTCCTTGGCTGGCATTGCAAACCGCGCGCGCACTGGCCGGAGAAGATGGCGAAGCCGGGATGCTCAAGGCCTTGCAATCCGGCTTGGCCAAAGTGATGTCGAAGATGGGAATCTCCGTCCTCGACAGTTATCGAGCTGCGCAACTGTTCGACATTCTCGGACTCGACGCTACAGTGGTCGAACGCTGCTTCCCCGGAACGCCGTCGCCGCTGGGAGGACGCGGATTCTTCGAGATCGAAGCCGCCATTCGTACCTCCTGGGCGTGCGAACTGAATAACTCCGATCTGCCGGACTACGGCTGGGTGCGATTCCGTCGCGACGAGGGAGCGGAACTGCACACTTGGGAACCGCAACGGACGCGGCAGCTTCAAATGGCTGTCGGCGCCGCGAAGGCAACTGTCCAAGCTGCGGCAACGGCGCCTTCGCACGCTGAAGCATGGTCTGCTTTCGCGGGAGCAGGGAAGGAACGCGAGCCGGCCGTGCTGCGAGACTTGCTGGACTTCCATTCCGCCGGTCCAGGGTTGTCCGTGTATCAAGTCGAGCAGAAGTCCAGCCTGGCGCGGCGTTTCGTCTCCAGCGCCATGTCTCTGGGCTCGCTCAGTCCCGAGGCCCACGAAACCATCACCCTCGCCATGAACCAGTTGGGAGGCCGCTCCAATACCGGCGAAGGCGGCGAAGATCCCAATGCCTACTGCAGCGAGCCTGACGCTCCGCCCAATTTTCTGCCGCGCAACAACAAGATCAAGCAGGTTGCTTCGGGGCGCTTCGGCGTTACCGCTGAATACCTGGCACACGCCGAGGAGCTGGAGATCAAGATCGCGCAGGGGTCAAAGCCGGGAGAAGGTGGCCAGCTTCCCGGCCACAAAGTGACCGAGCTGATCGCGCGTCTGCGGCACGCACAACCGGGAATCTCGCTAATCAGCCCGCCGCCGCATCATGACATTTACAGCATTGAAGATCTGGCGCAATTGATTTACGACCTGAAACGCATCAATCCGCGGGCCGCCGTTGGAGTGAAGCTGGTCTCGCAACTGGGTGTGGGGACGGTCGCCGCGGGCGTCGCCAAAGCTTATGCCGACTACATCATGATCGCCGGGCACAGCGGTGGCACGGGCGCGTCGCCTTTGAGCAGCATCAAGCACGCCGGCAGTCCCTGGGAGCTGGGTTTGGCCGAGGCGCAGCAAGTGCTGCGGCACAACGGTCTGCGCGGCCGCGTCCGGCTGCGGGTGGACGGCGGTCTGTCCACCGCGCGCGACATTCTCATAGCCGCGCTTCTCGGCGCCGACGAATTCGCCTTCGGCACGGCGGTGCTGGTCGCGTTAGGCTGCGACATGGCACGGCAATGTCATCTCAACACCTGTCCTACGGGGATTGCGACCCAGCGCCCCGATTTGCGGGCCAAGTTCCGCGGCAAGCCGGAGAACGTGGTCCGCTTCTTCCTGAATATTGCCGAAGACTTGCAGCGGCTGCTGGCGGCCTTGGGACTGCCTTCGCTGGAGTCGGCCATCGGGCGCACCGACCTGTTGCATCAGGTTCGCTCCGACGGGAATCTCGATTTGCAGCCCATGCTCGCCTGCGCCGGCGACGCTCCGCTGCATTGGCAAGGGCAACGAAATGCGCGTCCGGAAGATCATCCCCCACTCGACGATGCCTGGGTGGAACCTGCACTCGCGGCATGTGTCGCGGGCGAGCCGTTCGAGTACAACACGGCAGTGAAGAACGAAGATCGCAGCCTGGGCGCGCGCATGGCGGGCGAGTTGGCGCTGCTGCGCCGCCGGCAACCCGAACTCAAGCCGGACATTGGCTTGCACCTGCGCGGTACCGCAGGACAGTCCTTCGGCGCCTTTGCCGTCGAGGGCATGGTTTTGACTCTGGAGGGCGCGGCCAACGACTACGTCGGCAAAGGGCTTTCAGGCGGCGAACTCATTCTTCGTCCGGTGGGCAAACTGGCGCAAGCGCGCGAGGCGCAGGTCATCCTGGGAAACGTCGCCCTGTACGGCGCCACGGCTGGCTTCTTGTTCGCGGCTGGAACTGCGGGTGAACGCTTTGCCATTCGTAATTCAGGAGCGACCGCGGTCGTCGAAGGAGTGGGTGAACACGCCTGCGAGTACATGACCGGCGGGGTCGTCGTCATTCTGGGAGCGACCGGCAGAAACTTCGGCGCGGGCATGACGGGAGGCGTAGCTTACGTTTGGGACCCCGATCGCTCCTTCGAAACTGGACGCAAGTTTCACCCGGAGTTTGTCGAGACCGATCTGCTGGACGATTGCAACTACCAGGAGCAGGTATTGGTCCGCAATTTGATACAAGAGCACATTCGCAAAACCGGCAGCCGCCTTGGGCAACAACTGTTTGAGAGCTGGCCGGAAACCCTGGGGCAAATCTTGCAGGTCGCGCCCAAGGGCAGCGGGGCGGCGTAAAGGTGCTCCAGGTTCGCCCTGCTGTTGGGCTATTGAGTGCTGTATAAGTAATGTCCGGATTCGCGATTTTGAGTTGCCATCACGAACGGCCGAACCGGGGGCCCCAACGAGCGCCGTTTTTGCGCTTGTTGGGGTAAAGTTTAGGCCGTGAGGGATCGGCTGTCTCTTCAGCAGTCGTTCCAGCGCCAACAACAGCAGATTCCGCTTCGCTCGTAATGACAATTCCAGAGACGAATCGTCCATCCGATATGGGACATTACTTACGCAGCAATCTATAACCTGGGTCACTGCCGGAGAACGGAGCGGTGGAGATCGAATCGCAGTGGACGGCCAGAGATCGTGAGTTGAAAATGTTCGGAGGGCCGGCCCGAACCTTCCTCTGCCCAAGTTGGCGTCCAAAAGACGGCCGCGAACCCGGGGCACCCGAGATCGCTCCCACAAAACAGGCGGCCGGAGTCGGCCGCCTCAGTGAGTCCAGAACACCCTATCGCGCGTTGTAAAGGCTTGGAGGGATGATCCTCGCTTTCGGATCAAGCTGGGCTAAAGGATCCCCGGTATACACCGCATTCGTATTATTGTGGTACTTGGGAAGGCAGTAGTCGAGGTGAGTCTTGGAGGGTGGAATGGGGGTATTCTATGCGTAAGAAGAGACATCGCCCCGGCGCTGTCGTATTCCTGCTTTGGTCACGTTCAGGACCATCAGATCGCAAGCGAATGTAACTTCACCCTTTGGGTACCATAGACGGATATCCTTCAGAGCAGGGTTGATCGTATCGTCAGTAGCCTGAAAATGGGTTGCAACCGCAAGCCGCGGTGGAACTTTCAATTGGCTGAGAATGTAGCCGAACGCTTTCTCGGGGGTATGAGAGCTATCCTGGATTTCCTGGGCCAAGTAAACCCCGAAGGCCGGCGGGGGACAAATATCTGCGTTCTTCTCCGCCCAGACCTCTGGCGGCACGACCAGCTCGTGGATCAGAACGTCTACGCCTTGTGTTGCCTGATCGATCATGTAGTAATTCGGCTTCGTGTCACCGCTGAAGATCATCGACAGCCCCTGACTCTTCCACTCCAGCTTGTAACTGATTGCACCTTGCCGGTCGTGTACGGCGGGGAAATGTGTGATGAGCACATCGCTGTCGTTATTGCCGTTGGGAGGATAGGCGATACCAGGCGTTCTCCAATCCAATTCAAAGGGCACGATGTCATAGCCGTCTCTGCTTTGAGTGGGATCCCAGTCCGGGGGAACAAAACTTTTATATGCGGTAGGCAAAAAGCTAAAACTCTCAGAGTGCCAACGCATCAGTTCGCGGAAGCCGGCGCAAAATGCTTTGGTTCCGTCGTTGTAGAGCTGATGAGTCACGGGGTCAGGTACTCCTGACGGCGAGGGCCCCCACACATAGAGCGGTGATTTCCGATCGATGGACGGCCCAAAACAGTAGATGTGGGTCAGATCGCTCATATGATCGCCATGCAAGTGGGTCAGGAAAATCTTTGCCATCTGGGAGTACGGTATTTTCATCGCGGCATACTTGGCCACTACTCCTGAACCGCAGTCAAAGACAAAGGTGTCGCCGCTGCCTAATTCCACAAACACACTGTTACATTCCTGGGCGAGTCGCGGAACGCATGACGTGCCGAGAAACGTGATCCGCATCTCATCCGGCGCGACACTCTCGCTAAGAGGGCAGCATGTTTCCAGGGCATCGAAGAAAGAGTTTTGATTACCACCCTCCGCTGACTCCTGGCACTTGCCATTTATGCATGCCGCTGCCGTTGGCGCAAAGCCTCGATTCAACGCGCCGCCTAGAGCTAAACCACCTACCGCCAAACCCGACGCTTTCAATGCGTCCCTGCGTGTAATTGACATAGGAACACTCTTTTCATAAATGCTTCAGGGTGGTCATCAAATAGGTGTTGCCGAATTGCCGCGGCGCCCCGAGAGGAAACAACTTCGAGAGTCGGACGCCAACTTTGTGCCTGGCGAGTGCTCTAAAGGTTAGCAGCCAGGGGACGGGAAAAACCCAGTGCAGGATTCTGATGACCGCGTCGATCCTGTCACCCGCTATACTGTGCAGCTTGCGTCGGCCTCGGCGTAAAAGCAAGAGCAAAGTTGGGTTCGGAGGCAAGAATCCATTGTGCCGTCCCATTTTGGGCGGTGATAACGACAAAACTATAACGGGATAGCTCCCAACTTAGAGGTATTAGGGACTACGCACTTTCACTGCTTGAGAAGGCGGCCCGGTGACCCAGGTTCGCCCTTCTGGTGGGCTAACCTCCGTCACTGCATCGGCAGTCGCAAGGGGGTAGATAGTGTCATGCCACGTGATCTGCGCCGGTTTCACGAATCCGCACAATCCCGTGAAACGCGTACTGGTGAAGGAAGCAGGAGACTGGAAGTGGAGCAGTTTCCGGCATCATGCTTTGCGGGGGAACGGCGTGGTGGGCATCGAATCGCAGTGGACGGCCAGAGATCGTGAGTTGAAAATGTTCGGTGGGCCGGCCCGAACCTACCTCTGCCCAGGTTAGATGGAATGAGACGGCTGGTCTCGCGGAACAGGGTAAGCTGTCCGCACGCACTCGAGAGGTGCAAAGGAGACCAGCCTAATGAAAAAGAGTAGCAGAGGTTCAGTAAGCG
>JBEKNL010000028.1:0-47228 GCA_049522855.1 Candidatus Korobacteraceae bacterium
TATCGATGACTTCATTGCCGCCTACAACCAGTCGGCTCATCCCTTCGAGTGGAGCAAGCAAACCGTCTTTCAGAAACGACCTAAAATGTCATACTCTAACTTATGCAACTAGGTACTAGACGAAAATCTTGGGAGACGCCTGGCTGAATTATTTCAGGCGGCGGGCCATGACACAGCAACCGTGGCGGGCCAGCAAATGTCTGGTGCCGCCGACGCCGATCTCATTGCGCGCTGTCGTGACGAAGGCCGCGCTATGGTTAAGCTCGATCTGGACTTTGGCAATCCCTTGCTGTTTAGGCCGTCCCAGTACCCCGGCATCGCTGTTCTGCGGCCTTCCGAACCGGTGTCTCATCGTGACCTCGAAGACCTTTGTCGAACGCTCATCGGAGGAATCGCGCTGGAGCAACTCGGCGGCAAGCTTTGGATCGTTGAGCGCACCCGAATCCGGGTATACCAAGAACGGGAAGTTGAATAGCCTGCAGCGCGCTCAATCAGGTCCCGTTACGCGCCGACCGCCGTAGTTTTCTCCGGCTCCTTCTCCGGTGTGGATGAAGCTGCAACGGGTGCAGCCGGGTGCGACTTCAAGTTTTTTTGCGCCTTCTTGCGCACCGTCCTCTTCCTCGCGACGGGAGTCTTCGCATGCCCCACCGGAATCTTTGCGTTCGGCCACTCGCGCTTGCGCACCTCCGGCTTGGCTTGAGTTGCGCTGTCGGCACCTGCCCGCAGCTCAGCAAAGCTCTCATCCACGAACTTCTCCAGGCGCTTGAGATCGGGCGCCGCGTGCACATCGCCGGTAAACCCGAAGAACGCGGTGCCGTTATAGGTGAGGATGGCGCAATTAATGCCCATTAAGCCGCCGATCGGTACCCAGGGGTACCAGGACAGCATCTTGTGACCCATGAGGTAGAGCGGTACCTGCGGGCCGGGGACGTTGGTGCAAATGATATTGCACAGGCTAAGCGGCAGTTGGCTGGCCACGGGTCCAATATTTTTCCAGAATGCATTGGGCAGAGTTGCCAGCAGACCGCCCAGCAAGCCGACAAATTCGGCCGCGCGCGCGTGCTTGAGGAACTCCACTCGTTCCGTCACCACGGCCAGCAACTTCACGGGATCGCGCAGGTCCAGCGGGAGCGGCACCGGCACGAAGGAGATTTGATTTCCCAGTTCCTTGGCATCTCCGTTGCCGCGCACGTTTACCGGAATCACAACTCGTAGCGACCGCCCGGTCAGGTCAACGCCGCGGTGCGCGACGTAACGGCCAAAGGCCATAGTCACCGTCGCCAGGACGACATCATTCACCGTCCCTCCGCACTTGTTTTTGATCGCTTTGATGTCGGCGAGCGGAACCTCGGTCCAGGCAAACTTCTGCGGCCCGTTGCAGATCACGTTGAAGGGCAACCGCTCTGCCGGCGCAGCCAGCTCGGACAATACGCGAAGCAGCTCGGCAGGCGCCCCTGCCGGATTGGCCACCGCCTGCTCCGCCATGTTCATGAGTCCCGAATGCAGCGTTAGCGCGCCGTTGAACAGCGAAAGGTAGGACTTGGCCAGCCCGTCCAGCAGGGCCGCTCCTGCATCCTTAGGCGCCGGAGGAGGTGTCGCCTTCAATTTCTTCCGCGAGACCGGATGCGGGTTCGGGGAGGCATCCAGGATGACATTCATCGCGCCCACGCCGGCAATTCCGTCCGCCAGGCAGTGATGAATTCGAGTCACCATTCCGGTGCGCCCACCTTTCAGACGCGCCACAGTGAAATCCCACAGCGGCCGCTGCCGGTCCAAGCTCTGGCTCACGATTTTGCCGGCCAGCGCCTTAAGTTCGTCCTCCGTTCCGTGCTTGAGTTTTACTTCTCGAACGTGGTTCCGAATGTTGAACTGCGGGTCGAACTCCCAACTGGGAAGGCCGAAATCGAAAGGAGAAGGCACCGCGCGCTGACGGTAGCGGGGAATCAGCGGAAGCTTCGATTCGATGAAAGCGCGGAGGTCCGCGAGCTTCATCTCGCCCTCGAACATACTGACGCCCGCGATATTGAGCGGCTGGCCTGGGCGTTCGATATGCAGAAACAGCGCATCGCCCCAGGAGAAGGAATTGTTCCCGGCCCCATTCGTCATAGTAGCTACCTCTTCCAAGCTTGCTTACGGGGTGGAAGCCCCCGCATTTATGCGGGGGGGAAGTTCGACGTCGCTCATGCGCTTTAGCGCCGGGATCGGAAAATCCCGGGGCTGAAGCCCATTTCATAAGCGAACGCTTCCCCGCTGAACTAAAGTCCGGCTTCCCCCTGCTGCAGCAGGGGGCTTCCACCAAAAGCCTCAGGCCAGAAAGGAGAATCGCGGCGTCAGCTTCACCAGCTTGAGCACTTTGTAAATATCGACATTGACGCCACGCAACACGACCTTGACGGCCTTCCCGTCGGCTAAGCCGGCCAGCTTTTCCATCGCCCGGAGCGCATTGGGATCGATCCGGCGCACGGCAGAGAAATCCAGGACCACATCGCTGTGGGCGCTGTCCAGCGCCTCACGGGCCGCTTGCAAACCCTGGACTACACGCTCTCCATCAATTTCAAGCCACTCGCCATTGCTTGTCATACACACGACCATTCCTCAGCGGTTTGTGGTTGCGATGCCTTAGCCATTGTCGGTAGGCTTCGTCCCCGATAAGCGCTCCAAAACAGCTCGGCCAATTCGCTCAACAGCGGCATGCGCGGGTTCGATCGCCAGGAAGGATCGTCAAAGGCAATCTTGACCAGCTCGGGCATGGCCCGCTCGAATTCTTCCTTGGAAATTCCCAACTCGGCGATGGAACGCGGGATCGCCAGTCGATCGAGTAGTTGCTCTGTCGCAGCTACCAGGTTCTCCACCTTTTCCTCAATCGTCTTACCGCCTAGGCCGAGCAGATCGGCCACCATCGCGTACTTCTTGTGCGCGATATATCCCCGCTGGTTCGGCGATGGCATGAACTTGGTCGGTACTCCCGCATTGAAGGCAATGACATGCGGCAACATGAGCGCGTTGGCGCGACCGTGCGCCACGCCAAACCGCGCGCCGAAGGCATGGGCCAGCGCGTGATTCACGCCCACCGAGGCGTTGGAAAACGCAATCGCCGCAATGCAGGCGGCATTGTGCATCATGGTGCGCGCCTCTTCATCGCCGGGGTGTTCATAGGCGATGGGCAGGAACTTGAATACCATGCGAATAGCTTGCATGGCATTGGAGTCGGTGTAGGGTGAAGCGAAAATCGAGACTCCAGCTTCCAGGGCGTGGGTCAAACAGTCGACGCCGGTATCGGCGGTCAGGCCTTTCGGCATTGACATGACGAACTGCGGATCGACGATAGCTACGTCCGGACTCAACGAATAGTCGGCGAGTGTCACCTTGCGCCCTTGCTGCTTGTTGGTCAGGACGGCAAACGGCGTGACTTCGCTCCCCGTTCCGCTGGTTGTGGAGATGGCAATCAAACGCGCCTGGGTAACTTTCTCGGTTGGATATTGCACCACGCGCTTGCGCAGATCCAGAAAGGGCGCGGCCAGCTCTTCCAGGTCCGCCTCCGGCGATTCGTACTTGAGCTTCATGATCTTCGCCGCGTCGATCACCGAGCCGCCGCCCAACGCAATGATTTGGTCCGCTTTGTAGAAATTGAGCGCCTCCACTCCTTGCATGACGACCTTGACTTCGGGCTCCGCGTCAGGAATGACCGAGACATGGACGAGAGTTTCCGGTGGAATGTGGCGACGGACAGTGTCCACATGGCCGATCTGTTCCATGGCGGGGTTGGTGATGATGACGGTGGAGCGCGATGGGAAGTGGCGCAGATTTTCCACCGCGTTCATGTTGAAGTAAATCTGATTGGGAACTCGGAACCACATATGCGCTTGTGTCCTTCGGGCCACGCGTTTGATGTTGAGGTAGTTGTACACATTTACGTTATCGGTGGTGCTGTTGCCTCCCCCGGTCCCGCATCCGAAGGAAAAGGTGGGCACCATGTCGTTGTAAACGCCCCCCAGCGCTCCGATGGAACCCGGCGAATTCACAATGATCCGGCCCGCGTTCATCAGTTCACTGAACTTTTGGATGACTTCGTCGTTGCGCGAGAAAATGACCGCCGTATGTCCAATTCCACCGGCATGATTCACGTCCACGCATACCGTAAGCGCCTCATTGACCGATTTCGCCCGGTAAACGGCGAGCACGGGGAACAGCTTCTCGACTGACAGGGGATATTCGCGACCTACACCTTGAATCGGCGCAATCAGGAGCTTGGTTTTCGGCTTGACCGACAGACCGACCATGCGGGCGATATCGGTGGCTTTCTGACCGACTGCCATGGGTTGCATGAATCCGGTCTTGGGATCGATCACCGTTCGTCCCAGCAGTTCCGTTTCTTTCTCGTTGCAGATGTGCGCGCCCAGGTCCGAAAATTTTTGCAGCACGGAATCATAAATCTCGTCATCGATCACCACCGTCTGCTCGGAGGCGCAAATGGTTCCGTTATCGAACGTTTTTGAGGTGATGATGTCCACCACGGCCATGTTCAGGTCCGCGGTTTTTTCCAGATAGACCGGGGTATTGCCCGGACCTACCCCCAAGGCGGGTTTGCCAGAGCTGTAAGCGGCTTTAACCATGCCCGGCCCACCCGTGGCATCGATCAGGCCGACGTCCTTGTGCCGCATCAGGTAGGCATTGTCCGGCAGAGTTTGCGATTCCAGGCAAGTGAAAACGCCCTCGGGCGCGCCGTGCTTGACCGCCGCCTCATGCATGATCCGTACCGCTTCGTAGCAACAGTGCCCGGCGCTGGGATGCGGACTGAAAATGACCGCGTTCCGCGTCTTGATGGCCATGATGCATTTGAACAGCACGGTCGAAGTGGGGTTCGTAATCGGGGTGAGCGAAAAGATGACCCCGATGGGTTCAGCCACCTCCACCACACCGCGTTCCGGAAACTCGCGAATCGTGCCCACGGTCCGTTTATCTTTGACGTAGTTGTAAACGAACTCCGTAGCCACCATGTTCTTCAGGGCTTTGTCTTCCACAACTCCAAGCCGGGTTTCCTCAATCGCAAGCCGAGCCAGATATTGCGCTTGTTCCAGTCCAGCCAGCACCATCGGTTTGACAATGCGATCGACATCCTCTTGCGTGTATTGCGTAAAGACGGCGGCAGCGGTCCGGGCTTGGCTGACCAGTCCTTCCAGGTAAGCAATCCGTTCTTCACTGAGGCTTGCAACGATCTCTGCCATGCTTCTACTTCCTTTCAAATTCCCCTGCGATTGCGCCTCAGCAGTTTCTTGGCGGTCGCCCACTCGCAAGTTCCCAAAATGAGAAGCAGGAACTTCTTCATAATGCGGCACCTAAGACCCAGGATGCAGTGACGAGCGAACCCGTTAGGTGTGATTCCCGTTTTGGGAATGCGGGCCCGATCCGATTCGGCACGAGCGCCAACGAATCAACCGCTCTGGTGAAAACTAGACTGACCGCCGGTGAGATAATTTGCTGTTGATCGAGCTCCGTGACAATGAGGGAAGCATTGATCCCAGCAGCAGAGGACCCGCGATGACGTCTCACACCGGCGAATGGGATTTCGATTTCATTGTCATCGGCTCAGGGTTTGGAGGCAGCGTTACCGCTCACCGGCTGGTCGAGAAGGGCTACCGGGTTGCGGTCATGGAGATGGGCCGCCGCTGGACACCTGAGAACCTGCCGCGCACGAGCTGGTCGATTCATCGTTGGTTTTGGAGTCCCAATCTTGCGCTGCGGGGCTTCTTCAACATGCGCTATTTCAGGCATGTCACCATTCTGCACGGCTGTGCGGTAGGCGGCGGATCCATTACGTATGCCTGCACTCTTCTTCCGCCTCCGGACAAGGTTTGGGACTGCGGATCGTGGCAAGGGTTAGCGGAGTGGAAGGCGGAGATGCCGCGTCATTACGCGACCGCCTCGCGAATGCTGGGCGTTACCGAGAACAAGATCCTCGGACCTGCCGACCATCTGCTGAAGAAAGTTGCCGACGCTGCAGGAATAGGAGACACGTTCTACCGGACGCATGTCGCCATCTTTCAATCTCCCGAAGGAGAGCCTGGCGGACAGACGTTTCCTGACCCCTATTTCGGCGGAGAGGGGCCGGAGCGCACGACCTGCATGGGCTGCGGCGGCTGCATGATGGGTTGCCGCCACGGCGCCAAGAATACGCTCGATCAGAACTATCTTTACCTGGCGGAGAAGTATGGCGCCAAAGTTTTCGCGGAGACGAGAGTAGTGGATGTCAAGCCCCTTGACGGACTGACCGACGGCAGCCGCGGATATGAAGTTTCCACCGTGAAGTCCACGGCCCGCTTCAACCGGCATCCCAGGCGCTTCACTTGTCGCGGCGTAGTTTTCTCGGCGTCGTCGCTGGGCACCATGGAATTGCTCTTTCATCTGAAAGAAAAAGGCTCTTTGCCGGCGATCAGCGATCAGTTGGGCAGGCGAGTGCGCACCAATTCCGAATCGCTCATCGGGGTGCGAATACCTAATTCCAGCGAAGACTTGTCCACAGGGGTTGCCATCGGATCGGGCGTTTACATCGATGAGCACACCCACATTGAGGCGGTTCGGTATCCGGCGGGCTCGGACACCATGGGCCTGCTGGCCACGATTCTGACGGGCGGCCGTCCCGGCCCGGGGCGGGTTGCGCTTTGGATTCGGAATCTCTTTGTTGCGTTGCTGCGCCATCCCTTTAAGACCTTGCGCATCCTCCAACCCGTGGGCTGGGCGAGAGAATCCGTGATTCTGCTTTGCATGCAGGCGCTCGAAGGACACATTGACATGCGATGGGAGCGGCACATCTATTGGCCGTTCAGGAAGTTTCTGGTCAGCCGCGGCCAGCGGGTACCCACGTTCATTCCCCAGGCGAACGAGTTTGCCCAGAAATTTGCTCGCGTGGCCGGGGGCACGGCGATGAGCATGTTGCCGGAAATACTGTTCGATGTTCCCGGCACCGCCCATTGTCTTGGAGGCGCTGTAATCGGCAGCTCGCCTGAGGACGGCGTGGTGGATTATCGCAACCGCGTTTTCGGATATAAGAACATGTATGTCTGCGACGGGTCGGTGGTCGCAGCCAATCTTGGCGTCAATCCCAGCCTGACCATCGCCGCCCTGACGGAACGCGCGATGAGTTTCATCCCCCCAGCATCGGACGCCACCTGGGACGACGCGACTGAGCAAGCGGAAATGCAGAGTCGATAACGGACCGCCTGGTCCGCGCTCGTCTTACTTCTCGATCAAGCAGTACTCGCCAAGTTTCTCGCCGCTCGCCGGATCGGCCGTACTGGCATAAAGATCGACGTTGGCGCAGTCGTACATTCCCCAATTCTTAGGCAGCCGGACCATCACGTAAGTTCCTGGTTCCACGACGTTGCAGGCCGTCATGCCCTTATTACAATGCAGAGCGAAAGTGTCTGCTGCTTGCTGCGGCGTAGCTGTTTGATGCACCGTGAGAATCACCACGCCGTTGGTTACTTCGCCGCTTTTCACAGTGACGATGGACTTGTCCTGCGCCATAACTTGCATGGCAGCCAATAGCCCAAAAAGAATGATTGCTTTTCTCATGGGAGCGGCCTCCTCATTCGAAAGTTGGTTCGCGCAGAACCATGCCCGAGTCGAGTCCGGAGGATGGAATCTCATCTCTCCGCACACACGGCTTCTGCTGGGCCTGCGTTCAAGTCCATCATCCCGCTACGACCATGGGTTTGTCTGTGACGGATGATGCATGACGCTGTGTCGGTTGCCTCGGGCACGGCACAACAGCCACAATGCACGAGATTAGACGCGAGCTCTTTCTCACCGATGAAGCGGTGGGCTTTCTTATTCCGCGCCCAAGGCGCTGGCTTCAGCGTTGCGAGATAGATCCTGAACAAAGTGCGCTCAGAAATTCCTGAGCGCTAAAGCGAACGCCGCGCTTGCCGGGCAAAGTCACCCTGGATGCCATTCCGGCGCTGCCGTCCTATCGCCCGCGTAGCACTCGGCGGGCGGTTAGGGCAAAATAGTCACCATGGACATTTACTTCTTGCGTCACGCCAACGCCGGGAAACCGAAAGTTAACCCCGCCAAGGATGAGAAACGGCCGATTGACAAGCTGGGAATCGAGCAGTCCCACGATGTGGGACGTGCGCTTGCGGCGCTCGACGTCAGCCCTGACGTGATCATCTCCAGTCCTCTGCGGCGCGCGACCCAAACCGCAGCGGTGGTGGCCAACGAACTGGGATACGAAGGCAAGGTTATCCTCGATGCCGCGCTGCGGCCGGAGGCGAGCTATGAGAAGTTTCTGGAACTGCTTCGCCGCCACAGCCGGCGTGACACGATCATCGTAGTCGGCCACAACCCCAGTATGACGGAGTTCCTGAACCAGCTTCTCTCCGGTGGTGGCCCGCTGAATGCCATCGAACTGAAGAAGGGCGGGGTCGCCAAGGTCGAAAAAGACGGTCGCAAGCCTGCGGTACTGAAGTGGTGCATGCCGCCTAAAGTGGTGCGCGCGATTCAGCAGGCTTCGGCCAGCAGTTCGCGGCCGAAGACAGTCCCGAAGTAGTTTTTTTCCTGCTCCACGGCCCACAGTTCCAGCTCAATTCCCTCCGAGGGGCTGGGTGTCAGCAGCAGCCGCACCCGACCGTCCTGGTGAACGCGGACCTTTAACTCACGCACTGCGCCGCGGCGACCTTGATCGAGGGCGCGCGCCAGCCGCAGCACAGCCACGGCTTTGGCAACGTGAATCTGGTCGATGCCAGGCAACAGGCCCATTACGCGATCACTGGGCGCGGGAAGCGACTTGCCGACATAGCGGGTGATGGCAGCGATGATGCGCCGCTGCATGGGAGTGTAGCCGAAGATTTCCGAGTGAGCGATGACGTAATAGCTGTGACGGCGCCGTCCGGAACGATTGATATAGGCGCCGACTTCATGCAACATGGCCGCCGCCTCCAGCCAATTGGCGTACTGCGGTGGCAACTGGTGTACGGGCTGCAATCGCCGGAACAACTGCATGGCCAGATCGCGAATGCGCTGGGCAAAGGTCAGATCGGCGCCATAGTGCTTGGCCGCGGCGAGTAAGGCATCGTGGCGCTCCGATTCCACGCGCTCGCGCATGACCGCGCTGCCGTTGTAATCGGCCATCATCTGCGCCAGCAATCCGTCGCGCAGCCCCAGCGGCAAATAGCGGAAGCTGCGCAGGTTGCACCGTTGCATGAGTTCGGCCAGGACCATGGCGCCGGCAATGATAATTTCCGCGCGCCGCGGTCCAATGCCGGGCAGGGCCCGCCGCTGCGCCAGGTTGCGCCGGCTCAAGGTGTTCAGCAAGGTTGCGACTGCGGTCTTGGGCACGGTTTGCGGCTTGCTTTCGTCGTAGCCGCGGATTTTGGCGGCGTACAAACCGGAGAGCGCCGCCGGGGTGCCGGAAGTGGCGATGGAGATCTGCAATTTCGCGGCAGCGATCCGTTTCTGGATGCGCGAGACCTCGCCTTGGATGAACCCGCGCATCTGCTCCAGCTCTTTTTTCTTGGGCGGATCGTGATGCAGAAAGGTTTGGGTGAGGCGCACCGCCCCGATGGGGAGGCTGACCATGTCCTCAATGTGACCCGAGATGGAGATGGTCAGCTCGCAACTGCCGCCGCCGAGGTCGATCAGCAGGGTCCGGCCGCTGGCGATGCGGGCACTGGAGAGCACCCCGAGGTGAATGAGGCGGCCTTCTTCGAGTCCGGAGATGATCTCGGTTTTCCATCCGGTGGCGCTGCGTATCCAATCCAGAAAGGCGCGGCTGTTGCGCGCGTCACGCAGAGCGCTGGTGGCGACCACGCGCACCCGGTCCGCAGCGTAAGTCTGCACCGCACGGTGAAAGCGCCGCAGCACTTGCAAGGTCTGCGACATGGCCTGGGGATCGAGTGTGCCGTTGGCAAAGACGCTTTCCCCGAGACGCGTGACTTCACGCTCGTCGTGGAGCGTCTCCAGACGGCCGCGAACGGCCTTGGCTATCTTGAGCCGGACCGAGTTCGAACCGATATCAACCGCAGCGAAGGTTGGCATGGAAATTCCATCAGCCTCTGGAGCAGACGGGTCGCGCTGGCGTGTTCTTGCTTCCCACGCAGATTGTGTGATTCACAAGCTTAGGAAGATAGATGCCGCCATGGCACTTTGCAACTGATGCGCTCACCCATTTCGTTTCCGGGAATAATTCTCTCCTGCCAAGTCACCTTACATTCATCCCATTGCAACCAGGTTAATGCGAGTTGAAGTATTCTGTTTTGTGGCGCCAGTCCGGCCACGATTGCGGCCCGCGCAAGTCGTGATTTTGTTTCTGCCTTATGGCCAAGAATTTCTGGGAATCCGAACGCGACCTTTTGGCCGCCACCGTGCAACAGGAGAAGCAGGAGTTTGCGCGACCAGCCTCCCGGAAATCCAGGCTGGGGCTGGCCGTGCGCGCCCTGCGCCACCGTAACTTTCAGCTATTCTTTGCCGGCCAGGCCATCTCCCTGATCGGCACCTGGATGCAGACCGTTGCCCAGTCCTGGCTGGTGTATCGCATGACAGGCTCGGCGTTGCTGCTGGGCACGGTGGGATTCGCCAGCCAGATTCCGGTCTTCATCATGGCGCCGATTGGCGGCATCGTGGCCGACCGCCACAACCGCCAGCGTGTGGTTGTGGGGACGCAAATCGCTTCCATGGTCCTGGCTACCGTACTTGCACTGCTAACGCTGACGGGCCGCATCCAGGTCTGGCAAATCATGGCGATCGCCGCCGGCCTCGGCGTGGTGAATGCATTCGACATTCCTGCGCGCCAGGCGTTTCTGATTGACATGGTCGGCAGGGAGGACCTGTTGAACGCGATTGCCTTGAACTCTTCCATGTTCAATGGGGCCCGAATCATTGGTCCCGCCATTGCCGGCATATTAGTGGCGTCCATTGGCGAGGGCTGGTGCTTCTTCGCCAACGCGGTGAGCTATATCGCGGTCATTGTTGGCCTGCTGCTCATGCGCATCCAGCATCCTGCCAATCTTGCCAACCAGGGATCGCCGCTGGAGAACATCCTGGAGGGATTTGCTTTCGTGCGCAATACCGGTCCCGTCCGCGCCATCCTGCTATTGCTTGGAGTCGTTAGTTTTGTAGGGATGCCGTATGCCGTGTTGATGCCGGTCTTCGCCGACAAGATCTTGCACGGCGGCGCTCGGGGACTGGGCATTCTGATGGGAGCTACCGGCGTGGGAGCGCTGCTGGGCGCGGCCAGCCTGGCGGCCCGAGTCGGCGTGAAGGGCTTGGGGAAGTTGATCGCTATTTCCGCGGGAGGATTTGGGGTCAGCCTGATTCTGTTCTCGTTTTCGAAAATCTTCTGGCTGTCCACGGTGCTGCTCCTGCCGGTGGGCCTCACCATGATGGTGCAGATGGCTTCCTCCAACACGCTGATTCAGGCGATGGTCCCCGATAAGCTGCGGGGCAGAGTCATGTCGGTGTACTCCATGATGTTCATGGGCATGGCGCCGCTGGGAGCGCTCTCTGCCGGTGTTGTGGCCCATCATCTGGGCGCTCCCTGGACGGTCGCGATGGGGGGAGTGGTGTGTATCGCAGCGGCGCTCTGGTTTGGCAGGCATATGCCAACGCTACGCGCTAAGACCCGCGAGTTGGTTCTGGCGCAAGGCCTGACAGGTGGCTCGCCCGCGCAAGAAATCACCAGCCGCGGATTGTCGTGAGCAGGCGAGCTAGGGCGCAGGCGGTTTGTGAACGGTGCTGCCGCTGGTCACGCCCAGGCGGTGCAGCCGGTCGCGCGCCTGCGAGGCTTCGATGGAGCGGGGATAGCGGCCGATGAGGCTCTTCAACTCACGAATGCCGGCCTCGCGCTGCCCCAGCTCCAGCAGAGCGTAACCCTTCTTGAGCTGTGCCGCCGCCGCCTTGTTGCCGCCCGGATACTGCTCCAGCACTTTGTCGTAGTCGCGCGCCGCCGCCTCGAAATTTCCCTGACGATACTCGATGTCGGCGAGATAGAACTGGGCGTTCCCGGCCAGATCGGTGTTGGCGTAGTACTTGATGTAATCGTTGAATTCCTGCGAAGACAAATCGTATTTTCCCGAGTTGTAATCGCGCAGGGCGTTGTTGTATAGAACGTTCGCCGGAGGCGCCTGGGAAACAGCCGGGTTGGAGTCTGCGCCCGGCGCTCCCGCTGTGGGCGGTCCGGCGGAAGCGGTCATTCCGGGCTGCCCGGCTGCCAGGTTCTGGCCACCTTGCTGCATGTCGTCGAGCTGCTTGCTGACCTTGGCCAGGCGAGATTTCAGCTCGTCCACCGTGTCGTGCAGCGACTGAATCTGCCCGGAAATCTGTTCCATGCGGCCGTTGGTGTCACTGGCCTGTCCCTGCATCTTTTGCTGCAAGTCGTTCACCGCAGCGTTCATCTTGTTGACGCTGTCGGCGCTTTGCTCGACCAGGTTTTTCACCGCGCCCATGTTCATGTCGATGGATTGCTGCATGCGGGCCACCTGGTCCTGCAGCGCCTGGACCTGGGTTTGCAGTTGGATGATGTCTTTGTTGGCGGCGGTCGCCGGGCGGGCGGCTGCCAGCATCAATACCGCCAGTGCCAGCCAAGCCACATTGTTCCGAAATCGCATAGTCAGTCCTGTTCTGCTCCTGAGTTTGTCTCTTAAACGCGCCCTGAGCTTTAACCGTGCCGTCCCTAAAGGGACTCGATACTTCTCCCACTGTGCCCAGGGCTCAACCACCCCAACAAGCGCAAAAACGGCGCTTGTCGGGGGCCCCGGTCACGCCCTGGGCTAATATTGTTTCGCCCTTGCGGGCTTCGGTTTTGCGGAGCAAACACTGCTTGCCACTTCTGATAACCGCCTCGCTACTTCTGATAAACGAAGTGGGCGCGGCGGTTTTGCTGCCAGCACGACTCGCTGCTTTCCGTGCAGAACGGTTTCTCCTTGCCGTAGCTAATCGTACGTACTCGGTTGGCAGAGATACCGAGCTGCGCCAAAATCTGCTTAGCGGCATTAGCACGATTGTCGCCCAGCGCCAGGTTGTACTCGGTGGAACCGCGTTCGTCGCAGTGGCCCTCGATGGTGAACTTCATCCCCGGGTGCTGCTGTAGAAATCGCGCATCCGCCTGCAAAACCTGTTGATACTGCGCGGAAACATCATAGCTGTCGTAGTCGAAGAACACATCTTTCATGTTCTCGGAAAACAACTGCTCATCGGTGCCGCTGGAGATTTGCTGAGGCGGAGGCGGAGACGATACCACGGTAATGCGCGCCGTGGCCTCCTGCGTACCGGAATCGTTCTTCGCCACCAGGTGATAGGTAGTCGATTCCGCCGGTGTCACCGCCCGCGAACCGCTGGGATCGACCTTGCCCAGTTGATCGATGGTGACGTCGGTGGCGTAGTCGGTTCTCCACGTCAACGTGCTCGCCTGGCCCGCTTGAATGGTATTGGGATTGGCTGTCAACGAGGCAGTAGGCGACGGGGGCGGTGGTGGCGGGGGCGGCGGTGCGGAGGCCACTTTCTTTTTGCCACAGGCACCTACGGCCAGCACCACGGCGAGGGCAACGATAATCCGGATCCATTGACTCCTGGTTAGCTTCAACTTCTTCCTCCACTTTCCCGCGAGAGCACTCGCATCAGTTTATGCCAGGGCCGAAGTGTGCTCCTTCCGCGCCCATAAGCGTGCAGGGACTAACCCTATTTAAAACTCCAATTCGGCTGCGTGTTCTCTCCCGCAGTCGTTAATTGCCGCACTTCGCTTCCATCGGCGAGCATGGAATAAATCTGCACCCGGCCGGTGCGGCTCGACTGAAACACGATGTGCCGTCCGTCAGGCGACCATGACGGGAAATCGTTGCGCCCCTCCTCATGGGTCAGTTGCGCCCATTGTTTGCTGGCGACATCCATGACATAGATGTCGCTGGCCCCGGGCGCCCCAGGGCCATAATGACGGATCCACGCGAACGCCAGGAACTGGCCATTGGGCGACCACGACGGCGATACCGCATAGCCCTGATCGGTTACGCGAACCACGTTCGTTCCATCAGATGCCATCGTGTAGATCTGAGGTAGCCCGGTGCGACCACCAACCCATGCAATCTGCGCATTAGTCTTGGGGTTCCAGGTGGGCGAGACATCCGGTCCTTTGCTTTCGGTGAGACGGCGCGCACTGCCACCCGTGGAGCTGACGGAATAGATTTCCGTGTCGCCGGTGCGCGACGACGAGAACGCAATGGTCTGGCCATCGGAGGACCATGCGGGTGAGTAGTTGTCTCCACTGAAGTGCTGAAAACTCACGGCACGGCCGAGTTCCAGGGAGTACATCAGGATCTGCCAGCCTTCCTTAGTCACGCCGGAGTAGGCTACGCGCGTGCCGTCGGGCGAGACGTGCGGTGAAAGCGCAATGCTTCCCATGTGAGTTAGCTGCTTCTGGTCGGCGCCGTCATAGTCCATCTGCCAGATTTCCTTCGACCCCGTTCGGTTGCTGACAAAATACAGCTTGGTTTCAGCAACGCCCGCGATTCCGCCGCCCAGTCGCAGGATAATTTCATCGGCGAAGCGATGCGCGATCAGGCGGGCATTAGCATCGTTGGCCGGTTCACGATATTGCTTGCCCAGCACCTGCGGAGACTGCGGATTCTTGGCGTCGTATAACCAGCCTTGCACATTCAGCGATCCGCCTTGGATTCCCAGATTGCCGAAGGCCAGCATGTTGGCATTCGGAGGCGGGCTGCTCCAGTCATTGAGATGCACCTCCTGGGGAGCGCCCGGGACCGACAAGGGATAAAAGCTCTTGGACACCATGTCGAAAATCCCCGCCGTCTGCAGATCGTTCCACAGCGTAACGTTGAAGATCGCCGACAAATTCTGCGTGCCCGTATCGGTGGTGACCAGCTTGAAGTCGGGCACAGCGAGACGGACCTTCTCCACACCCAGCCCGGTACCGGTGCGAATCCAGTCCTGAGCCGACATACCCGCAATGGCAAACAGGACGAACAATACCAATAGAATTGCTCTGTATCGCTTCATGCTTCCCAATTCCCCAAAGTTCCTTCTCTGCTTGGCGTGCGCTTCTTTGGTAGAAGCCCCCGCATTTATGCGGGGGGAAAGTTCGGCTTTGATCACGCGCTTTAGCGCCGGGCATCGAGAAATCCCGGGGCTAAAGCCCTTTCAAAATCGACTCCTTCTCCGCTGGACTAAAGTCCAGCTCCCCCTGCTAAAGCAGGGGGCTTCCACCAACAGATGAAGACCTCACCGCCGATAGTCGAACCAGAACTCGACGGCGACATAACGGCCCGAGTACTCCGGAGGTAGCGGGCCAAAGGTATCGATGCGTTGCAGCGCCCGGGTGGCCGATTGATCCAGCGACGGAATGCCGCTGGACTGTTCCACGCGTATGTTTTCCGGCTGCCCCGAGCGCCTGATCTCAAAATAAATGTAAACCCTGTGCGCGGTATCGATGTTGGGATCCACTTCATACTTCAACCAATTTTCCGATACTTTCCGGCGCACTCCATCCACATACCAGCCGAAGCGGTTGCCAAAATCTCCGTTGCCTCCGGTAAAGCTGAGCCCGCCTTTGGCTCCGCCCGCCGAGAAGGCCCCATAAGGGCCGCTGACCGGCCCGCCCTGGCCAAAGGGAATCCGATTGTCCTCCACCTTGGCAATTTCTTTTGGCGGCGGCCTTTTTTGCGCGGACTCCCGTGGTCCCTGCTTCTTGGCCTCGGGCGCGGGAATCGGAATCGCCTCCCGCTCTTCTTTCGGAACTTCCTTCGGCGGCGATTGCGTCAGCCCCTTGGATTCGTTGGCCAGCACGTTTTGGGTCTGAGTCGGCGGCACCGGTAATGGGATGCTGCTCACCAGCGTGGCGCTCATCGCGCCGCCGGTTCCACCCGTACCGCCCCAATTCTCGCCCCGAGTGCTGGGGATCAGATAGCCGAACAAAGCCAAGGCGAACAGCGCGACATGCAGGGTCACCGAGCCGATCAAGGGAGCGCGAAGATTGCCCCCGGTCGGAAAGATGTCAACGTCGGCTGCCATTTTTCTCCAGCGGTTGGGTCACGATGCTCACGTTGGTGATGCCCGACTGTTTCACGGCGTCCATCACGGTTGCGAAGGCGCCAAAGGGCACGTTTTCGTCGGCGCGCACGAAGACCGACTGGCCCTCGGGGTCGCGTATCTTCTGGTGCAACTGGGCGCCGATCTGGTTGATGTTGATGGGCTCGTTGTTCAGGAAAACGCGCTGCTGGCGGTCAATGGTGATCACCAGGCGTTCCTCGGTGATCTCCTTTACGGTCCGGGTATGCGGAATCGCGACCTCAATGCCTGACTGCAAAATCGGCGCGGTGATCATGAAGATGATCAGCAACACCAGCACCACGTCCACCAGCGGAGTGACGTTGATGTCGGCCAGCGACGTCTGGGTGCGGCCCCGTGAATTGGTGAAAGCCATTACCGCCGCTCCACACTCTCGACCGCACGGGCGCTGCCCGTCTGTGCCCGCTCGACTTCATTGATCAGTTCCAGGCTGAAGTCGTCCATGCGCGCGCCGAACTCGCGAATGTGCTGGGTGAACATGTTGTAGGCGATCACTGCCGGAATCGCGGCGAAGAGGCCGGCCGCGGTGGTAATCAGGGCTTCGGAAATGCCAGGCGCGACCGCGCGCAAGGTGGCGCCGCCGGCGGTGCCAAGACCGTGGAAAGCGTCAATGATGCCCCACACCGTTCCGAACAGGCCGATGAAGGGCGTGACCGCTCCGGTGGTCGCCAGCCAGGGCAAGCGGCTCTCCAGGCGGCTCAATTCTTCCGAGGATGCGATCTGGGTGGCGCGCTGCAAGGCGGCCATGCGAAGGGGATACGGCGCCTGCTTGCGCAGTTCGTCATACGCGCCGTCGAACACTGCGATCAGCGGGCTGGGCTTGAATTGTTCGGCGACGGCGGCGACATCCTGCAGCCGCTCCGACTTGCGAAACGCGCGCATGAAGCGATTGCTCTGCACTCGTGCGCGCCGGAACAGGCCCCACTTGGAGAAAATGATGGCCCACGACGCCAGGCTGAACAGCAGCAGAATTAAGAGGACAGCCTTGGCGACGAGACCGCTGGATTCAATCAGCCCGGAAATTTCACCGCCGATGGCCGAGGCAAATAAGCAAGAATGCACATTCATTGGACGCAGCAGGCTCGACTTTCGCTATTCCGCATTATAAGCATTTGACGAGGCAGAAGCAGGTTTGCGCAGCGGGGTTCCTCGGTAGTTACGGAGCTGTCAGCGTGCCGAGGAGTCGTGCCAAGGCCGCCAAGCGAGGCGTTGGCCGCCATTTTGACAACCATTCGCAAACAGGGTAGCATTTTTATTATTGTACTCACATTGTACGTACAGGTGGAGGGGGGGACCGTGGCATCCGTACTCAAGAAGAAATCGGCAGCCAGGCGCCAGCGGATCAACTTTCGCGCCTCCGATAGCGAGGAACGCCTGATCCGCCTGGGGGCGGAGAAGCGCGGCGAGAAGGTGACTCGATTCATCGTGGAGAGTGCCTGTAGGGCGGCTGAAATGGCTTTGGCTGACCAGAAACACTTTGAGCTCCCTGCAGCACAGTTTGCGCGTTTCACGCAAGCACTCGACCGTCCCGCCAAGGCCATCCCCGCCCTGCAGAGGCTCTTCTCGGAGAAGTCGATACTTGAGCGACGCTCACACCAAGCCGCCCCTGTCAGCCGTCGAACTGTTGGCGTCTAACCATGACATTGGGGATTTTGACTGCGGCAAGCACGTCTCCCTCACAGAATGGTTGAAGCGGCTTGCCCGTATGAACCAGGCGAGCGGAGATACCCGGACCTACGTGGTTCACCGGGAATTCGCTGTGGTGGGGTATTACTCCCTCGCTCCTGGGAGCATTTCAAGGAAAGAAGCCACTGTCCGCGCAAGCAAGTCAGCCCCTGATCCGGTCCCGATCGTTCTGCTTGCTCGCTTGGCCGTCGATCAACGGGAGCAACGGCAAGGCCTCGGTCCTGCTCTTCTGAAGGATGCCCTGCAACGTGCCTACGCCGGCGCAGAAATCATCGGAGGCCGTGCCATCCTCGTGCATGCTATTGACCCCGAGGCCGCAATGTTCTACCGAAAGTACGGATTCGAAAGTTGTCCCGGTTTTGAATTGCACCTGATGCTGCTCATGAAGGATGCGCGCGCCAGTTTAGGGCTGTGACCGCGCCCTCGCGCAAGATACCAGTGGTACAATCTCGGCGATCTCTGATGTGAAACTGGCCGCGGTGCTGTCCGCTCTTGGAGAGTCGGGCCCGCACTTCGCCCGAAGCAAAATCCGAAGCAAAAGGAGACCCATGAGTTCTGCCAGTCCTGTCGCCCCCGTGGAGCAACCGCCTCTTTCCCAAGCCGAACGTGTCGTGGACACCTTCATCGCTCCCAGCAAGACGTTCTCCGACGTCCGGCGCAGCGCGAGTTGGTGGATGCCTTGGATACTATTGGCAATCGCCAGCGTGGCGATGGTGATGGTGGTTGACAAGAAACTCGGCATGGAAAAAGTCGTCGAGAACCAAATGGCCCTCTCCCCAAAGCAGGCAGAGAAACTTGATCAGTTGTCTCCCGATCAGCGGGCGGCGCAGATACAGACGATCGTCAAGGTCAATCGAATAATTGGTTACGCCTATCCGGTGCTCTTGTTGATCATCATTGCCATCATGGCCGGGGTGTTACTGGGGACATTCAACCTTGGCCTCGGCCAGCGCCTCACTTTTAATCAGTGCATGGCCATCAGCATGTACGCATCGCTGCCCGGAATCATCAAAGCGCTAATTGCCATACTGGCGATCAGTGTGGGAGGGGGTGAGGCCTTCACCTTCCAGAACCCGATCGCCAGCAACTTGAGCGCTCTGGTTGACCCCAGTTCCCACTTCCTTTACTCCATAGCGACTTCGCTGGATGTGTTCACAATCTGGGCGATTGTGCTGACTGGGCTGGGCTACGCTTGCGTAACCAAGCTGAAGCGCGGGACCTGCATGGCCGTGGTCTTCGGCTGGTGGGCAGTGGTGGTGTTGGGGGGAGCGGGAATTGCGGCGTTGTTCGCCTGAGAACGTCCGCGATCTCTATTTCTGCATCGCTCGCGCCCGCTGCGGGGCCGGTCGAGTTTGCAGCCGCGTCGCCAGGTTGCCCAAGTTGGAACCCACCTCAATCGAGAGGCAAGTGCCTCGCGGAATAAGTCCCGAATTGGTATATACTTCGGCTACTCAGTAATATTCCCGCTGCGGTTGGGCGGGTCGGGGCGCATTTCTTTTTCATATGCCCCGAGGCGGTTATTTAGCGGAGCGAGCGAGTCGAGGCCTGCCCGACGCGTTTGGAACTGAGAGTGCGTTACCGGCATCATTTTCTTCCTATATCCCCGGAGCGCTTTCATCCACTGCAGACGCCTGGACCGCTTGGTGGAGGTGTCGCTTGGACCTGGTATTCATACGGATCTTATTTGTTCTTATTACAGCAGTTGCCAGCTACGAACTGCACCCCCTGGGGTTGAACCGATGGCCCGCAGCGGCCGTGGGAGTGCTCTTCGGAATCGCAGTGGTGCTGTTTGAGCTCCGCCTGCGACGCATCAGCCTGAAGCGGCTCATCGGCGCGGCCATCGGAAGCATCCTCGGAATCGCCGGCGCCTACCTTTTCAGTCTGGTCATTCGCAACAGCATTCGCGAAGGTCCGACGCAAAGCTTTCTGCAGCTTTTTGTAATGTTGATCATGGCCTATGTAGGCCTGGTGGTGGGCGCCGGTAAGGGCGACCTGCTCAATCTGGCGGCGCTGGGCGGCATTTTTGGAGGCGAGAAACCGTCCAAGAGGAGCCACAAGATCCTCGACACCAGTGTCATCATCGACGGCCGAATCGCCGACATCGCCGAAACCGGCTTCCTCGATGGTGTGATCGTCATTCCCCAGTTCGTGCTGCGCGAACTTCAGTTGGTGGCTGACTCGGCTGACTCCATGAAGCGGAACCGCGGCCGTCGCGGCCTTGACATCTTGCAGCGAATCCAGAAGATCGCGACTTTGCAGGTGCAGATCGTGGAAGACGACTTCCCCGCGGTGCGGGAAGTGGACCTGAAGCTGATCGAGTTGGCTAAGGTGTACGAAAGCAAGATCGTCACCAACGATTTCAATCTCAACAAAGTGGCGCAATTGCAAGGGGTCGCGGTGCTGAACATTAACGAGTTGGCGAACTCGTTAAAACCCATTGTCCTGCCCGGCGAGATCATGAAGGTTTTCATCCTGAAGGAAGGCAAGGAGTACAACCAGGGTGTGGCCTATCTGGACGACGGAACCATGGTGGTGGTGGATAACGCCCGTAAGATGATCGGCAAGAACATCGACATCTCGGTGACGTCCGTGCTCCAGACCACCGCCGGGAAGATGATTTTCGGCAAGTTCGACGAGCGCACCGTGAGCGTGGCGGCGCGTCCCATCGAGCCGCGACCGGACTTTCGTAAGGTGGCATCTGCGCCTGCCCCTGCAGGAGTAGTTCCGGAAACGCACAAGCCGGAGTAGTTCCGTAGGGCGAGGACGAGCGACAGTTGGGGCCTTCGGGCTGCGTACATCCCGAACAGTATGGCCCCCAAGACCATCCGCGGCGAGCCTGTCCGTATTTCCCAAAACCGGAAACGTACGGTAGAGGGTCTGCGAGGCCGCTGACGGGTCCCAAGCTCCGCGAATGCCCTCCAAAGGCCATCTTAGGGTCTCGCGTCGATCCTGGGGCCTCCTAGGGCGGCTGATGCCACTTCTAGGAGCCATAGCTACCCAATGGTGGTGCAGATTGACCGATATGTATAGCACCTACATGCTATTCAGCCGCGTCCGCTCCGTGCAATGGCCGATGAAGCGTTGGGCAAGAACATTGTTATGCGCGGCCAGCCCGGCATGACCACTATGACTGCTCCAGTTCCTTCCGCCCAATCCGGTAAAGCTGCCGACCACCTGGCAAACGAGCGCACCTTTTTGGCGTGGATTCGCACCAGCATCAGCATTATCGTGTTTGGCTTCGTGGTGGCAAGGTTTGGAATCACCTTGCGCGAATTCTTGCGAATGCAGGGCAGTGCCGAACGTCAGAGCGGGATGTCGTTGGCGATCGGGGTCGGTTTCATAGTTATGGGTATATTCATGGCGCTGGTGTCGTTGGTCCGATACCGCACAACCATGAACCGGCTGAACGCAGATGAGTTTCAGCCGGCAAGTGCAATCATTACCGTTCTCAGCGTAATTGCTGCGCTTTTCGGAACGATATTAGCGGGGTATTTGATTTACGCAGCAAGAACGCTTTAGCCCAGTTTCGCGCGGCCAGGCCCAGCTTACTACCTTAACAATGCAACCATAGCCTTTCGAGAGAGGCGCCCTTTTATAATGCGCGCCCCCCGAAGAGAAGAAGCTTGGGCGGGCATCCCGCCGTGGCCATTTCGTTGACCAACAAGAGCGCATAGGAATCTTGACAATATATCTAATAGGAATCACAATAGCTTTGCGAGAACCACGGCCATGCGGTCCGCAGTCAGGAAAACCCGATCTTTTTCGCTCGACCAGAACGTTCTGTCCGAGGTTGAACGCACCAAGGGGAGCAACTCCGCCAGCGAACGGGTCAACCAGTTGCTGAAGTACGCTCTGGAGACGGAGCGCAAGGCCAGCCTCTACCAGGAAGCGGCGCAGTTCTTCAGCAGCGCGCCGGAAGACCGGCAGGAGCGCCGCGCCTTCCAGAAGGCCAGCCTTAGATCCTGGTCACGCCCATGACAACTTGGCGAAGAGGAACAAAGCCTGCGCGATGGTATCCGAGGCGGGGCGAAATTTGCCTGATCGACCTCGACAAGGAACGTCCCGCGCTGGTGATTTCCAGCGACAGCCTGAACGCACATTCTCTGGACGTATGTCTATTGCCGATCTCCACCGCCGAGCACAAGGCGTTTTCACTGCGTCCTAAGCTGAGCGCCGCAGAGGGTGGTTTGCACCACGACTCGTGGGTGAAGTGTGACCAACCGACCACGGTGGAGAAGCAACTGGTGATCTACCCTCCGCTGGGCACACTGGCATCGGCATCCATGCAGAGGATTGAAACTGCGGTGAAGGCCGCTCTTGATCTTACGTAGTCAGCGAAGCGTTAGGCCAGCGTCCACCGTTTTGGAAATCCCACCCCAAGCAAAGAAGTTTGGGAGTTGCGTTGTGTGTACACATGGATGTACACTTATGTCCAAGGAGGATTGCATGGCTGCACTCAAAGTGGGCGTTCGTGAGTTCCGGGAGCGGATTGCCAGTTTCTTGGAGTCGGATACGCCGGTCGCCGTCACTCGGCGTGGCGAGACTCTCGGTGTCTATGTCCCAACCCGGCGGAGACGACGTAAGGGGGCCGAGCTTTCTGAACTCAAGGCCGCCGCCGACCGGCTTTCCGAGGCACTGGCGGAGGTCGATGAGGAAGAGCTCGTAGCCGAATTCAAACAGATGCGTCGGCGTGGGAAGGGCGCGACCTGAGGAGAAGTGAGAAATGGTTCTAACACGGGATTTCAGAGAAACCGTACAGGCGCGAGTGCGACGTGACGCTGCATTTCGCAAGGGGCTGCTCCGCGATGCCGTTGAAAGCCTTCTCGCCGGAGAGGTTGCGCTGGGGAAGGAGCTGTTGCGTGACTACATCAATGCCACAGTCGGATTTCCCAAGCTGTCCGCGGAGACGAAACTGCACGTAAAGACCCTGCACCAGATGTTTGGGCCAAAGGGAAATCCAACCGCCAGCAACCTGTTTGGAATCGTTGCCTATCTTCAGCGGCGGGAAGGTGTCCGCTTGCAGGTCCGCACCAGCCGGGCAGTGGCCTAGGCAAAAATCCCACCCAAGCAAAGGAAGGAAGTTGGGAGGGGCACCCGGCGTGCTGGAAGTAACCCGTGCCATTACCACCAGTATTGAGATGCACCGCCACCATTGGAGCGATATATCGATATACCTTCTCCCTCTAATGAAAGTCAACACACCCAGGCAAGCAATGGAGGCTTGCCTGGGGCACCCGGCGTTCAGCTTTGATGAGGGACAACACCCATCCATCATTTCGGTCCGAGCCCGAGGCGCTGGATGTCATTGGATTCAGGCCCGACTCGGGATAATCTTGGAGGTATCAGGTACTTGCCAATGTACGCCCACAGGAAGGCTACAACAAGGGTAAAGACTATGCACCACAACAGCAACCACCACCCCCTCGCCCCAATCAAATATGCAATCAGCATTCCGAACGCCCAACTGAGCCACTTTGTGGTGAACAAGTAGATTCCAGAGACACAGACATCCTTTTCACAGAAAGGACAAGGAAAGGAGGGTGTTAGTTTCACATCCTCCAGCCGTATCCTGGCGTGGCACTCCGGACAAACCGTTCGTCGCGAGTATGTGGCCGGCCAGATCATAATCCGATTACCAGAACTCAGGGGCCCCATTTATCCCATGCCCAGCTCGCTGCTTTCGCCAGAGTCTAAATGAATCTCCAGTTGTTGATTGTCCATATTGACGCAGAGGTGACTGGCACACCCGCACTTTCCAACGAGACTGACGCAGAGAGGAAGAGTCCAGGAAGCAAAGGACAACCGGCTACGCACGCCGGCGTGCCCCACCCTTGTCGCCGGTGTTGGCGACAGGGTGGGACAAATGGCAGCGACTGAAGCTATACCCCGATGACGCCCACCAACTCCTTCACCGAGTCGGCGCTCTTCTGCAATGCGGCCTGCTCTTCCGGAGTGAGTTTGATCTCGATGATCTTCTCGATGCCGTTCGAGCCCAGCTTGCAGGGCACGCCGACGAACAGTCCCTTGATGCCGTACTCGCCCTCCAGATACGCGGCGCACGGCACGATCTTCTTCTTGTCCTTGAGGATGGACTCAACCATCTCGGTGACCGCGGCCGACGGCGCGTAATAGGCGCTGCCGGTCTTGAGGTACTTGACGATCTCGGCGCCGCCGTCGCGGGTGCGCTTCACCAGGCGTTCGATGGTGGCCGCGTCCATCAACTCGGTGATGGGAATGCCTGCCACAGTCGAGTAGCGCGGCAGCGGGACCATGGTGTCGCCGTGGCCGCCGAGGACGAAGGCGGTGACGTTCTCGACGGAAACATCCAGCTCCCGGGCGATAAAAGCGCGGAAGCGCGCCGAGTCCAGAATGCCGGCCATGCCGATCACGCGATTGCGCGAAAAGCCGCTCTGCTTGTAAGCCGCCTGCGCCATGGCGTCGAGCGGGTTGGAGACGATGATCAGGATGCAGTTAGGCGAGTACTGCACCACCTTGCCCACCACATCGCTCATGATCTTGAAATTGGTGTTGAGCAGGTCGTCGCGGCTCATGCCGGGCTTGCGCGGAATGCCCGCCGTGATGACCACGATGTCGGAGTTGGCGGTATCGGCGTAATCGTTGGTGCCGACCACGTACGAGTCACGCTTTTCGATCGGCATCGCTTGCAGCAGGTCGAGACCCTTGCCCTGCGGCACGCCTTCGATGATGTCAATCAGTACGACGTCGGCCAGTTCCTTCGACGCCAGCCAGTGCGCCGCGGTGGCGCCCACATTACCAGAACCAACTACCGTTACCTTTTTACGCATGATGCCTCACAGTGTTTGAAGTATGAAGAATGTATGCACAGCGTGAATCCGAGATTGAGGGTTGACGAAAAGGTCGAGAATCATTCACCACGGGGGACACGGAGCACACGGAGTTTTTGGTTTCTATCGAATCCTCTCCGTGATCTCCGCGTCCTCCGTGGTTAATTTTCATTCCCGTGGGGGGCGGCAGGCACGGGGGATCACAGGAACAAAAGCCTGGACTGTCCGCTACTTCGCTACCAGCTCCGCCACCGGCGCCATGTTCTCTATCATGTAGCTGGCGAACTCGCTGGTCCTGACCTTGGTTGCGCCCTCCAGCATGCGCTCGAAGTCGTAGGTGACCTTCTTCTGCAAGATAGTGTGCTCCAGCGAACTCTCGATCAGGCGGGCCGCCTCGTGCCAGCCCATGAAGTCGAACATCATCACGCCCGACAACATGACGGAGCCGGGGTTGATCACATCTTTATCGGCGTACTTCGGAGCGGTGCCGTGCGTGGCTTCGAAGATGGCGTGCTGGTCTCCGACGTTGGCGCCCGGCGCAATACCGAGTCCCCCGACCTGGGCAGCAGCAGCATCGGAAATGTAGTCGCCGTTCAAGTTGGGCGTTGCCAGTACTGCGTACTCGTTGGGGCGGGTCACGATCTGCTGGAAGATGCTGTCGGCGATGCGATCATTGACCATCAGCTTCGTCTTCCACGCACCCTTACCGTGGGTGGCGTAGATGTTCTGGATTACCCCCTTCACTTCCTTGTAGAGCGCTTCGCGGAAGTCCGGCTGCGCAAATTCCAGACCGGGCTCGACCATCTTGGCGTTGTCTTCGATGGACAATCCCGGATTCTTGTCGAGGTTGCCAATGATCCAGCTCTCGCGCTCGGTGATGACCTGGTCGCGGAACTCCTGGGTGGCCAGCTCGTAGCCCCACTCGCGGAACGCCCCTTCGGTGAACTTCTGGATGTTGCCTTTGTGCACGATGGTCACCGACTTGAGATGATTGGTCAGCGCGTACTGGATGGCCATGCGCACCAGGCGCTTGGTGCCGGTGATGGAGATCGGCTTGATACCAATGCCGGAGTCTTCGCGCACATGCTTGTTGGTGCCCGCCAGCATCTTATTGTTGATGAAGTCAATCAGCTCCTTGGCCTGCGGCGTTCCCTCTTTCCACTCGATGCCCGCGTAAACGTCTTCCGTGTTCTCGCGGTAGATGACAATGTTCATGCGCTCGGGATGCTTTACCGGCGAAGGAATGCCTTGGTAATACTTCACCGGCCGAACGCAGGCATAGAGATCGAGGAGCTGGCGCAAAGCGACGTTCAGCGAACGGATGCCCCCGCCAATCGGTGTGGTCAATGGGCCCTTGATGCCGATGCGCAACTCGCGGAACGCGGCGACCGTGTCATCGGGCAACCAGGTCTTGAAGCGGTCCATGGCCTTTTCGCCGGCGAAGACCTCGTACCAGGCGACCCGGCGCTTACCGTTATAGGCAATTTCAACTGCCGCATCGAATACCCGGACCGACGCTTTCCAGATATCGCGGCCAGTACCGTCGCCTTCGATGAAAGGAATGATGGGATTGTCTGGGATAACAAGCTTACCGTTTTCGTAAGTGATCTTGGTCCCGCTGGAGGGCAAAGGAATTTCATTATAAGAAGCCGCCACAAGGCACCTCGAGGAGTATGAGTATGAATTGACCCTAAACTGTAAACAACCATGTGTCGGGACGAGGAAGCTCTAGCAGAATCAGCAGCAGGCCGAAAACCGAGTCATGGGCACGAAAACGACTTGCGGCCCGCACTCTCGCAATCCACCGCGTCCGGATCAGAAAGGCTTACCGGGTCCTCCCGAACCCTTTACGTTACCACCGCAGGCGAACCGCTTCAATGAAATCCCAGATTACGGCATACCACGTTGGCGGTAGATGGCCCTGGTTTGGCGCAGGATTTCAGACAGGCGCATCTCGGGATCGAAGCTGTCATCGGTGCGCAGCACCCTCCACAGCAGCTTTTGCAGGGCCCGATGGGGGTGCTCGGCGACCGGCAGCCATTTGCGCGCTCGTCCCGTTACCAGGCGCACCAGATGCTCGAGGGTACGCAGAAATAGCGCGCTCTGCGTGAGTTGGTT
The DNA here is from genome assembly GCA_049522855.1 of Candidatus Korobacteraceae bacterium. Lineage (GTDB taxonomy): Bacteria > Acidobacteriota > Terriglobia > Terriglobales > Acidobacteriaceae > Bog-257. The sequence continues at coordinate 26,682 of JBEKNL010000028.1, forward strand.
GCATTCGCCGGCGTCCAGCAATCCATGCTCATGCAGGAGGTCCAGCCGCTCCCGCAGATTTCCCGCCAGCCAGAGCTGATTTCGCGCCTGCAGCGAACCGGCCAGGTAGTCGAGGTCATAAATTCCACCCGGGCCGGTCTTAAAGTTCGCAGTGGTGTCACTCCGTTCCAACCGGATGCGAACGTCCTGCAATTCTGAATTGAAATCGGGCCGAGTCGCGATCTCTGCAATTCCCTTACGCACCGCCTGCAAGGCGCGGTTGCCGGCTTCGAGGTCACCCGCCACATGGCGCAACTTAAGATACGTCAGTGCTTCCCAGGGCTTGGCCTCGTCTTGGAAGTATGCGGCCAGTTGGGTTGGGGTTACGATCAATTCGCCTTCGCGACCGTGCGGCCGCAGGCGAGCATCCACCGAAAACACGGTGCCATCGAGGGTGTACGCGGTCAGCGCATCCATTACCTGCGCCGCGACTCGACGCATCTCCTCCTGCGCGCAGCCATCGTCGCAAACGAACAGGACATCGGCGTCCGACAGGAGATCGAATTCGTGGGCCCCCAACCTTCCGAGTCCCATAACCGCAAATCCGGCAGGAGTGCCAGCAATAGCCAGGGCGGCTTGGATCGCAGCCTCGGCCGCGGCGGTGTTCTCGCTGAACGAGTCGAAGACTTCGCGCAACTGAAACAGATCGCGGGCGCCCGACAGGAACACGCGGCGGCGGTAATGCCGTCGCAAGATGGCGTTGGCCTCGGAGCGATCGACCTTTTCCTGGGCGAGGTAGGCAAATACTGGATCGGGCGCGACGATCTCGCTGCGCGGACCTTCGTCGAACAACTCCGCCTCGCCTGAAGAAGTTGACAGCTCTTCAATCTGCGGCAGCAGCGAGACCTCCGCCGGGTGACGAACTAGGATGTCGGTGAGATACTCGCTGAACTCAAAGATGGTGAGCGCCCGGCCCACCGCTTCGGGCGAGCGCAGCACCGCGCCATAACGCTCCGAAGTCGTCCCCGCCGAACTAAGGAAGCGATCGAGGTTACGCCGCGCATGTTGCGACAACTCGGCGGTACCGGCGATTTCCCGTAGCCGTGGAGAATCGACCGCCAGCCGCTGCATTATCTGGCTGTAGGAACTATCAGGGGTCGCTGGAATCTCCGGATGCAACTGAAATTCAGGGGGGTGGTGGTCCTGGTTCTGCTCCTGATAGATGACTCGCTGATAAATCTCCGTCACCGCCGACATGCGCCTTTGCACATGGGCCAGAAACTCTTCGGGGGTTGGCGCCGTCGTACCTTCCCTCGCGAGACCGCGCGCCAGCGATTCCAGCTCCCAGCGCGATGCCGGCAGCCGATGCGTCTGCTGGCCCTGGCGCAATTGCAGGCGGTGCTCCAGGTTGCGCAGGAACTCGTAAGCGCTGGTGAGGTTGTGAAAGTCTTTGCTGCCGATGTGTTCCTTGTCGTAGAGCTTCTGCAGCGCAAACATCGTACCCCGCGAACGCAGCCACGATTCACTTCCGCCATAGACCCGCTGCAAGCATTGCACCAGAAACTCGATATCGCGAATGCCACCACGGTCGAGCTTCACATCGATGCCGCTCTGACCCGTCTGCTTCAGCAGGCGCCGGCGGCGGTGACTTCCCATTTTCTCCCGCGAGGCGAGCGCTGTCTTGATGGCAAGAAAGTTGAGCTCAGGCCGATAAACGAAGGGTTGCACCCGGCGCACAAACTCCCGCGCCAACCCTAGATCGCCCGCGGAATGGCGCACCTTGATCATGGCCTGCAACTCCCAATCATGGGCGACGTGGGAGTAATAATGGATCGCGTGGGGCAGGGGGACTGCAGGTTCGCCTTCGTTGCCCTGGGGACGCAAGCGCAAATCAATCCGGAAGACCGGCCCCTCGCGAGTGTGACGCGAGAGCAGCTCCGTGGTTTGCTGGGCCAGCCGGATGAAGTATTCGCGGTTGGGAATCTCCGCTCCCGGCGGTTCCACACCGCCGTCATAGAGATACAGCAGGTCAATGTCGGAACTGTAATTCAGTTCGTTGCCGCCAAGCTTGCCCAAAGACAGCACGGCAAAACGTGAATCGGTCACGCGGCCTTCGGGGTCGAGCCGCTGCGGCGAGCCATAGCGGTGCTGCAGTTGGGAATGAACTTCGCGCAGAGCTTCTTCAATCAAGACATCGGAGAGAGCGGAAATCTCGGCCGTCGTTTCCGCCAGGGTTGCGACACCCAGCACATCGCGCAGCATAATGCGCACATACTCGCGCTTCTTGAAACGCGCCAGCAATACCGCCGTATCGGTTTCAAACGAGCGCGAGCGCATCCGCGCGAAGCTCTCCTGAAATTCTTCACGAGAATGGGCACGGTCCAAGCTTTTGTCGCGGACAAAGCCCTGAAACAAATCGGTGTTGTGAATCAGCGTCTCGCCCAGCCAGGAGCTGCCGGCGAACACCACCACGGCATAGTGAATCAAAAACTGATGCTTCTCCAGCAGGCGCAACAGGTCGGGAGAGGCCGATTCGGCCAACCGTTCAAACTGATTGACCGCGGCATCGGGATTGGGCGAGCTGGGAAGCAAGGCCGCAAGTGCCTGCTGGACTTCCGCAGGCGCCAGTTGGCGAATGCGCGCGAGATTTCGCCGGGCCGCCTCCGAATCGCGAAACTGCACGTTCGAAGGCAGAACAGCGGAATCAGGTTGACTGATATCAGGCACGGTCGTGTGAGGCACTTCCGGTTTTGTTAGCGGCTGTGTAGGTACTATTTCGCCGTTGCGCCGGTCAGCATGGTCAGCAACATCACCACATCGGTCCGCGCGTAGACGGCATGGGGAAGTTTGGCCTCCATGTACACCCACGATCCGGCGGAAAGCTCTTTCTCCTCGCCGTCAAGGGTCACGCGGGCGTCACCTTGAAGAATCTCGACGATGGCCGGCACCGCAGCCGTGTGCTGCGATAGTTCCTGCCCGCCGGCAAAGCCGAAGAGGACAATCTTCACGTAATCATCGCGATGGATGGTGCGGCTCAGGGTTCCGTCCCGCGGAATCTCAACTTCTTTCAACAGGTTTTCGACGACAGAAAACTTGGCCAATGGTGCCTCCTTGTTGCTTCAATTCTGTTGCACACAGACCATCATAAGACTTGGCTTTAGCTATACGGATAAAAGATGAAGAACAGCAGCGAGAGGGCGGTCAATACCCAGAGCCCGGGCTTCAGGTGGCTCGCCCTTCCTGCAACCAATTTGCAGATGGGATAAAGCACGAAGCCCGCGCAGATTCCGATGGCGATGTTGAAGGTGAATGCCATCAGGGAAACCACCGCGAACGCCGGGATGGATTCGGTGTAGTCGGCGAAGTCAATGCGGTTGATTGGCGCAAGCATGAACAGGCCGACGATGATCAGTGCAGGCCCGTAGGCTTGCGGAGGAATAGCTGCCACAAACGGGGAGAAGAAGAGCGCCAGCAGGAAACAGGTTCCGGTAACGAGGACGGTAAACCCGGTGCGGCCGCCCGCCTCGATTCCGGTGGCCGACTCGACGTAAGCGCCGGCGGTGGTGGTGCCCAGGACGGGAGCGAGGCTTGTCGTGATCGCGTCCACCAGCATAGGACGCTCGATGTGCGGCAACTGTCCGTGGTCGTCGAGGAAACCGGCGCGCGCCGAAAGTCCGATCAGGGTCCCCATGGTATCTACAAAGGCCATGATGAAGATGGTGAGCACCACGGGGAACGCCCGCCAGGTGAACGCTCCGCGAAGATCCAGTTGCCACACAATCGGCCCGATACTTGGCGGTATGCTGACCAGGCCGTGCGGCGGCGGGGCGATTTTAGCAACGAACGCCACAATCGCGGTGATCACAATGCCCAGCAGGATCGCGCCGGGAACTTTTCGGATCACGAGGATGGTAATCAACACGAAACCGAACATGGCTACCAGCGCGGGATGCGAGGTCAGATGCCCCGCCTGCACGGGCGCGCCGGGGACCCCGAGGGTGACCAATCCGGTCTCGTTCAATCCGATGAAGGTGAGAAACAGTCCGATGCCCACCGCGAAGCTGTAGCGAAGCGATGTGGGCACGCCTTCGACGATCCACTGCCGCAGCCGCAAGACGGTCATCACGATAAACAGCACGCCGGCGATGAAGATTGCCGCCAGTGCGGTCTGCCAGCGAAAACCCAAAAGCTTGCAAACCGTGAAGGCGATGAACGCATTTTCGCCCATGTAAGGCGCGATGGCGAAAGGACGATTGGCGTAAAACGCCATCAGGTAACAGCCGAACGCAGCCACCAGCACCGTCGCCACAAACGATGGGCCTGCCGGAATGCCGGCCGTCGAGAGGATGGCGGGGTTGACTACCACAATGTAAGACATGGTGGTGAAGGTCGTCAGTCCGGCGACCACCTCGCGTCCCAACGAGGTGCGGTGACCATCAAAATCGAACACGGCATTCAGCCAGTTCAAGGGGCGCTCCGGAAGCAATCAACTTCCACGGTGATGCGAGCGATGATTATAGTCCGCCGGTGAGAACGCCACGGCAGCACGGAGGAAGGGTTCGCGCGCGTGTCGCGGATGGGGGAGTGGTGGGCCCGGAGGGATTCGAACCCCCAACCAAGGGATTATGAGTCCCCTGCTCCACCATTGAGCTACAGGCCCACACTGCTCGACAACCTGCACCATTGAAAAGAGTTACTGCACTGACGCCAATTGCACTGGTAACTCTGTTTTGTGGCTGGTGTCAGTTCTGGTGTCAGTTGGTCTTTCCTGTGCACCCTCAGTCTCGCACAGCCTCTCCACGGCTGCCAACTGGTGTTCTGGCGCGAGGTGAGTATACCGACAAGTCATCTGTATCGTCTTGTGTCCCATCAACTGCTGCACAGTTCGCAGGTCGACTCCCGCCATCGTTAAGCGACTAGCGAATGTGTGTCGCAAGCAGTGCCAAGTGAAGTCGGCGATCCCAGCTTCCTCGATGGCTGGCTCGAACCAGTGGCGCGAGTTGAGCAGGTGCTCGAAGCGGCTATTTGTGAACACGTAGCCCACGCCATTAGAACGTGCAAACAGCTTACCAAACGCTGCGAGCGCGATTTGATTGAGTTTGATGTGGCGCACTTCTCCGTTCTTGGTTCGGCGCACCGTAATGACCCGGTTAGGGAAATCAACATCTGGCCACATCAGGGAATACTGCTCACTGCGTCGCATTCCAGTGTGTAGCGCGATCTCAAATTCAGGCAAGTGTTCTGGCCACTTGGCCTCAATCACAGCCCGTAAACGCTTTTCCTCATCAGACAACAGCCACCTAACGCGGGCGTTGTCCTCGCGCCGACGATTCACAAGGCGAGCCGGATTGTATTTAATCTGATTACAACAGTTGACGATTGGGCCGGGCGGCAACACTTGCTTTTTGTGTTATTGCAGCTTGGCGTATTCGGCTTTGGCCTGCTTCAGGATGGGGATGTCGGGGTCGGCGTCTTTCCAGAGCGTAAGGAAATCCTGATAGGCGGAGCGCGCTTTGTCCTTGTCACCGGAAAGGGCATAGGCCCGGCCAAGCTCCAGGCGTGCCAGCGCGCCCAAGGGAAAGTTTCCTATCAGGCCACGATGGTCAACGAACTTCTGAAATTCTGCCGCCGCTCGGTTGCCGTCGCCGAGCATGAGATAGGCTTCGCCACGCAAATAGACTGGGAGCAGCCAGCCTGCGTCCCCAAGTTCTATCGGGCTCGTCTGCTGGAGTAATTCGATGGCCCGGTTCGGATCTTTTCGCTGCAAGGCGATGGCGGCTCTGATTGTAGGCAGTCGATATCTCTGTACGATCGTGTCCACGGGGTGGGTCTTGTCGAGTTCGGCCGCCAGCTTCTCCGCCATGGATGTATCGCCCGCCCGGGCCAGCGCCAGTGCTGCCATTGTCATGACATCGCGGTTCGGGGCCAGCTTCACTGCTGCACCGGCATCGGCACGAGCCTGCTCCCGATCGCCCGACTCAACTTCGCGTAACGCCGCTTCGGCCTGATAGCCCGCGGCGGTTTCCTTGGCATCGTTGTGTCCGGCTGAATCCATGGCCCGCTGGGTCAGTTGGCGTGCAGAGTTAAGCTTCCCGTACCAAGCCCCTGTGTCCGATTGCGCTGCCAGCAGCCGGTCTTCCATGCCCGGCTTGCCCACGGCTGCCAACGCTATCCGCGACATCTGCTCCGTATCGCCTTTTAGAAAAGCTACCTGGTAACCGAGCGCCAGCAGGTCTTCACCTTCCAACTTGCGTTCCTCAGCTTGGTTGAACACCGTCTCCGCCTCATCCAGACGGTTGAGGTTCATGTAGACATTGCCGAGGCCGGCGTAGGTGTCCTGGTTGTTGTCCGGGTCCAAGCGCATTGCCTCCCGGTATTCCTCCAATGATTTTTCCCAGTTTCCAAGGACTCCGTAAATAACTCCCAAGTACACGTAAAGCGGGTAATCCCTCGGGTAGGTCTGCTGCCACAGCTCGTATGCCGGAATGGCTTTCTCCAGCTCTCCGGTTGCGGCCCAGTAGTAGTTCGCTTCGATGTAGAAGCGCTCGCGCTCACTCACCTTCTCCCGCAGCTCGTAGGCCTTGCGTAAATTTTCGGCTTGCAGAGCCAGCTCGTTAAGGTTGCCATAGACAGCCGACAAGGCGCGGTAGGCTAGAGCGAAATTCGGATCGAGTTCGACGGCCCGCTTTAGGAAGGGCAGAGCGGCGGCGTTGCCCTTCTCATAAAACATCCTGCGTCCCAGGCTGTAGGCCTGCAGCGCTTCCAGCGACGGCGTAGTCGCCTGCTCCAGCGGAGTGTCGAATGCTTGCAGGCTATTGGCCGATTCGCCCAGCTTTTCGCGCAGCTTGGCTGCTGCCTTGTCCAGCGCCGTCAGCACCTGTTCTTTGCCGGTGGCCCGCACTTGCTCCTCACCGAGGACATCTCCGGTATGGCAGTTGGTTGCGCGCAGCCCGAGGACATATTCGCTGCCAAGGCTTGCAATCGAGCCATCCAGCACCGCTGCGCTGGCGGTCCGCTGGCAGAGATCGCGAGCAAGCTCCGGAGTAAGCCGCGCATCCGGCGACTGCCCCATCAGCCGCAAGACCTGCTGAACACGCTGATCCGAAATCAGGCTGAGGAAGGGCGACTGCTCCAGTTGCACGGCCAGGCCTTGCCGCAGGGTGCCGTCAAATACAGGATCGCCCGTCGAATTGGCGAAGTCAGCGAGGACAATGGTGTCCTTGTCGCTGAGGCGCGGAGCTTGATGCGAGCGATAGTACAGCCCTCCGACGACAAGCACAGCGACCAGCAAGATCGTGGTGAATGCAATGATGACCCAGCGTTTCTTATTATGAGCGACTGATTCTTTCTGCGGCGTGGCGGCCTTGATCGCGCTCGAACTCGCTCGCGCATAGCGCCCGCTTTCCGTGTCACGCTTCAGGCGCTGCAGTTCAGCTCGCATGTCCGAGGCGTGCTGGTAGCGGAGGTTGCGGTCCTTCTCCAGGGCTCTGCGAATCACCAATTCGAGCTCAGGAGAAATTTCCGGGTTCAGCTGCGAGGCCGGCCGAGGCTCGTCGCGAAGGATGGAGCCACAAATCTCGCCCGAACCGGAACCATTGAATGGCATCCTTCCGGTCGCCATCTCATAGAGCACCGCTCCGAAGGAAAACAGGTCCGTGCGCGCATCCAACTCCTTGGCTCGAACCTGCTCCGGCGACATGTAGGCTACGGTGCCCAGCATCGCGCCGGGACTGGTCAGGTGCTGAACGTCCGAGGCTAGCTCAGTTTCTGAATCATCGCTGGCAGCAGTCTTTGCGGTTACCTTGGCTAGGCCGAAGTCGAGAATCTTGGCGTGACCGCGCCGGGTGACAAATATGTTGGCCGGCTTGATGTCACGGTGAACGATGCCTTGGCCGTGCGCCGCGTCGAGCGCGTCGGCAATCTCGGTACCGAGGTCCAGAATCAGCTCGGTTTCCAGTGGCTTGCCCGCAATGCGGTGCTTCAGCGTCAGGCCGTCGAGAAACTCCATCGCGATGAAGGATTGTCCTTCGTAATTGCCGATTTCGTAGATGGTGCAGATGTTCGGATGGTTCAGCGCCGAGGCGGCACGGGCCTCGCGGCGGAAGCGCTCCAGCGCTTGCGGGTCTTGCGCCACATTATCGGGCAGGAACTTGAGCGCAACGAAGCGGCGAAGGTCGGTGTCCTCGGCCTTATAGACCACGCCCATCCCGCCGCCGCCCAGTTTGGCGACAATGCGGTAATGGGAGATGGTTTGGCCGATCACTAGCGCTGAATCTTAGGGCCAAAGGTAGGGCAAGTCAATGAAACGAGAAGCGGCTAGCTCTTGCTGGCGACGATCACTGGCGTAATATCCCCATGTCACAAGTAATCCCCCTCGATAAACCTGTGGACAGTTTCTCCGCGTACAAAAAACTTCCATGACACGTCCGCGGTAGCGGCGAGATGCTTCGTGCCCCACCGTGACCCACCGCTTTGCAGCGAAGCGCACAGTGTGCGCACTGCACACAAGAGTGTTGCAAACCAAATGGATGGATAGGATCGGATTCCTGCGATGGCGGAATGTCAAGTTGGAGTATACTCTAACTTGGCGTCAACCATGAGTCGAGATTGCGTCAGAATAGGCTCGGTAATTATTTTCTTGACACAAGTCTGGCAATAGTCTAGAGTTCATCCTGACACTTCGCTTTGGAGGACAGGATGACCGCAGCAGCCGCAGCACGGAAACACAGCAAGAAAGTCGCATACGTTCGCGTTTCCTCGGTTGACCAGAACACAGACCGGCAACTTGAGAACATTAAGAGCGTATCGCCAGACAAGGTATTCACTGACAAATGTTCCGGCAAGGACACGAAGCGCCCGCAGCTTGAGGCGATGCTTTCTTACATTCGAGAGGGTGACACGCTTGTGGTTCACTCCCTCGACCGGCTGGGCCGCAGCTTGGACGACCTGCGCAAGGTCGTCACTGACCTAAACGGTCGTGGCATTGCCGTTGAGTTCCTAAAAGAGGGTTTGACGTTCACTGGTGACGATAGCGATAGCTCCATGAGCAAGCTGATGTTCAACATGCTTGGCAGCTTCGCAGAGTTCGAGCGGTCACTGATAAGGGAACGCCAGCGCGAGGGAATCGCCCTTGCAAAGAAAGCCGGGGTCTACCGTGGTCGCAAGCCTTCGCTGACTGCTGAGCAGGCAGAAAACCTCCGCGAGCGGGTTGCCGCAGGTGAGAAGAAAGCTGGCTTAGCGCGAGAGTTCGGAATCAGCCGCGAAACGCTTTATGCGTATCTCCATGCGTAGTGCCCGCCAACAAGCGGTGCGCGGGCAGATCGGAGGCTCAGGGGTGTTGGAGGTTCCCGGCTGAGATAGAGTATGAGTTGGCCTGTTTACAACAGTAATCGCTTGATCCCCGGTCAGCCCGTTAGCCGGACGCCGTGGATTACTTCCGTGGGAAAGTCGCTCGCCGCAAGTCACACTACAAATCCTGAGGCGCAGGATTTCTACGTCCGCTTGGAAGAACAAACCTGTGTACCAATCCCGCACAGTATCCGAGGAAGAAGCACTTCTCCTCATTGGTCTCTGTCGCTGCTTCCGACCGAGCCTTCTAAGCTACTGATAACAAGACCCTTCATTTCCCTTCTCCCGGCCTCCTGTGGACAGTCACTTGCTCTACCCATTTTGTTCCCGAGAGCCATCACAGATGGGGATTTGCAATTGCGGTGACTCGACCGTCTGGCTAGTAAGGTAAGCCACTTCGTCAGGGGGAATAGGCGGCCCCTCGCTAGGCTCTCGGGAACCAGGTTAGGTGTTCCGATCACGAGCCGAACGCCGCAGTCAAGGCCAAACGAGAACTGGCCGAAAGAGATGGCTACTGAATTTTCGTTATCGAAACCGGGAACTCCAGATCCGCGACATCATTTGAAATTGTGGGCCGCCCTGGTTGTTTTTTTGACATTGGGGCAGCTTGCCGCGACGGTCTTTGTTCCTCGCTCGTTTTCGCTCACTCTGATCAGTGATGTTATTGAGTTTCTTCTCATCTTGTCGGCGACGGTTGTTTTCCTAGTAAACGCGAGCGCAAGCCCGAGACCAGCCCGATTGTTCTGGATGCTGCTGGCGGCATCTTGGGGAGCACGGACTATCTGCTGGGTTGTCTGGATGTATTTTGACCTTGTGCTGCGCAGGGAAGTACCCAACCCATTTGTCGGCGACATCTTGTTATTCCTATCAAGTATTCCCTTCTTAGCAGCTCTGCTGTTGCAGTCCCACCTGGATCCGATTGAGGATCGCAAGTCACAGGGTCGTATGGGTTTTCTCTTGCTGCTCCTCTGGTGGCTCTATCTCTATATGATCTTCGTGATTCCCTGGCAATATGTCGTCCTTGACGAGGCAAGATATGGTGAGAACTATGACCGGCTGAATGGTCTGCTGGCTGTTGTGCTGCTGTTTGCGCTCGGGTTTTTGTGGAAGCGCGGTTTCGGATCGTGGAAGTGGTTCTATGCGAGTCTCTTCGGAGCACAGCTGCTCATGACGGTGGCCGGTTACCTGGCGAACCATGCGATCGACCTGCATTGTTACTATCCGGGAAGTTGGTACGACGTACCCTACTCGGTGGCGCTGGCATCGTTCACGGTCGTCGGATTCCTCGGCCTCACGCTGCAAAGCACTGCGGCGTCTTCGGAAGAATCACGAGCGCACCTTCCTGTGACGGAGCTGGGAATGCTAGCGGTATTGTCACTGCCTGCCATCGGCGCGTGGGCGGTCCTCGATCGGAATACGCCTTCGCAGGTCAATCAGTTCCGAGGGCTGGTTACGCTGGGCACAATGCTGGTGATGGCTTTTCTGGTATTTGCAAAACAGCGCCAGCTCAAGGCTGAATTGGCCAAGGCCAACCAGGTACTCCAGGAAGTTTCCTTAACAGATCCTCTTACGGGGGTTCGAAACCGGAGATTCTTTGACGCTATCGTTCCCGGCGACGCGAGTCAGGTCCTACGGTCTTACTCGGCGCCCCGAAAACCTGGCGCTAATGACCTGATCTTCTATCTGGTCGACCTCGACGATTTCAAAGGAGTCAATGATCGCTACGGACACGATATCGGAGATAAGGTCCTGGTGAAGCTGATTAGTCGAATCAATTCCGTGATCCGCAGCTCCGACGTGGTAGTCCGCTGGGGCGGTGATGAATTCCTGATCGTGTCCCGGTATTCAAATCGGGCGGAAGCAGCGACCTTTGCATCGCGGATCTTGACTGCCGTTGGAAACCCAAAAGCGGAACTGGCAAGTGCCGGCCTCGAAATTCGCCAGACTTGCTCCATCGGTTGGACGGCCTTCCCATGGTATCCCGACAGACCCGATGAAGTACCCTTGGAAACCGTTCTCAGATTGGCCGACCGCGGAGTCTATGAAGCCAAGCGGGGTGGAAAAAATCGAGCGATGGGCGTCGTGCCCTCCGACAGCGGGACGACACGTCTCATTGTCACGACTGGCGATCGAGTCTCTTCTTATTCTGTGCAGATGGTTTGCGTCGAAGGCCCATCTGAGTTTTTGGAACCGTACAACGCCAAGGCAGACGGTCGCGACCAGGCCGTGGCCGCGCCTGAAGCACAGCAGGTCATGAGCGCTTCTATTCCGTCGGCCGTAGACAGGATCATCGCTGAAACCGCGGCTTCGGGAAAACTCCGCCCGTTGTTTAATGGCCATCCGACCCCGATGTGGGTCTACGATCAGGAAACTCTCAGGTTTCTGGATGTGAATCAGGCCGCCATTCTCGGTTACGGGTACTCCCGGGCAGAATTTCTAGGAATGACCATCCTGGACATTCAGCTAATGGCAGACATCCCGCTTCTGCTGCATGAGATCCTTCGCCCGGCGCTGAAGGGACCGAGCACAGCAGTGTGGAGACATCGCAGCAAGGATGGCATGGTGTTCAATGTCAAGACCACAAGGCACGAACTGACGGTACGCGGTCGTGCGGCCGAGTTGGTGGACGCGGTTCGTGTATCCCAGCGAAACGATGGGCCGAGTGAGGCGAACAGGGTCTTGCATGAGTTGAGGCAGTCGTAGGAACAGGTACGGTCTGTCGCCCATGAGTGCCAGTTGCGGGCCATAAACCATCTTCTGGGACATGCGCCACAGCAGGATCTCCGAATGCCGTGATGGACCAGAAGAGGACTTCTGGACAATCTTCGGGAAGGCGGACTCGCCGCTCGGCTGTTGCTCAGGATTACTTACGAGTTGGGGATTAATGAGATGGTCCGCCGCTGAGTAACATTATTGCTCGGCAGCATATAGGAGGATCATCGCATGCACATCACATCCATCGGCATCGATCTCGGCAAGACCACATTTCATCTGGTTACACTCGGCGAGCAGAGCAAGGTACTAGCTCGCAAGAAGTTTTCACGCAAGCAGTTGCTAACCTACACGGCGAACCTGCCTGCCTCCCTGATCGGCATGGAGGCGTGTTCTGGAGCGCACTTTATCGCAGCCGCCATTCGCGGTCAGGGACACGATGTGCGGTTAATCCCGGGGCAGTTCGTAAAGCCATTTCTCAAGTCGAACAAGAACGACTTCCTCGACGCTGAAGCCATCGCGGAAGCTGTCGCCCGGCAGAACATGCGGTTCGTTCCCATCAAGACCGACGAACAGCTCGACCTGCAAGCTCTCCACCGCGTACGTGACCGACTGGTACAGCGCCGCACCGCGGTCATCAATCAGATCCGAGGCTTCCTCATCGAACGCGGCATTACGTTCGCCAAGCGACCGGCGAATCTGCGCAACAACATGGCGGCGTTGCTGGAAGATAGCGAGGCCAACCTCTCGCCACGCATGCGCAGATTACTCGAAGCTGTGTGGCAAGAATGGAAACAGCTAGAGGCCCACATTGCAGAGGCCGACGACGAGATCGAGCGCATCGCAAGTGCAGATGCAGCCTGCCAGCGCCTGCGACAGATCCCCGGCGTAGGGCCGCTGACTTCTACCGCAACGGTTGCGGCCATCGGCAACGGCGCTGCCTTCCGCAAAGGGCGCGACTTTGCCGCCTGGCTCGGTTTGGTCCCCAAGCAACGCTCAACCGACGGAAAAGCCAGACTGTTCGGGATCAGCAAGCGTGGCAACGAATATCTGCGCCGCATGTTCATCCACGGCGCACGCGCGGTGTTGTATCGAGTGAAGTACGACACCGGCGGTTTCGGACGATGGGTGCATCAACTCGAAACACGAGCCCCACGCAACAAGGTCATCGTCGCCATCGCCAACAAGCTCGCACGCATCGCCTGGGCGGTGCTGTCCAGCGGCGAAGTCTATCAACATCAGCCTGTAGTCACGGCGTAACCGGCCGTGGAAAAGACGCTTCGCTTGGAAAGCCAACAACGCTTTCCACTTTTCCACCGCCTCGACGGCGGTGGAGACTAACCTCACCAGAGTCTGCTGAGGAGAGAACGGACGATAGAACAGTCAAACGACGTGCCGGAGAACCTGGCTGTTGAGTTGGTTCCCAGTAACCGAGGGATTTATCAGGACCGGCACGTGCGCATCATCATCGTGGCCCGGAGATAAATTATCTCCAATCAGAGGCCGGATACATTTACGCAGACTGATCCTTCGCCCGCCTACTTAACTCTTGCAGTCCGGCGGCGGACCATACATTCACAACAGCTATCCGCCGCTGACTAGCCCTGAGCTTTCTGAGCGCCCATGGCAAACTGCGCTTGCATCGTTTGCCGTAGGCTTTGGAAGCGGTGGCTGAGTTCTGCAGGATTCGGCCTAAACGTCGGGAGTGGCGACAGCATCATATCCAACGCGCAAAGCAAGCCTACGTTCGCTGCAAGCCTGCCTCCGCTCGACCCGTGATGCCGTCTAGTAAGATTAGCTTTTGTTGGACGAGCAGCCAGGCGCTATAAAATAGGCGCCGTAGCGGTTCCAAATTTTGTAGAGCAGCCTTACCTGGAAGCGGAAGGGCGCAGCAATCTGCTTGCGGAATTCCACCTCCACGACTTCTCCAACATACAAACCGGCCGATGTCTGGAAACCGATGCCGGCTTCGGTGATGTCGGTGCAAACCGCGTCTGCCGAAACCTCGTGCAGTAAACCCTGGTAAATGATCCGCGCGGGTATGTTAACCCGTATCCGGTTCTCCCTGCGCCGCCCGTCGGGAAGAGGTTCGGCCGCCGGCGCGGTGGCGCTTTGCGCAATGGTGTTCTTCATGCCGGAGTTATCGGCAACAACGCCGACAGCTTTAGTTTTGCCAGGAATATTCACTTGACACCTCGTCACATACTTTTCCTGATTTTCCGCTGCCGATCCTGGACGGCGTATTCCAGGCTTCTATGAGAAACACCTAACCTGGTTCCCAAGAGCCTAGCGAGGGGCCACCTTCTCCCCGTTTCCCCCCGTGACGAAGTGGCTTACCTTACTAGCCAGACGGACAAGTATCTGGATGGCTCTCGGGAACAAAATGGGTAAAGCATGTGAATGTCCACAAGACACCAGGAGGGAGCAAGTGAGATACCTTGTTATCAGGAGGTTAGATCACACGGTCGGAATCGGAGACAGAGCCCAATGAGGGAAAGATGTTCCCTTCCGCGATACTGTGCGGGATTGGGACACAGGTTTCTTTCCAAGCGGCGGGCGCTCGAAAATTCAAAATTGCAGCTACACCCGCAACTAGAACAGCAGCTAGAGCCCTGCCAATCAAGTCGAGCACCGCAAAGTCTCTCACCCGCATTATCCTCGGTTGGACAACTGGCGTAAACAGATGGGATGAGAAGGCCGGTCTCCGGACGGGATGCTGTAGGCTCCCAAGTTATCGACGCGCTCGAAGCGCAAACAGATAAAGGAGACCGGCAATGAAAAAGAGTAGCACCGCAATGAGCTGGTACTGCGTGCTGGACGAGGCTGGCGAAGTGGTGGGAGAGCAGAAGCTGGGCACGACTCCGAAGGCGATGAGGGGGGCTTCGCGGCCATGCCGTGCAGCCGGGTGGCTCTGGAGACGGGGATGCACTCGCCCTGGGTGAGCCGACTGCTAGGCAACCTCTGACGCGCTCATGTAAAAAGGAGCCTTGGCCGGCCCAGTAGTGGTCTTCACCTCGATGTGGACCTCTTCGCCAGCCGTAGGCGCCGAATTGACGCCGCCTTGCGGTTCCGGCTGTTCCAAGAATGGGGTGCCGAGGTTCTCCATGACGAGGGGACAGTATTGGGCGTAAGGGACGCTGGTTTCTCCGAGGACCATGAGCTCGGTGCCGATGAGGCGCTGAAGGAAATCGATGGCGCCCTCGACCAAGTGTATAGGCGTCTCGGAGTTTTGATGGCTGAAGGCGCCCGCCCCACAAACGGAGAGACCCTGCATAACACGACTATCAAAGTCTTCATCTCCCATAGCAGTGCTGACATCGAAATTGCGACGGCCCTGATAGAGCTGCTACGGGATGCGATGCCCGACCTTCACCCTCCCACCATTCGATGCACAAGCGTTCCGGGTTACAAGCTTTTCGGTGGAGCTGATACGGACAATCAGCTCCGGCAGGAGATGCGAGAGGCCCTTGTCTTCGTAGGATTCTCCTGTACATCCCCGTCGAAGATGCCGTTATATTATGGGGCTACTGGGACCTAAAACGGAAATTCTGGCCTAGTAGTTAGCTCCATAAGTTAGCGTATGATGTTTTGGGGTGTTTTGGGAACACGGTTTGTTTCTTCCACTCGAAGGGATGGGCCGTCTGGTTGTAGGCGGCCACGAAAGAGTCGATATGGCGGCGCAGTTGTTGCGGGCTGGTGAAGCTGGCTGCGGTGAGCGATTGCTGGCTGAGGATGCTGAACCAGATCTCCACTTGGTTGAGCCATGAGGCGTGGGTGGGCGTGTAGTGGAAGCGGACGTTCTTGTGCCGTTCGCGCCAGCGGTCGTGTTTGGGTTTGTGGGTGTTGAGATTGTCGAGGATGACATGAATGTTCCGCTCCGGATAGGCGGCCACGATGCCGTTCATGAAGTCCAGAAACTCGACCCGGCGGCGGCGCCGGTAATGGCCCGCCTTGACCAGTCCGGTGGTCACCTCCAGAGCCGCAAACAGGGTCGTGGTCCCATGCCGCTTGTAGTCGTGGGAGAAGCCGCTCAGGGCTTTGCCATTGGGCAGCCGCAGCCAGCCCTGGGCGCGTTCCAGCGCTTGGATGTGTGGCTTCTCGTCCACCGACAGTACGATGGCGTTCTCGGGCGGGTTCAGGTACAACCCCACCACGTCGGCGGCTTTCTGGGCAAAACAGGGGTCGGTACTGACACACCAACTGCGGCGGCGTTGGAGGCTGATCCCGTGTTTGCGCAACACCCGCCAGATCTGGTCGTCGGAAATGTCTTGCAGCGCCGCCGCCAGCAAAGCACCGTTCCAGCGGACATAACCGGCGGGAGGCGGGCCATCCAGTTGGCGCAGAATCCGCCGCTCCGCGCCGGCATCGTAATGGGCCGGCTTGCCGCTGCGCGGCGCATCGCCGAGTCCGGCCAGTCGCCCCGCCAGAAAGCGGCTGCGCCACTTGCTCACGGTGGCCGGACGTGTCTTGTGTTTAGCGGCAATGGCCTGGTTGCTCACACCGTCGGCCGCATCCAGAATAATCTGCGCCCGAAAGATATCCCGGCGGGTACTGGTCGCACGGCGCACGATGGCTTGCAAGCGTTCCCGCTCATCGCGGTTCAATATCGGTGTCTGTGCCCGCATGCCGGACACTATACACCATACGTTTATTATTGCAACTAAATACTAGGAGCCTCACATGAGCTCACTGTGCCTCTCCGCCCTCAAGTCTCTCGACGATTCTTTGACTTCGCTGTATGAAAGCTTCCGAAAACTCAAGGCTGCCAAATCAGTCGACATCGCAGTGGTCATCCAGCAGCTAAGATTAGCCGCAGAATCCGCTCGCATCGTGCGTGAGTTGGTATTGTCGGAGCTGCCCGAGGCCTCATGGCAGAACCGAGAGGAACTTGAGGCACTCATCGAGGAGATCCAAAAGATTTTAGAGGCAAGGACTCTAGAGCAACTGCGCTCCCGTCTGTTGGCTCTCGCAACTGAGTTGGAGCGTGGAAGGATTGTGCACCGCCGGGCACTCCGTGTACATGAACTGAATCAGCGCCGTGACCAGGCGATCAACGAATTACGATCCCAGGCCGGGTTGGAGGGAGCACCACAAACTCTCCCAGGTCCTGAAGCAGAGCAATGGATCGAGTGGGCCTGTGGTTTGAAAGAGCCTGAAGATGCAGGATCTCTTCAAACTCTTCGCAAAGGATTTGCACACCTCGATAACTTTGTTGCTAATCTAGAGCCCAACATGTGGATTGCTGCGGGCTCGCCAACTTTGGAGAGTCTGCCGGAACCGGATACGGCTGCCGATAAGACGCAACCAGAACAACCTCGGCTGGAAACAAACGGGCTTAAGGAACCTGTGCTGTCGGCATGGCCCACGCAGATTGCATTGGAGGCAGCGAAGTCTGCAGGAGCGCCCGAGGCGCCGCGATTTCCAACCTCCCTCTACGAGCCATCTTTGTCGGCGCTCGACACCGATACGCTCACCCCAAATTATGTTATTCCACCGCGGACCCAAGAAGAGATTCAACGCATGCAGGCGCAAGAGCGGGCACTGGTGGCCGGCATGATGGGCGTCGTCAATGGCCCGGTCGATCACTTCACCCATCCCGTCGAGCCTCCGTTCACTGTGGAGGCTTTCCTCGAGACGAGGGTTGCACCGGCGACCGCTAACCGTCCGGTCGAGCCTCCCTCCACCGCAGAGCCTCTCGGCGAAACGAGAGCTGCACCGCGGGGAAACGGGGAGAAGGTGGCCCCTCGCTAGGCTCTTGGGAACCAGGTTAGGTGTAACCCTTTTCCGTTATTCTGCAAGTTTTTGCACCTTCCCAAATTGGCACTGGAACGCTCGCTTCGTATCCCGCCACGATCGTTGGAGATAACGGAACCCCGGCATTGGCGTTGTTCGTGCTCTCACAGAAGGCGAGCCCCCGAAATCCCCCCCCTAAGTCAATCAACGCGGTATTTACCAAGGTTGCGGCCCAGCTGAGCTAACGACCATTACCGCAGACGTCATCGCGCTCGAGGATTTCCCTAGGATTCTCGAGCGTGAAATCACAATCTTTTTTGAATCCCTAGGAGGGGGTATATGAAATCACGTTTTCTGGTTCTCTCAATTCTGGCTTTTGTTCTGGCCGTTTCTGGTCTGGCGATGGCTGACCCAACCGCCACCTTCAACTACCCGGCGGGGGCGAGTTACGGAGGCTACTACACGCAAACCTACAACGTGACCGTCACCGGGCTGGGCACGCCCTACGATGGCACGTCGGACGTTTGGTGCGACACCTTCGGGAACGACATCACCGACGGGCAACACTGGACCGTAACAGGCGAAAACCTGACGGGCGGCAATGTGTCTGGGGCCTTGTTTGGCTCGCAGCCAAATGCCCTCAAGGAATACGAAGAGGCTGGTTATCTCATGTTCAAGTACCCAGCTATCCCCGAAACCAACGCGGTGATTTGGGACATCTTCGAATCGGGTAGCATTGGTCTTAGCGGCACTGGAACTGCCGAATGGGCTGACGCTGCGGCGCATGCTTGGGTGGGCGACCTAAAAGGTCTTTACGCCATCACACCAACGGACGGCAATCAGGGATATGGCGGGGTAGGGCAAGAGTTCTTGTTCCGTACGGAAGTGCCCACTTCCACTCCTGAACCCAGTTCCCTGATTCTCTTCGGGTCGGGAATCCTCGGTTTAGCAACCGCTATTCGCCGCAAGCTGACACGGTAAATTTTCGCTGCGCGGGCGGCGTAACCTTAAACGGGTTTTGGTGGCTGCCAAACCAGCCCCAAAACCCTAACCACAACCGATCCCAGCATCAAACCGTCTGCAGTATGTACTCTGAACATAAGGTAACGATCACAGAAGCCAACCACGTCATCCACTACGGGCGTTGGTGGAATCCTGCAGTTGAAGCACAAGCGACCGACCGCGTTTACCGCATCGGCCAGGAGCGCGATGTCCGGGTATATCTGCCGACTTTGAAAGATCCGTCTGGGCGAATCTCAAACAGCTTCGATGAACGGCTCCATCGTCTTCTGGAACAAAAGTCGACGTTGGCTAGTGTTCCGAAGTGGGAGAGAGATTGGACGCGCACCGCCGCGTGAAGTGTTTAAGGGTCAACCCAGCAGTCGTGGACGCGCCATATTCGAGGACAGGCCCGCGCTAGCTCCTTCGAATCTCCGACCGCCCCTGAGTCCACCCAGACCGCTCCGGCCCCGTCCGCGGGCTTTTCCGGCCTCGTCGCGGGCATTCCTACTCCTGTGCCGCCCAATCGCAAGTTGCTGATACACGCCCAGCGTCCAAGGATTGAAAATGGTGAAAAAACTTGTGTGCAAGTACCGCGCTATCACGGCTTGATTCGACGCCAAGGCATGACTTGTCTTTACGGCGTAGCTACGTAGCTGTTCGGCTTTGCTTCGACTCCGTGCGGCGTTGCCCCGACGCCGTGTGGCAATGCCTCGCTTGTCTTTGCGTCGCTGTAGCCTGCGCTGACTTGAGTACTGAATAGCGCCGTGTGGGACAGAGTGAGAGAGTACCTGTGCCTGCGCTGTTACTGCGCTGCTACTGCTCGACTACGCCTGCGACCAGCACTCTGGCACCAGATCGCGGGGCCATGCTCACGGCCAGCGAACCGCCTATATAAATGGAGCGGGCAGTATTCGGGCCAGCGCGGAATGCACAGTTTGCAGTACGGTGTATCTACCGTTCCAGAAAACCCCCAAGAAACCGCGTCCGCAAGTGGTGGAAAAGAAATCGCCGACACCCCCGCATTTTATGTGCCAACAATCAAAAGTTTGTTGGTACGATTTTTTTTGACATTGAATGTTCTCAGGATTATTCTCCGAAATGAGATCGGAGGAAATCAAATGAACGCTGCACTGTATGCAAGGGTTTCCACGAAAAGCGGACGGCAAGACACCGATAACCAGTTACGCCAGTTGCGTGAGTTCTGCCGCAAGCAGGAATGGGAGATTGTCGAAGAGTACGTAGATCGCGCCACCGGCAAGCACAGCGATAGGGAGCAGTTTCAGGCCATGTTCGCCGCTGCCAGTCGCCGTGAATTTGACCTTGTGCTCTTTTGGAGTCTCGATAGATTCTCGCGTGAGGGAACGGTTGAGACTCTGCAACACTTGCAGCGGTTGACCAGCTACGGCGTGGCGTGGCGCTCGTTCACCGAACAGTATCTAGATAGCACTGGCTTCTTTAGGGACGCCGTCATCGGCATCTTGGCAGCGGTTGCCAAACAGGAACGGGTGCGGCTCTCCGAGAGAGTCGTCGCTGGTTTGGAGCGTGCTAAGGTGCAAGGTCGCATCGGTGGCCGACCGCGTGTTCGGCGTGAGCGTGACCGAGACGCCGCGAAAATTCGCGAGATGCGCGACGAGGGCGACTCTTATACGGACTGATCAGCGAAAATTAAAGTTCCTGGCCGGCGACAATTATTTCTCCCTATCTGAAGTAAGTTGAGACCATTGGGAAAGCGTTCCAGGAGAGCGCTTTCCGAATGGTGACAGACCAGCAGAT
>JBEKNL010000029.1:0-40043 GCA_049522855.1 Candidatus Korobacteraceae bacterium
CTCACTTTCCAAGGCATGGCTCTTTTTACATGCCTTCGTGAACGGACCCAAAAGTGTAAAGTATGTCCCCGGTCTGATCTGTAAAGTATGTGCCCGGTCCGTACCAAAGCCTACCCAGCGCTGAAGCGCTGGGCTAAGCTCTTTCGCGCCTATCTCCACCCCACTTCGCGCAAAAGCGGCGCGAAGCGGGGACCCCGGCTACGGCGCTCGCGTCGTGCCACATTGAGGAAGCCGTGAGGACACTGGCTACTGGCTACTGGCAACTGGCAACTGACTACTGACTACTGGCTACTGCCAACTGACTACTGGCTACTGATCTTTGCGTACGTGGTCAGTGCAAGCAGCGGGAAGTACTGCCGGTACATGTAGTACATCAGGTAAAACACTCGCGGAAATCCCGTGCCGGTGTAGAGCGACTCATCCCACGACCCATCGCGGCGCTGCGTCTTCAGCAGATAGGCGATACCGTGCTGCAGCGAATCGTTGCGCGTGTCATTGGCGGCCAGCAATCCCATCACCGCCCACGCGGTCTGCGAAGGCGTACTCGGACCAACTCCCTTGGTGTTGGCATCGTCGTAGGAGTCGCAAGTCTCGCCCCAACCGCCATCGGGATTCTGCATCATGCGCAGCCACTCCACGGCCTGCAGCACGTAGGTTTCGTGATAATCCACGCCGACCGCCTCCAGCCCGCGCAGCACCTGCATGGTTCCGTAGATGTAGTTCACGCCCCAGCGTCCGAACCAGGAGCCGTCAACGGCCTGCTCGCGCTGGATGAACTTGACCGCGCGCCGCACCGGTTCGTCTTTGAGCGTGTAGCCATAGCTCGCCAGGCATTCCAGCACCCGGCCGGTGATATCGACCGTCGGCGGATCAAGCATGGCGTTGTGGTCGGCGAAGGGAATGTTCTGGAAGACCATACGGTCGTTGTTCTTGTCGAATGACGCCCAACCGCCGTTCTTGCACTGCATGGAAAGAATCCAGTCAAGGGCGCGACGGGTCGATTTGTCGTGATAGCTCTCGTTGCTGGTCTTCACCCGGCTCAGCGCCAGCATGACCTGCGCGCTGTCATCCACGTCGGGATAGAACTCGTTGTTGAACTCGAAGTACCAGCCCGCCGGCGCTGCCTTGCGGTTCTTCACGCACCAGTCGCCTTTGCGAGTCACCTGCTTGCGCAGCATCCACTCGCAGGGCCGCACCAGGCGGGGGTCGTTGGCCGCTACGCCGCTTTCCGCCAGGGCAAACACGGCATAGGCGGTGTCCCACACCGGCGACATGCAGGGTTGCATGCGAAAGGTGGTTTCTTCCTCGATGCCCAGCTTTTCGAATTCATCCATCGCGCGGATGACTTGCGGATCGTCCAGCGAGTAACCCAGGCAGCGCAGGGCGATGATGGAGTTCATGATGCCGGGATAGATTGCGCCCAGGCCATCGCTCATCTCCATGCGCTCCAGCATCCATCTCTCCGCGACCTTCAAGGCGAGCGAACGCAGCGGGCGCACATGAATCTGCTCCAACAAGTGGACCATGCGATCGAGCACCAGAAAGAAATTGCGCCAGCTCACCAGCTTGTCGGCCCAGCGCAAGCGTAGCTGCGTGCGGGTGCGCCCGCCAATAAAGAGCTCGTCAATTCCCTGCTCCACGGGGATCTTCTTAAACGGCTTCTTGGCATAGGCAATGGACAGCGGCACCAGAATGGCGCGTGACCAGGACGAGATTTCGTAGATGTTGAACCAGAACCACTTGGGGAACAGAACGATCTCAGGCGGAATTGCCGGGACCGCGTCGTAATCGTATTGCCCGAGGAAGCACAGGTAAATCTTGGTGAAGGTGTTGATCGCAGTGACGCCGCCCAAAGCGAGAATGCGCTCGCGGGCCTTCTGGAGCTGCGGATGATCGGCACTGTAGCCCGCCATTTTCAGCGCGAAATAAGCCTTGACAGAGGCGCTGATGTTGGAAGGGCCATCGTTGTAAATCGGCCAGCCGCCGTCGGCATTCTGCCGATTCAGGATCTCGGTGGCGCACTTCCGCGTGCGCACCGGATCTTCAGTGCCCAGCAGGCGATGCAGCAGAATGTAATCGGAAACCAGGGTTGTGTCGGCGCCCAACTCGCCACACCAATAGCCCTCTTCGCGGTCCTGGATGGAGAACAGATATCGCCGCGAAGCATCGATGGCGGCGGCCACCCGGCTCTTGATGTCATCGATTTTGCCGAAGCGCACTTCGGCACGATCGGAAGAACCTTCCATTCCCTTGCTACTCCGCCATGGCTGGCGCAGCGCCAATGGCCTCGACGATCTCGGAGGGCAATCCGAAACGCACGTGCTCCGGCATGACTTCGATTTCACGCATATTGGTGAAACCCTGCTCTTCCAGGAAAGTCACGGCCTGTTGCACCAGGATCTCGGGGGCCGAGGCGCCCGCCGTCAAACCCACCGTATTGACGTTTTCCAGCCACTCCGGTTTGATCGAGCGGTAGTTCTCGATGAGATGGGACTGCGCCCCCAGATTGCGGGCGACTTCGACCAGGCGGTTGGAATTGGAACTGTTGTCCGAACCGACAATCAGCAGAAGGTCACATTCGCCGGCGACATCCTTCACCGCGGTTTGCCGGTTCTCCGTCGCGTAGCAAATGTCCTGTGCGTGCGGCCCTTGGATATTGGGAAACTTTTTCCTCAGCGCCGCGATAACGTGGCTGGTTTCGTCGAGACTTAGCGTGGTCTGCGTCAGATAAGCCACCCGGTTGGGATCGGGAACTTGCAGGTCTTCCACCTCCTCGGGCGAGTCCACCACCTGGGTGACGTTGGGGGCTTCGCCGAGCGTGCCAATGACTTCATCATGGTCGCGGTGGCCGATGAGGATGAGCGCATAGCCTTCCCGCGCAAACTTGACGGCTTCGACATGCACCTTGGTGACCAGCGGGCAGGTGGCATCAATCACCCGCAACTCGCGCAGCTTGCTGGCGTCCCGCACCTCGGGCGCGACCCCGTGCGCGCTGTAGATGATGCGCTCGCCGGCCGGGACTTCCTGCACGCTGTCCACAAAGATGGCGCCCTTGGCGCTCAACTCGTCCACCACATAACGGTTGTGGACGATCTCTTTGCGCACGTAAATCGGCGCTCCAAAGTTCTCCAGGGCTATGCGAACAATGTCAATGGCGCGAACCACGCCGGCGCAGAAGCCCCGCGGCTTCAACAAAAGTAAGGTCTTGGCGTCAGGTTGAGTCATTCTTTTATGCTGTCCAGTATACGGGTAGAAACCCGCTTTTCCCCACAGTTACTCTATTGTAGCAGCGGCGGAATCGCCAAGGTAACGGCCCGAAGCGGCGCAATTGAGCAGCCTAAGGCGCAAATTTCGCAGTTAACGGCAACCGGCTGAGATCTAGCCGCGCAGCGACGACTTTGGTTTGAGCCCGGCGCGCAAGCACCGGGTGAAGTGGGAGATTTATCGGAGCCGCGTAGCGGCGACACCGCGACACAGTCTCTTCCCCAATTTTTCCGACCTCGGCGCGAAAGCGCGCGACCAGAGGCCACACTGTACAATCCTTGGGGCAAGAGAGCTCGATCATGACCGGCAACGAAATCGCGAACATGTACGAATTCAGCTACAGAGCCATCAAAGCACAGGCCAATGAATATGTATTGGGTTTATAGCCTACCCAACTGGCTTTTTGAACTGCTTACTGTAGGCCTTTTTGTTGCCTTCAGTCTGGCAGGGCTCTTCCCTTCCCGGGCATGGATTCGTGGTATGCACGTCCAGCGCCCCCATAACGATATTGTCGGCTTTTACCTGGCTGGAATAACGGTACTCTACGGGGTCTCGTTGGGTTTGCTTGCCATCGGGGCATGGACGATCTACACCGACACGGAAGCCAAAGTGTCGCAAGAGGCAGCGGCCTTGTCCACCCTCTATCGCAGCGTTAGCGGTCTTCCGGAGCCATCACGTAGTTTGCTGCAGAATGATCTCCGCCTTTATACCCGCGAGGTTATCGACGTAGGTTGGCCTGAGCAACGGCGCGGCCTCCTACCAACTGAAAACCGGGCGCCTCTGGATAAATTCCAAAGGGACTTTGAGGCGTTTGAGCCCGTCACCGAAGAACAGAAAATTCTGGTGGCGGACATTTCCCGGGAGTTTGACACTCTGCAGGGGTCGCGAAGCATTCGTCTGGATAGCGTGACTGCCGAATTGCCGCCACCGCTATGGGCGTTGATCCTGCTCGGAGCGGTGATCTGCATTGTGGTTACCTGGTTCTTCTATATGGAGAGCCTAAAAATGCATGCCTGGATGACTGTCTTTACCGCATTGCTTCTGGGGCTGATGGTCTTCATGGTGGCCGCGCTCGATAATCCCTACCGCGGAAAGGTTAGCGTCAGTCCTGCGCCCTTCGAGCGCGTTTACAACCAGATGGCCATACCGAGCAAGTAATACCTGTGGTGCGCAGAAATTGCATCGGGCAACAACTGATCAGGCATTAACAAGATTCTCTGCGTTCACAGACCCCAACCCTGAATGTATGGTCCGCCGCTTTGTCCCACCAAAAAGTACACCCCCGGGTTATCCTCTGACTTGCTGCAGCCTGCGTGGAGGGTGAAAGGCCGCTGTACAATCCTTGGGGCAGGAGAGCTCGACCATGACCGGCAACGAACTTGCGCAGATGTACGAATTCAGCTACGGAGCCATCAAACGCAACCTTGACGACGTCACCAACGAAGACAGCCTCGTCCAGCCGCCGGGCGCGGGCAACTGCCTGAACTGGGTCCTGGGACACATCGTGGTTGCCCGCAACACAATCCTGAGCCTGGCCGGTGGCACGCCCGTGGTTGGGGACGACGTGGCCGCGTACTATCGTCGCGGATCGGAGCCGCTGCGGCCCGGCGACAAGGTGCCTGATCTGGGTACGCTCCGTAGCCTGCTACGCGATTCGCAACATCGACTGCTTCCAGCGCTGGCGGCACTCTCGGACGAGGCCTTGGCCCTTCCCGTGCCGGAGCAGATGCGTCAACCCCCGCTCACAGGTTCGGTCGCGGACGCGTTGGTTCGTCTCCATTATCACGAGGGCTATCACAACGGACAGATGGGACTGCTGCGCCGGCTGGCGGGCAAAGAAGGGGCGATCAAGTAGCTAGCAACTAGCAGTTAATGGTGTCGAGGCTCCGCTCGGGAGCGCGATCCAGTCTAGCTCTTATACAGCCAAGGCTAATGCCCCGCGCGATTCACGGTCTCTCCCGGATTTCACCAAATTGATTGCCTTGAACCGCGAAGTGGAATACGCGCTTCCCGGTTCGCAAGTCTAAGTGCGTGTCATCAGCCACTCGAGCATTGCGTTGTAATCTGGATCAATCGGGACTGTATCGCGCAGCATCTTGCCGTCGGGACTGAGTATCACCACATACCAATCGTCTTCCGGTCCGATTAGATCGGTGAATGCCACCCACTTGTCGTCGGGCGACCAGACAAAAACTGGAGTGCTTATTCCAATGTCGTGGCTGTGACTGTAGCGGTAACTGTCGTCAAAGTTCCCCGCCCACTCCGGCGGATAGGTGGCATTGCCCGGATCTAAGCCCACAGAGTCATGCATGGGACAGCCCTTCTCTCGCTCGCGTGGGTCGTCGCAATCATACGCCACGCCCCACGTGGCGACAAATTCCCGGTTATGCGACCAGGTGTATTCGAAGCCTCCCGACATGACTTGGATAGTCTTCCCAGACTGCGGATTGAGCACCCAGTACATGCAGTTCGCATGACCGCACGTCATTGCTCCGATGCGCCCAGCGTCGAGCCAGTCCAAACGATCAAAGGGTCCAGGAACATAGCCTTCCGGGGTGATCCGCCGTAGGACCTTCCCGCTCAAATCCAACACCACAAGTTCCTCCTTGGGCGCGTCGTTGGGTACTGGATGGTCGACCACATAAACGAGCGCGTCGCCGGACGGGGAGATGGCCGGCAGCCTCTTGGGAATGCCATCGTAATCGTACGTCAACTGCCGGCTGTCAGAGGCCGTTTGTACCCAAATCTGGTTGTCGATAATGGAAACCGAAACTGCCGGGCCCGGCGAGGTTTGCGAGGTCAGAGCTATGATCACAAGCCAAAAGAGCCACATAACAACTCCATAATAGTCCCAGAGCCCAACTACTGGTCACCGACCACTGCCTCACTGATTCGCCTTCAGCATCTGCTCGGCGTGCTTCAGCGAGGTGTCGGTCAGCTTGGCGCCGCTCATCATGCGCGCGATCTCGCGGGTGCGTTCCTCGGGATTCAACAGCCGCACCGACGTCTTCGTTCTCCCGCCCGATTCCCGTTTCTCGATGAGGTAATGCTGGTCGGCGAAGGAGGCGATCTGCGGCAGGTGGGTGATGCACAGCACCTGCTTGGTCCGTGCGAGCTGCTTCAGCTTCCTGCCCACCGCTTCGGCGGCGCGACCGCCGATACCGTTATCAATCTCGTCGAAGACCAAAGTCCGCTGCGATCCCACCCTCTCGCCAGAAGCGGGCGAGAAGGATGGGGCACCCGCGCCTCCGCGCGCGCCAGAGGCGCGCGAGAAGGGTAGGCCACCCGCACCGTTACGTCCTCGTTGCGTCTGACCTGCCTCAACGCTGGTCTTCAGCGCCAGCATCACCCGCGACAGTTCACCGCCCGACGCAATTTCCTCCACCGGGCCAAGCGGCTCTCCGGGATTGGCGGAAATCAAATATTGCACCTGGTCGAAGCCACGGGCGCTCCAGTTCCCTTCTTCATCCGAGCCGCTCACCTCGGTCTTGAAGCGCGCCTTCATGGCCAGTTCGTTGATCTCGCTCTCGACCATCTTCTCCAGCTTGCGCGCCGCTTCGTAGCGATGGCGGGAAAGACTGCGCGCCGCCTCCAAATATTTCGCTGCGGCATTTGCCAGTTCGATCTTCAAGGCGCGCAGCACTTCGTCCTTGTTCTCCATCTCGTTGAGTTTGCGTTCGAGTTCGTCGCCGAGCGCGATCACGTCGTCAAGCGTCGGCCCGTATTTGCGCTTCAGGCGATCGAGCAGAGCCAGCCGGTCTTCGACTTCGGCGAGACGCGCGGGAGAAGCCTCGATGCCTTCGGCATAATCGCGGAGCACCTGACCGATGTCTTCCAGGGTGATGCGCGCCGACTCAAGCTCGGGCAGAGATTGGCGGAATTTCTCATCGAAGCGCGACAACTCTTCGACTTGCCGCGTCGCCGCGCGAATCGATGCTGCCGCTGAAGTATTGCTTTCATAGAGCGCTTCGTAGGCCGCCATCGCCGCCGTGAAGACCTTCTCGGAATTGGCCAGCACGCGCTTCTCGGCCTCGAGCCTGGTGTCTTCTTCCGGCTGCACACGCGCGCCGGCGATCTCTTTGCGCTGAAAGCTCCACAAGTCCAGCAGACGCAGCCGGTCATGCTCGTCGCGCTCCAGGTCGGCGATGCGATGCCGGACCTGGTTCCAACTTTCGAAGGCCGCCGTGGCCGGCGAGGGGTCCACTCCCGCGAAGGTATCCAGAAGCGCCAGACGCGACGCCCCATCGAACGCCAGCACGGCCACATTCTGCGCATGGATCACCGCCAGATGCGGCGCCAGTTGCTTGAGGACGGCCACCGTCGCCGGCTGGTTATTTACGAAGACGCGACCCTTGCCGCCGGTTGCAATCTCGCGGCGAAGAATCAGTTGGCCGTCGTCGGAGTCGGAGTCGGAATCGGAATTGGAATCCAGGCCATTGGCTTCCAGGACCGCATCCAGGGCGTTGGACTCGGCCTCGAAGACCGCCGAAACCACGGCCTTGTCGGTGCCGTGACGAATCGTGTCGGTGGAGGCTTTATCGCCGAGGAGCAACGCGAGAGCGTCAATGAGGATGGATTTTCCCGCGCCGGTTTCCCCGGTCAGCAGATTCAGACCGGGCGCGAACTCCACGGCCACGTTATCAATGACCGCATAGTTTTCGACCCGCAGTTCCAGTAGCACGTGAGCTCTCGACCCGCCGAAGTTATGCGCAGTGTAGCAGGAAAACAGTTGCCAGGGGCCAGTTGTCAGTAGCCAGTAGCCGGTTGCCAGTGGCCGGTTTGCAAATCAAAACCAAAAGACTTCGAGGCGGAGTTGTGCGGGCGTGGCGCTCGCCTGTAACCGTTTAGGTACTCCCCGGCTTTTGCCCTTGAATCGGAGAAAAGCGCTCACTAAAATGGGGGTTGCTCTGGCGATTTTTCCTGCCTCCGAATCACTTTCTCGCCCAAAAATTTTTCGTTTGCTGCACGCGTGGTGCAATATGATGTGGTTTCCGCAGGGATACCCCTAAATATTGCGTTTTATGTCTTGACCCCCCTCGCCTTCGAAAGTAAAGTTGGCTTGGCGTTTCTCGTTGGGTCGAGATGAAATCGCGGATAGCGCCGGCGTGAGAGTCCCGAGTGCAGTCGAGACAGGCCCGCCCTATCCGAACGGGAGTATGACGTTGCTCAAACTGAAGAAGCTGCAAATCCTCGGGTTCAAATCGTTCTGTGACCGCACCGACCTTCGCTTCCAGGGCGACGGCATTGCCGCCATCGTTGGTCCCAACGGCTGCGGCAAGTCGAACATCTCCGACGCCATCTCGTGGGTGCTGGGCGAGCAATCGGCGCGGCTGCTGCGTGGCGTCAACATGCAGGACGTCATCTTCGCGGGCACGCGCGAGCGCAAGCCGACCGGCATGGCCGAGGTCTCGCTGACGCTGGTCGATCCCGAAATTTACGGCGACGCGCTGGAGCCCGAGATCGACATTCAGGACGATCTCCCCGACGACTGGGACGAATCCGCCGTGCGTGCGGCCAAGGCCGAAGACGTTGAGCGCTACTCCGAAGAAGTGCATCCCGGACAGAGCGATGGCGATGACGACGACGCGCCGCCGACCGCGACCGAGTCCGCTGCTCACGATGCCACCGCTGCGCACGTCGTGCTGAAAATTCGCCGCCGCAAATTTAAGCGCACCTTCAAAGCCGGCGAGATCACGATCACGCGCCGCTTGTTCCGTTCCGGCGAGAGCGAGTATCTGCTCAACGGCAAGCTCTGTCGTCTGCGCGACATTCAGGACATCTTCATGGGCACCGGTCTCGGCCCGGAGTCTTACGCCATCATCGAGCAGGGCCGCATCGGTCAGATTCTCAGCAGTAAGCCCACCGATCGCCGCGCCGTCATTGAAGAGGCCGCGGGCATCACCAAGTTCAAAACGCGCAAACGTCTGGCGGAGGCCCGCCTCGAGGACGCCAAGCAAAATCTCGCCCGCATCAACGACATCTTCGACGAAGTCACGCGCCAGATGAATTCGCTGAAGCGGCAAGCCTCGAAGGCCGAGCGCTACGCCAGGTTGCGCGACGAGATGCGCGCCAAGCTCCGCGTGCTGCTGGTCAGCAAGTTCGCGCAACTTGATGCCGAGGCCTCCCTGCTCAGCCGCCAACTCACGGAAATCGGCGAAGCCATGCACGCGCAGGCTGAGGCCGTGCAGCAAATGGAAGGCGAGCACGGCGAGCGCACCCAGCGTGGCTACGCCATCGAGCGCGAGTCGCAGGAGAACCGCGAGCAGCTCAACCGGCTTTCGCTGGAGATCGACCGCGCCGCCGCCCGTCGCCGCACCAACGACGAGCGCTGTTCCGAGCTGGATGCACGCGCCGCGGCCGCGCAGGCAGAAAGCGCGAACACCGAAGCGCAGTTCGCGCGGTTGCAGCAGGAACTGGAAACCAATCGCGCCACGCTGGAGTCAACCAACGTCGAGGTTGCCCATGCTCAACAGGAATCGCAAGCGAGGCAGCAGGAGGCTTCTGCCGCGGCGGCATCGCTGCTGGAGGTCGAGCGCCAGCAGGAGCAGCGTCGCGACGCAATTCTGAACGTGGTCTCCGCGACTTCCGCAGTGCGCAACCGCATCACGCAAGCCGAAGAACGCATTGCCGCGCTCGATCGCGAGGCGCAGCGCCTACACGACGAAACCTCCGCTGCGATGCTGCAACTGCAAACTTTCGGTGGCCAGCAAGGCCAACTCGGATTGGAGTTTGAAACCGCCTCGCAACGCGTGCTCGCGCTCGCCGCGCAGATCGGCGAGACGCGCCAGCAGCTCGACGAAAAGCGCGCCGCCGAAACCACCGGCAAGCGCCATCTGGATTCGCTGCGCGGCGAGTACGCCAGCGCGATGGGCAAGCGGAGTTCGCTGGAAGCCGTCATCACCGAGCATGGCTACACTACCGAATCGGTGCGCAAGCTCTTCACCTCGGGCGCGATGAAGGAAGGTCTTGCGCCGGTGGGCGTGCTCGCTGACTTTCTCGAAGTGGAAGATCGCTATGAGCACGTGGTTGACGATTTCCTCCGCGACGAGCTCAACTACATCGTGGTGAAGTCGTGGGACGCTGCCGACGAGGGGCTCCGCCTGCTGCGCAGCGACGTGGATGGCCGCGCGACGTTCCTCGTCCATCCCGAAGATTCGCAGGCGAAGTTTTCGTTCCTCTTCGACGAGTCCACGCACCAGGTCGCGCACGGAGAAAGCGTAGTTCCGCTCAAGCATTGCATTCGTGTGCTCAACGGCTTCGGCAAATCGCTTGAGGTGATTCTGCCCAAGCTCGGCAACGGCTACATTGTGCCCGATGCCAGTGCCGGCCGCGATCTCGCGTTGAATAATCCTGATGCCTTCTTCCTTTCCAAGTCCGGCGAATGCTTCCACAACGTCACCGTTACGGGCGGCAAGCAGCGCAGCCAGGGGCCGCTCTCCATGAAGCGCGAACTGCGCGAGGTGCTGCAGCAAATGGGCGAGATGGAGCGCGCCATGGCCGCCGAAGAGTTGCGCGTGGCCGCTCTGGGACGCGAAATCTACGAGCTCACCGGACTGCTGCATCGGCTGGAGGACGACCAGCGCGAAGGCGAGCGCCAGGCCATGACTTCGGGCCACACGCTTCGCCAACTCGAAACCGAGATGGTCCGGGTGCGCGAGCGGCTCTCCACCTACGAGCGCGAACTGGAGCGCATCGGGGAGGAACGCAACCAGCAAAAGACGCTCATTTCACAACAAAGCGGCGAGCTGTTGGCGCAGGAAGAACAGCAGCGTCAGCTTGAGATGGAGATGCAGGCTGCCCACAGCAGACTGGAAGGCCTCCGCTTGCGCCGTGATGAAGCGGCCCAACTCGCCAGCGAAGTTCGGGCGCAACTGGCCACATTGGAAGAGCGCCGCCGCGGAGCGGTGGCCACGGTGCAGCGCGTCGAGGCGATGGTGTCGGAGGTCTCGGCGCAACTGGCGAAGCTGAAGTCGCAACTGGAGTCGGCTGCGGCCGAGAAGCAGCAACGCGAAGCCGAGAACGTTCGTCTCGCGGAGCAGGTGGTCGGCTGGACTGCAGAGCGCGAACTCGCGCACAGCCGCGATCGCGAACTGCAAGCCGAGTTGCAGACCGTCCGGGTGCGAATCGTCGAGTTGGAGGATGCCCTCAAGGCTGCCCGCGAAGCCCTCGATGCCGCGCGCGATCGTCGCGGCGAACTTTCCGCCGCGCAGGCGCGCGTCGAATCCGATGTGCAGCACATGTCCGAAACCTGCGTGCAGGAGTTGAGTCAGCAACCGCACGACTTGATGGCCGACGATTCCCTGCCCCGCGTCGCTGCCGAGGCGCTCGCCGGTGAAGAAGAAGCCTATCGCGAAATGCGCACACGGCTCGACAACATGGGTCCGGTGAACATGATGGCGCTGGAGGAGTACAAAGAAATCGCGCAGCGTCACGAGTTTCTGGAAACGCAGCGGCAGGATTTGTTGCAGGCCATCGAGAACACGCAGAACACAATCAAAGAGATTGACACCATCTCGCGGCAGAAGTTCGAAGAAGCGTTCAAGATCATCAACGAAAACTTCTCCCGCACATTCAGCAAGCTGTTCGGCGGGGGCCAGGGATTCATGCGCCTCACCGACTTCGAGAACTCGGCGGAAAGCGGCATTGACGTGGTCGCCTCGCCTCCGGGCAAGAAGCTGCAGAATGTGCTGCTGCTCTCCGGCGGCGAGAAGGCGCTCACTGCGCTGGCGCTGCTGGTCGGCATCTTCCAGTATCAGCCCAGCCCGTTCTGCATTCTCGACGAGGTGGATGCGCCGCTCGACGAAGCCAACATCGGCCGCTTCACCGAACTGATTCGCGAGATGAGCTCGCAAACCCAGTTCGTCATCATCACCCACAGCAAACGCACCATGGGCATGGCGCCGGTCCTGTACGGCGTCACCATGCAGGAGCCGGGAGTGTCGAAACTGGTGTCAGTGCGCTTCCACGAAGAACCGGCGCGGCTGGTTGCAGCAACGGCGTAGTCGGCACGTTGCGATGTTTGTCTCTGCCGTCCCTACGGGACTCAGGATTCTTTTTCACTCCTGCCCAGCCTTGAAAGGCTGGGCTAAGCTCTTTCGTCCCGCTGCGCGGGACTCGCGTGCTGCCGATGGCAAGCGTCAACTGCGACTGTAGGGAGCGACCGAATTCTCAGTCGTCGTATATGCAATGGGGGCACCTTGCCAATCGCGTCATCTTAGCCTTGCCATCTGCTTCGACTTGAGCCAGCAGGTCACGATCATGGACGTCTGAGTAATTGACTTTCTCGCCATTCAATAGCATGCGACCTTCTAGTGGGTATTCCGGCGAAGGTGAACATCGATTCCGGAGGGAAGCCGAACGGCGTTCCGGAGCGAAGGTGAACAGCAGTCGGAGCGAAGCGACGCTTGCATGGTAATTGTGGAGTAAGTGTTCGGAATCGTCAAGCGAAATTGTCCGGAGCGAAGCGGAGGCGGGTCGGCGGGGATTGGGGTGCAGGGGAAAGGGGCGGCAGCCCCTTTGCCCCTGCTTCCTCTTTGTAGAAGAAGGGATTCATGGGCCGCTCCCCCTCATAAGCGCTAGCAGAAGGCTCGCTAATCAAAGTTACTTCCCTATCGCCGACCGTACGGGAGTTATCGCATCGTGGCTCGAATTGACTCAAACCGAAATGCGTAGTGCGGCCACTTCTACGCTTGGTCTGTTACACGAACGAGAAACCGTCGCACAACAGCTTTCGGCAGAACCACCACTCGTTCCCGACGAGTAATCTTGCTGTGCAATAAAGAAAGGCCGACACCCAAACCAAGGATGTCGGCGCACAGGAGAATCTTCCGTACGGGCGGAGAGGTTTGTGGCCAATTGCCACCCACCCATCGCTTTTCTTAGCGAACCGTGAAGGCCACATCGATGGACCAGCCATTACCGGTCACGTCCGTCATGGTGATTCGGAACTCGTAGTGTCCCGTGATGGGCCCGCCAGGGCCGAAGCTCGAGTTGTCTGCGAAGAAAATAGGGAAGTGGCTGTGCCCATCAACGTTGAAGGGGCAGCTCAGTTGCTGCGTGAGCGGCGGCACGTCGATGGTCCCGAGATACGGGTTCCAGAGCTGGTTGTTGCGGAAGGTCTGCCCTACCCCGGTTATTGGAAATAGCGTGTTGGGGATGATCGGGCCCGACTTGAAGTCGGGCGAGGAACCCACCGTACCGGGGTTCGGCACTGTCATATACACGGCCCACACCCCGTTCGGTGGAGAGAAATCGGGCACGCGGAAGACTAAGGAGTCCGTAAAGCTCATGATATCAACACCAGCTTCCATTTCCTGGTTGTAGGGAGGTTGGTGGGGATCTCCAGGGCCTATAGATAGCTCGGTACACCACTTGTGCCTGAGCGGGTAAAGCAGGTTGGTCATGTTTTGCGTGAACTCGGCATAACCATCGTCTGCCGTCCCGACGGCGGCGGTGAACACGTGGAAATCTACTGGCTTCCAGATCGGGTGGCCAATCGGCGTTATCCGGACTGGCACTTGTCCGCAGTCGGAAGCAACAGCGGGTGCCGCCAGGGTGATCGCAACTCCGATGGCCAATAAGCTCAACAGTACAATACGAAGACTACGCATGGTATCTCTCCTTTCTGAGAAATGAAGCGCACTAAAGTGAATTGAAGGACCCCGCCCAAGCAAAACCAGCTTGGACGGGGCACCCGCCTGCGCCATCCCTACGCACCTCTCAGTTGACGGTGAGGTTGTACGTCACCGTGACTGTGAAGGGACTACCCGGCGGCGGCCAGGTCTCAGTGCCACTGAAGACGAGAGTGTGAGCTCCCCGAGAAAGAGGCTTCAGCATGACCCAGTACCCGTCAGCTACGCCGGCCCGGGCCCGTGGCAGACAGGGATCAACAACCTGAAGACTCGGGTCACCACGGAAGATAAAGCCAGGAGAGGTGGCGCGACAGGGCGAGTTTTCCGGCGGCAGAGAGAGATTCTGTACCGGCTGCCCGTCCAACGAAGCGCTTACAGCCGTGACGTGATCAATGATTTGACGGGCACCAATATTACTGCTGTAACCGATGGTCAAGAACTGCTCCAGGGATTGCCCTGGACCAGGCTCGAAGCCAGGCACGGGGCAAGGATAGTCATTCAAGTAATTGATGATCGGGAAAAAGATCATCTTACCTGCCGGAATTGTGCAGAAGCGCGTCGCATCAAAACCGCCGGTCCCAGCCAGGAACCACACAGGCCCACGCTGGCTGACGGCACAGTCGACGCCGGTGGTATCCCAAATCGGGTTGATGGAATAGGGTATCGAGTACGCCCATTGCCACCACTTGGCGGCCCACTGCTCATAGGACTTGCCTCCGGGAAGCGAATCCGACGGAGCGATGAAACTCTGGGCGGACGCGGCTGCGACCGTCAACAACAGCACGAATAGGATCGAAATGCGGACAATACCTTCGATACGAAGAATGCGCATGTTAGTTCTCCTTTTGACGGAATTCAAATGAAGTAAGTTTGGCGATAGCGTTTCCGCCTTTCGTCGTTCGTGGCGAGAGGCGAAAGGATACCTCCCAAGCGAGATGAAAGGGGACCCACGGAAATGCGTGTTGGAGTCCGTCTCGCTCAGCTTTTCGCTTTCGTTTCTCTCCGCAGAGTTGCGAACTCTTCCGAAACGGTGGCAGTTTGCGCCCACGCACAAGCAAAAGCAATGCAGGCGAGGTGAGATTTAGGTGAAATTAAGGTGAAGACTGCAAGTCGTTGAATTGAGATGTGTTGTTGGGATTGGCCTGCCGGAAATTGAGTCTGAAGTACAAGTCAGATCACATTACAGATTGGAACCTGCATACAGCGGTAGTACACTTTTTTCGAACCTAAGCACAATCCCGTGGGAGACACCCCACCAGCTCGGGTCCGCTTCCGAGGCTTTGAGTTCGACCTCCGGACTGGAGAACTGTTCGGCGGCGAGCAGACGGTTCGCCTTTCAGAGAAACCGCTCCGATTACTGGCCATTCTGCTGGAGCACCGGGGTGAACTGGTCACCCGCGAAGAGATACAGAGGAAGCTCTGGCCCAACGACACCATCGTCGACTTCGAGCACGGTATCAACACCGCAATCAAGATAGTCCGGCAAGCGCTCGGCGACTCCGCTGAAGGACCCAACTACATCGAGACCATACCTCGGCGTGGCTACCGCCTCCTGGTTCCCGTGGAGCGGGTGGAACCGCATGAACTTTCGGATCCCGTGATCGAGCAGGGTTCAAGCAGGGTAGTGTTGCCGGAGGCGGGAGACAAAGCCGCCTCACTGATCGGCAAGAGGGTTTGGCACTACCGTGTGATGGAGGTCATTGGTGGCGGCGGCATGGGAATGGTGTATAAGGCTGAGGACCTGAAGCTGGGTCGCCGAGTAGCGCTGAAGTTCTTGCCGGAAGAGCTGGCGAGCGACCCGGCCACGCTGAAACGCTTCGAGCGCGAGGCGCGCACGGCTTCGTCACTGAACCACCCCAACATCTGCACCATTTACGACATTGAGGAGTACGAGGACCAGCCTGTACTGGTGATGGAGCTCCTTGAGGGTGAAACTCTGCGTGATCGTCTGGCGGCAGTTGCCGCCGGCGAGAAGCCACTGGCGGCGGATAAGTTGCTGGACATCGCGATCCAAATTTGCGACGGCCTACTGGCGGCGCATGAGAAGGGGATTATTCATCGCGACATCAAGCCGGCAAACATCTTTCTGACCAGTGCGGGACAAGTGAAGATTCTGGACTTCGGCTTGGCGAAACTGGTCAGCGCGACCAAGGAAATTGGAGGTGATGGTTTGCAGCTTGAGACTGGCGGGGCAGTGGCCGCGCCACGGTCTGACAGAACGGCGCCGGCGGGGGACGCGACGGTTACGTATCTCGGCGTTACCGTGGGCACGGCGGGTTACATGTCGCCGGAGCAGGTGCGCGGCGAAACGGTGGACGCCCGCAGCGACCTGTTCTCGTTTGGTCTGGTCCTCTACGAGATGGCCTCTGGCCAGCGTGCGTTTGGCGGCGAGACGGCAGCAGTCGTCGAGGATGCCATTCTGAATCGAGCGCCGACACCGCTGCGCCAGCTCAATTGCACGCTCCCAGCGAAGCTCGCAACCATCATTGACAAAGCTCTGGAAAAAGATCGCGAGCAGCGCTGGCAGAGCGCGGCAGAAATGCGTGCCGAACTGGAGCAGGTCAGGAGCGACATGCAACCGCGAGTGCACCACCGATGGAAATGGTTGGTAACGTCTGCGCTGCTGCTTCTCGGGGTTGCCACTGCTGCCTGGTTGTACTGGCGTTCGCGTCATGCGATCCAGCTCACGGATAAAGACACCATCGTCGTTGCGGACTTTGACAACAAGACTGGGGACCCGGTCTTCGACGACACATTGAAGCAAGGGCTCTCGGTTCAGCTTGGGCAATCGCCCTTTGTCGTTCTGCTTTCCGACAACAGGGTGAATGCAACATTGAGACTGATGGGTCGTGCGGCCGGTGATCACTTGACATCGGAGGTTACCCACGAGGTTTGCCTGCGCAGCGGCAGCAAGGCCATGCTGACGGGCTCGATTGCTACGCTAGGCAGCCAGTACGTGATTGGCCTGAGGGCAGTGAACTGCAACACGAGCGATGTGCTGGCGGAAGCACAGGAGCAGGCGGCGGACAGAGAAGCGGTGCTCAAAACTCTGGACGCGGCGGCGGTCAGGTTGCGCGGCAAGTTGGGCGAATCGGTCAGCTCGGTGCAGAGAAGTACGCTACGCCGCTGGAGGAAGCGACCACGCCCTCGCTGGAGGCGCTGCAAGCCTACAGCGTGGGCATAAAGACGACCGATGCTAAAGGGAACACAGCCGCGCTGCCCTTCTTCAAACGCGCGGTGGACCTTGATCCCAATTTCGCGATGGCCTATGTCTGGATCTCGGAAAGCTACTACAACCTCAACGAAGTGGGGCGGGCGGCGGAGAATGCCCGCAAGGCTTACGAGCTGCGGGGGAAGGTGAGCGAACGGGAGCGGTTTTTGATCGAGGGGAACTATTACCTGTATGCGACGGGCGTATTGGAGAAAGCGGCGCAGACCTTCGAACTGTGGCAGCAGAGCTACCCCAGATACGAGTTGCCTTACGTAGAGCTGGGATTAATTTACCTTTGCCTGGGAAACTGGGAAAAGGCATTGGAGGAATTTCGAGAGGCGCTGCGCTTGGAGCCAAATAGTGCTGTCAACTATATAAACCTCGGCTTTACCTACATGGCTCTCAACCGGCTGGATGAAGCGGATGCGGTGTACAAGCAGGCGAAGGAGCGCAAACTGGAGCACGAGTTTCTGCTCCAGACTCACTACTCATTGGCTTTTCTGGAGGGCGATGCGGCGCAGATGGCGCAACTGGTTTCAGCCGCGATGGGAAAGCCGGGCACGGAAGACCTGTTGTTGGCTACGCAAGCGGACACTGAAGGCTGGTATGGCAAGCTGAAGAGAGCGCGAGAACTGAGCGGGCGTGCCATGCTTTTGGCCCAGCAAAACGACGCCAAAGAGAGCGCTGCAGCATATGAGGCAGCGGCAGCGCTGCGCGAGGTCGAATCAGGACAGAGGAAGCAGGCACGTGAAGATGCCAATGCCGCCGTGAAACTGGCTCCGAACCGCGATGTACAAGCGATCGCAGCACTGGCTTTGGCGCGGGCTGGCGATATGACAAGGGCGGAGAAACTGGTGGCAGAACTCGACAAGACTTTCCCGCTGGACACGCTGGTTCAGAGTTATTGGTTGCCCACGATCCGGGCGGCGCTGGCTCTGCAACGCAAGAACCCGAATGAGGCAGTTGCGATATTGCAGGTGACCAGGCCTATCGAGCTCGGCGAACCTACGAACATCACTGTATATATGTCCCCAGTTTATTTGCGTGGAGAAGGCTATCTCATGCTCCACGACGCCAACGCAGCGGCGGCGGAATTTCAGAAATTCATCGATCATCGAGGAGTGGCGCTGAACTTCCCATGGGGAGCGCTGGCCCGCCTCGGTCTCGCTCGCGCTTACTCTATGCAGGGAAACACGGCGAAAGCAAGAACCACCTATCAGGATTTCCTCGCCGTCTGGAAAGACGCGGATCCCGACATTCCTATCTACAAACAAGCCAAAGCCGAGTACGCGAAGTTGCAATAGCCGTTATTACCACCGCAACCTTTGAACGGCGAGACCTTAAGTCCCTATAAGCTCGCATCTGGGAATTAGTTGGTGCCCAAGCTAAGACATCTTACCGAAACTGGCTTTGTTCATTCCTTCTTCTCGTCCTGTGGCGGATTGCGTTTTTTGCGCATGGACTCTCCGCGCATCTCGATGCGGTGGGCGTTGTGCACCAGACGGTCCAGAATGCCATCGGCGATAGTGGGATCGCCGATCTGCTCATGCCAGCGCGAGACTGGCAGTTGGGAAGTGAGGAGGTGGAGCGAGTCTGATAGCGATCTTCGCAGATCTCCCAGACTTCGCGGCGCTCGGTTTCATTCAGCGGCGCCATGGCCCAGTCATCAATGACCAGAACATCGATGCGGCTCAGTCGTGCAAGGAAGTTACGCAAGCTGCCGTCCGCTCGGGCTAAGGCCAACTCCCGAAGCAAGGCGGCAGCCCGCAAATAGAGAGCCGAGTAGCCGTCGCGACAAGCTTTCTGTGCCAGGGCCGATGCGATGAAGCTCTTGCCCACGCCGGTCGGACCCAACACGAAAATGTTTTCGTGGTTGCGGACCCAGGCCGAGTCTCTTGCCAGAGCACGCACCACCGTCTTGTCCAAGCCACGCGCAGCCCGATAATCGATGTCCTCCACGCAGGCCGATCCCCGACCAGCAGCGCGAGTCGTTCGAGGAAACTCAGCTCATTGATCGATCGATCTTGCTCCTGCGCCTTCAGCGCCTCGACCATGCCCTGCAACCGCATGGCCAGCAGCTTTTCCATCATCGGTTGGTTCAGCATGTAAAAGTTCCCATCGAACCCGATGTGGTAATCGATGTTGACGGTGGCCCGCGACCACTGGCTCATGTCGAAGTGCTCGGCCGGTAATGGCTTGTACGGACGTGCAGGCACGACTCCCATCCCGTAGTACACTGCGAACTCTTGATAAGTGGGATTCAGGTCCGGATCGTAGCGGCAGGCTCGGGTGACCGCCGTCTTGGTGTTATCGGGTACTACCAGAATTGGCACCCCGCCGAAAAACTCCAGCGCGTGGATGTGCGCCTGAATCCAGGCTTCCAACTGCTGATCCCGAGTCGCTTCTGCGTAGGTGTAGGAACTGGCTCCCAGCACAGAAACAAACAGCGATGCTGGCCAGGCTTGCCCCGTCGTGGCGTCATACACGGGAATCGTTGCCCCCGCCCAGTCCACGAACATCTTTTCCCCGGCTTTGTGTTCCTGACGCAGCACCACATCCAGGTGTCGCCGCCAGTGTTGATAGCGTTCGCAAAACCAACTGTAGCGATACCCCTCGGGATTCGCATGCCGGTATTCTTCCCACACCAACTGCAGGGTCAGATGACGATGTTGTTGGAGTTGCTCATGAATGGCTTTCCAATCCGGTTGTGGCCGCTGTCGCACCGCTC
Organism: Candidatus Korobacteraceae bacterium; assembly: GCA_049522855.1. Lineage (GTDB taxonomy): Bacteria > Acidobacteriota > Terriglobia > Terriglobales > Acidobacteriaceae > Bog-257. The sequence continues at coordinate 19,835 of JBEKNL010000029.1, forward strand.
CGGCCTGCACGGGCTGGTTGCCAAACAGTTTGGCTTCCAGTTCTTCTTCGCCCAAGCCTTCCGGCAACGGCCAACCGATCCCGGCTGCTACTGCCCGTTCCAGATACTCGTGGACCGTACCCAGCCCCATTCCGCAACTGCGTGCGATCTGGCGCTGCCCCAACCTCAACTCGAACCTCAACCGCAGGACCTCTTTGACTTTTCGCATGGACTTTCTCCTGGCCGGCACCCTGTCCTCCTTCATTGATGGAGTTTCAATGCCGGGTGATTGTCCAGCGTCGCCGCACCTCCTGCTGTAGGTCTGTGGAAAACATTCCGCTCCAAGCCGAACGCCATTCCGCCAGGCGACAAAAACTGTTCGCCTTCCCACCGGAATCGGCGTTCACCTTCAGAACGGAATGCTGTTCGGAATCACAACGGAATCGTGTTCGGTTTCAGAGCGGAATCGCGTTCACCTTCGACCGGATTCCCCATTCTAGACCCTTGAGAACTCGTTCCTGTGCGTGCCGTTCATTGGGAACAAGCAGAATTAACCCCTAAATTCTGCGACATCCGTCGGACTTCTTTGTCGATTTCGCAACATAAGCGGGAACCAGACGGGCAAAATCTCGCCTGTTCGCTGCAATCAACAGATATCTGTCGCGCGAAGCGATCGCCACGATTTCATCATCTGGAGCATCTTGAGGCAGACCGAGTGAATCAGTCGTCTCAACTCGCTTAGCGGGAAAGCATCCGGCAAGATGACCCACTCCACGATCCAACAAGCACTTGAAATGCGCCATTCGTAAAGTTTACGCCCAAGCGAACGTGTCCTTGTCCCTCGAACCGCGGGTACCTTCTGCCACCCGTCACCAACTCCCCGCCTCCGTTGCGATATACTTTGGGGTTTGCCATCAAGGTTTGCGAGCCCTTAGCACGCAAGCTGCTCTACTTCTGGAAGGAGAATTTTCCCCTATGTCATCCGCAGCCGTTTCCTATGCGCGCGAGAACCAAAAACGCTTTCTCGACGAGTTGAAAGATTTGCTTCGCATTCCCAGCGTCAGCACCGCCGAAGAGCACAAGGACGATATCCGCAAGGCTGCCGAGATGGTGGCCAACGACCTAAAGCGCATCGGCTTCGAGCATGTCGAGACTATCTCCACCCAGGGCCATCCCCTGGTTTACGCCGACTGGCTACACGCCTCGGGCAAGCCGACGGCGCTGTGCTATGCGCACTACGACGTGCAGCCGGCCGAGCCGCTGGACGAGTGGCACACTCCGCCGTTCGAGCCCACCGAGCGCAATCAGAACATCTACGCGCGCGGCGCCGTGGATGACAAAGGCCAGCTCTGGATGCAGCTCAAGGCATTTGAGTCGCTGTTCAAGGGTGGCAACGGCAAGCTGCCCATCAACGTCCGCGTGCTGATCGAAGGCGAAGAAGAAGTGGGCGGCGAGAGCATCGAAGAGTTCGTGAAGAAGAACGCAACTTCGGGCAAGCTGAAGGCCGACTTCGCGCTGGTCACCGACACCGAGCTGTTCGCTCCCGATCTCCCCACGCTGTGCGTCGGCCTGCGCGGCCTGCTTTACACCGAGATCCAAGCGCAAGGAGCGAAGACCGATCTGCACTCCGGCGTGTACGGCGGGGCGGCGCCCAATCCGCTGTTCGCGCTGGTTGAGATCATCAGCAAGCTGAAGGATGCGGACGGAAAGATCCTCATCCCCGGCTTCTACGATGACGTGCAAAAGCCGACCGACGACGAGCTGAAAGCCTGGGAGCGTCTGCCCTTCAATGAGGAGGACTATCGCAAGGCTGAAGTGGGATCGAACGTTCTGACTGGTGAGCCTGGCTACTCCGTGCTGTATCGCACCTGGGCGCGTCCCACGCTGGAGCTGCACGGCATGCCCGGCGGCTTCGTCGCTCCCGGCGCCAAGACGGTGATTCCGGCGCGCGCCTCGGCCAAAGTTTCGATGCGCTTGGTGCCCAAGCAAGACCCCGACGACATCCTGAAGAAGTACACCGAGTTCGTGAAGAAGCTCACGCCCAAGGGCAACCAGATCAACATCAAAGTGCACAGCAAGGCCCCGGCGTGCGTGGTAAACACCGACAACAAGTTCGCCCGCGCCTCGGTGGAAGCCATGCACGAGATCTTCGGGAAAGACACCGTGTACATCCGCTCGGGCGGTTCGATTCCCATCGTCACCCAGTTCGAAGAAGACCTGAAGATTCCCAGCATCATGATGGGCATGGGTCTGCCCGACGACAACCTGCACGCTCCTAATGAGAAGTTCCACATCCCGAACTTCTATCGCGGGATCGAGTCGATCATCCGCTTCTTCCAGATCTTGGGGCAGTAGGCAGGGGTCAGTCAGTAGTCAGTAGTCAGTAGTCAGTAGCCAGCGGCAAGACAGAACGGAGGGGCAATGCAGCCTCATATTTTATTTGAAGGTTGGAGGGTTACTCTCGCTCTCAGGCGATTGATTGCCGGACTGTCTATCGCCGCGTTTCTATTGCTCAGCACCACTGGATCCAACCTCGCAATTGCGCAGGAAAAGAAGCAAGCAGCGACGGCCACCAACCGCAGCGGCAATGCGACCTCTGCCCGCGGCAAATACATTGTGACCGAGGTTGCGAAATGTGGTAACTGCCACACGCCGCGCACGCAAAATGGGGAACTCGACTACAGCCGCTGGCTGGCGGGTGGGCCGGTGCCGTACTTGCCGGCCCAACCGCAAGGGGATTGGCCGCTCCTGTGCCCACGCATTGGCGGCTTACCCCCAGCTAACGATGCCCAGATGATCACGTTGCTCACCACCGGAATCTGGACCACCGGCAAGCCGCTTCGCTCTCCCATGCCTGAATTTCACATGACACGCGCCGACGCAGAGGCGGTCCTGGCATATCTGAAGTCGATCACCTCCAGCCGCGGCGCAAGCCAGTAAGCGCAACTGTCCCGGCTGCTCGGCCTGTGGAATGCAGGCTCAGAGTCGCCGGTTTGATCGCCCAGCGCGCACGCCGATATAGTAATAGCCGTGCCAGATCCCTCCGCCTACGATGACGCGTTGCGCGAAGTTCACATAGCCCGAGCCTCGAACGCGTTGCCTGGACCCGATTACTACACGGTGTTGAGTTGGGTCCACCAAATTCTCCGGCCGGCAACTTACGTGGAGATCGGCATCCGCCATGGAGATTCGTTGCGCGCGGCGCTGCCCGATACGAAGTGTGTAGGCATCGATCCGGAGCCGACGCTCGAGGGCACTCTTCCCCCGAACACTCGCGTGTTTGCCATGACCAGCGACAGGTTTTTCGAATCCTACAATCTGGCCGAGGTTTTGGGTGCAAGGAATTTTTCGCTGGCCTTTATCGACGGCTTGCACCTGTTCGAGCAAGCTCTATTGGATTTCATTCATCTGGAGCGATTCGCAAATCGCCCGTCGATCATCATGATTCACGATTCCCTGCCTTTGGACCGCACTACGTCCGACCGGGTGCGCACCACCCACTTCTATAGCGGCGACATATGGAAGTTGGCCATGTGCCTTAAGGCGCGGCGCAAGGATTTGAGACTGACGACCATACGCACCGGCCCAACCGGGCTATGTTTGATCAGCCGTCTCGATCCTCATTCCGATGTACTGCTTCGGAGCTTCGATGAACTGGTGGCAGAATACGTAGCGCTCGACTTTAGGGATTACGAGGGCCGCTCGCATCAGATGCCGGATACCGTTGAAAACAGTTTTGCCGCCGTCCGTTCCTGCATCGCCAGCTTGCTTCAGGATGCGTGATGGAACGCTGTCGCGATGCCCTAACTGGAAATTGATGCCCCAAAGGCTTGGCGGTCCGCGATTTCGTCCATCACCGCGGACCGAAGCCTACAAATAAGCTTTCGTCCTACTTCTTGTAATACGCGGCGTTCTTCTCGATGAATTCCTGCTTGTCGGCCGGGACCTCATCCACGATGAAAATCGAATTGGTCGGGCACACCGGAACGCAGGCGCCACAATCAATGCAGCCTTCCGCTTCCACATACAGTTGGGTCGCCGCTTCGAACCCCTCTTCGTCCTTCTTGGGATGGATGCAGTCGGTCGGACATGCTTCGACGCAGAGTTCATCTTTGGTACAGGTATCGGTAATGATGTAGGCCATGATTGCGTTCTCCGATTTGGTATTGCTGCCACCCTCATCGCGACAGCCTGGCGGTTGTTCCGCCAAACCCAATGTACAAATTCCTCGACCATCCGGGCGGTGATACTAATCACTCCCCTGTTGTGAGCTAGCGCACATCGTGGTCACCACCCCACCATTAAGCGCTTTAGGTCTGTCATCCCGATTTGCCTCCTCTGCACCGCTGAAACAGTGCTCCACCACCGCGGTGCCGTTTGGCATCCCAGTTGCTGCTAACTTTCTAGTTATGCTGGCAAAGCTCCCAAACAGCGGAAATTCGGCCCGCTCATGGTGCGCACAAGGTAATTTATTCATCCCATGCGTGAATTCTGGACGGCTTGAAGTCTCAGCTATAATCGGAACCCGGCTTCGCTAGAGTCTTGCAAGGAGCGCTTGCATGGACGTGGTTACAAAACGCAGAGTTCTGGTGGTTGACGATGAGCAAGTCATCGCCGACACTCTGGCCAAGATTCTCGATCTCAACGGCTACGAAGCTTCGGCGGTTTATACCGGGACCGCGGCGGTGGAAAACGCCAGGTCGCTGCAGCCCGACCTCATCATCAGCGACGTGATCATGCCCGACATGGACGGCATCCAGACGGCCATCAGCATCCGCAGCTTTTTGCCGAACTGCAAGATCTTGCTCTTCTCAGGACAAGCGGCCACCGCCGACCTGCTGGAAAATGCCCGCGCCCAGGGGCACGAGTTCGAAATCCTCGGCAAGCCCGTCCATCCTTCTGACCTGCTGGCAAAATTGCGGGGATAGACACGGAGATTCGTTCCTCCTGAGATCCCTCGAAAGCACATCTTTCGCAGCCCCTGAATCCGTTGTCATTCTCCGCTTTGTGCGTACCAAGATACTCTGGTATATTATTACCATGACACAAAATGGTGACCTCGTTGTCGAACGCGTCCAGACTGGCGTCCGCATGGAGAAACGCCTGCTCAAGGTGCTGAAGGGACTGGCCGAGCTGAAAGACCTTACCCTCGGCGATTTGCTGGAGGGAATCGTGCTGCACGTCTTCGAGGGCAAGGCGCCCTTTTCTCCCGCGACCTTGAAGGAAATCGAACAGCTTCGCAAAATCTACGGCCTCACTCTCAAGGCCACCGACAGCCATAAGCTCAAGGAGCACCAGCGATGAAATGGGAACTGGCAATCTCTGCCGTTATGTTGTTCGCCGCCGTCGTCACGTCCATTGCCCAACAGCCGGCAGCATCCACCGAGAATCCGCTCCACACGCGCACCGAATTCAGCTTCACGGTGGACGCGCCTTTCGATCAAGTTGCGCCGCTGTTTGGCGCGAATGAGGAGCGCAAGTGGTCCCCGGACTGGAATCCGCAGTTCGTCTATCCGGACCCGGCGCACGATGAGCAGGGCATGGTATTCAAAGTTGCGCATGGACACTATTCGAGCGTGTGGGTGAATACCGCACTCGACCTGGCGGCGGGACATATCCAGTACGCCTACGTGCTGAACGACGCCATGACCGTGCTGATCGACATTCACCTGACGCGCGAGAGCGGGCAGAAGACCGGTGTCACGGTCGTTTATGAACGCACCGCCCTCCTGCCCGAAGCCAACGAGCATGTCCAGCGTTTCACGAAGGATGATGCGGGAGCAGGCAAGGAGTGGAGCGACGCGATCAACAGCTACTTCGCCAAACTTCGCACGGCGGGCCCGCAGAAATAGCATTCGGCTGTGAGGAAGCTGCAAATATTAGGTGTCATCCTGAGCGAGGAGGTCGCCGCGGCGACCGAACGCAGTCGAAGGACCCCTATTCTTGCTAAATCGCGGGCACGCGCATCGACGTTCTGCTTTGTCTGAGCTAATGGCGAATAGCGAATGGCGAACCGCGAAGAGCGTCTCCCTACAGTTCCCGCCGCCCCTCCATCGCCTTCTGCATGGTGACCTCGTCGGCATACTCGATATCGCTGCCGACGGGAACGCCGGTGGCAATGCGGGTGACCTTTACCGACGCCGACTTGAACAACCGCGAAAGATAGGTCGCCGTGGCTTCGCCTTCGACCGTGGGATTGGTCGCTACGATCAACTCGTCCACCTCTCCCGCCTCCACTCGCTTCACCAGGTTGCCGATGCGCAACTGTTCCGGGCCAATGCCATGCAGCGGGGACAGCGCGCCGTGCAGGACGTGGTAAACGCCGTTGTAGTGCCGCGTCTTCTCGATGGCGGCGATGCTGGTCGGCTCCTCGACCACGCAAACCAGCCGCAGGTTGCGCGTGGCACTGGTGCAATAGGTGCAGGGATCGACGTCGGTGATGTTGTTGCAGATGGAGCACAGGCGCAGGCTGGCCTTCACCTCGCGAATCGCCTCCGCCAGCAACTGCGCGTCTTCATCGCTGGAGCGCAGGATGTAAAACGCGAAGCGCTGCGCGCTCTTGCCGCCCACGCCGGGCAGTTTCTTCAATTCTTCAATCAGTCGAGCCATGGGCTCGGCAAATCTCGACACGACCCAGTCTCCTCCCCGTGCCACACACCAGCTTGTTCGAATCTGTTTTTCACCACGGAGAACACTGAGAGCACGAAGCTAATCTGTTTCTTTTCTCCGTGAACTCTGTGTCCTCTGTGGTAAAGAGGTTCGCGCGCTCACATTCCCGGCAGGCCCATGCCGCCGAACATCCCGCCCAGGCTGGACTTCAGCGCGTCATCCACTTTACGCGACGCCTCGTTCACCGCCGCGGTCACCAGGTCCTGCAGCATCTCGATGTCGCCCGATTTCACCACCTCGGGTTCAATGACCACGCTCAGCAATTGTTTCTGACCGTTCATTTTCACGGTCACGCTGCCGCCGCCCGACGACGCTTCAACCGTGACCTGCTGCATTTTTTCTTGCAGCTTCTCCGCCTGCTGCCGCGCCTGCGCCAGCATTTCCTGCAAATTGAATCCACCCATGAATTCTCCCAATCTCAGCCGCGGTCTTTGTGATCGATCACGGTGCGAATCTCGGCGCCAAACTTTTCCTGCATGCGCTGCACGATGGGATCGGCCGCCGCCCGGTTGCGCGCCCCTGCGCCGTTGGTGGGACGCGGCGCCGCCGGCTTCGCCGCGACCTGCGCGCCACCGCTCATCATCTTGAACTTCAGCGGCCTGCCTGTGGCCCTGCTCAGCGCGGCTTGAATCACGCGCTTCGGTTCCGGTCCCAGCGCCACGTCGATCAGCACCTGCGACATGGCGACTGTAACGCAAACCTCCACGCCGTGCACCGACCACTCCGCTTCTTCCAGGTTGTGCGCCAACATTTGCTGCCCAGCATCGTCCAAGGCGGTCAGCACCACCTCCCGCGCCAACTTCACTGTGATCTCGCTGTTCTTTGGTTGCGGACTCGGATCAGGCTCGAGGGCGACGGCCGTCGCAACTCCTGCGTCCATTGCTGGCGACGCGTTGTCCGACAGGCTGTCTGCCTCTGCCGTCGTGCTCGACGTCAGAACCGGAGCAGGAGCGACTTCTCGCTTGGCGAAGCCCGGCTGCCCTTCAGCTTTGGGTTCGCTCTTGCGTTTGCGGTCTGCCTCGAAGGGAGAAGGCCGCGTGAACAGCGATGCCGCGGGCTCGCGCGACGATTGCGGTTCCAACTCGCTTGTCGCCCGAGACGTGACGTTCGTTCGCGCCGCCGCAGAACCTGCCGACCGCGATGTGCCAACTCCGGCTCGCAACGATGACCCCGCCGCAGTCGCCTTCCCCGTTTCTCCGCTCAGCAATTCTTCCAGCGGCAACAATCGCTGGGCATGCACCAGCTTAAGCAGGCCCAGCTCCAGATGGAAGCGCTGCTCCTGCTTGTAGCCCAGGTCGCTGTGCGTGCGCAGCATGATCTGCATGAAGCGCGCCAGGTCTTCCTCGCTGAAGCGTTCCGCGACGCGCGCCACCCGCGCGCGCTCATCCGACGAAATCTGCAGCACCGGCGAATCGCTCCCCGCCACTTTCGCCACCATCACGTTTCGCAGGAAGCGCAACATCTGCCGGGCAAAGTGCTGCGCGCTCTGTCCTTCCACCAGCAGCCGGTCGATGGCCCGCAAAACATCCGCGCTGGAATTGCGCGCGACTGCGTCCATCACGTCTTCCAGAACATCCGACGAGACCGTGCCCACCAGCCCGCGCACCACCTCCCCGCTCAGCGTGGTCCCACAGCAAGCGATGGCCTGGTCCATAATGCTGAGCGCGTCGCGCATGGAACCGTCGCCCACTTCCGCCAGCATGGCCAGCGCGTTCTCGTCGTACGCAATGCCCTCCTGCCTGGCGATATCGCGGAGTTGCTGCACGATATCGTCGAAGCGCACGGCGTGAAAGCTGAAGTGCTGGCAGCGCGAGCGGATGGTCTGCGGAATGTCCTCCGGCTGGGTGGTCGCCATCATGAAGACGATATGACCGGGCGGCTCTTCCAGTGTTTTAAGCAGCGCATTGAAGGCGGCGTCGGTGATCTGGTGCGCCTCGTCGAGAATGTAGATCTTGAAGCGGTCGCGGGCCGGGCGATAGCGGGCGGCCTCGCGCAACTCGCGAATCTCATCGATACCGCGGTTGGTGGCCGCGTCGATCTCGATCACGTCCACCGAGTTGCCGGCGCGAATTTCGACGCACGAATCGCAAACCCCGCACGGCTCGGGTATGGAATGGTCCTGCGATTGGCAATTCAGCGCCATCGCCAAAATACGCGCGATGGTCGTCTTGCCGATGCCGCGATGGCCGCTGAAGATGTAGCCGTGGGCGACTCGCCCCTGCGCGATGGCATTCTTCAACGTGCGGGTGACATGCTCCTGCCCGATCACCTCGGAGAACTTTTGGGGACGGTATTTGCGCGCCAGAACCTGATAACTCATGGGAGGGGAAAAGTTGATTATACAGTCCGGCGAGCACGGGTAGAGCGGCGCGTTAGCGCTGCGTTTGCGGCGGACAAACGAAGCTTATGGCGAAGGGCGACCTGGACGCCTGTCACTTGGCGCTCACGGGTTCCGAGTAACGCAATCGCTGCATGAAGGCTTGAACGGCTTAACTGTCACTCTTACAAGACGCGGCAGATCCAGTTCTACCTTGGGATTCTCGGGCAGCGGTGTTTCTGTTCCCTCGATCCTGTAGGCATACGTCACAAGAAAACTGGTGCGCTGCTCCGCTCCGAACTGCCAAGTCTTGACGTTGGCGAGGGATGGAGCCGAGAGGTACGGAAGTAGTTTGGCTTGACTCGCGCTCGTAGCATCTCTGTTGCTAGCGATCTCGGCTTCAATCATTCCGCTCTTAACTTGGGCATCCACCACAACGCCATTTTCAACAGTAACCTGGATTTCGACGGTTCCGCCGAAATGGGCGGCCCACGCGACAGGCGGGTAGAGAGGAACCTCCGCGTGGGTCAGTACCGGATGGTGCTCCGCCGAAGGAGCCCCTGGCGCACTCTGGCCGAACGCAGATGCAGTCAAGACGAGCAAGACTATTGTGCGGATCAACATGCAACCTCCCTTAAGCATGGTACTTTCGATTACCCTCCCCGCTCGCCCTTCGCGTGCGGATGCGTGCGGTCGTAAACCTCCATCACGTGCTTGACGGTGAGTTGGGTGTAGCGCTGCGTGGTCGAGAGCCGCTCGTGGCCCAGCATCTCCTGGATAGCGCGCAGATCGGCGCCTTCCTCCAGCATGTGCGTGCCGAAGGCATGGCGCAGGGTGTGGGGATGCACGTCGGGCGAGAGTCCGCGCGCCACCGCGATCTGCTTCACGATGCGGCCCACGCTGCGGGTGGTTAGCCGCGACCCGCGAAGGTTGATCAGCAACGCTCGCTCAGTCGTGCGCTTGGTTTCGCCCAACACGCGCTGCCGCGCCGGCAAATAGGCTTGCACCGCCGCCTTCGCCGAATCGCCGAACGGGACGAATCGTTCCTTGCGGCCCTTGCCTCGCACCAGAACGAGCTCGTTGGACCACCGGATATCGTCAACGTTGATGCCGATGAGTTCCGAGTTGCGGATCCCGCAGCCGTAGAGCAATTCCAGAATCGCCTGATCGCGTTCGGTGAACGCCGAACACTCGGGCATGGCCGAATCGAGAACGGTGTTGACCTCCTCGATAGTGGGCACGCGCGGTAGTTTTTTCGGCAGCCTCGGCGTGGCGACCAAGGCAGCCGGATTCTGCTCGACCTCGCCTTCCTGCGCCAGCCACTTGTACAGCGACCGCAACGCCGCCAGTGCGCGCGCCACCGAGGTTTTGCTCAGCCCGCGCTCGTACAGGCTGGAGAGGTAGCCGCGAATCAGCACATGGTCGATGTCGCGCCAGTTCTGCGGGCCGACGTAGTCCGCGAATTGCGCCAGATCGGTGCGGTAGGCCTTGATGGTGTGCGGCGAGGCATTGCGCTCCTGCAATGAACGAAGAAATTGCGTCACAGCTTTCTCGACGATAGTGGCTCTGCGCTTGGTCATTGTGCCTTGAAGAGCGCGCACCTTAGGGCCCGCCCGAGCCTGCCGGAGCCCGCCGTTAATCCGATTTGAAGGGGCGCACCTTTAGGTGCGCCGTTACGTCTCTTCATTTTTTCTCATCCCGAGCCGACTTTAGTCGGCGAGGGACCCGCTCCTCGCTTGCCCCGCGGATGATGCTCCTTGTAAACCCGGTTCAGCCGGTCGAGCGCGAGGTGCGTGTAAACCTGCGTCGTCGAAATGTCGGCGTGCCCGAGGATGGTTTGCACGGTGCGCAAGTCGGCGCCGTTCTCCACCATGTGGGTGGCGCAACTGTGGCGCAGCATGTGCGGGCTGGCATGACGCGCCGATTGTGCCGACGCGTCGTTCACCACCTGCCACACGCGCTGTCGCGTGATGGGCCGCGCCCCGCGCGCGATGAACAGGAACGGGGACGACTTTTCGGTCGCCAAAACCGGGCGCGAATGCTGCAAATATTGCTGCACTATTTGCTGCGCAGCATGACCCAGCGGAACGATGCGCTCCTTGTCGCCTTTTCCTCGCACCAGGACGTAACCCAGTTCCAGCTTCAGGTCTTCGAGCTTCAGGTTGATGACCTCGGAGACCCGCAGCGCGCCGGCATAGAAAACTTCCAGCATCGCGCGATCGCGGCCGGTGAGCGCTTGTGACCGGAGATCGTCTTTGGCCCGAGGCGGCCCCAGCAGCACGCTCTCCACCTCATCGGCGGCCAGCGATTTCGGCAACACCTTCCACTGCCGCGGCGAATCGATGTTCAGCGTAGGGTCGGCGGTGATGTAGCGGTCGAGCAGCAGGTACTTGTAGAAATGCCGCAGCGCGGAAAGCTTGCGCGCCACACTGCGCCCGTCGACGCCATTGGAGAGCAGCGCATTGAGGAAGTCGCGCACATCCTGCCGCCGCGCCTCCCGCAGCGGCCGCTTGCGCTTCAGCAGAAACTCGGAGTACTGATCGAGATCGGAGCTATAGGCCGCCACGCTCAACGGCGCCAGTCCCTTCTCAACCTTGAGGTAGTCAAGAAAGGAATTCAGCGGCCGCAGATTGGGATCGGCACTCTGCACGAGATAAGTATGACGGCGAAACGTGCGCAGTGGGAATAACGAGAGAGATGCGGGGTAGTTGTGGCGGAGGTCGCAACACATTCCCAACTCTGCATCCAACGAACACCTACGCACCACGGCCGTCCATCCATCGGAGCGCTCATTCCTTCTCCGGTGTGATGCAGTTTGTGATCTGGATTTCTTTCAAACTCCAGATAGTCCATCCCAGCTTCTTGGATATCGGCAACAACCATTGGAAGCGCTTAACAGTAACAATGTAATGCTTAGCCTTATTCGGCAACTCATATTCGAATATGGCAAGCTGCTCGTCCGCACTGACCACACGCGAAAAGACGACATACGAGCCATCCTTGTACTTTTCATCAAGCCTGTTAATTTCATAGTCCGCCACCGCTCGTGAATCAAGTAACCATGGCTCATGACCCTCATTCACTCCTCGCTACAGGTGCTCCGCATTCGATCGTGAGGTCGGGTGTCTTAATGTCTGCGGCTTACCGTCGCATTGGGCAATAGCTACAACGGATCCTAAAACCAGAATAACCAGCTGAATGATCCCTTTTCGGATGAAGGACACCTTCGTGGGCCGCTGAATAAGGACGGTAGAGCGGGCATTCTGGTCAGTATCCAAGCGCTTTGTTTTTGTCATCACGAGCTGACTCTTGTCGGCGATGGATCTGCTTTTGTCGACATTGTTACTGCTATCTAACCTTCGTGCAAGTCTTTTGTACTGCGTTCAGCACCTCCACCGCGTTGTGCGGGCTGCGCGGATCTTCCTCGTGTTTGAAGAACGCGTAGGTCTCCAGGCCATCGGCGAGGCAACGAGCCACGCGCTCGACCAGTTTCTTCAGTTCGTCTGCCGAGTAGCTGGGCTGGCGGAAGCGGAAATAGATATAGCTGGCGGTGCGTATCTCGGGCGTGTTGAGCTTCTCGGTCTCGGCGATGCACAACGTCGCGTTGCGGTCGTGCAGGGCCTGGTAGATCTCATCGCTGAACCACGACGCGTGACGAAACTCAAATGCAGCTTTGAAGTTGGCCGGCAGCAGCGCCAGGAAATCCCGCAGCACGGCCACATCCGCCTTGGCGGTTGGCGGCAACTGAAACAGCACCGGCCCAAGTTGCGTGGCCAGCGGCTGTAGCGTGGGAAGGAATCGCTGAATCGCCTCTTCGACGTTCTGCAGCCGGCGAATGTGCGTGATGTACTGGTTGGCCTTCAGAGCGAAACGGAAATTGGGGCCGACATCCGCCATCCATCCAGTCGCAGCCTTCTCCGACAACTGGCGCCGGAAGGTGTAGTTCACTTCCACCGCGGTGAGCTGCGTCGCGTAGTACTTCAGAAAGTTTTTCGACGAAACTTCTTTGGGGTAGAAGTCGGGCTTCCAGATGGTGTACGCCCAACCCGAGGTGCCGACGTAGAGCGGGAGATTGGGAGCGTCGAGAGCCGGAGTAGCCGCGCTGATTGGTTCTATAGCGGCCGGAGCATCGTTTTTTTTCTTGCTGACAGGACTCATTGCGCTGGAAACAATATCACACGCGTTTGCGTCTCGGAGGTGCCTTCTTGGCGGCGCCGGCTTTGCTCTTCGCGCGTGGGGTGGTTGCTTTCTTCTTTGGCTCGCTGGGCGCCGCAGCGCGCTTCAGCGCAGCTTCGGGCTTCGCCGACGCGCCCGCCTCTAACTTCTGCAACGCCTCCACCGGCGGCATCCTCTGTTTCAACTTCAGCACCGGCTCGAAGAGGTCTCCGTGCTTCTTGGCTCGCGCCAACACTTCATCCGATTCGAACACCAGCAAACTCGCATCGCCTTTCTTGAGGCAACTCTCAACTTCGTCCCATTTCACTGGCGTCGAAACCATCGGCCGTTCTTTGGCGCGCAACGAGTACACGCACACCGTGGTCTTGTGATCGTCGTTCTGGCTCCAATCCACCAGCACCTTGCCGGTGCGCAGCGCTTTCTTCATGTCCGAGACGACCAGGTTGGGATGCTGCCGCTCCAACACTCGTGCCAGCTCATGCGCAAAGGGCTTGGTCTGGTCGTAGGTAACGGCGGTGTTCAGCGGAACGTAAATCTGCAGACCTTTCGATCCCGAGGTCTTTGCGAAACTTTGCAACTGTAGCTGGGCGAGGATGTCGCGCACCCACAGCCCGACCTGGCAACACTGCACAATATTGGCGGGCGGGCCAGGATCCAGATCGAAGACGAGAAACGTAGGCCGCAGAATATCTTTGCCGAGCGACAGGCTGGTATGCAGCTCAAGATCGGCGAGGTTGGCCGCCCATACCAGCGTCGGCAGGTCCTCGGCCAGGCAGTAGTTCATCCACCTGTTATTGCCGGAGCTCCAGACACGCGCGGTCTGCACCCACTCGGGACGATGCTCGGGACAGTTCTTCTCATAAAAATACGGACCGCTCACGCCGTTGGGATAGCGCTTCATGGTCAACGGCCGCCCGCGCAAATGCGGCAGCAGCGCCGGTGCGATGCGCACGTAATAATCGATCACCTGCCCCTTGGTGAATCCGGCTTCGGGATACAACACCTTATCGAGGTTCGAAAGCTTCAGGTGCTTTCCCTCGACGTCAACCACCGTCTCTTTGGTCATTGTGTCCTCGCTCGCACCGCACAGAAATGATGCAGGTTGAGCGAGCAAATATGCAACCGGAGGAAGCTGAATCGTTTATGAGGATCTCACTATTTGAAAAGGGCACGGTTTCAGCCGTGCCGTAAACTGCTCTCAGTTTTTCGGCTTTGGCCACTGCGGGGCTTCGATGTTAAGACAAAGTGCGAGTTCCCTCAGGGGCTGAAGCCCAACTCTCCAGCTATACGTAACGGCACGGCTGAAGCCGTGCCCCTTCAACCCCTGCTCGCCTCGGTTTGACTTGCGCGTCCTTACCTGCGTAACTTTTTAACTTGTGCATAGTCACGTCTGCCCTCTGGAGGCACGATGAACCGCTGGTTTGCCAAATTGACTTGCTTGCTCCTGCTGGTGGCCGCTTTGCCGCTGGCGGCGCAGGACTTGGCGTCGTACGAAAAGCGCGTCTCGGTGAAGACCCTGCCCAACGGCCTGACGGTCGTTCTCTGGCGACGGCCCGAGGCCCCCGTGTTTTCGTTTTTCACCCTGGTTGATGCCGGCTCCGCTCAGGACCCGCTCCACGAGACCGGCCTGGCGCACATGATGGAGCACATGGCCTTCAAGGGCACGCCCGACATCGGCACCAAGGATTACGCCGCTGAGAAACCCGCATTGCAGAAGCTGGAGCAGACCTACGCAGCTTACGAAGCCGAACGCACCAAGCGCGTGGGCCAGGACTCGCAGAAGCTGGCGCAACTGAAAAATGCCTGGGAGCAAGCGATCAAGGATGCCGACAAGTACGTGGTGCAGAACCAATTCGGCGAGATCGTGGAGAGCCATGGCGGCGTGGGCGTCAACGCTTTCACCAACTACGACGAAACCGCCTACATGTACTCCATGCCGTCGAACATGATCGAGCTATGGGCGGCGCTGGAGTCCGACCGGCTGATGCATCCGGTGATGCGCGAGTTCTACAAGGAGCGCAACGTAGTGATGGAAGAGCGCCGCATGCGCACCGACAGCCAGCCAACGGGACGGTTGGTCGAGCAGTTTCTGGGCACGGCCTTTATGGCGAATCCCTACCACCGGCCGACCATCGGGTACGCTTCCGATCTGCAAAGCTTCTCCGCCAGCGACGCGGCGGAGTTCTTCCAACGCTATTACGTGCCCAGCAACATGGTGATCGGTCTGGTCGGCGATCTCGATCCCGCGCAGGTCTTCCCCATGGTGGACAAATATTTCGGCCAGCTTTCCACCACGCCCAAGCCGGAAGAGTTGTTTACCGACGAGCCCGCGCAGAATTCGGTGCGCGAGGTCACGCTGCACGACCCTTCGCAGCCGTTCTACCTTGAGGGCTACCACCGGCCAAGCTATCTCGCGCCCGATGACGCGGTGTACGACGCGATCAGCGACATTCTGTCGAATGGCCGCACCTCGCGTTTGTACCGCTCGATGGTGCGCGACAAGAAGATTGCCGCCTTCGCGGCGGGCTTCACTGGCTTTCCCGGAATAAAGTACGGCCACCTGTTTGCCTTCTATGGCGTTCCTCTGCCCGGCCACACCAACGACGAGATGCAAAAAGCGGTGCACGAGGAGATCGACAAGCTGAAGACGCAGGACGTTAGCGATGAAGAGTTGCAGATGTTTAAGACGCGCACCAAGGCCGATCTGATTCGCGGGCTGGCCAGCAATGAGGGGCTGGCGCAGCAGCTTGCGACCTACCAGACGCGTTACGGCGACTGGCGCGAACTGTTCCGCTATCTCGACCGCGTGGACAAGGTGACCAAGGCCGACATCCGGCGGGTTTCGAACCAGGCATTCGCCGAGACGAACCGCACGATCGGCATCATTCAGACCCAGACAGCGAGCAGCCAGGCGGGTCCGGAGGCCAGCAAAGGAGCGGAACAGCAATGAGCGCGCGTGAGAACTTTATCCTCTCTTGTCATCCTGTGCGAAGCGCCAACTCCACCCTCCCTTGTCATCCTGAGCGGAGGCGGCGCTGCGCCGCCGGAGTCGAAGGATCTGCGGTCCTTACTCAGTCCCGTTTCCTGCTAGCGCTCTTCTGCTTGCTGTTGCTGCTGACCGCTCTCAGCCCCGCGCAAATCAAGCCCTGGAACCAGATTCAGCCTCCGCCCCTGCCAGCATTCAAGCCTCAGGAGCCCATCCGCGTTCAGTTGCCCAACGGCATGGTGATCTTCCTTCAGGAAGACCATGAGCTGCCTCTGATCGACGCGACGGCGCGCATCCGCGGCGGCTCCATCTCCGAAGCCGCGAACAAGACCGGATTCACCGATCTCTACGGCGAAGTCTGGCGCACCGGCGGCACCAAGACGAAGACCGGCGATCAGATGGACGACTTCCTGGAGGCGCGCGCGGCCAAGATCGAAACCGATAACCAGTCGGACTCGACGACAATTTCGCTGAACTGCCTGAAGGACGACTTCGACACCGTGTTCGAGATGTTTCTCGATCTGCTGCACCATCCCGAGTTCCGCCCGGACAAGCTGGAGCTGGCGAAGGAGCAGATGTACACGGCCATCTCACGCCGAAACGATAATGTGGACTCCATCGTGCATCGCGAAAGCCGCATCATCGCCTACGGCAAAAACAATCCTTACGCGCGTGTTGCGGAGTATGCTACGGTTGCCGCCGTTAGCCGCGAAGACCTGCTGAACTGGCACCAGCAGTATGTGTATCCCAACAACATCATCTTCGGCATCACCGGCGACTTCGATGCGAAGGCCATGGAAGCCAAGCTACACCAGGCATTCGATTCATGGCAGAAGGGACCGGACGCCAAGCCGCCCGACATCAAGTTCACCGAGCCGAAGCCCGGCCTGTATTTCGTCCGCAAGAGCGACGTGAACCAGAGCAGCATCGACATGCTCGACCTCGGCATCGAGCGCCGCAATCCCGATTACTTTGCTGTGACGGTGATGAACGAAATGTTTGGCGGCAGCTTCTCCTCGCGGCTCTTCAACCATCTGCGCTCCGGAAAAGGACTCGCCTACAACGTGGGAGGAGGTGTGGGTTCTGGCTGGGACCATCCCGGCGTTACCAACATCCAGATGCAAACCAAGAGCGCCAGCACCGTAGAAGGCATTCAGGGACTCGACGACGAGATCGACGGCCTGCAGAAGAACCCGGCCACGCGGGAGGAGCTAAAGCGCGCCAAAGACGACATCCTCAACTCGTTTATCTTCCAGTTCGACACGCCGGAAAAAGTTCTGCGCGAGAAGATGGCCTACGAGTTCTATCATTATCCGCTCGACTTTCTGGAGCGCTACCGCAGCGAAGTGGAGAAGGTGACCGCGGATGACGTCTCGCGCGTAGCGCACAAGTACGTGCACAAAGACCGCATGGCGGTGCTGGTGGTGGGCAGCGACGCGGAATTTGGCAAGGCACTCAGCACGCTCGGCCCGGTGCAGGAGGTGGATATCACCATCCCTCCACCGCCAGCGAGCTTGATGCAGCAAGGGCCGGGCGAGCAGTAGAGATCCATGTCCCTTGAGCTGGGTGCCCCATCCTTTCGCCCGCTTTTGGCGAAAGGATGGGAAGAAATAGTCTCGGCAGGTTTCGCCCACGTATCCGACCCAGCCTTGTACTCTTTAAAATAGATTTATGTCCCTCGCTCACCGCATTCCGCCCGGCCAACACCTCCTGATCGACGCCGACGACACGCTGTGGGAGAACAATGTTTACTTCGAGCGGGCGATCGCCAACTTCATCTCCTTCCTGAATCATCACGAGTACACGCCCGACCAGGTGCGCCAGGTGCTATACGACGTGGAGCGCGAAAACATTCGCACCCACGGCTATGGCATGCACAGTTTCGCGCTGGCGCTGGTGCGATGCTTCGAGCGGTTGTCGGTTGAGCCTCTAACGCCCGCGCTGCACGAGACCATCCGCGGCTTTGCCTATGCCATCGCCGAGCATCCTGTGGAGATTTTGCCGGAGGTGCCCGAGACGCTGGCCGACCTCGCCCAGCGCCATCATCTTTTCCTGGTGACCAAGGGCAACATCACGGAGCAATCGGGCAAGGTCGAGCGCTCCGGGCTCAAGCAACATTTCACCGCCGTCGAAGTCGTGGCCGAGAAGGATGCCGCCACCTACAACGTGCTGGTCGAGAAGTACGGCTTGCTGCGCCAGAGCACCTGGATGATCGGCAACAGCCCCAAGTCCGACATCAATCCCGCGCTGGAAGCCGGGCTGCACGCCGTCTTTGTTCCTCACCGCGATACCTGGATGCTGGAGCGCGACGAACTTCGTCCCGAGGCCGGCGATGGCCGCCTGTTACAAGTCGAGAGCTTCGGCCACCTGCGCGATCATTTTTGATTCCTGTCCGCCTGAACCGCTCCACGCCCTCTCAATACACCTCATACCCCGGCGGCGGCGAATGAAAGCCCGGCTTGCGCGCCATCAACAGCAGCGCGCCAATGCGCTTGAACTCGCGCAGTTCTTCGGCATTCTTGAACCACTTTCCGCTGTACTCCTCCGGTGTCGGAGTCAAATCGGGGATCCGCGCCGCTCGCACGTCTTCAAAGGTGTGCGCCTTCAGCAACTGGATGTACTCCTGCTCCGAGCGCGTCTGCACCGGCACCTTCAGCTCCTCGGCCCAGCGCAACGAGTAGTGGTTGTCCTTGTAAAGATTGATCAGGATAAACAGCTCGCCGTGCGGCGCCAGCACGCGGAAGAGCTCGGCTAGGGCGCGGTCCTGGTCGATGTAATAATAAAAACTTTCCACCGATAGCACCTTGTCGAAGAAATTCTCCTCCCACGGAATTTGCTGGGCGGAGCCGATGACGAACATCAGGTTGTCATAGGCGGTCGAGCCGGCCCGCGCGCGCCGAATCATTTCGTCCGACACGTCGAGCCCGATCACCTGTCCGGGCTTGTCGCCGTGCGCGACGGCATCCGCCATCAGGCGGCTGGCCCATCCCGCTCCGCAGCCCAGGTCGAGCACGCGGTCGCCCGGCTTCAGTTCCATCCGCGCCAGCGTTTGCTGGGTGATGCTGATGTGGTGCTCCTCCATCTCCTCGCCGCGGCCTTGCTCGGCCCACTGGTTGAACTCCTGGCGAAGTCGCTCATCCGCGGCAATGGTTTTCTTGTCGATCATGAGGTCCTCGTGGATTTCGAATCTACGCTTGCAAGAATAACGCGCCCTCACGCAACCCGTGAGGTCCTGTGACCTGTCGGCAGTGGTCAGTTTCCGACCGTCACTCGCCCGCGATCCACGGCCTTGCCACAAGTCAGATGTACGGCGCACTCAGTCTGCATGAAGCGAGCTAGTCCTCGGCGATCAGGCCTCCGAAGGCAGCTTGTTTTCCCAAGGCGCAACGGAATCCGTAGATCGCCAAGGCCAGAACCATCGACAGCGCAAGCGCGGACCTGCCTGCGTACCATCGCGAAAGGTCCAGTGTCACTGGGAAGCGCAGCACAACGTTTTTGATAAGAACGCACGTACCGTAGGCCAGGATACCGAACCGAACCAGGATGGTGGTCAATACCAAGGCGTTCAGCAGAGCAATCAGCAAAGCAAGGGGAACCGTAAGCGAGTAATTCTCGCCGCCCGCAATCAGGGTTGCTGCAACCAAGTATGTGACAGCCACGGCTGATGCCTTTCCGCGAAGCAGGAGACGAGCGAACACCAGGATGAGGGCCGCACCGAGGGAGTTCATGATGGCATGTGACTGCTCGCCGAGTAGACATCCCAATGCCTGTGCAGTTGTTCCTAAAGGCAGCGAATCAATTGGGAAGGGAGTGGTCCTGGAAATGCGGAACCACAACGGCAATGCGTAAACGAGAGAGATGTAGAAAGCCAGCACACATCCAAACAGGGCGCCAATCAGCACGTCTTGCCCCACCAGCGGGTCGCGCCAGCGTCCGGCTAGGAGGCGATTCCACGAGATCAACTGGTCGGGCCAGTACTTGCGTGCGAAGGGATCGAGCGCCATGTACGTGATCCAGACAAAAGCGGCGGCGAAAAGCGAATCGGCGACGGCGAATTCAAACGCGCTCCACAGACTCCAAAC
>JBEKNL010000030.1:0-39939 GCA_049522855.1 Candidatus Korobacteraceae bacterium
AACGCCTGGCTGGGTCAGTTCCGCCGGTTGCTGGTTCGTCATGAGCATCTGCTCTCCACCTACCGCGCCTTCTTCTATCTCGCCTGCTTCTGGATTACCCTGAGGCACTGTTTATGAAACACTCTCTAGCAATAAAACCACGAGGATCAAAGCTGAACTGACAAGCAGTGCCAGATTTAACGGCCTTTCTTTTTGCATAAGAGCTCTTGACAGCAGGTACAGTTATTGGGACTGCCTACACCGCGACGGTCACGGTGGTCTCCGTGCGCGTCACTGGCCGGTAGAGCGTGTCGCGCTCGAAGGGGATGCGGCCGGCTTCAGTGATCAACCGAATCAGGTCCTGGCGGCGCAGCATTTGCGGCGTCGTCGCGCCGGCGTCGTGATAGATCTTCTCTTCCACCACGGTGCCGTCGATGTCATCGGCGCCGAAGCGCAGCGTGATCTGCGCCATCTTTGGCGTCACCATCTGCCAGTACGACTTGATGTGCGGGAAGTTGTCGAGCACCAGCCGCGAGACCGCGATCTGTTTCAGGTCGAGCATGCCGGTGGTCTTCGGCAAGTGCTGCAGCGGCGTATTGTCGGGATGAAAGGCCAGCGGGATGAACGTCTGGAAGCCGTGGGTGTCGCCCTGTAGCGCGCGCAGCTTCAGCAGATGATCGACGCGATCTTCATCGTTCTCGACGTGGCCGTAAAGCATGGTCGCGTTGGACTTCAGGCCGACTTCATGCGCCGTGCGCGCCAGTTGAAGCCAGTCGTCGCCATCGATCTTGTGATCGCAAATGATATGCCGGATGCGGTCGGAAAAAATCTCGGCGCCGCCACCGGGCATGGAGTCGAGCCCCGCGTCTTTGAATTTGACCAGCACCTCGCGCGGCGTCATCTTGCCAATCTTCGCGAAAAAGGCGATCTCGACCATGGTGAACGCTTTGAGGTGCACCTGCGGAAATCGCTCCTTCAACCCCGCGATCAGATCAACGTAATACTGGAACGGCAGATCGGCATGCAGGCCGCCGACGATGTGAAACTCCGTAATCGCCTCAGTGTAGCCGGAAGCGGCGGTGTTCCAGACTTCTTCCAGCGCCATGGTGTAAGCGCCGGGGGAATCCTTCTTGCGGCCAAATGCGCACAGGCGGCAGGCTGCCACGCAGACATTGGTGTAGTTGATGTGGCGGTTGACGTTGAAGTAAGCGATGTCGCCATGCATCCGCTCGCGAACGTGGTTCGCCAGCCAGCCGATCGCCAGGATGTCACCGGAGCGGTAAAGCGCCAGCGCGTCGTCGCCTGAGAGGCGCTCGTGCGCCATGACTTTGTCGTGAATTGGCTGCAGGCGAGGGTCGTCAGTCTGAAAGGGATGAATCTTCTTGGCGCTAGTCATCTGCGAGGCGGTGGACATCGGTTAATCATATCGCAGGAACCGGCTTAGCCCCCGTGGGACAGCTTGGCGGTGAGCCGGCTGCGAACCTCGGTCCATGGGACGGTCTTTGCCTTGCCGGAGTCCAACTCCTGTATGCGCAGGGCAATCTCGCTCTGCCACGAAGCTTCTACATCCTCGTCCACGGTCTCATCCAGAGTGTCAAGCAACGATCCCGCCAATTCTGCGCGGTCATTCACTGGAAGAGCCATGGCCTTTTTAAGAAGCTCATTAACCTCTTCGGTCATGGCATTATTCTAATTTAGCGCGCCAGCATCAGGTCTCCGGCGATGAAGAACAGGAACGCCATCGAGACCAGGCCGTTCATGGTGAAGAATGCGGCGTTCAGCCGGCTGAGGTCGTCGTGCTTCACCAACGAGTGTTCATAGATCAAGAGCAGCGCGACGAACACCACGCCAGCCGACGCGAGCCTTCCTAGCCCAAACGCCACGACCATCCACGTCAGCAGCAGAACAGTGATTACGTGGAAGAGCCTGGCGATGTTCAAAGAAGTGCTAATGCCAAAAGCTTTGGGAACGGAGTAGACGTCGGCTGAGCAGTCGTGCTCAAAATCCTGGCAGCTATAGAGGATGTCGAAGCCGGCGCCCCAGAACACCACAGCTGCGGTCAGGATCAGAATGCGTGGATCGAGCGAGCCGCGGACGGCAACCCAGGCAGCGGCCGGAGCGGTGCCCATCGCGAGTCCAAGAACGACATGCGACCAGCGCGTGAATCGTTTGCTGAAGGAGTACAGCAAGATAATGGCGAGTGCGACCGGAGACAGGTAAAACGCCAGCGGATTTAGTTGATAGGCAGCGAAGATCAGGATGGCCGACGTGACTACGACGAACCAGCTCACGAACGACTTGCTCAACTTGCCGGACGGAAGCGCGCGGACGCGAGTGCGCGGGTTGGCCGCGTCAAGGGTCGCATCCACCAGCCGATTGAAGGCCATGGCTGCCGAGCGTGCCGCAACCAATGCGACAATGATCCAAATCGACGTGTGCAAGCTGGGAATACCGCGTGCCGCCAGGACAGCGCCGGTCAAACCAAACGGGAGCGTGAGCACAGAGTGCTCCCACTTGATCATCTCCAGGGTGGTGCCAACGCTGCGAAACAGTGCCACGGCTCGATTTTAACTTGCGAACGAGGTTTCAGCGCAGGTCAGGCTGGCTCATGCTCATGCCCTGCGGTAATGGACGACGCGACCACTGGCGCTCCCAGGCGGGCACGGTGACGCGCTCAGCCACCAATGCGGGCTTACGCGCCCAGCAGACGACGCGCGTGCCGAAGGGCAGGTTGATATAGCGAATCAGATGGCGTTCGCAATCGAGCAGCATGACCATGGCGGCATTGGCGAATCGGGAGTCTCCTTCAGACATGCGTCGGGGCGCTACCGATTTCCGGAACAGGTCCTTGAAGGTGCGTTCCACGATGGACGGCAAGAACCCTGTCGCCACCAGATAGGAGACACGGGAAATCTCGAAACCACAGTTGTTGAGTTTGCGCCGCAGCTCGGTGGCGGTGTAACGCCGCTGATGCCCGCGCGCTTCGTCCTCCTCGCCCCAGAGAAACGGATAGGCAGGCACGGTAAGGCACAGCAGGCCGCCATCCTTCAACACGCGACGCAACTCGCGCAGGGCCATCCGATCATCGGAAACCAACTGCAGGATGTCGCCGGCCACAATGGCGTCAAACGAGTTCGAGACGAATCCCAAATCTTCAGGACGAGTGCAAACCAGGTTCTGGGAACCTTCGATCTGGCGAAACGCCAGTGCCGGCAGCGAACTGTGAGCATTAAGAACGAGAAAACCAGCTTGGGCGAAATCCAGTTGCGCCGCGCAGCCGAGGTCCATAACGCGGGCTTCGCGTTTGCCATGGACAGCCTGGGCGACGGCTTCGCGCAACAGCTTGCGCCGCGCGGTATGCCACCATGACGAGCTTTCTTGGCGGAGCGCCTCGAATTCCGGTTGAGTATCCATCAAGCTGACCTGCCCGCTTCCCTCACCTACATTTTACGGGATACCGGCGCTGTGGCCTCAACTTTCCGGTGAGACAACGCTGAAGCGCCGCTCTATCCGAAACGCCCAAAAAACCAAAGGGCGGCATCGCTGCCGCCCTCTGACAACTGACTACTGGCTACTGACAACTGGCTTACGTTCCTTCGCTCCAGCTCGCCAGGTACTCTTCCTGCTCAGGAGTCAAGCGATCGATCTTGATGCCCATCGACTCCAGCTTGAGTTTCGCGACCCGCTTGTCGAGTTCCTCCGGAACCACGTAGACCTTCTTCTCCAGTGACGAGTGGTTCTTTACCAGGTACTCGACCGAGAGCGCCTGGTCGGCAAAGCTCATGTCCATCACCGACGCTGGATGGCCTTCCGCCGCGGCAAGGTTGATCAGACGGCCTTCGCCCAGCAGGTTGATCTTGCGGCCGTCCTTCAGTGAATATTCCTCGACGAAATTGCGCGTGGTGCGCTTCGACGACGACATCTTCTCCAGCGCGGGAATGTCGATCTCGACATTGAAGTGGCCGGAATTGGCAATGATGGCTCCGTCCTTCATGGCGTCGAAGTGTTCCTTGCGCAGCACGCTCTTGTTACCAGTAACAGTGCAGAAGACGTCGCCGATCTTGGCGGCCTCGTCCATGCTCATCACGCGGTAGCCATCCATGACGGCCTCGATGGCCTTCGTGGGATCGATTTCGGTGACGATGACCTCAGCTCCCAACCCACGCGCGCGGCTGGCCAGTCCGCGTCCACACCAGCCGTAGCCGGCGACCACGAACTTGGAACCGGCAAGCAAAAAGTTAGTTGCGCGGACGATGCCGTCGATGGTGGACTGTCCGGTGCCGTAGCGGTTGTCGAACAGATGTTTGGTGTCGGCGTCGTTCACCGCGATGATGGGATAGCGCAGCACGCCCTGCTTCGCCATGGCGCGCAAGCGAATGATGCCGGTCGTGGTCTCTTCCGTTCCGGCGATCACGCCGTCGAGCACATCGGTGCGCTTGGTCAGCACGGTCGTCACCAGATCGGCGCCGTCATCCATGGTCACGTGCGGCTTGTGATCGAGCGCCGACATGATGTGCGAGTAGTAGGTGTCGTTGTCCTCGCCCTTGATGGCATAGACGGGAACGTTGTAGTCGCGCACCAGGCAGGCGGCAACATCGTCCTGCGTGGACAGCGGGTTGGAGGCGCAGAGCACAACGTCGGCGCCGCCATCGCGCAGCGTGATCGCCAGGTTGGCGGTCTCGGCGGTGACGTGCAGGCAGGCGGAAATCCGGATGCCCCGCAACGGTTGGTTCTTGATGAAGTCCTTGCGGATGATCTGCAGGACCTTCATGGACTGGTTGGCCCAATCAATGCGCTTCTTGCCCATATCGGCAAGTGCGAGGTTGGCGACGTCGCCGGCTACGCGAGTAGATGTAGTTGACATAAGCTCCTGGTGAAGTTTCGAGTTTTGAGTTTCAAGTGGAGAGAGTTTCAGCGATGCGAGCCATTGTTCTGGTGGACGACCGGAACGCGAAATGCGCTGGGCGCGTTTACTCGAAAACTCAAAACTTGAAACTTGTGACAAAGGGCGGAGTGTTCCGCCCCCTGTCGGAAAGTTATTTCACCGCCTGTGCGATTTTCTGGGCTTTCGCATCCGTCAAGCCAGCCTGCTCGCGCAGGGCCGCGGCTTTGTCCGTGGCTTCCCAGGTGAAGTCGGGGTCCTGACGGCCGAAATGTCCGTAGGCCGCCGTCTTCCGGTAAATCGGACGCCGCAAATTCAGAGCCTCGATAATGCCCTTCGGGGTCAGCTTGAAATTGGCGCGAACCAAATCGGCAATCTTGCCTTCGTCAATCTTCGCGGTGCCGAAGGTATCAACCAGGACGCTAACCGGTTCCGCAACGCCAATGGCATAAGCAAGCTGCACTTCACAACGATCGGCCAATCCGGCGGCAACAATGTTCTTGGCGATGTGGCGCGCCATGTAGCAGGCCGAGCGGTCAACCTTGGTCGGGTCTTTGCCGCTGAACGCGCCACCGCCGTGGCGTCCCATACCACCGTAAGTGTCCACGATGATCTTGCGGCCGGTCAGTCCAGTGTCGCCCATCGGTCCACCGATAACGAAGCGGCCCGTGGGATTGATGTGGTACTTGGTATCTTCATCGAGCATCTCGGCCGGCAGCGCCGCCTGAATCACGTACTTCAGGATGTCAGCGCGCAACTCCTCGGTGGTGACCGTCTCCGCGTGCTGGGTGGAGACAACGACGGCGTCGATTCGCACCGGTTTGTGGTTCTCGTCGTATTCCACTGTGACTTGGGACTTGCCGTCGGGGCGGAGGTAAGGGAGCGTGCCTTCCCTGCGGACTTCACTAAGGCGGTGGGTCAGCTTGTGCGCCAGCAGGATTGGCGTCGGCATATAATCGGCGTTTTCGTTGGTGGCATAGCCGAACATCATGCCCTGATCGCCGGCGCCGCCGGTGTCCACGCCCATGGCGATGTCGCCCGACTGCTTATTGATGCTGGAGATGACCGCGCAAGTGTTGGAATCGAAGCCGTAAAGGGCATTGTCATAGCCGATGGAGGCGACCACGCCGCGCACCAGCGACTGGAAATCCACATAAGCTTTGGTGGTGATCTCGCCGGCGATGACAACCAGGCCGGTGGCCGTCAGGGTCTCGCAAGCCACGCGGCTGTAAGGGTCTTCCTTGATGCAGGCATCGAGGATTGCGTCAGAGATTTGATCGGCCATTTTGTCCGGGTGCCCTTCGGTCACCGACTCGGACGTAAACAGATAGGTCTTCTTGGACAAAGCGAAACTCCTTCTCCTGCCCGCTGTAGCGGGCCACTCAGAGTACTTCGATTGGGCAAACTAGTGCCGGGGGTCTCTGCGGTCTATCTGTGAGGATAGCAACCAGCCGGGCTACTCCCAATATTTTAAAGCCGAAGGGCTGCTTTCGGCCAGTGAAAGGTACAAATTGGCATTGAATCCACACGCCCACTAACGGGTCAATGCGGCAAACAAAATTTACACCTTGATCGAAGCGTGGATGACGATGAGCTGATCGAGGAACTCCGGCAGCAGCTTCAAATCGAGCGCGTTGGCGCCGTCGGACTTTGCTTGCGCGGGATTGTCGTGCACCTCCACGAAGATGCCATCCACGCCTGCGGCCACCGCCGCGCGCGCCAGCAGCGGGATGAACTCAGGCTGGCCGCCGCTCACCGCAGCTGATCCGTCGCGGTTGGCTGCTGCCGCCGAAGGAAGTTGCACAGAGTGGGTCGCGTCGAAGACCACGGGAGCAAACTCGCGCATAATCGCCAGCGACCGCATATCCACCACCAGGTTGTTGTAGCCGAACGATGCGCCGCGCTCAGTAAGAAAGACGCGCTCGCCGCCAGCCTCGCGCACCTTCTCAACGGCGTACCGCATGTCCCACGGCGAAACAAATTGTCCCTTCTTGACATTCACCCCGCAGCCGCTCTTCCCTGCCGCGATCAGCAGGTCGGTTTGCCGGCACAGAAACGCGGGTATCTGCAACACGTCCACGGCTTCGGCCACTCGCGGCACGTCGGTGGCTTGGTGGACGTCGGTCAGCACGGGAATCCCGAAGGTTTCGCGAACCTTGCGGAGAATGCGAAGACCTTCCTCAAGACCCGGCCCGCGAAAGCTGCGGATCGAGGTGCGATTGGCCTTGTCGTACGAGGCCTTGAAGATGTAAGGAAGCTTTTTCTGGCGAGTGATCGAAGCAATCGCCTCGGCCATCTTGAGCGCGTGGGCTTCGCTCTCGATGACACACGGCCCAGCGATGAGGAAGAGTTCCCCTCCGCCGATGGTGACGTTGCCGACTTGGAAGGGATGGTTCACGCCCGCTTTCAGTGTTTCACCTTTTCCGGCCGGTGAAACATCTCCACGGAAACTTCTTCGCGCTGATGTTGGCGGCGCAAGCGGTTCTCATAGGACGCTTTCACAAAAGCAGCGAACAGCGGATGCGGTTCCAGCGGCTTGGACTTGAACTCGGGATGGAACTGGCAGCCGAGGAAAAACGGATGATCGGCAATTTCCACGATCTCGACATAGGTTCCGTCGGGCGTTGAGCCGCTGATGCGCAGTCCGCCAGCGGTCAGCGTACCTTCGTACTCGCGGTTGAATTCATAACGGTGACGATGCCGCTCGCTGATCTCATTTTGGCCATAAGCTTGGTGCGCCAGCGTACCCGGCTCCAGCTTGCACGTCCACGCGCCAAGACGCATCGTGCCACCCAATTCTTCCACGCCCCGCAACTCGCGCAGCTTGTAAATGACGCGGTGCGGCGTTGCCGGATCGAACTCGCTGGAGTTGGCCTGCTCCAGTCCGCACACATGGCGGGCAAATTCAATGCACGCCGTCTGCATGCCCAGACAGATCCCGAAGAACGGCACCTTGTTTTCGCGCGCGTGCTGAATGCCTTTCAACATGCCTTCGATACCGCGCTTGCCAAAACCGCCCGGTACCAGGATTCCATCCACATGCTCAAGCTGCGCCTGCACGCTCTGATCTTTCTGCTCCAGTCCTTCGGCTTCGATCCAGTTCACGTTCAGCTTCAGGTTGTAGGCGAGCGCACCGTGTACCAGCGCCTCTTTCAGCGACTTGTAGGAATCCTCGTATTCGACATACTTGCCAACGATACCAATCGTGACTTCATCCTTAGGGTTGTATACCCGGTGAATCAACTCCTCCCAGCGGCCCAAATCGGGCTCTTTGGCTTCGAGGCGAAGATATCGTAACGCCAGGCGGTCCACTTTCTCGTGCGCAAACACCAGCGGGACCTCGTAGATGGAGGCCACGTCTTTGGCTGTAATGACGGCCTCGTCTTCCACGTTGCAGAAGAGCGCAATCTTCGACTTGATGTCCTTCGACAGGAAGCGGTCGGTGCGGCACAGCAAAATGTCGGGCTGAATCCCGACACTGAGCAGCTCCTTCACGGAGTGCTGGGTGGGCTTGGTCTTTAACTCGCCGGCGGCGGCGATGTAAGGCACCAGCGTGACATGGACGAACAGCGTGTTCTCGCGGCCCAGCTCCTGGCGCATCTGGCGGATGGCTTCAATGAAGGGCAGCGATTCGATGTCGCCCACGGTCCCGCCGATTTCGATGATGGTGATGTCTACGTCCTGCGCCACCTTCTTCATCGCGCTCTTGATCTCGTTGGTGACGTGCGGGATGACCTGCACAGTTTTGCCGAGATAATCTCCCCGGCGCTCTTTGGCGATGATGGTCTCGTAGATGCGACCGGTGGTCCAGTTATTGTCGCGGCTCAGCTTGGCGTGGGTGAAGCGCTCGTAGTGTCCGAGATCCAGGTCGGTTTCAGCGCCGTCATCGGTGACAAAAACTTCGCCGTGCTGAAACGGCGACATGGTGCCCGGGTCCACGTTCAAGTAGGGATCGAACTTTTGCAACGTGACTTTAAGGCCGCGGCTTTCCATCAGGCAGCCAATCGAAGCGGCGGCCAGCCCTTTGCCAAGCGAAGACACCACACCGCCGGTCACAAAGATGTACTTTGCCGACATCGGTCCCTCTGTTTTGGAGAATTATGCACCCGGTGAGATCGCTTCCCTTTCTCCACCGTTTTAAGGGGAGCCCTGTCCGCCAGCGTAAGAGCGCGGTCAGGGTGGAGCGCGTAGGGGTGCACGATCAATTATGGCTGGAATCGTTCCCCGTGGCAAGACGAAGTTGCGAGAAGAACGCGGCGATACTACTCCGGCCGTAGTAATGAAAAAAGGGCCATTCATCCGAATGGCCCTGCGAGGTTGAAACTCAAGGAGGAGGTCCTAACGCTTTCAGACACTGCAACCTAACGCAACAGCTTGCGCTTCCACAGCCCAACCAATCCCGTCCCCAGCAGCAACAAGGTGCCGGGCTCGGGAGTACTACTCTGCAATCTCGGATCGATGGTCAAAAACTCCTGCGGGTCGTTGAGATTGGGGTCGTACTGATCAACGGGAGTAATGATGAAGACGCGATCGAAAGGCACCCCGGGGAAGCCCAACGCCGCTTCTGCCTGAGCCTTTTCCAACCAAATTAGAGCACCCGAACTAAGCGGCACTGCAGAGTCGAAGATGTGCCACACCGCAATGTTCATGTCCGTATATTGGCCCGACGGCGTAATCGGAGTCTGCAGCAGGATCCATCCGGCTTCTCGGTAGAAAGCCAAGCCCAAGGCGGTCTCTTCGTGGCCGAAACGGGTCAGGGTCAAGTTGTTGCTGCCCAGGTCCGTAATATTGGCTTGCCACGATTCTCCAATTGAGCCGCCGTGCGTATAGTCATCGCACATTGCGTCAATTGGGCTTGTAACTCCGGGCATGCCAAGGGTGTATGGGTAGCCGTTCTGCCAGGCGCCCCCGCTGAAAGTGAGCAAGGTCACGTTAACGGGGTTGGTGTAATCCGGCTCACGTCGACCACAAGGCCCACCTGAAAACTGAGTTCGGATTTGATGTTTTGCAGGTCGCCAAGGGCCGCTATGCGCCGGATAATTATCACAACTTCATCGGATTCGAGGTCTCTTCTTCCCTGCTGGAGCGGGCCTTTTACGACACTTATGGGTTGAAGCTGACAGACGTGATGCCGAACGAACAACTTGCCATCGGAACCTACCGCCGAAGCATCAGCCAGATCATCCCGGAAATGACGAAGGTCGCGCTGTTGGTCAAGGGAGACGAACTGAAACGAGAAATCCCAAACTTTAACCGGCAGCGCTTTCTCTATCATCTGTCGAAGGCCGACTACAACAAGTCGTGGGGATCGGGATACCAGAATCCGGGGCCGGGCGCACATTTTCTGGCTGTCCTGTTCAAGGTGGCGCCCAAAGTGGGGCCGCTTCGCGCAGTTGACTTCAAAGAGCCCACCCCAAAAACTGAGGACCTCTATTTCAAGAGTGTGGACCAGACCATTGATCGCTTCAGCAAGGCCCTTAGCGAAATCAAGAATCATGATCTGCAAACGTCCAATATCGATCTCGACACGGGTAAGCCGACCAGGCGCGGCGAATATCCTTTGGCCGACGCCACCTACCGCGAACTGCTCGACGACCTGGCCAAGGACCATTTCAACCACCTGGATGATGCATTGCGGAATAACATCCTGGAGTTTTACGAGGGCTTCGGTTTTCCCAAGCCGGATACGCGCATTGACAAATGCGTCGCTCAGCGCTGGCAAAAAACCTGGATCGAACTAACCCAGCTACGGG
Organism: Candidatus Korobacteraceae bacterium; assembly: GCA_049522855.1. Lineage (GTDB taxonomy): Bacteria > Acidobacteriota > Terriglobia > Terriglobales > Acidobacteriaceae > Bog-257. The sequence goes on from JBEKNL010000030.1 coordinate 10,615, forward strand.
CGACCGCGTTGCTCGGCCCGCTGAACTAGCCACAGCCCGCGGCAACGGCAGCTCAAATGTCGATGCCGCCACCGGATTCCGCCTCCCTTCCCTGCATGGAATGACTGGGATCCCGATGCGATTCCCTTTTCCAAACAACATTTGGCATCGTTTGACCCCCTTGCGCGGCTCTCATACACTTAGGCTTAGTAGCAATTGGCGAACGCGCTGGTTGCGGCCCGGGCGGAAGGTACTCACACTGCGGGCACAGATCACCTTTCGCACACATCGCCGGTTGCATTCCCGGGCCGAACCCGGCCACATTTGGTGCTGAAGGCAATCCCTTTGACGATCGAATCTAATACGAGCGAAACAAACACGGCGGACGCCGCCCCTTCCGAACCGTCGAATCCTTGCAAACGCGAAGTCACTATCGAGATTCCAGCCGACGTGGTCAAAGCTGAATCCGAGAGCGTCGTGAATCGCTACCAGAAGCTGGCGCGAATTCCCGGTTTCCGCAAGGGCAAGGTTCCGGCTTCCATTGTTCGGCAGCGTTTTGCAGAAGAGATCAAGAAGGAAATCGTTGATGCCCTGGTGCCACGTTATTTCCGCCAGGAAACCCAGAAGCAAAACCTGTTGCCGGTTTCGCAGCCGCGAGTCACTGACCTTCACCTGCATGACGGCGAGCCGCTAAAGTTTACGGCGGCCTTCGAGGTGCTGCCCGATTTCAAAATCGCCGCCTACGAGGACCTTCAAATTTCAAGGCTCGACACCAACGTAAGTGAGGAGGACGTGGAAAACGCTCTCCACAACTTGCGGGAACAGCACGCCACCTACAGTGCCGTGGACGAAGAGCGTCCGCTGATGGACGCCGACTTCGCCGTCATCAGCTTTAAGGGTACGCCCAAGGAAAGCGAACAGAACGCCGATTCCAAGCCTGTCGAGGTGGACGAAGTCATGGTGGAGATTGGCGGAAAGACTACGATTCCGGAGTTCACCGAGAACCTGCGCGGCGCCAAGTCAGGCGAGCAGCGCAGCTTTGAAGTGAAGTACGCCGATGATTTTGCCGACAAGCGGCTCGCCGGCAAGACCATGACCTACGAAGTGGACGTGAAAGGCATCAAGACCCGAACCATTCCCGAACTGAACGACGAATTCGCCAAGGAGCTGAGTGCCGACTTCAATTCGCTGGATGAGCTTCGTAACCGGCTTCGGGAAAACATAAAGACGGAGAAGCTCCATGAGGCCGAACACCAGGGCAAGGACCAGATTGTCGAGGAACTGGTGAAGCGCAACAATTTTCCCGTCCCCGAAGCAATGTTGGATCAGCAGATTGATCTCCGGTTGGAGCGTGGCTTGCGCGCTCTGGCAGCACAAGGCATGCGCACGGAAGACATGAAGCGCATGGACTTTGCCCGCCTGCGCGCCGGGCAGCGCGAGGGCGCGCTGCGCGAGGTAAAGGCCTCTTTAATCCTGGAGCAGATTGCTGACGAGGAAAAGATCGAAGTCAGTGACGAAGAGTTCGACCGCGAACTGGAAGCGCTGGCGACGCAGTCGAAGCAGACCCTCGAACAGGTCCGCGCTCGTTTGACGCAGGATGGCGGGCTGGATAGAATTCGTCATCGCATCCGCAACGAGAAGACCCTGGATTCTCTGTACCGCAGGTCCGCATAGGGCGGGCTGCGTTCCACCCCAACTTCGACCTTCGGGAAGAAGTGTGGCCGGTAGCGTGAAGGGAGCCGCAAACAATGCTTGTACCCATGGTGATTGAGCAGACCAGCAGGGGCGAGCGGGCGTACGACATTTATTCCCGCCTGTTGCGGGACAATATTGTTTTTCTCGGCACTCCTATCGATGACAATGTCGCAAACTTGATCATCGCCCAAATGCTGTTTCTCGAGGCCGAAGATCCGGAAAAAGACATTTCGCTGTACGTGAATTCGCCGGGCGGTTCGATCACCGCGGGCATGGCAATCTACGACACCATGCAGTTCATCCGTCCCGACGTGACCACCATCTGCATTGGCCAGGCGGCCAGCATGGCGGCTTTGCTGCTGGCTGCGGGCGCGCCAAAGAAACGCTTTGCCCTGCCCACTTCACGCATTCTGATTCACCAGCCCCTGATGTCGGGCCTTTCGGGTCAGGCCACCGATATTGACATTCACGCGCGCGAAATCCTGCGCATGCGCGAGATCACCAGTCAATTGCTGTCGAAGCACACTGGCCAGCGCCTGGAAAAAGTGGAGCGCGACGTGGAGCGCGATTTCATCATGAACGCGCAGCAGTCGAAGGAGTATGGCTTAATCGACGACATCATTTTCAAACACAAGTAAGGCGCAAAACTTAGCCCTTGCCTAGTGCGAAGAATTTGCCGGCAGTGCTTCGAAAGTTGTATCCGATCTGGCACAAGATGCCTTGTGACGCGACGAATTGTGGTTGAATAGGCGTAGTGCAGTAGCACTGAATGTGATCACAAGAGGGCTGCCCATGGCCGCAAGGGGTGGACTTCTCGCAGGGGCACACGGCTCCTGCCCGTTTCCAAGGGACGGGGAATGCAGCACGGGGACGCGGAGTCCAGGCTGACAGCGTGCGGGGTAAAGGAGTTTTTCCGTGAGGACCAGAACTGGTTCCGACGAAGTGTTGCGCTGTTCGTTTTGCCACAAGTCGCAAGACGCTGTTGCCAAGCTGATCTCGTCTCCCACCGACTACCCGCGGGCCTACATTTGCGATGAGTGCGTTGCCGTCTGCAACTCCATTCTGGAGGACGACCGCTCGGAAACGCAGCCCGCAGCCACCCCCAACCAGCTTCCCAAGCCAGTCGAGGTGAAGGCCTTCCTCGACGAGTACGTCATCGGGCAACAACAAACCAAGAAGAAACTCGCCGTGGCGGTCTACAACCACTACAAGCGGGTTTACATGAACCGGCAGCGTGGGACAGAAGTCGAGCTTGCCAAGTCGAACATCATGTTGATTGGCCCCACCGGGACCGGCAAGACCTTGCTGGCGCAAACGCTGGCCAAGATGCTTGACGTTCCTTTCGCCATTGTGGACGCCACTACGCTGACCGAAGCCGGTTACGTCGGCGAGGACGTGGAGAACATCATCCTCAAGCTGCTGCAGGCTGCCGATGGAGACGTGGCGCGCGCGCAGACTGGCATCATCTACATTGACGAGGTTGACAAGATCGGCCGCAAGGACGAAAACCCTTCCATCACCCGCGATGTTTCGGGCGAAGGCGTGCAGCAGGCGTTGCTGAAGATTCTGGAAGGTACCGTAGCCAATGTTCCTCCCCAAGGCGGGCGCAAGCACCCACACCAGGAATTCACGCCCGTGGACACCACCAACATATTGTTTATCTGCGGGGGAGCATTCGTCGGACTGGAGCGCACTATCGGCAGGCGGTTGGGCAAGCGTTCCATGGGCTTCCGCACCGACGAGGCCAAAGAAGCCGCATTCACCGAGAGCAACAAGCGCGATACCGAATTACTGGCGCAAGTCCAACCCCAGGACCTGATCAAGTTCGGACTGATCCCCGAGTTCGTCGGCCGCCTCCCGGTGGTGGGCGTATTGACCGACCTCGACGAAGATGCCCTGATCGAGATCCTCACCAAGCCGAAGAATGCCATCGTGAAGCAGTACCAGCGACTGTTCGAGTTCGAGAACGTCAAGCTGCGCTTCACCGACGAGGCCCTGCGCTGCATCTCCAAAGAAGCCATGTTGCGCAAGGTTGGCGCTCGCGGCTTGCGCATGATTCTGGAAGAACTAATGCTTGACCTGATGTACAACCTGCCCGGCCAGAAGCGAGTTAAAGACTTTGAAGTCACGGCTGAGATGGTTCTGAAGCGCAATGTGAACCTGCCCATCATGGAGAAGGCGGGCTAGGAGCAGTAGCCAGTAGCCAGTGGTCAGCCTCACATTTTCCGATTGCATGCTAAACCAGTTCTCGCGAAGCTCGACACGGCTGCGGTCGCGCCATTGTCTTGCTCCCCATCAGCATGAATCCGGCCAGCCAGACAGGCATCCAAATGCATATCAGTTCCTGTAATTCTTGATCCCCGCACAACTTGGCTCCGGGCCCAAGGCAGAGTCAGGGAAGCTACTGACGACGGAAGATTTGTTCGCTTCTGTCCTCTTGTTTCGCGTGTTATGCTTGACTGAAGTTGGCGGCAACGGGTAACGGTGCAAGATAGCTAGCTCTTCTTTTTCTCAGAGCGGTACCAGCCCCTCTGAACGACAAGGCGGTTTTTAGTGACCCAGCGCGAGAAATTCGAAACCAAGAAACTCCCCATGATGCCGATCCGCGATGTCGTCATCTTTCCCTACATGATGACGCCGTTCGTGGTGGGCCGGGAGTCGAGTGTGCGCGCATTGGAAGAGGCGCTGGCCGGCGATAAGAAGATATTTCTGGCCACGCAGCACGACGCCAGCATTGACGAGCCCAAGCCCAACGAGATTTTCCAGGTCGGCACGCTGGTCAACATCGTCCAGAGTCTGAAGCTTCCTGATGGCAATATCAAGGTCCTGGTGGAAGGCTTGGAGCGCGGCAAGATTCTCCAAGTAGTAGATACCGATGGCTACTTTGAGGCTACGGTACGCACGGCGAAGTATTCGGCTGAACCGACGCCACAGATTGAAACCAGCATGACGCGCGTGACCGGCCTGTTCGAGCAGTACGTCAAGCTCTGTCAGTCGCTGAACTACGAAACCATGATTGCCGCCGTCCGCAACGACGACCCGGCAAAGCTGACGGACACCATCGCCGCCAACTTGCAACTCTCGATCGAAGAAAAGCAGGAGCTGCTGGAAATCTTCGATCCTGCCGAGCGCCTGAACCGCATTGGGGACGTGCTCGACGTCGAGATCGAAAAGCTCAACATGGACCGCACCATCCAGTCGCGCGTAAAGCGCCAGATGGAGCGCGCCCAGAAAGAGTACTACCTCAACGAAAAGATCAAGGCCATCCAGAAAGAACTGGGGCGAGGCGAGAAGAGCGAGTTCGACGAGCTGAAGAAGAAGATTGACACCGCTGGCATGCCGCGCGACACCCACGAAAAGGCTCTGCAGGAGCTCAAGAAGCTGGAAGCCATGCCGCCCATGTCGGCCGAGTCCACGGTCTCGCGCAACTACCTCGATTGGCTGCTGGCGGTGCCCTGGAAGAAACGCTCCAAAGAAATCCGCAACATCGATATCGCCGAGAAAACGCTCAACGAAGATCACTATGGTCTGGAGAAAATCAAGGAGCGCATCCTTGAATTTCTCGCGGTCCGGCAATTGGTCAAGAACCCGAAGGGCTCGATCCTGTGTTTCGTCGGACCTCCGGGCGTGGGCAAAACTTCGCTGGGCATGAGCATCGCCAAAGCCACCGGCCGCAAGTTTGTGCGCTTGTCGCTGGGCGGAGTTCGCGATGAAGCCGAAGTGCGCGGTCACCGCCGCACCTACATCGGCGCGCTGCCGGGCCAAATCATCCAGATGATGAAAAAGGCCGGCACCAAGAATCCGGTGTTCATGCTGGATGAAGTGGACAAGATGTCGATGGACTTCCGCGGCGATCCCTCGGCGGCGTTGCTCGAAGTACTCGATCCCGAGCAGAACTTCATGTTCGTCGATCATTACCTCGACGTGGAGTACGACCTGTCGCAGGTGTTCTTCATCGCCACGGCGAATGTTCTGCACACCATTCCTCCGGCACTGCAGGACCGCATGGAAGTGTTGCGGCTGCATGGCTACACCGAGCCGGAAAAAGTCGAGATTGCCAAACAGTATCTGGTGCGCAAGCAGCGCCTGCAGACGGGATTGACCGAACAGAACATCATCTTTACCGACGAAGCGCTCACCACCATCATTCGCAATTACACGCGCGAAGCCGGAGTCCGCAATCTGGAGCGCGAGATCGGCAATATTTGCCGCAAGGTCGCGCGCAAGGTGGTTAAGGAAGGCGGCAAGTACACGCTAGAACTCACCGCGGAAAATGTCGCTGAATATCTGGGTGTCTTGAAGTTCCGCGACAGCGAGATACACGAGCGGAGTGAAGTCGGCCTGGTCACAGGCCTGGCATGGACGGAGGTCGGCGGCTCGATTCTCACCACCGAGGTCGCCACGGTGGACGGCAAAGGCAAGCTCACGCTCACCGGAAAACTCGGTGACGTAATGCAAGAGTCCGCACAGGCAGCCATGTCGTATGTGCGCTCACGCGCGCATCGCTTGGGACTGCCGCGCGACTTCTATCGCAATCTCGATATTCACGTGCACGTGCCCGAAGGTGCGATCCCGAAAGACGGCCCCTCAGCCGGCATTACCATGGCGACCGCGATCGCCAGCGCACTCAGCCACATTCCGGTTCGGCGCGACATCGCCATGACTGGCGAGATCACGCTGCGCGGCAAGGTACTGCCCATCGGCGGGCTGAAAGAGAAGCTGCTGGCGGCTCACCGTGCCGGAATCATGGAAGTCCTGCTTCCGGCCGATAATGAGAAGGACCTGGCCGACGTGCCGGAAAACTTGCGCAACGTAATGAAGCTGCGCTTCGTCAATACCATGGATGATGTGCTGGCGTATGCGCTGGAGCGTCCGCTGCCGGAAGTGCCTGACGATGACTCTCCGGGAATCGCGGCGCTGCCGCCGAATACGGAGCCGGCACCGGCACACCAGTAAGCGCACGGCTGACCACCACTTCGAAGTGAACAAGCCCACCGAGCGCGGGGTCCTGTTCCTTTCTCGCCTCGCGCGCCCTGCGTCCAGGATCGCGGTATTGCTTGCATGAAAGTATTGACTCGCTTTGTGACCTCCGCCGCTGCCCCACTGCAGTTCCCGCCTGCGGGTGCGCCCGAGATCGCGTTTCTTGGCCGCTCCAATGTAGGCAAGTCGAGCTTGATCAACTCGCTGGTCGGCAGCAAAATCGCCAAGACCAGCAACACGCCCGGCCGCACCCAGACCATTAACTTCTTTCAGGTGCGCCGCCCCGGCAAGCCCAGTCCCGACTTCGTCTTTGCCGACCTGCCCGGTTACGGTTACGCACACGCGCCTAAAGAAATCACCGCACAGTGGGCGCAGTTCATCAATCCATACCTGGAGGAGCGCGAGTCGCTGGTGCTGTGCCTGTCGCTGGTGGACGTCACCATTCCTCCACAGGCGCTTGATTTGCAGCTGATGGACTGGTTGCGTCACATGGACCGCCAATTCATCGTGGTAGCAACCAAGGCCGACCGCATTTCAAACAGTCAACTGCGCGCCTCGCTGCCTGAACTCTGCTACCACCTACGGGTCCTTCCCTCGCAGGTCATTCCGTTTTCCGCCAAGGCGCGGGTGGGATACGACGAACTCTGGGCGGCCATCAAGGCCGCGGCAGGTGTTGAAGATCCCGGCACTGACCACATCTCGAAGACCGGCTCTTATTAGCCACTAACCACCGCCTTACCCCGGCCAGATCTCCAGCGCTGTCTTACTCAGGATCTGCGCTTTCGCACTCTCGCTCAGCGCGACCGCGCGAAACTCGGCCAGGTTCTTCTCGATCTCGGGAACACCAGGCCCCGGCCAGTCAGTGCCGAACAGCGTCTTATGCGCGATCTCTTCCAGCCGCGGAAAATATTGCAGCAGCGTTTTGGGTGGAATGCCGCTGATGTCCAGATAGACGTTGCGGTGTCTGCGCACCAGAAAGAAAGCGGTGTCCATCCACAGCGGACGCCCGCCATGCGCCAATAGAATCTTCAGCCGGGGAAAATCGACCGCCACGTCGTCCACGTACATCGGATCGCCGTACTTGTTGCGCGCTCCGGGAAAAATCGAAGTGCCGGTGTGCACCATGATGGGGATACCGTTCGCCTCGGCCACGCGATAAATGACCTCCAGCTCTTTGACGCCGTTCACGTAATCGTTGGGATAGAGCAACTGGTGCGGCGGATGGATTTTGATGAGCTTGATGCCCAGCCGCACGATGTGTTCCATGTCGGCTAGAACGTTTTGCGTGTGCCGCGGGTGCACGCTGCCGCAGGGGATCAGCCGCTTCGGATCTTCCTTCACGTAGTTGGCGATGAACTCGTTGACCGCTGGCGTAAAACCGATCACCTCAGGCGCAACGTAGTTGATAAGCACCGCCCGATCGATTCCAATTCTGTCGAGATACTTGAGAAATGCCTTGGGAGAATCGCAGTATTCCGCCACCTGATCCAAATCCTTACGGGACCTCTTCATCAACGCCAGGGCCTCGGGCTTGAACAACTCCATGGGCTGAATGTGAATGTGGCAGTCGGTGATTAGCATCAGTCAGTTGCCAGTTGCCAGTTGTCAGTTGCCAGTATTCGCATCAGGGTCGGTTTCCCGACAGCGCAGTCAATTCGCCGCCGCCATTACTGCTCGCTTGGCAAACACCCGCACCATCTCGCGGCGATACTCCGGCGTCAGCGCTGAGGTGGTCAGCGGCTTGGCCGTACTGGCCGCCAAGTCACCAATGCGCTCTGCAATCTCTTCAGTCGGAGGCATACCGACCAGATGCGCATCCGCGTCCTGCACCAGGAATGGTGCGGGATTGACCGCGGTAATGGCAACCCGCGCATCTTCTACTCGGCCTGCGCGCATTTTGAGCGCGACTGCGACCCCGGCCAAAGGATAATCAATACTCCCACGGACGCGGAGCTTCTGATAGCTGCCGCGCCATCCCGCCGACGATTCCGGCACGTACACACGAGTGACGATCTCGTTTTGCGCGAGATGCAGACGCGCAATGCCATCGTTTACGTAGAACTCTGACAATGGGGTACGCCGCGTGCCAGCCGGCCCGGCAATTTCGATTTCGGCTCCCAGGCAGAGCAGCGCCGGCGGTGTGTCGCCCGAAAAGGCCGCCCAGCAGAACTTTCCGCCGGGTGCGACATGACACAGATCGCCGTCCTTCTTGAGGCAGAAGCCGCAACTCTTACGCCACAGCAGCGACTGGTTGTACCACAGGCAGCGGGTATCGAGGCAGAGATTGCCGCCAATCGTTCCCATGTTGCGCAATACCGGTGAAGCGACCGTCTTGACCGCTTCGTACAGAACGGGAAAATCTTTGCGAATCAGCGGCGAATGTTCGACCGTCGCAAGGCTCGTCAGCGCACCCATCTCGACGCCCTCACCTGCATGTTTGCGAATTCCGCGCAGTTCGCTGACGCCGCGTAAATCGAGAACGTAGGGCGGCGTGAATAGTTTTTGCTTCATCGAAGGCAGCAGGTCGGTGCCGCCCGCAACTACTTTTACCTGGCCGTCATACTTCGCGATTAGCGCCGTGGCTTCGTCCAAGGTCTTAGGGCGTAGCAGTTGAAAGCTGGGCAGGCTCACTCTGCACCGCCCGTGGGCGATCCGGCATTCGTCCCCTGTCGCGCCGGATCGAGCGGATGCCGCATTGGGCCCTTGCCGCGAAACCACAGTGAGCCGCCATGTTCACGAAGCTTGTGGGGAGCCGTCGGGTCAACCGACTCGGTCATTTCGATTCTCTTCATTCCCTTCTTCGCGCGCAGGGCTGCCAGCACGCGCTCCGGCGTAAACGGCGCCTCGCGCAGTCGAACTCCCACAGCGTCGTAGATCGCGTTCGAGATTGCCGGGATCGTCGCCGCCAGCGAACCTTCGCCCGCCTCCTTCGCGCCAAATGGTCCTTCAGGGTCGATACTTTCGACAATGATGCACTCAATTTCAGGCGACTCCGCCGACGACGGACTGCGGTATTCCAGCAGCCCGGGATTCATCAGCAGCCCGTCTTTCCAAACCATCTCTTCCTCCAGCGCCTGGCCAAGTCCCATCCAGACTGAGCCGATCACCTGGCCTTCGACGGCCACCGGATTCAGCGCGCGTCCGCAGTCATGGGCGGCCCATACCTTGTGCACCGTCACTTCCCCGGTTTCGTCATCCACGCTGACCTCTGCAACCTGCGCGGAATACGAATACGCCGGAGAGGGCCCTACACCCCCGCCTTTGTATTTACCGCCGCGCGCCGCGACCGGAGGCGCGTAAGAGCCAGTGCCGGTCAGCGCTCCGTGGAAGTCAATCGCCGCCACAATGGCCTCTTCGAAGCTCATATGGTCCTTGGGGCCTTCTTCTTTGCGCGTCTGTAAAACCGATCCCCGCAGGATCTGGCCATCGACATGCCCGCGTGCTGCCTCTTTTTCTTCGAGGCTGTCTGACAATGTGGGATTTAAGTCTGACAATATGGTACTAGCCTTCCAAACGCGGCCGTCACGCATGATTACGTCCTCAGGGGCGCAATGCATTCGCTTGGCGGCGGCACTTACGATGTTCTTCTTCACATCTTCAGCGGCGCGCAGGGCGGCATTTCCGGCCATAAAAGTCACGCGGCTTGAGTAAGAACCAAGATCAATCGGGGTCAGGTCGGTGTCGGCGGCAATGACTTTAACACGCGAAATTTCACAACCCAGCACTTCCGCTACGACTTGCGCGGTCATGGTGTCGGAGCCTTGCCCGATCTCCGAAGCTCCGCTATAAACCACTACCCCACCGTCGCGATCGATCTTGATGTTGACCGTCGAATGCGGCATGTCGGAGCGGATAATGCTGTTGGCTGCGCCGCTCACATAGTGGCTGCACGCAACCCCGAGGCCGCGGCCCTTGGGCAGCTTGCCTTTGCGCTGTTTCCAGCCCGATCGAGTCACCACCTGATCGATGCACTCCGGCAAGCCGTAGCTCAGCACGCGAAGGCCGTTTACCGTCACCGTCGGTGGCTTCAGCAGATTCACCCGCCGCATCTCCGCCGGATCGAGATTGAGCGTTGCGGCGATCTCGTCCATCTGCGACTCGAAGGCGAACCGCACATTGACGGTGCCGTGACCACGCATGGCTCCGCACGCGGGCTTGTTGGTCAGCACGCGATAGCCGTCGTAGCGGATGTTGGGAATGTCGTATAGCGCGCCCAGCAGCGCACCGGAATAGAGAATGGTCACGACGCCGTAAGAGCAGTAGGCGCCGCCATCCTGGATAACTTTGCAGGCCACGGCCGTCATGCGCCCATCGTTCTTCACTCCGGTCTTCAGATCGATGATGGTGCGGGGACGTCCGCGATGCGCCCAGAAGACTTCCTCGCGCGTGTAGGTGATCTTCACCGGCGCTCTGGCCGCGCGCGCCGCAACCGCAGCTATGATCTCCAGCGGTATGATTTCACTCTTGCCGCCAAATCCGCCGCCCACCAAAGGTTTGATGACGCGGATCTGCGACATCGGTATCTCCAGCACCAGCGAAAGCTTGTGCTGCAGGTAGTACGGAACTTGCGTGGACGACCACACGGTAAGCCGTCCCAGCTTGCCGGTGTGCGGATCGAGTTCGAAGTTCGCCAGCGTGCTGTGCGGTTCCATCGCGGCGTGCGTCACTTCATTGGCGATGTAGCGGCCCTCGGCGATGTAGTCGGCCTCGGCAAATCCCTTGTCCAGATCGCCGAAGACGTGGTGATAGTCCTTCTCGATATTGTGCGGGCGGTTCTCGTGAATGAGATCGCTCTCCGCTTTCATCGACTCTTCAGGATCGAAGTACGCCGGCAGCGGCTCGTATTCCACGTCGATCAACTCGATCGCGTTTTCCGCAATCTCTTCGCTGATGGCCGCAACGCAGGCAACATGATCGCCAACGTAGCGGACCTTCCCCACCGCCAGCGCGGTCTCATCGTGACCCACCGGAAGAATGCCGTACGGATTCGGCGCGTCCGCGCCGGTAATTACGGCGACGACTCCATCCAGTGCCTGCGCACGCGAAGTGTCAATATGCTTGATTCGAGCGTGGGGATACGGCGAATGGAGAATCTTGCCAACCAGCATTCCGGGAAGGCTAAGATCGTCCGTGTATTTGCCCGCACCGGTGGTTTTGCCGGCCGCATCCACCATAGCGATCGATTTCCCGATCACAGAAAAGTCAGACATTAAGTTCAGCCTTTAGCAATTGACAATCAGCACTCAGCACTCAGCACTCAGCTCTTTCAACCGAAGCAAGGGGTCAGTAGGTCTATTTCGCTCCCACCAACTCTTCTTTCTTACCCGTCTGTTCCGCCTGAATCACCGCTCGTATCGCCTGGTACATCTGCGAATAGCCGGTGCAGCGGCAAAGATTACTGCTGAGCGCCTCCCGAATTTCTTGTTCACTGGGGTCGGGATTGTTGGCCAGCAGCCACTTCACCGTCATCATGAATCCAGGCGTACAGAAGCCGCATTGCGCACCACCAAAATTACCATAAGCCTTTTGCAACGCAGCCAAACCGCCGTGATCGGCAAGGCCTTCAACAGTCGTAATCTCCTGGCCCTCGCAACTGGCCGCCAGTATGGTGCACGAAAGCATGGGCACGCCATCCACTTGCACAGTGCAGGAGCCGCATGAGGAATCGTCACAGGCCCGTTTGGAACCGGTGAGCCCCAGGTCCTGGCGCAGCAGGTCGAGCAGCAGCTTATTCGGCTCGATCGCCAGCTCGTGTGTGCGTCCGTTGATGCGGAGTTCGATGAGTTCTTTTTTCATAACGAGCCTTCAGTGATCAGCATTCAGCATTCAGCATTCAGCCAATGCACCATCTTTCCCTCGGGACTAATCATCCAGCCAACCGTTATGGCTGAATGCTGACGGCTGAGTGCTGAACGCTAGCTTCTCAGTACACCGGCACTGTCGGATCGATCTGTCTTGCCCAGCGGTCGATCCCTCCCCGCAACGATTGCGCCTTTTCGAATCCTTGCTGCCGCAGCCATGCGGTTACGTTCATCGAGCGCACGCCATGATGGCAAACCACAACGATGTGGTCCTCAGGATCGAGTTCCTGATTAAAGCGCGCGGGAATGTCGCCCATCGGAATCAACTTACTGTCCGCAATTTTCGCAATCTCGAACTCCCAAGGCTCGCGGACATCCAGCAGCACGACATCTCCTCCCGCCTCTTGCTGCGCTTTCAGCTCTTCCGGCGCGATCTCGTAATCCAATAAAGCGCTCACTTCCCCACCCACTTCGGCCGGCGTCGCTCGATGAATGCTGTGATGCCCTCCTGCGCGTCGGCTGTTTTCATCAGCTCGTCGAAATAAATCTGCTCGGCGCGCGCCAGACCTTTGTCGAAGTGAATCGCGTCCCAGGCATAAAAAGCCTTCTTGGCCAGGGCAATTGCTGCCGAACTCAGTTGCGAGACTCGCTGCACACATTCCGTGACCAAGGTTTCAGGATCGTCGGCCAGGCCGTTCACCAATCCCGCCTGCAACGCCTCCTGGCCAGTCAGAGTTCGGCCCGTGAGGACGAGTTCCGCCGCCAGCTTTTGTCCCACAATGGCGGACAAAGCCGTAGCCGCGACCGGCGGATAGCACGCCAGCTTGATCTCGGGGAATCCCCAAACCGAATCCGGCGAAGCGTAAACCATGTCGCACATCATCGCCAGTTCCGCGCCACCGCCCAGGCAGTGCCGCCGAACGCTGGCGACGGTCAGCTTTCTGCTGCCAACCACAGAGCGAATCACGCTGTGAAATGCGGTAAGCATGTCGCGCACTTTGTCGGGCGTGTGCGCAGCGATGTCCACGCCGACGGAGAAAGCGCGCTCCGAACCCGCGAAGACGATGGTGCTGATTTCCGATCGTGCCTCGATCTGCTCCAGCGCCGCGCGAAGCTCATTCATCATCGGGATGTCGATGACATTCAGCGGCGGATTGTTCAGCGCGATGCGCGCCGCCGGCGGCTGCAACTCGACCGTGATGCGGTTAAAACCGATTTGTGTAGCCGTGGTCATGGATGCACCTCCTCCCAACAACCGCAGATCGCCTCGGCTTCGCTCGGGGCAGGCACTTCGACTTCGTTCGCTTCGCTCACTACGCTCAGGATGACAACTGCTTGCAGTCACGTTGGGTCGTGCTACCCATCGGCAAAACTCCTGACACGGTATTGCTGCAATGCGGTCATGAACGAGTTCGGCCGACTGCCAGCGGGGGAGCGAGTTTGCGCTTGGCGCTTTTTGCCTTGGGGCGGCCGTCTGTCTCGGCCTTACGGCTGAGGCTCGGGGCCCGACGCGGCTTCCAGTCGGCGGTTTTTTCCGCTCGCACTCCCCGCAGAAAAATATCGCTCATCTCGCCGGCAATGGTTTCCGCGTCGGGATCGACGTGGGGCCTGTACCAGGTGTACAGCCAGTTCATCATTCCGAAAAGTCCCAAGACCGCCGTACGGGTGCCGATTCCGCCCGTCGGGCCGGCATGACGCCCGACAAATTTCAACCCTTCCGCCTTTACCAGGTCCTCCACCAGTCCGACGCAGATGCGGTAGTACTCACGCTTAATGGCGGCCAGTTCGGTGCCAAAGCCGTCCTTCAAAACGTCGTCTTCATGCGCCAGCACCTTCATCGCTTTTTGTTTGGCGACGGAATAGCTGATGTGATTGTGGACAAAGATGCGGATGCGGGTCTCGGGATCGTGACTCTCCTGCAGGCGCTCGCGCAATCGCTCGATAATGGTATTGAAGGTGTGCTGCTGGATGAAATACAGCAGCTTCTCTTTGGATTCGAAATAGTAGTAAAGGCCCGCCAGCGAGATGCCGCTCAGGCGCGACAAGTCACGCATGGAAGCGCCCTCATAGCCTTTTTCGGCAAAGATCTCGGTGGCGTAGTCGAGAATCTCGCCCAAGCGGCGATCGAAGCGGGTATCGGCCGAGGAAGGATGTTCCAGGGCCCGGGTTGTGGAGGAAGAGGACATGTGGCGGTCGTCAATCGGGAAGCCATGACCGAAAAGCGGTCCGGTTTCGAACGTTCGTTCTAAATTTTATTCTCATCCGGCCAATTCGGCAACCCGCTCGATAAAGAGCCGGGCTTACCTCAACGCCATCCGCTTTGGCCGTCGGTTCTGTTTCGGGAAACAGCCTCTTACGGAGTGATGTCGCGGGCCACACTGGCGCCCATAAAACACTTGCGTTGACAAGGAACGTCCGAAAGGGCAAACTGCTCCATCCTGGAGATTCTGTTCCTTTGGGCGTTGAACCCGCACTGAACAGGCCGGAACGAGCCAATTGATGACCGCGCCACAACGCGTTTCATACAGGATGGAATCCACGCTGGAAAGCGTCAACAAGGCCGAAGCGATGGCCGAGCAGTTCTCGTCGCAGGCGGGTTTTGACGAGGACGCGCGGGGCGGAATTTCGATGGCGGTCCGCGAGGCGATGATCAATGCGGTGTTGCACGGTAACGCCTACGATCCGGCCAAGCGGGTAAATTTAACGTTCGAGCAAAACGGGCGGGAGTTGATCATCACCATCACCGACCAGGGCAAAGGACTGGATCCGGCCGAGGTGCCTGACCCGCTGGCCCCGGAAAACCTTATGAAACAATCCGGCCGTGGGATATTCTTAATGCGGGCTTTCATGGATGAAGTCCGTTTCCGTAAAGTTGACCCCGGCACTGAAATTACTTTGATCAAGCGGCTCCAGAACAACGATCTGGACCCTCAGGAGGCTTCCACGTGAGCATGAAAGCAAGCACCCGGCAGGTAGATGGCGTCACTATTGTCGACTTGAGCGGGCGAATCACTTTGGGCGAAGGCAGTGTGGTATTGCGCGATACCGTCAAGGACCTGCTTGGCAAAGGACAGAAGAAGATTCTGCTCAACCTAGGCGATGTCAGCTACATCGACAGCTCGGGCATTGGCGAGCTGGTTAGCGCCTTCACCTCGGTTCGCAACCAGGGCGGCGAGTTGAAGCTGCTGCATCTGACCAAGAAAGTGCACGATCTGCTGCAGATCACCAAGCTCTACACCGTCTTTGACGTGAAGGACGACGAAGCCGGCGCCATCACGGCGTTCGGCAAGTAGCCGGCTTCGGCTGTCGGCAGCCTAACGTTGCAAGACCTTAACGCCCTTTCGCGTCTCGCGGGAGGGCGTTTGTTGTTAGCAACTAGCAATTAGCAGCCAGCAGTCCGAAGCTAAACTGGCCACAATTACCGCTATCGTGCTGGCAAGACGCCATTCGGCGCGGTCTCGCCACCGCTGACGGCAGCGGCAAATCTTGAGAACTAGTTGCTAGTTGCTAGCTAGTTGCTCGCTTTCCAGCTTCGGCGCGAAGCGCATCCCGTAAAACAGCACCGCCGCCGAAAGCGCAACCGCCCCAATCATTGCCATGAGTCCCATCTGAAGATTGCTCTTGTCCGAGATGTAGCCGATCAGAGTGGGTGAAAACGCGTCGCCCAGAAGGTGAATAGTAAATATGTTCACCGCGAGGGCGGTGGCGCGAATGCGCGCGCTGACCGAGTTCACCAGGGCTGCATTGAGCGGAGCGGTGTTGAGGAGAAGGCAAAATTCGCCAAGGAAAATTGCCGGGTACATCGCCGGCCCGGTCAAATAGATGGCCGCGATGATTGCCGGAATGGAAAGCGTCATCCCGATGGCGGAGATGAGTTGATAGGCCGCGGGCGTGCGCCGCAGCAGGCGGTCGCCCAGCCATCCCCCCAGCAACGTGGCCACCGTTCCTGCGATTACGGTCATGCCGCCGAAGGAAATATTGGCGCGCCCCAGCGGCACGTGCCGGATGCGATAAAGGAATGTGGGCATCCACACTTGCAGACCACCGATAGCGAAGGTCATCATGGCCGCTCCCAGGCTGATGGTCCAAAAAGCCCGGTTGCGAAACAATCCGCGCACGGAACCGCGCTCGAAGCTGTCAGCCATGTGATCGCTGGCGCCGCGCACAGGTTCGCGCAGTGCCAGAACGCCAAACGCCAGCAGCAAGCCGGGCAGCGCCGAAATCAGGAACGGGGCCCGCCAGCCGTAGCGGCTCCCCAGGTAGCCGCCGACGAGGTAGCCCAGCGCACTACCCACCGGCGTGGCGAGATAGAAAAGGCCCATCACCCGTCCGCGCACGGTCTCCGGAAAAAGGTCAGAGAGGAACGCCGGCGAAATGGCAACGAATGTTGCCTCGCCGATACCGACGATGACGTGGCGGAGCAAGAGTTCGTCGTAATTGTGCGTGACCGCGCTCAGCAGCGTCGCCAGGCTCCAGACGAAGGCGCCCGCGGCCATGATCCAGCGGCGCGGAAAGCGATCGGCCAGGGGAACGATCAGCGGTGCGGCAATCATGTAGCAGACAAAAAAGGCGGAGGTCAAGAAGCCGACCTGCTTGTCGCTGAGGGTGAATTCCTTCTGAATCAACGGCTGCACTGCGAACAGCACATTACGGTCGATGTAGTTGAGAAAGTTCAGCGCCGTCAGCAGCAGTAGCGCGACCCAGGCGTTGGTCTTGGCAGACATGGGTGGGCGGAGGATACCACGAGGGGCGGCGATACGCTGTTCGCTGCTCGCCGGTCGCTTTTCGCTACAGACTCAACTCTCGCCGCCGCGAACTGAGAGATGTTGATAGCGGCCGCTGCAAAAACCCTTCCCATGTTGACGATACCGAGATACTCTCTCGTGGAGAAGAATCGGCAAGTGAACGCGCGCGGCGGTTCCTAGCCGCGCCATTTCCTCCCGCTTGCGCCCGCTGGGCGAGCCGGCGAGAGGGGCACTTGTCCATCCCTTCTCAGTCATACCCAATTTATCGTCGCGGAGAGTGTATGAAACGCTTGCTGCTGTTCCTGGTTTGTCTGATGTTGCAAGTCACCCTGCTGGCTCAAGATTCGAAGCCGGCAACCGATGCCAACGCCGTGACCGATTCGCAGCCAACGGCCAGTACCAAACCGGCGGCTAATTCCGACCGCATGTTTTTTCCCAAGGACTGGTATTGGGGATGGGCGCAGTTCGACATCACTCCCCCCCACAATGAGGTAGATCCCAACCTGTGCGCAGCGAACGCTGGACAGTACGGCGGCGTGCATTCACAGTGCAACGCTTTTGGGCGCTACATGATCTCTGGGACGGTAGAGTTGCGGCCCTTCGGTCGCACGTTGCTGCGCCGGGTCAACTTCTTTTATGACCCCACGTTCCTGTTCGGCAAGAATATTCCGCAAACCCTGTACACCTGGTCATGGAGCCCAATTGGTATGGAGTACTCTTGGGGCGTCGGAATCGATCTTCCCAAGCGATTTGAATTTCGCGTAACCGGTCATCCGCTGATACAGCGCTTCGGAGCGCGCGATCAGCCCTTGGGGCCGGCGTGGCTGGGTCCGAATGGTCCCTGGGGCCGCTACAATGCGTTCGGAATACGCAAATATTTCGGGACCCGGCGGGAAGGCACATACTAAACAGCGTTGGTACTACTTCGTCGGTCTCGGGTAGCGCGCGATCACGACCGTGCCGATACCCCCGCGCGGACGAAACTCGCCTTTGACTTCAGCCCATTTCGGCTTACTGGCACGCACCACGTCCTCGAGAACGCGGTTCACGATGTTTTCCTGGAAGATGCCAAGATTGCGATAGCCGATCAGGTATCCCTTTAGCGACTTCAGTTCCAGGCAGGCCTGGTCGGGCATGTAGCGAATCCACAGCGTGCCGAAGTCAGGCAGACCGGTCTTGGGACATACGGAGGTGAACTCGGGTATGTCAATCACAATCTCGTAGCCGGGGAATTGGTTCGGCCACGTTTCAATTGGCGGAAATTTAGCAGAGAGGCCAGCCGCGGCGTGCTCGGGCGTATAGCGTGCGCTTTTTGCCATGGCCCTATTGTAGCGAGCGCGCGGGCGGTATCGAGATGAGAAATGGCGAGTCAAGGCCCGAGTCATGCTGCGCTGGCTGCGTCTTCGGGCCAGCTCGAACATCAGATAGGAAGAGGCAGCAGGGACCTTCCCAGGCTGGAGGAGACGATGCTCAGCGGGTTCGCCTTAGCGCTGGCCGAGGTGGAAGTTGTGCCCTACGTTATACTTATAGATCCGAGCAAAAATGGCAGCAGCAACTGAGAACGGCCATGACCGCGTGAACGGAAGACGGTGGGGCATCGTTATTGGCCTGACCGTGGCGGTGGTGGTGCTCGCGGCTTTCGTGTCTCTGCACCGTTCTCAAGTGGCCGTCCGGATCGGTCATGCCGATCGCGAAACCATCACCGAAAGCATCGCCACCAACGGCAAGATCGAAGCCCTGAATAACTTCGAGGCTTACGCGCCTATGGCCACCACGGTGAAAAAGATTTATGTGCAGCAGGGTTCATGGGTAAAGCCCGGGCAATTACTTGTGCAGCTGGAAGATGCCAATGCGCGGTCGCAGGCAGCTCGAGCCGAGGCGCAATTGAAGGGCGCAGAAGCCGATAGCAACGCTGTGGAAAACGGGGGCACCAAGGACGAATTGCTGACCACGCGCAATGCCCTGGTGACAGCCCAGGCTGATCGGGATGCCGCGCAACGGAATCTGCAAGCGATGCAGCGCTTGTTGCAGAGTGGGGCGGCGTCGCAGGCCGAGGTGGATGCGACGCAGAGCCGGTTTCAAATTGCCGAAGCCAACGTGCAACTGCTCCAACAGAAGCTGAGCGGTCGCTACTCACAACAGGAGGTCGGCCACGTCGAGTCGCAGCAGGCTGAAGCTCGCGCCTCGCTTGCCGCAGCACAGGAGCTGCTGAGAAATTCAAACATTGTTGCTCCGCGCGCAGGCATGGTCTATTCCCTGCCGGTGCGGCAAGGTGCATTTGTCAACCCTGGAGATCTGCTGGTACAGGTAGCGGACCTGCACCAGGTACGAGTACGCGCATTCGTCGACGAACCGGAGATCGGCAAACTGCGAAACGGCCAATTGGTTGAAGTCACGTGGGACGCCATCCCGGGGCGGGTCTGGCAAGGCACGCTGGAAACCCTGCCTACGACGGTGGTGCAGCGCGGGACGCGAATGGTTGGCGAAGCGACCTGTGTGGTCGAGAACAGCGATCTCAAGCTGCTGCCTAATACCAATATCAGCGTCGCCGTCGTCATCGCGCGGCAGCAAAACGCGCTAACCGTACCTCGCGAAGCCGTACATCAGGACGCCAACGGCCAATTCGTATTCCAAGTGACCAACGGAGAGTTGCAGCGGCGCGACGTGAAAACCTCAATCGAAAACCTCACGCGGATCCAAGTCACCAGCGGCCTCCCCGATAATGCGGTGCTGGCCTTGGGCGCCATCAACATGCAGTCCCTCCGCGAAGGGATGCCGGTGAAAATCGCTAATCCATGAAGCTCTTGTATTCCAAGTTCGCTGTTCTGTTTCTGCTGCTGGCCGTCACCACCATCGCCGCCGCCGATCCTGCGACCGTGCAGCTACTATCCCGTGGCCGCATGAATGAAGCGATCAGCGCGTTGTCCAACCGCGGCGATGCGGAATCGTTCAATCTCCTGTCCCGCGCCTACTACGCCATGGAGCGCTGGGACGATGCGGTGAGATGGGGAGAACGTGCGACCGCCGAGCGGCCCCAAGATGCGGGTTATCATCTTTGGCTGGCACGAGCGTATGGCAGGAAGGCGGGAGATTCGAGTCCACTGGCCGCGGCCGGGCTGGCGCGCAAGGCCAAGAATGAGTTTGAGCGCGCCGTGCAACTGGATCCCGCGAACGTAGAGGCCCGCAGCGATCTTTCCAAGTACTACGTTCAAGCTCCGGCCGTCATGGGAGGGGGACTGGATAAGGCCCGCGACCAGGCGGCGCAGGTCAACAAATACGACGCGGCGGAGGCACATTCGATCCTGGCGCAGGTTGCCGCCAAGGCAAAACGGTACGATGAGGCTGAGAGCCAGTTCCGCAGCGCTATCAAGGAGGCCCACAATCCTGCGACTTATTGGCTGCAACTGGCCGATTTTTACCGTCTCCGTGGACGCTTCGATGATGTGCAGAAGACGGTGCTGACGGCCATGGCGCTGCCCGGCCGGGCCGCCGAAAACTATTTTGACGCCGCCAATGAACTGTACCTTAGCGGCCGTGACTTTCCAGACGCGACGCAATATTTGCAGAAGTATCTCGATTCTGGTGGACTGGTGGAGGATGCACCGGCGTTTCGCGCCCACTACCTGCTAGGTCAGATCTACGAGAAGATGGGCCGTGGTGCGGACGCCACCTCGGAATATGAGGCGTCACTTGCTCTGGCGTCCGGTTTCGACCGCGCGCGGAAAGCTCTTGGCCGGCTACAGTAGCCGTCTTCAATCGTTTCACTAGGTAGAGCAAGGATGCCCCGAAGGCCCCGCTGTTACAGAATGACCCGGGTTGGCTGTGCTGCGAGGGTAGGCGCTCTCGCCTGCGCACTTGTCCTTTCTTGTGCTCCTTGCGTTGCAGCCGATGCTGCGGCTGCGGAACCCATTTCCTTCCGTAGAGCAGTGGACTTGGCGCTGCAGCACAGCGGTGTCATGGGCATGGCGACCGTCAACCAATGGCGAGCGCGCGAGGCCTATGAGGAGGTTCGGGCAAACTACATTCCGCAGCTGACGATAGGTTCTGGCCTCGGTTATTCTTATGGATTTCCGCTCACCCTGGAAGGCTCGGCGCCATCGGTGGTGAACTTCAACTCCGTGCAGTCGTTTTTCAACCTCTCGCTGCGGCAGTTCATCAAGGCTGCGAAGATCGACTGGCATGCGACTTCCCTAGACGTGCAAGACAAGCGCGACTCCGTCATTCTGGATACCGCGCTGACCTACGCCCAACTCGATCAGCTCACCGGCAAGCTGAAGGCGTTAGGCGAAGCTCAAAGCGCGGCCGACAACGCACAATTTGTGACCGAACAGCGCCTGCAGCAGGGCGTGGACAGCAAGCTTGACCTCACCAAGAGTCAGTTGGTCGCGGCTCGCATTCGGTTGCGAATTGCCGAGGCGCAGGGACAAGCCGACGTGCTGCGCGAGCATCTATCCAATCTGGTGGGATTACCCGCCGAATCGATCGCGGTCGAACCTGAATCGTTGCCTGAGCTGCCCGTGATTTCGCAAGATGACGATCTGCCGGCTCGCGCCGTGGAGCACAGTCTCGCCGTGAAGCAGGCCGAACAGAAAGTAGCCGCGGCACAGGCACGATCCAGGGGCGAACACAAGGCGCTGACGATACCCACCATCGATTTGGCGTCGCAATACGCTTACCTTGCCAAATATAACAACTACGATCTGTACTATCGCAACTACACCGCCAACAATTTCAGCGGTGGCCTGGATGTCAGGTTCCCCATCTTCAATTCGGTGCAGAAAGCCAAGGCCGAGGAAGCTGATGCCGTTGCCTTAATGGCGAAAAGGCAAGTAGATATCGCCAAGAACCAGGTCAGCGAAGAGGCCTTGAAGCTCCAGAGGTCTCTGCGCCAGCTGGCCGCAGCACGAGATGTAGCCAAACTGGAATGGGAGGTAGCCCAAGGAGACCTGGAGGCGGTGAAGGGTCGGATCGAGACCGGCAACGCCAACACTCGCGATCAGCAAAATGCCCGCCTCGATGCCGAAGATAAGCACGCCGCCTATTTTGACGCTCAGCTTGAGCTCAGCCGGGCCGAACTGCAGCTGCTCCGGCTTACCGGCGAACTGGAAAAATGGGCCATTCCGCCTCGCTAATCAACCGTTCGCTGCCAGCCATAAAATGTATCCCGCTGGCGGTGAAATGTATCTAACCGAAACATAGGTAAGAAGTTCCGCCGGTACCGGACAAATGGTACGATAGTTAATCCTATGCCTTTGAAAACTCTGTTTTTGAATCCCCCTTCGTTTGAGAACTATGACGGCGGCGCCAGTTCGCGCTGGCCGGCCACGCGCGAGATCGAGTCCTATTGGTACCCGGTCTGGCTGGCTTACCCGGCAGGCATGCTGGAAGGCTCCCGTCTGCTCGACGCTTCGCCGCACAAGGTGACGGCGCAAGAGACCATCCAAATTGGAAGGGATTACGAATTCCTGGTTTTGTTTACCAGCACGCCGGGTTTTCAAGGCGACATCAAGCTGGCGGCTGCCATGAAAGCGGCCAATCCTGGGCTGAAGATCGCTTTCGTGGGACCGCACGTAACCACCCTGCCGGAGGCATCTCTCAAGGAGGGAACGGCGCTCGATTTCGTAGTGCGCCGGGAGTTCGATTACGCCGTAGTCGAGTATGCGAATGGTAAGCCGTTGAATGAGATTCTGGGCGTTTCGTATCGTGGGCCGAACGGCCAGATACTGCACAACGCCGACCGTCCGGCAGTAGCCGATCTGGATGCTTTGCCTGACGTGGTGGATGTGTATAAGCGCGACATCGATCCTCGTCGCTACAATGTGCCATTCCTGCTCTATCCCTTCGTCTCGCTGTACACCACACGCGGCTGTCCGGCACAGTGCACGTTCTGCTTGTGGCCGCAAACCCTCAGTGGACACCCCTGGCGCAAACGTTCGACCGACAAGGTGGCCGCCGAGATGGCCAAGGCCAAGGAATATTGGCCTTGGGTGAAAGAGTTTTTCTTCGACGACGATACCTTTAACATTCAGAAGGCGCGCACCATCGAACTTTGCACCAAGCTGAAGCCGTTGAACCTGACCTGGTCTTGCACCTCGCGCGTCACCACCGATTACGAAACGTTGAAGGCGATGAAAGAGGCCGGCTGCCGGCTGTTGATCGTGGGATACGAGTCGGGCGATCAGCAAATTCTCAAGAACATTAAGAAGGGCGCGACCGTGCAACGGGCGCGGGACTTCACCAGGGACTGCACGAAGCTCGGCCTCGTAGTACACGGCGACTTCATCCTGGGTCTGCCCGGCGAAACCAAAGAAACCATTCGGCGCACTATCGATTTCGCCAAAGAGCTGGATGTGGACACCATCCAGGTATCGCTGGCGCATGCCTATCCCGGAACGGAGCTCTACCATTACGCCAAGGCGAACGGCTTCCTTAAGGCAGAAGGCTCTCAGATGGTGGACGATATGGGACACCAGGTCGCCATGATTGAGTATCCGGGGATTTCTCGCGACTACATCCTGGAAATGGTGCACCGTTTCTACGACGAGTACTACTTCCGCCCCAAGGCGATTTTCCGGATCGTGAAGAAAGCGGCG
The DNA here is from genome assembly GCA_049522855.1 of Candidatus Korobacteraceae bacterium. GTDB lineage: Bacteria > Acidobacteriota > Terriglobia > Terriglobales > Acidobacteriaceae > Bog-257. Next base: position 34,408 of record JBEKNL010000030.1, read on the forward strand.
TTCAATTCTACCGACCGTAAGCGCCTCTACACCGAAGCAAAGTCGTTCCTCAAGCTGCGCGCGGCGCGCAATCGTTCTGTGAAGGAATCGCGCAAGCAGCAGGGCGTCGGGTTAACACCTCCGCCTGCCAGTGGAACGTCCAATCCCGGCGCTAAATCGGAAACGGTTGAACCGGTCAACTCCTAGAGGTTGGCGTGACCTTTCGCAAATTGCATTCAAAGTGTTTTAGATTTCGACTCGTGCAGGGCCGCTTCGACTGGCCGCGAGTCGCAGCATAGCCCCTTCTCCAGACGAGAAAATTCCTTCAAGCGGGCAACACCTGACCAGGCGCCAATCAGCCCAGGGCGGCGATTTGCGCGTCGAGGCCGGCCAGCGTTCGGCGCAGCAACTCGGAATAACGCTCGCTGTCGCTCCGCTCCATTTGCTGAAGGACCAGCTTGCGCGAAAGCTCGAGGTCAGCTTTCTTCATCTGGAGTTGCATTTCTTCAGCAGAGCAGGAGCGGGTTTCGCTAAGGGAGGGTTCGGAATCAGACTCTTCTATTTGAGATTCTACAGATTTACTTTCCCAACCACGTGCCATAATGGAATTATAGCGCCGCGGGGATAATTCCACGACGCAAAAAATCGCGCGCGATACTCAATGCCATCACCTCACAACGCAGGCGAGAGCCTTATCGTCGTGATCTTCGTCCTCCGTTCACTGGTTACCAGTCCAATATGGTCCTTCCTGAATCGGCACACCGTGCCTTGCCAGAGATCGGAGATATGTTGACGAGCCCTGTGGAAAAGACGAAGATCATGGTAACCATTGGTTGGTTACTGGCCAAGGCCACGGTATGCGCATCCTGGTTGTGGAAGACGACGCTTCGCTCGCCAGCTTTCTCCGCAAGGGCCTGGAGGCGGAACACTATGCGGTTGATGTGGCGCCCGATGGTGAACAGGCCCGGCAGATGGCCTTGGAAAGCGAATACGATCTGCTTATCCTCGATCTGAATCTTCCCAAGCTCGACGGCATAGGCGTCCTGAACGCCGTGCGTCCCAAGAAACCGTCGCTTCCGGTGCTGGTGCTCACCGCGCGCAGCCGGGTGGAAGATCGGGTGCAATCGCTCGACACCGGCGCCGACGATTGCCTCATCAAACCGTTTTCCTTCACCGAGCTTTCGGCGCGGGTGCGGGCGCTGCTGCGCCGCGGCCCGCAAACCGTTGAGACGGTGTTGCGACTCGCCGACCTGGAACTCGATCGCGTGGAACGCAAGGTGGAACGCGCCGGCAAACGCATCGAGCTTACTTCGAAAGAATTTGCCCTGCTTGAATACCTCATGCGCAATGCGGGCCGCCGCATCACCCGTGCCATGATCGTGGAGCACGTGTGGAACCTGTCGTTCGATACCACCACCAACATCGTCGATGTTTATATCAACTACCTGCGCAAGAAGGTGGATGGTGAATACGTACCCCATCTCATTCACACGGTCCGCGGTGTGGGATACGAAATGAGCTGCCAAGCCGGGGCGCCGATGTGAGCGCGGCTGGTGTAGCCACCGGCGGAGAGATTGCTCCGCACCGCGATTTCGCGTCGAACGTGTTTCACGATCTGAGCCAGCCGTTGACCGCTCTGCAGTGTTCACTGGAACTTGCATTGGTGCGCGATCAAACCCTCGAGGAATTTCGCGCCAGCGTGGAAGCCGCCCTGCAAAACGCCGAACGGCTGCGTCAACGGTTGCTTCTGCTGCGCGAATTGAGCGACGCAGAAGATCCCGGCGATACTTCTACGCCGCTTGCGCTCGATCAGATTTTGCAGCAACTGCGCGAGGACATGCTTCCCCTGTTCGAGTCCGCGGGACGGTCCTTTGAGCTGACCTGCGAAGCGGTGAAGGTGCCAGCGAATGAAGCCAAGCTGGTGCGCGGCTTCTTCTATCTCCTGGAGTTCCTGCTCCGCTGCCCTTCCCCGAGTCACGGTCTCAGCATGCGCGGAGAGCGCAAGGACCAACAGCAGGTGGAGATCTGCATCGCGGGATGCGGGGCCCGCGTTGCTGCCGCGCCGTCTGACGATTGCTGCGAGCCGGATTGGAACGGCGAACTGGAAATTGCCCGCCGCACCTTTTGCGCGGTTGGCGGTGACCTGATATGGAGCGCGTGCCCTGGTCTTCCCGGCGTGTGGATTGTGCGACTGCCCTGCGTCAGTTGAGCGGCGGCCGGCTGTGCGGTCTGGCTCAACTGGCGTATCTCGTCGGCATCGCGATAGTTCTTCCGTTTCCTAGAAACTTCTAATTCCCTACTAATCCATTTCTAAGGTTGGCGGACTACAACGGTCTTTGTGACGACCATTGCGTGGTCCTGCTGAGATTTGACGCGGACGCCGTCGAGGCGCCCGGACAACGATCCCCCCAGTGCTGCCGGTGCAGTCGTCGAAATGATTCGATAAGGAGGAGACATGACTGCGCCCTACCCTTACGAGCAGATTAGTGAACCGGCTGCTGAGATGACGGACGAGCTCCTGCTGGAACAACTGCCGCAGGTAAAATACATCGCACGCCGCATCCACGAGCGGCTGCCGCAGCACGTTCCTTTCGACGATCTTGTGCATGCCGGTATCGTGGGCCTGATCGACGCCAGGCACAAGTTCAACCCGGACAAGCAAGTGCGCTTCGCCTCCTATGCCAAGTTCCGTATCCGGGGAGCCATTCTGGACAGTCTGCGGGACATGGACTGGAGTCCGCGCGACCTGCGCCGCAAAGCCCGCCGCCTGGAAACCACCACGCAGAAGTTGCAGACCGAGCTGGGCCGCTCGGCCACCGAGCCCGAGCTGGCGCTGGCCATGGGCATGACTCTGAAGGAATTTCAGCACCTGCTGGACGAAATTCGCGGCCTCGAGGTAGGCAGCCTGCAGATCGTATCGCTGGAAGACGGACGGGAAACCGATCTCGGGCAAAATCTTCCCGGGCCCGCCAACCAGGACCCTCTGTTTCTCTGCTTGCAGGGAGAGCGCCGGCAGATGCTGGCGGATGCGATTGCAGAGTTGCCGCCGCGCGAACAGCAAGTGCTCGCCCTGTATTACCAGGAAGAGCTCACCATGAAGGAGGTAGGAGCGGTGCTGGGAGTGGGAGAATCGCGCGTCTCGCAGATTCATTCCATGGCGGTGGCGCGGCTGCGGGTCAGCCTGGACAGTGCCCAGCAAAGTCGCGCCGCCGCTCTCACCGCGTCCGTTCACGCCGCTACCCCGCAGGTGGGGATCTGGAAAAGCTCCTGAGTGTCAGGGGGGGCGACCCACCTATACGGATGAAAATCAACCACGAGATCACGCAGAGAACCCGATAGAAACCGAAAACTCTGTGTCCTGAGTGCCGGAGCCTGCCCGGAGTGAAGCCGAAGGGTGGTGGTGGATTTCGACGGAGCCAGGAATCTATAGGTACGGCTGGGGCGATCAGCAGGCGGCAAGAAATTCGCAGAAAAAGATTAAAGTTTTCTTAACTACTGCCGATCACTCAATTGCAGGGGACATTGCACGAGGAACTGGGATGACATTTGACTTAAAGAGGCTGCTGAAAAAGTGCCAAAAGCAGATCTCCGGCGGCCTGAACTTTACCCCAACCAGCGCGAAAACTGCGCCTGTCGGGGAGCCCGGTTCGCCCGCCCAAAATGGCACAAGCAAAGTGCTTAACGGCACAGCCGAAGATGCGCCGCTTCACGACACCCGTTGGGACCTATTTTTCGGGAGCCTGTTAAATCCGCAAGCCATGCCGGCGCTGGACCGCAGCACGCGCGCCGGGAGTAATGGCCAGGACCTGACCGCCGATGCTGAAGCTGTGACGCATCTGTTTACCTGGAGCGTGGCGGTCCAGACCTTGAAGACACGCCTGGACGAGGTTCCAGACATCCGGCAGCAGCGGGTGGATTCGCTGAAACAAGCCATGGCGGGGGGAAGGTACCAGCTTTATCCGCAACAGATCGCGGCTGCGATGTTTGCTGATGGAGGACTCGATCTCGACTGAAGAAGCCGTGGTGGAAACGAGCCGGCGCAAACTCAGCCTCGATTATCTGACTACAAAGTACGGTTAGCGTTTCACTCCGTGGGGAGTGATACGCTGTTCCCACCATGACTGCGGATGAGGTCAAACAACTGCTGCAACTGCAACCGCTGGCAATTGAGGGCGGCTTCTTTCGTGAAACCTATCGCTCACGCTGGAACGTCGCGGCGGAATACCTGCCTGAAGGCATTCGCGGTCCACGCTCCATCGGCACGGCGATCTACTACATGATTACGCCGGAGACGTTCTCGGCGCTGCATCGGCTGCCCGGCTCGGAGGTCTTCCACTTCTATCTTGGCGATCCCGCGATTATGCTGCAGTTGCTGCCCGACGGAAACTCGCAGATGATCACGCTGGGAAGCGACCTCGCCGGCGCACAGCAGCCGCAAGTCGTGGTTCGTGGAGGCATCTGGCAGGGATGCAAGCTTGCACCCGGCGGGAAGTTCGCGCTCATGGGAACAACCATGTCCCCCGGCTTCGATCACGCCGATTATGAGAATGGCGATCGCGAGCAATTGATTGAGCAGTATCCGAACGCGGCGGAGGACATCAGGCAGTACACCCGATAAGAACAAAGCGACCGCCAACCTAATGGCGGATCTGTAATACATTTTCAGTTCGTATTACAATGGGAGATTGTGAAGGCAAACGTACAGGCGCGGCTGGACCGCGAAGCCCAGGCGGCTTTAGAGAGCTTGGTGCGGCGTCTCGACTGGAGCCCATCGCGGGTGGTGCGCGAGGGGCTGCGCCTGCTCGCGGTCTGTTATGGCACAACTTCGAGAAGGAAGGTAGTTGGCATTGGGCGCTTCGCCTCCCACGTTTCTGACCTTGGCTCCAATAAACGGCACTTGAAGGGATTCGGGCGATGAAGCCGGTGCTCCTCGACACCGGAGTGGTCGTTGCCCTGCTGGATCGAAGCGAGAGACATCACCCCCAATGCGCCGACGTTGTGGCTAGTTTGGGAAGACCGTTGGTGACCTGCGAGGCGGTGATTGCGGAGAGCTGTTATTTGCTGCGCAATCTCTCCGGGGCGGCTGAGGCGGTCCTGGAGAACGTCGCGCGGGGCGTTTTCCTGATTCCATTTCAGCTTTCGCGCGCCGCCACTCCGGTTCGAAAAATCATGCGGAAGTATTCAGACCAGCCAGCGGACTTCGCAGATGCTTGCCTGGTTCATCTCGCGGACGAACTGAATACGGGAGAAATTCTCACTCTCGACCGCGACTTTGCCCACTACCGCTGGCGTAAGAATCGGGGTTTTCAACTCTTGATCGACCTGGAATGACCTGGAACACTGCGGAGAAAACATGAGGCGTCCGCGACACGCTTTGTTTTTTCTTGTCTCGTGCTCAGTGGTTTCCAAGGCAAGAATGCTAACTGACTATCTAGAGCATTTTCAGAGATAGTGTAGACTGTTGGTGGCGATTCTCCGCTCCACCCGATGGCACGACCCTACGCGAATGATTTGCGGCGAAAGTTTTTGCAAGCCTATGAGCAGGGCAAAGGG
>JBEKNL010000031.1:0-39842 GCA_049522855.1 Candidatus Korobacteraceae bacterium
GGCCGTCCACGCCGCCATAACCCTCTGAAACCATCGCAAAATCGCCACCTCCGGCCCGATTTGGCACCGGGCGATCGTTAAGGTGCCGTTGGCAGCAATTTGGACAGCATCTGGAGCCAAACGACAACCTCTTTTCCTCCGTCAAGGTCGACTCAATAGAATCAGTGAGTTAGCCTGTCCAAATGCTCCATCCCCGGCTAACTTGGACAGTAGTGATCCTGGGTATCTTTGTCGCCCTACGGGCGGCAGTCAGATCTGGAGTAGGCTCCAAAAGAGGGCATAATTTCCCATGAACCGCACATCCGCTTTTCTTCTCTCTGTTCTGTTCGCCGCTTCCGCATTCGCCCAATCACCCTCCGCCCCTTCCGACCCTTACAAGCCCGTCCTCGACCGCCTGCAATCCATCACCGTCGTTCCCTTGCCGGCCTGGCAAGCGCACGCCGCCGACCTGCCGCACGGAGAAGATCCGGCAATCAATACTTCTGACTGGCAGCAGGTGAAGCCGAAAGAAGACTGGAAGGGCTCTCGCTGGCTGCGACTGACCTTCGCGGTCCCGGCGCAGTTGAACGGCTACAGGTTGCAAGGAGCGCACATTTCTCTCGATCTGCACGTCAGCAGCGACGATGCCATCCAGATCAGCGTCTTCTCCAACGGCAACATGGTGGCGCGCACCGACGAAGACGGGCAGGTGCCGATCAGCTTGATCGAGAATGCCCAGCCGGGCCAGAAGCTTGTGCTGGCGGTCCGCGTCCTCGACTCTGGCGGCGGTGGTTGCTGTGGCGGCGACTCCACCCGCATCGAGCACGCCGAGCTTCAGATTCAGCCTCCCCCGGACCGTCCTGATCCCGCGCTGATGCGGCTGCAAATTCTCTCGGCCGAGCCGGTCATCGCTGCGTATCCCGACGGCAAGAACGAGCGCCAGCAGCGACTGAACTCGGCCGTTAAGGCCATCAATGTCGCTGCACTCGACCAAGGCGACCAGCAGGCGTTCGACACTTCGTTGCGCGATGCCCAGGCTAAGCTCGACCTGCTGCGGCCGTACATGAAGCAGTTCAGCATTGCAGCCGTCGGCAACAGCCACATCGACATGGCATGGTTGTGGCCGTGGACGGAGACGGTCGAGGTCGTCCGCAACACCTTCGGCACCGCGCTGCAACTGATGCGCGAGTATCCCGACTTCAAGTTCACCGCCAGCGCCGCGCAAGCTTACGAATGGATCGAAGAAAAGTATCCCGCCATGTTCCAGGAAATCCAGCAGCGGGTGAAAGAAGGCCGCTGGGAGGTCATCGGCGGCATGTGGGTCGAGCCCGACCTCAACATGCCCGACGGCGAGTCGCTGGTGCGCCAGGTCCTCTACGGCAAGCGCTACTTCCAGCAGAAGTTCGGCAAGGACATCAACATCGGCTGGAACCCGGACTCGTTCGGCTATAACTGGCAACTGCCGCAGATTTACAAGCGCTCGGGCATCGACTACTTCGTTACCCAGAAGCTGCTGTGGGCGTCGGAGTTCACCAAGTTTCCCTATCGCCTGTTCTGGTGGCAGGCGCCCGACGGCAGCCGGCTGCTGACCTACTTCCCCAGCGACTACGCCAACCAGATCGATCCGCAGAAGATGGCGCGCGACTCGGCAACTTACGGTCCGATGATGTGGAAGTACAACGGGGGCACCAACTCCGCGCCCGCCGGTGCGCTCGACATGATGTATCTCTACGGAGTGGGCGATCACGGCGGCGGCCCAACGCGCCAGGACCTTGACACCACGCTGCGTTGGCAGAAGGGCGACCTCGTCTATCCGCAAGTCAACTTCTCCACTGCGGCGGAGTACTTTGCCGACCTGGAGAAGAACAAGAGCGAGCTCAACATTCCGACGTGGGACGGCGAGCTCTATTTCCAATATCACCGCGGGGTGCAGACCACGCAATCAGAGGAGAAGCGGGGCAACCGCCAGAACGAAGAGCTGGTGCTCAACGCAGAGAAGGTGGCCTCAATCGAGTCCCTGTTTGGCGCTACATACCAGCAGCAGAATCTCGACACCGCTTGGAAGGACATCCTATTCAACCAGTTCCACGACATTCTGCCGGGCTCGGCCATCGCCATCAATTATGTCGACGCGGCCCGCCGCTATGCCGTGGCTTCGCGCATCGATCGGGACGTGATTGCTGCGGGATTGGCTGGCATCGCCTCGCGGGTGAGGTCCAATGGCGTGAGCGTACTGGTGTTCAACCCGCTGTCCTGGAAGCGGACGGGGGAGGTGGAGTTCGAGGCGCAGTTCCCAGAGCCTGTGGAGGCGCTTGCAGCCTTCGATATGACGCGAGGCGCTCCCGTCGCTTTTGAAATTGTCAGCAACGATCCGAAGACAGGAAGAGTTCGCGTTCGGCTGCTTGCCAGGGATGTGCCAGCGACGGGTTACCGCTTAATCGCACTCAATCCCGGCAAACGGGGCGAGCCTATCACCATGCTCGTGGCGCCAATGCCGGGCACCGATCTGACTGGGCATCGATTCGAACCAGTTACAGCCACCGCCGACTCCTTGGAGAACGAATTCATTCGCCTCAAGGTCGATCCCAAGACCGGCTGCATCACCAGCCTCTTCGACAAGCGCAGCAACACCGAAGCTCTCGCGCTACCGGTTCAGAGCGAAGGTTCACCTGCGGCATCGCCCGATGGGCTGCCTTGCGGCAACCTGCTCCAGGCCTTCGTGGACAAGCCCAAGCGCTGGGATGCATGGAACATCGACGCTGACTTCGTCAAACAGCATTGGGACCTGATGCAGGCAGACGAAGTTAAGCTGGTGGAAGACACGCCGCTGCGCGCTGTGATTCGCGTCAAGCACCACTTCCAGAAATCGAGCTTCGTGCAGGACATCACCATGTATCCCGGGGTGCCCAGAGTTGACGTCCACATGCAGGCCGACTGGCACGAGCAGCACATCCTGCTGAAGGTCGCGTTTCCCGTCAGCGCGCACAGTGGCAAGGCGACCTTCGAGATTCCCTACGGCAGCGTCGAGCGGCCCACCACGCGCAAAACGCCGGCCGAACGGGCGCAGTTTGAAGTTCCGGCGCTGCGCTGGGCCGATATCTCTGACCCCAGCCATGGCTTTAGCCTGTTGAACGACAGCAAGTACGGATACGACGCCAGAGACAATGTGTTGCGCCTGTCGCTGCTGCGTTCGCCAACCTGGCCCGATCCCGAGACTGACCAGGGACAGCACGAGTTCACTTACTCGCTCTATCCGCATGGCGGCACCTGGCGAGAGGCGATGACGGTGCGCCAGGGCTACGAACTGAATTATCCGCTGATGCCGCAGACGACCACGCAGCATCCCGGCATGATGCCGCCAGAGAAGTCTTTCTTCGCGACGGCACAGGACAACGTGATCATCACGGCAATCAAGAAAGCTGCCGACGATGATGCGCTCATCGTCCGCTTCTATGAGTGGGCCGGGAAGAAGGGCGACGTCGTTCTCCGGCTTCCGACGACGGCGACGCAGGCTTGGGAGACGAACTTGATGGAGGTTGCGCCGGTCCCGCTCCAGTTGGATTCGACAGGCAATGCGGTGACCGTCCCGACGAACCCGTACGAGATCAAGACGGTGAAGGTGCAGTTCGACAGGGAGGAGTGGACGCCCGAGCGGGGACGAGATCACTAAAGCTACTGCTTCTCTTTTTCCTCACCCGGCTTGGCGGTAAGCGTTAATCCGAAGATGGACTGGCTCCCCACACCGGCGACATTGCGGCCGCGCGGCTCCTCCGGACCCGGCAGGTACAGGGTCTTGCAATGCTCGCAGCGATAAATCTCCATTTGATCGCCAAAGGCTTGCCGAACGTCGCCGCAGGCTTGCTCCAGCACGTCCGCCAGGTAGAACCAGCGCTTCAGATGCCCGCCGCAGAGCTTCCCTTTCTCATTGGGCTCGTTGCAGGCGCGCTGAAATTGCTTCTTGTACTTGAGCTTGTGCTTGGGAAGTTGTGGAGGGTCAGTCGCGGTCATCTCGGGCATGAAGGCAGTATCGCTGGTTAGGAGGAATATCTCAATCCCGAGTGCAACATGACGCCATGTTTGTGCAGGCGACTAACTGCGGACCGCCTGAAACAGCAACACGGCTCCAATCAAAACCAGGCCGACGTGAACGTACTTGAGAAAGGCGTAACCGTGGAGACGACGATTGATCGTTCTCCCGAGCAGTATCGCCGCCAAGGTGAGCGGTAGCGACATCAGGTAATAACGGGTTACGGCGGGAACCCAGAGACCAGCCAGCCAATAACCTGCCATGCCAATTATGCTGGCGGGAAGAAAGTATCCCTGCAGGGTCGCGCGGAAATGCTGAGCGGACCAGCGGCGCATCGCTCCGTAAATCGCCAGCGGCGGCCCGTTCATCCCGTAAGCCCCTCCGAGCACGCCGGCGCAGAATCCGAAGATGAGAAGCCACAACCGGCTGTCGCTATGCAACTCCGGAGGCTTTCGGCCGATCAGCGAATACGCCGAGAACGCCATGATGACCAGTGCCAGGGCCGCTTTGACCAGGCGATGGTTGCCGCTGGTGAGCAGCAGGAGGCCCAGCGGGATGCCGAAAAGCGTCGGAAGCACCAGCCATCCCGTGCTGCGCAAATGGATCTTCCGCCAGTCCTGCGCGACGATCACAGCCGCAACGGTGATGGACACCAGAACGGCGAGCGGCGCAGCCACGTGAACCGGAATACGCAGGGCGAGCAGCGGAACAGCGATGAGGGCTTCGCCAAATCCGAAGACCGAGCGAATCAGCGTGGCGGCAAACACAACGATTAAGACGTACACGGTAGTGCCGTCCAATAGGTTCTCCTTGAAAAACAGAATCCCTCAGGGACTGAAGCCCAAGTCGTTGTTGAGCCACTGCGGCACGGCTGAAGCCGTTGCCCCGATACAAAAGTGCGGAATTATGCCCCTGACAAACCGATTCTTGCGCCCAAAAATTAGCGCTTCACGACAAGATTAGAAGCGGATTCGATACAGACCATCCGCATCGCGCCTTTCCGTTCTGGCGTGAATGGCATACCTCGAAGTCGCCATAGATGGCTTCGTTGCCGGAGTTGAATTTTAGGTTTGACGGCCAGATGGGAGTGTCTGCGTCATCAAGTGTCGGCCCCGAGGTAACACCTAGCATTCGCTTTGTTCCCACGGGCCACAGCCATAGACCCATTGTATCAGCGCCTCGCGTAAGCCTCCCATGAACCGAGTAGCAAGCGCCAATGACCTTTGGGTTCCCCTTGCACTTTGGTTGCGCACCAAACACCGGAATCACCATTACGAGCATTACTAAGATTCGCTTCATATCTTTTTACGCTTTGAGATGGCTAGATGCCTTCTAAATACGATTGCCACGCCGCAGCAGCCCCGCCGAGCGCAGGGCGCCGCTCAGCTTTTTCCCCCAGCTTCTGGCAAACAGCAGATCGATGAAGCCATCCATTTGCTGTTTGAGCTTCTGATCGTAACCGAACCACCAGACCTTCGGCATACCCGGAAGCAGGTCCGTGTCCACGTACTTCACCTGGACCATCTCTGCCAGGCCCATCTTGCCGTGAGTGCGGCCGATACCGCTGAGTTTGAAACCTCCGTGCGGCGCCTCCGCGATCCCAAAACACGAGATCACGTCGTTGATCATCACCGTGCCAGCTTTGATCTGCTTGGCCATCGCCTCGCCGCGACGGCGGTTTGTGGTCCAGACACTGGCGGCCAGCCCAAAGTCACTGTCATTGGCCAGGCGAACGGCCTCCTCGTCGGTGTCGAAGGGCGCCACTGGCAGGACCGGGCCGAAGGTTTCCTCCCGGAGGATAAGCATATCCGGCGTCACGTCGGCGAGCAGAGTCGGCGCGTAGAAGTTTGGCCCGAGTTCAGTCAGGCGCTTTCCGCCCTGGAGCAAGCGCGCGCCATGCAGTACAGCGTCTCTGACATGCTCGTCCACAATCCGCAATTGGCGCTCGTGAATGAGAGGCCCTACTTCAACCTCGGACCCAATTCCGTTGCCCACACGCAGCTTAGTGATCTTGTTACTGCAGGCTTCGAGGAACTTTTCATAGACGCTGCGATGAACGTAACAGCGTTCGACCGAAAGGCAGGTCTGGCCGGCGTTCATGAACGCGCCCCACAAAGCCCCGCTGGAGGCGATCTCCAAGTCGGCATCGTCGAGCACGATCATGGGATCTTTGCCGCCCAGCTCCAGCACGACCGGCAACAGCTTTCGCGCAGCGGCTTCAGCCACGCGTTTGCCCGTCGCAACGCTGCCGGTGAAGATGAGCTTGTCGATGGGCGCATCGATCAACGCCGCTCCGGCGGGCCCTTCTCCGATAACCACCTGCATGAGATTGGGGCCCAAGCCTGCTGCAAGAAGCAGCCGCTGCAACTCCAGCGCGATCAACGGCGTGAATTCCGACGGCTTCAGGATGACCGCGTTACCCGTCACTAATGCGCCGAGCGTTTCCGTAGCTGCTATCGAGAATGGATAGTTCCATGGAGAGATAATGACGATTACGCCAAAGGGCTCGCGCAGCAACTTGCCGCGCTTGGTCTTCATGGCCAGATTTGCGTGTGGCAGCGGTTCTTCGCGCAAGAAGTTAGGCGCGTTGCGAATGCAGAACTCGGCTGCATCCAGGATGACCAGAACTTCGGTGGTAAGTGCTTCGACGGCCGGCTTACCAGCTTCACGGCAAATCAGGTCGGCAACCTGATCGCGCTGCTCGCTGAGCAGGCGCTGGAACCGCCGCAGCAGCGCAACTCGCTTCCGCAGCGGAGTGGCCTCCCATGCAGGCTGGGCTTGCTTTGCGCGCAGGACGGCGCCCTGTACATCGCTCGGAGTGACGCACGCCAACTCAGCCAGCACTTCTCCAGTCGCGGGATTGGTGCTGACGATGGTGCTGTTTCCGACGGCAACTTTGGTTTCGGTTGGCATCTTGCTCAATATTCAACGCTCACCAGATACAGTCCGCAAGCGGCGGCAGTAGGCCCAGCCGCGCTGCGATTGCGGGCGTCAAGGATCGCCGGCACATCCTCGATCTTCAATGCGCCTTTTCCGACCTGCAAGAAAGTGCCGACGAGATTCCGCACCATGTGGTGCAGGAATCCGTCTCCGCGCACAGTGTAAACCAGCTCCTCGTCGGTTCTCATCCACTGCGAAGAGTGGATCGTCCGTACGTTCGTGGTGAGCCCAGAATGCGAAGCCTCTGCTTCCCCGCCTTCCGCCATGCGTGCACTGCGCTCCGGGTCGGAAGCCGCAAACGAAGTGAAGTCGTGTTGGCCGACGACAAGCTCCGACGCGCGAATGAGCGCTTCCTCGTTCATGGGATAGGGATCATGAAAAACGTATCTCGCCAGGAATGGCGGGCATATGTCCTTGCGATAAATGCGATAGCGGTAGGTTTTCGCCCTGGCGGAGTGTCGCGCGTGGAAGTCGTCGGCAACCACTTCCACCAGCGATACCCGCACCGCAGGGGGAAGCACATCGTTCAACGCGATGACCAGGTTTCGCTCTGGAATCGGACTCTCAAGCTTCACCGACGCGACTTGCGCCAGTGCATGGACACCCGCATCGGTGCGCCCCGAGCCTTGCGGCAATACCTCCTCGCCGGTCAGCCGCTGAAGGCACTCCGCCAGTGTGCCCTGCACAGTTCGCAGTCCCGGTTGGACTTGCCATCCGTGAAACTCCGATCCGTCATAGGCCAGCGTGATTTTGAGATTGCGGCTCACATCATTCCGGGCAAGCAAACCGGGTGTCCTGCGTGCGGCGTTCTCTTAAGCAGTGTAAAGCTGCGAGCGACGCCGCAATCTTGGACTTCACTGCCATAAAGCCACTCTTCCACGATGGAGCCAGCGCCACAGTTCGTTCTGAAATCAGCGCTGCGCCTTGTCCAGCCGGACCACGGCTCCGCTATCCAACTGATATTCCGCCTCAATCACTTTGAGTTTCCCGTCTGCCACAAAATGCTGCAGGATCTCGCTGCTGGCGAGCACGTCCTGGGCGCTGCGATGGACGTTCTGCACGATCGCGTCTTCGATCAGCTCATTGCCTTTCGCGGATTTGGCTGCGATAGCAACCGCGGGATTGATCTTGTCCACGATGGTTTGCAGGCTCGCGGACGGCATCTTTTCACCCGAGCACGCCGCGGTCACGGCCCCACATTTGGTGTGGCCCATAACAACGAGCACGCTGCTGCCCAGATGTTCCACCGCATACTCGATGCTGCCCACTCCGATGGCGTCAGCGATATTTCCGGCTGAGCGCACTACGAACAGTTCGCCAAGGCTCTTGTCAAAGACCAACTCCGGCGCCACGCGACTGTCGGAGCACGCCAACACGATTACATTGGGATGCTGACTGCTGGCGAGGCTTGCGCGCAGACTGACCAACTGGCGGGCCTTGGGCTTGCCGGCCATGAACCGCTTATTGCCTTCCATGAGGTCAGCCCAGATGGCATCGGCGGAGGGCGGTGGCGGAGTCTTGACGGCGTGATGGGTGGAGGGCTGCGGCGGGGCAGCGGCCGGTTGCTGCGCAAAACCAGGAAGAGCAAGCAAAGCCAGAATCGCAAAACTTGCAAAGAGGCGTTTCATCGAAGCGTTCCTTTCAGTCTGAATTTCAATCTTGTGCACATACCTTCCGCAAGCGGCGGCAGTGTGTCAGCTATACTATGACATTTCCTGCTGCTTGCGAGGTTGGTAACGGTTTCCCCGCCTCTGCGGCGTCATCTGAGATCGCTTCCTTGCAATTCTGCCGCATCAGAGATGAGGCGGCAGGAAGCAGGTGAAAGACGCGAAACCCAAAGTACTCTAACGCATTTCTTGGGAGACGAAAGAATGTCTGGTTCTAAGTCCGTCAGGCCGGTCAGCTCAATCCTGGTATCTGCATTTCTGCTGGGGATATTTGTCACTGCGAGTTTTGCCCAGAACGCATCGCCGCAAACCGCGCCCAACAACCCGCCGCTGACTCCGCTGCCTCAGGCGCCGGCGCCGCAGCACAATGCTCATGTTTATTCCGATCAGGACTACACCCGGGGCAAGCGGCAATTTCCCAATCCGTTCGTGGTTTATACGGTGCGCGATGTTGCTCCGCTGAACGTGACCAATTCCGCCCGCATCGATCAGTTGATGAAAGACGGCAACATGTACTTGTCGCTGAATGATGCAGTCGCAATGGCGCTGGAGAACAACCTTGACATCGGCATTCAGCGCTACAACCTGACCATTGCCGACACCGATATTCTGCGGACGAGTTCGGGGGCGGTTGCGCTGGGCGTAAATGCCGGCCTGGTGCAGGGCACTCCCGGCGGCACCACCGGTACGACCTCGGCTGGAGGCACCGGAACCTCCACCACGGGAACCACGGGCGGCGGCGCGGGTGGCACGACCATCGGAGTTGGCGGGGCCGGTGCCGGCGTGGGAGGCATTGTAGCCTCCACAACCGGCGAAGGCCCCCCGCTCGATAGTTATGATCCCGTGATTTCGGGGACCCTGTCGATCGAGCACGCCACCACGCCAGAGGCCAATACCATCTTTACGGGCACCAATGTTTTGACCCAAAACACGACAACGGCCAACTTTCTCTACACCCAGGGGTTCTCCACCGGGACCCTGATGACGGTGGGGTTCAATAACACCCGCGCAGCGTCGAATTCGCTTTTCAATACTTTGAATCCTACCCTGACCCCAAACTTCCGCTTTGAACTGCGCCAGCACCTGCTCTCGGGATTCGGCTACGATCCCAACCTGCGCTGGATTCGCATTGCCAGAAACAACAGGGAAATCGAAGATGTGACCTTCCGGCTGCAGGTCATCCAGACGGTTTCGCAGATCGAGAACATTTACTGGGACCTGGTAAACGCTTACGCCAACGTGACCGTACAGCAGCGCGCCCTGGACCTCACCAACAAGACGCTTTCCGACAATCAGAAACAAGTGGCCGCCGGCACGCTGGCTCCGCTGACTGTGGTGCAGTCGCAGAGTGCCGTGGCCACGGCCAAGCAAAACCTGATTACCGCGCAGGTGAATCTTCAGTTGCAACAACTGCTTATGAAGAATGCGATCACCCGCAACATGGCAGACCCCATGCTCGCCGTTGCGCCCGTAATTCCCACCGACACCCTGAGCACATCGGAACAGTACGAGGTGCGGCCGGTGGAAGACCTGATCGACGAAGCCTTGAAGCAACGCCCCGAGATCACCACCGCGCGCCTCACCCTCACCAACAACGAAATCTCACGCAAGTCGATTCGCAACCAGTTGCTTCCGACGGTGGATTTGTACGCTTTCTATGGCGCCTCCTCGTTGGCGGGACCGCAGAATCCGCTGTGTACCGATGTGAGTCGGGGCTGCCCGCCTCCAGGATCGTTTCCCACAACCGGCTACAACGATGCGTTCAGCAATCTGTTTAACAGCAGCGCTCCCGACAAAGGAGTAGGAATTAACATCAACATTCCGCTGCGTAACCGCCAGATTCAGGCCGACCAGGTGCGCTCGGTGTTGGAATATCGCCAGGCGCAGATGAGTTTGCAGCAAACCGAAAACACCATCCGGCTGCAAGTGCGGCAGGCGCAATTCGCCATGCAACAGAACTACGTGGGACTGCAAGCGGCACTGGCGGCCCGCGACTATGCCGCCCAGAGCCTGGATGCCGAGCAGAAGAAACTGCGCATGGGCGCGTCCACCAGCACGCTGGTATTGCAGGCGTCCTCGAATCTTACCCAGGCAGAGTCGAATGTACTGGCTGCCGCGACCAATTATGAGAAGTCAAAGGTGCAGCTCGATTTATCCACCGCCGAGACTTTAGCCAAGCTCGGTATTGACATGTCAGACGCGGAAGCCGCCCAGGTGAAACATCCACCCAAGGTGCCCGGCGTTGTGCCGGCGAATACCAATGACCTGACACAACCCAACTTGACGCCCATTCAGGTTCCCGGAGTGACGCCCGCGCCGCCGCCGGGTACGCCGCCGCAAACCCCGGACCAGGCACCGCCGCCGGAGCCACCACAACACTAACCATGTCCACCCGCCGAGCGGTGAAGGTTCGCTCGGCGGGTGAAATTGACAGGGCCAAAGTGACGACTTAGCCTTTTATTAGTTTCGCAGACGTATTCAACACCGTCAGGTTGGCCCCGAGCGTTCGGGGCCGTTCGTATTTGGGTCCTGGCGAGCCCTCGCCCTACATCGCTTCTTGCTCCGCTTCCCCGCATCTACTAGCATGTAAGGTTCGCCTTCAAATGGGGTCGCTCATGTCTGATAGCCGCAAGCCTAACGGGAAAGTTCTGGCCGAATCGCCGGTTACCGATCTGTTCGAGAATGGCCGCCATCCTTCCGAGTCGGAGAAACAATGGGCGGAGAAGACACTTGCTCCGAATCTGGAGAAGGGGCCGGAGAAGCCGATCGGCGCGCCCACGGGCGTCAACCTCGACGAGCACGGTCATGCGCGCTACACCACCATCTCTGGCCTGCCGATTCGGCGGCTCTACACGCCCGCCGATCTTCCTGCCGACTGGAAGTACGAAGACTACCTGAATTATCCCGGCCAGCCGCCGTTCACGCGCGGCATTCATGCTTCCGGATACCGCGGCAGGATGTGGACCATGCGCCAGTTCTCCGGCTTTGCTTCGCCGGAGGAGACCAATGAACGCTACAAGTATCTGCTGGCCCACGGCGGCGGCGGCCTTTCCGTGGCATTCGATTTGCCCACGCTGATGGGCTATGACAGCGATCATCCCTTCAGCGAAGGCGAGGTCGGCAAGTGCGGCGTGGCCATCGATTCGCTGGAAGACATGGAGATCCTCTTCAACGGCATTGATCTGGAGAAGACGACGGTCTCCATGACCATCAATTCCCCGGCGTCGGTGCTGTGGGCCATGTATCTTGCGGTCGCGGAGAAGCAGGGCGCCGACTGGAAGAAGATTTCCGGCACCATTCAGAATGACATCCTGAAGGAATACATCGCGCAGAAGGAATACATCTATCCGCCAGCGCCTTCGATGCGGCTGGTGATTGACACCTTCGAGTTCGGTTCCAAGTTCACGCCGCGCTTCAACACGATTTCGATCAGCGGTTATCACATTCGGGAAGCGGGTTCGACCGCGCTGCAGGAGTTGGCCTTTACCATCTACGATGGCGTCGAGTACGTCGAATGGGCGCGCCGTCGCGGGCTCGACGTGGACGAGTTCGGCCCGCGGCTCAGCTTTTTCTTCAACGCGCACAATGATTTCTTCGAGGAACTTGCGAAGTATCGCGCGGCCCGCAAGATCTGGTATCGGCTAATGAAGGACCGCTTCACGGCCAAGAACCAGCGCACCTGGCTGATGCGATTCCACTCGCAGACCGCGGGCGTTTCGCTGACCGCGCAGCAGCCCATGAACAACATCGCGCGCGTGGCCATTCAGGCGATGGCCGCGGTGCTGGGCGGGACCCAGTCGCTGCACACCGACTCCTACGACGAAGCGCTGGCGCTACCCACCGAAGAGGCGGTGCGCATCGCGCTACGCACGCAACAGATCATCGCGTACGAATCGGGGGTCGCGCAGACCGTCGATCCCCTGGGCGGCTCCTACTTCCTGGAACGCCTCACGCTCGACATGGAGAAGGGCGCGTTCGAATACTTTGAAAAGCTGGATGCCATGGGCGGGATGGTTGTGGCAATTGAGAAGGGCTATCCGCAGAAGGAAATCGCCGAGGCCAGCTACCAATTCCAGCGCGCCACCGAGGCGAGAGAGAAGATTACGGTTGGCGCGAACGAGTTCGTCGTCGAAGAACCGGCGCCCAACATCCTCTACATCGGCGAGGAGGTCGCCCAGGCGCAAAGCAAGAAGCTGAGGGCGTTGCGCGCCCGCCGCTCCAATGACCAGGTTCGCCGCTGCCTCGATGCCTTGCGGAAAGCCGCAGCGCAGGAACCGAAGGCCGGCGAGAACGGCCAGGTCTCACCGGCCAACACCATGCCCTTCATCGTGGATGCGGTGAAGGCGTACGCGACGGTGGGCGAGATTTGCGAAGCGCTGCGTGACGTGTACGGAACCTACACCGAAACCGCGTTCGCGTGACCAGCAAGCTATCAGCCCTCAGCCGTCCGCTTTCAGGCAGGCCACGCCCGCACAACTACGCAGACGCGTGAGCCCGATGATGGTTAGCCCTGCCGGAGTGCTTACTCGCCATGCGGACATTGCCGCGATGACCAACGTTTGCAGCCTTGCGGACGCTTTGCGCCTTCGAGCCCTGTCCGTTTGCTTGCGCCGCTTGCGCTTGCTCGAAGTGATCGGGGGCAACTTCTTGTTGTGCCCGAGCCTGAATCGAAAACGCGGAAAAAACTCCAATTGACAGCATGAGAGTTAATAGTCTGAAGAGTTTCACGATTGCCTCCACCCACGAAAGTTGTTGTCTTGCTGCCCGTGTAGTAAGCACGTTCAACTCCAATCGCCGCATGGGTGCAACGAGACCCGGTAGTGCGCGCTAAGTGATTGACGGGACGTAAGCCGAAACATTGCGCTCAATCCCAACCATCGGTGGAGGAGAAATCGGCGAAGCAGAACCCTATCTGAAAAGATAGAGGCCCTATCCAAGTGGATAGTCTGGCGGTGCGCCTTGACTCTTAATGCCGCGCAATACGCGCCCCCCGCCTGGTCCGGTGACGCGCCTCACTTACCAAAGCGCAGTCCAGGGTTTATGATTCTTTGTTCGGCTGAGAGCGAGGAACCAGAACGAACCGCAGATCCCTCGACTCGCCCGCCACGGCGGGCTCGCTTGGGATGACAGGCGAATAGCGAAAGGCGAAGAGCGCCATATGTCCCCTGACCGCAAAATCCGTGTACTGGTTGCCAAGCCCGGCCTCGACGGCCACGACCGCGGCGCCAAGGTCATTGCCCGCGCCCTGCGCGATGCCGGCATGGAAGTGATCTACACCGGACTCCGCCAGACTCCCGAGATGGTTGTCAACGCCTCGCTGCAGGAAGACGTGGACGTCATCGGCCTCAGCATTCTCTCCGGCGCGCACAATGCCATCGTGCCGCGGGTGATGGACCTGCTGAAGCAAAATCAGATGGACGACGTACTGGTGCTGGTGGGCGGCATCATTCCCGACCAGGATATCGAAACGTTGAAGAAGCGCGGGGTGGCCGCCATCTTCCAGCCGGGCACTCCGATGGATTCGATCATTGAGTTCATTCGCGCCAACGTGAAGTCGCGCGGCGTCCCAGCGGGGACGTAATTCACCACAGAGACACAGAGAAAGAGCGGGCTTGGGCTAAGAGCTAGGGCCTAAACCCTCACGCCGGCAACACAAACCCGTCGATGTGCCGCAGCGCTGGCTCTTCCTTTCGCCGCCGGCCTCCCATCACCGTTCCCTTCATCACCTTCTGAAACGCCACTTGGAACTGGTTCATCTCCTCGCGCGTTCCAACTGTGATACGGGCATAGGTTGGCATCAGCGGCCAGATGCGGCCAATGAAGACGTTCTGCCGCGCCATGGCGGCGATCACTTCTTTCGCCGGTCGCTTGGTGTCGAGCATGAAGCAATTGGATACCGACGGAATGTAGGAGTATCCGTTGCGATCGAGCCACTGAAAAGTTTCCTCGCGGATTTCGGCGTTGATGCGCTTGCGCTCGGCCACCAGTTGCGTTTCTTTCAGGCTCGCCGACGCTGCGGCGACGGCGGTCACGGGCATGGGGTTGCCGCCGCCGTAATTCTCGAGCTTCTGCATGAGGTCGGGCCGGCCGATGGCGAATCCGCAGCGCAAGCCCGCCATTCCATAGAGCTTCGAGAAGGTGCGCAACACGATCAGGTCGTGGCCGGCCGTGACCAGGTCAATGACGGAAGGCGCATCGCAAAAGTGAATGTAGGCCTCGTCCACCAGCACGATCGAACCCTTGGGCTTGTTCTGCAGCAGGTACTCGATATCGGAATGGCCGGTCAGCGTTCCGGTTGGATTATTCGGCGAGCAGACATAGAACACGCCCGCGTCGGGCGCGGCGGCAATCATGGCCTTCACATCGTGCGCGTGAGTTTTCGTGAGTGGCACCTTGACCACGCGCGCCCCCGAACTCTTCGCGGCGTACATGCCGGCTTCATATCCGGGGTCGGCGGTCACGTAACTGGCCCGAGGCGAGGTGAAAGCCATGACGGTGTAGTGCAGCGGCTCGCTCGAGCCGGCAAAAATCCTGACATGGTCCGCTTTCACGCCGACGCTTTGCGCGTAGAGGCCGACGAATTCCTCGGTCAAGCGGAAGCGATAACGGCCGGCTTCCGGCATGATCGCCGCGATCGCACTGCGGGCGGCTGCGCAAGGGCCAAGCGGGTTTTCGTTGGCGTTGATCCGCACCCCGCCGACGGGCGCGTACGGCAACTCCTGCGCGTAAGCCAGCATGGGCTCGGTCACGATGCCCAACGCCACCGCCGCGGATGCAGCGCTAGAAACCTGCAGAAACGATCTACGCGAGAAAGAATTCAGGCCCTCATGATGCGCCATTAGCCACGCTCTCCTTGACTGGTGAACGACATCTTAACGCTTTTTCGGCTAATCCGCCGCAGCTTGGTGGCTTGCGGAGCAGACGCCAGCGACAATACCGATCAGATATCGGGCGTTTGCTACCCTAGCTATCGGTGCATCCCACTTCCCAAGGAACCCTGTACTCCCGCGAGCCGCGTGGCAGCGCCGTCGTTCTGCGCCTCGTCTCCGACGATGGCATGAACCGCCTGACGCGCGCCCGAGTACTGGCCCTCACCGCTGCTGTCGAGGAGCTTGCGGCGCAGCCCCCCGCGCGCCTGGTGATCGCCGGCAATGCCAGGTTTTTCTCGGCAGGCGCCGACCTCAACGAGATTGCGGCGCTGACCGGCGCGGAAGCCTTTCGTTTCGCGCAGATGGGTCAGCGCTTGATGACTGCCATCGCCAGCTTCCCGGCTCCAACCATCGCCGTGATTCAGGGCTACTGCATGGGCGGAGGACTGGATCTGGCGCTCGCCTGCGATCGCCGCATCGCCAGCGCTCATGCGATGTTTGGACATCGCGGCGCTGCGCTCGGCTTGATCACCGGCTGGGGAGGGACGCAGCGCCTGCCTCGGCTCGTCGGCCGAGCCCGCGCCTTGCAGATGTTCCTGGCAGCGGAAAAGCTGCACGCGCCGCAAGCCTTGCAGCTCGGACTGGTGGACGCCATTGTCGAGGACCCGCTAGCAGCGGCGTTGCAGCCAGCCCCGTAGCCAAGCGGATTTCCAGCAAAGAACCAGCCTGCATTGCGTGCCGTCGCTCCCTGCTTTATCGTAGATAGTTTGCCCCTCACTCATCATGACCGACCATAGCCATCATTCCGCATCGCCCTCCGCGTTCGAAACCAAGGTGAAAAGCGACTCGTGGCGCTTCGAACACAACCTGAAAGCCATGGCCGAAATGGTCGCCAACGTTCGCAATGAAGAGCAGATCATCGCCCAGGGTGGCGGAGATAAGGCGATCGAGTCGCAACACAAGAAAGGGCGTCTGACGGCGCGCGAACGCATTGCTCTGCTGATTGATCCCGGCACCGAGCTCTTCGAGATCGGCGGCTTCGCGGCATGGGGAATGTACGAAGAGTGGGGCGGCGCGCCCTGCGCCGGTGTGGTGACCGGCTTGGCGCGGGTGCAAGGGCGGCTGGTCATGCTGATTGTGAATGACGCCACCGTGAAGGCTGGGGCGTTCTTTCCCATCACGGCCAAGAAGGTGATTCGCGCCCAGAACATCGCCATCGAGAACCACATTCCCACGATTTATCTGGTGGATTCAGCCGGGGTATTTCTGCCCTTGCAGGAAGACGTCTTCCCCGATACGGACGATTTTGGCCGCGTCTTCCGCAACAACGCGGTGATGTCGGCGATGGGCATTCCGCAGATCGCCGCCATCATGGGCATGTGCGTGGCGGGCGGCGCCTATCTGCCGCTGATGTGCGATCACATTCTGATGACCGAAGGCAGCGGCCTGTTTCTCGCCGGACCGGCGCTGGTGCAGGCCGCCATCGGCGCGAAATACTCGGCCGAGGAGCTTGGCGGCGCGAAGATGCACTCGCAAATCAGCGGCATCGTGGACTTCCGCGAGCCTGACGATGAGTCGTGCCTGGCGCGCATTCGCCTGCTGGTGGACAAAATGGGTAACCGTCAGTTGGGCGTCTTCGACCGCAAGCAGCCGGAAGCGCCACGGTTCGCCGCGGAGGAAATTTACGGTATCTTCGATGGCGATCCCGCGCGCCAGTACGACATGAAGGAGATCATCGCGCGCATCGTGGACGGCAGCCAGTTTACCGAGTACAAGGCCGAGTACGGCGAGACGGTCTTGTGCGGCTATGCGCGCATTGGCGGCTTCGCTGTGGGGATTGTCGCCAATCAGAAGACACACGTGCAGCAGGTAGACCATGCCGGCAATAAGCGCACCGAGTTTGGCGGCGTCATCTACACCGAATCGGCGGAAAAGGCGGCGCGCTTCATTATGGATTGCAATCAGAACCTGGTGCCCCTGCTCTTCCTGCACGATGTGAATGGCTTCATGGTGGGACGCGACGCCGAGTGGAGCGGCATCATCAAGGCCGGAGCGAAGATGGTGAATGCGGTGTCGAACTCGGTGGTGCCGAAGATCGCGGTGATAGTAGGCGGCTCGTTCGGCGCCGGGCATTACGCCATGTGCGGCAAAGCTTACGATCCGCGCTTTCTGTTCGCCTGGCCGACGGCAAGATACGCGGTGATGGCGGGCGCCTCGGCGGCGGGAACGCTGGTGGAGATCAAGATCAAGCAATTGGAGCGCGGCGGCAAGAAGTTGAGCGAGGAAGATAAGAAGAAGCTGTTCGACGAAGTCAAGGCGACCTACGACGAGCAAACCGATCCGCGTTACGGCGCGGCGCGGCTGTGGATTGACAAGATCATCGATCCGGCGGAAACGCGCGAGGCGATCATCACTGCGTTGGAGGCCGCATCGCTGAATCCCGAAGTGCCGAAGTTTAGCGTGGGAGTGCTGCAGACGTAGGCAGTTGCCAGTAGTCAGTTGCCAGTTGTCAGTGGTTTAGTTGTCAGCCTGGAATTGTCATTCCGAGCGGAGTGCAGCGGAGTCGAGGGATCTGCGGTCGGCCCGAAGCGGCGGCACGAATCATGTTTGGCAAAGCGTTTAGGAAGAGTTGGAGTTTTCTTGCCGGCTTCACGATATGTGCAGTGACGACCGTTCTTAAGGGACGGTAGGAGTTGCTTGGGCATGAACGCCGCGACCAAATCACCGGTTTTCACTCTGTCCCAGAGCCTTCCGGGATTGCCATGGCACTATTCTATGCAACGATTCTGACCTTCATCGCTCTCATCGTCGTGTTTGCGTTGGACTTGGCAGGGTACGTCCGACAGAGGCGCAGTCGAATTCACAATGGCTGGTTCTCTCAAACTCATCGAATGCCCCCGCGACGCATGGCAAGGGCTACCTGGGCAGATCCCCACCTCTGTCAAGGTCGAGTACCTGAAAGCCTTGATTGCGGCGGGATTCAAGCACATTGATGCAGTGTCGTTCGTCTCTCCCAAGGCCATTCCACAGATGGCCGACTCGGAGACGGTGATGAGCGAGCTCGATCCGCCGGATGACGTCGAGATCATCGCCATTGTGGTGAACGAGCGCGGGGCCGAGCGCGCCATCGCCACCGATGCGGTGCGCACCCTGGGCTTCCCCTATTCGCTTTCGCCGACGTTCCTGAAGAACAACCAGAACCAGACGCTGGAGGAAAACCTCGACATCCTGGAAAAAGTGAAGGAGAAAGCCGACGACAGTGGGCTCGATACGATAGCCTACATCTCGATGGCGTTCGGCAATCCGTATGGCGATTTGTGGAACGCCGATGAGTTGATCGAGGGAGTCAGCCTGCTCGCCGATATGAATTTGCAAGCTATCTCGCTGGCCGATACGGTGGGATTGGCGACGCCGCAGCAGATCGCCGACTTGCTGGGCCCGGTGCTGGAGAAATTCGACGGTGTCGAGATTGGCGTGCATCTGCACAGCCGTCCGGACGATGCGGCGGCAAAGGTTCTGGCCGCTTATGATGCCGGTTGCCGGCGATTCGACTCTGCCATCGGCGGCATGGGCGGCTGCCCCTTTGCGCAGGACGTGCTGGTGGGTAATATCCCAACCGAGAAATTGCTGGAAGCATTGAAGGGCCGAGGCGCCGACTTGCCGCTGAAGAAGCCGATTACGGAACCGCTCCGCCGGGCGGTGGAGATCGCAAGCAAGTTCAGCGGGCCCAAGATGTAGAAGAACAGTGGTCAGTTGCCAGTTGCCAGTTGAACTACGCATAATGCAGCGTGGAAAGGAACGGGCGGCAAGCCATCACGTACGATCTTGCTCATGCCGAAACAACCTAACTCCTACACGACTCTCACTCTCGACTCCGATGGCCGTGTTGCGACCGTCACCCTGAACCGGCCGGATAAGCGCAACGCCATCAGCTACGAACTCATTGGCGAGCTGTTGCGCGCCCTGGGCGAGATCGAGCAATCGGCTGCGCAAATCGTCATCCTGACGGGTGCGGGCAAGGCATTCTGCTCGGGCATGGACCTGGACAATTTGCGCTCCATCACCGGCCGCACCGAAGAAGAAAGCCGGGCCGACTCCGCCACCATGGCACGCCTGTTTCGCACTTTGTATGAGTTCCCCAAGGTCACCATCGCCGCCGTGAACGGCGCCGCGGTGGCTGGCGGCTGCGGATTGGCGACCCTCTGCGATTTCACCCTGGCTTCTTCCGAAGCCAAGTTCGGCTATACCGAGGTCCGGATTGGCTTCGTGCCGGCGATTGTTTCGGCCTTCCTGCTGCGCCAGGTCGGCGAGAGACATGCGCGCGACCTGTTGCTCAGCGGCCGAATCATTAGCGCCGAAGAAGCCTTGCGCATGGGGCTGGTCAACGAGATGGTTGCACCCGAGAAGCTTCTGGGACGCGCCCGCGACCTGGCAACCACCCTGCTGAGCAACAGTCCCGCCTCGCTGCTGGCGACCAAGCGCCTGCTCAAGGGCTACGCGGCGGAGAGTCTCGACCGGGAGATCGCCGCCGCGGTGGAGGAGAACGCGCGTATCCGCAGGACAGCCGATTTCCGGGAGGGTGTAAGCTCGTTTCTGGAGAAGCGCAATCCGCGCTGGACAGGAAAATAGCTGGTGGAGATCCTGGCGAACTCATCCAGTTCGGACCATAAGTCCGCGGCTAGCGAGTGGGATTGTCCAGAGGCACAGGCCACTTGCGATAGAATTGGCGGTGCCTTAAGTTGCAATCAACCGGGAGCGGAACAATCCACGTCTCTATTGTCACCAAGCGTCGCTTCAAGCATTATTCACTGTCAGAGTTTCACCAGGGAGAGTCATGATGACATTTCGTCCGCATTCCATCGTAGCGGTAATGCTGTTTTCCACTATGATCTACGCCCAATCTTCGTCACCGGCATCGAAGCCACAGGCGGCGCCCGCTACGGCCAAGGCCGCCAGCAGTTATGCCGCTTACCCGATGATGAGCCAGGCGGCCGAGGAGCGTGCCAGGAAGCTTTTTGAAATGTTCAAAGCCGGCCAGGGGAGCGCGATTTGGGCTACGTATCCGGCGGAAACCAGAAAGCATGCCGACGAGGAGCGGAAATTTGTGGCCACGCTCGCTGAATGGAAAAAAAGACTGGGCGCTGAGACTAAGGTGGAGGCGGAGGCCATGCTCCCGCACATGTTGAAACGAGCTACGATTTACTCGCGGTTGTCGGAATTCTCGAATGCCAAGGTCCAGTTCGAGACCCTTATCATGATCAGCGAGAATGGTGAAACCGGTTTCACGATCAGACCGCTTCCTTCGCCTCCCGAGGGCCACAATGCTGGCTACAAGGACACCACCAAATTGAAGCTACCCTTCTCCGGCCAGTGGCTCGTGTACCAAGGTGGACACGGCGTCTTTAACAACGAGTATCAGATGACCGACGACCAACAGTTTGCCATGGATTTTGTTCTGCTGAAGGATGGGAGTCTTTTTGAGGGCGACGCGACCAAGAACGAACAGTTCTACTGCTTTGGCCAGCCGGTGTTGGCTCCGGCCGACGGTAGGGTGGTTCGAGTGGTAAAGGACATCGGCGACAACGCGCCCGGAAAGCCCACTCAGGATACTCCGAATGGAAACATGATTCTGATCGCGCACAGCGACAACGAATACTCGCTGCTGACGAATCTCAAGCAAAACAGCGTTAAGTTGAAGCATGACGATATGGTCAAACAGGGCGATCCTGTGGGGGAGTGTGGTAACTCGGGCGCTTCGGTCGCTCCCAAAGTGCATTACCAATTGCAGAATTCCACGGGGTTCCCCACCGTCGAGTCCTTGCCGGCGCAATTTGTTGACTACATAGCGGACGGCAAGCCCGTGCCTGTAGGGGAAGTGGTAAGAGGACAGATCGTCAGCAACGGACCTGCCTCCAGCACCTCTCAACCGCCGGAGAAAAAATAAGGCCACCGATGCGAGCCAGGGACTGTCCTCTCCGCGCCCTATTTCATGGTTGAAATGGGCCGTGCCTCCAGCCGAGTGGGTGCCAGGTTGAAAGCTGAAGACAGGCAGTCGCGACATACACGCTCGGAAGCTCAAGTGTACGAGACCACGTTTCGGGTGCGCTATGCGGAGACCGACCAGATGGGTGTGGTCTATCACTCCAACTTTGTCATTTGGTTTGAGGTGGGCCGGGTGGAGATGCTGCGCCAGATGGGCTTCACCTACAGCGAAATGGAAAAGCAGGACGGCACACACATCGCGGTCGTGGACATGCGCTGCCGCTACAAGGCCCCGGCCCGCTACGATGACATGGTCACCATCCGGACGCGCCTGGTCAACGTGCGCGATTCCTTGTTGCATTTCGCCTACGAGGTGGTGCGCGACGAAGATGGCATCATGCTGGCCGAGGGCGAGACCGTGCACCTGGTGGTGGATTCTGAATTCAAACGAATCCCACTGCCGCAAAGGTACCTGGCGTCGTTTTTGAAGGCGGCGGGGAAAAGCTGAGGCCAGCGGCGCGTGGGGAAACCGTGGAAGCCGGCCCCCTGAGTTGTCATTACGAGCGCAGCGAGGAATCTGCTTTTGTTAGCGCTGGAACGACCGTTCTGAGGGAACAGCATATCCCTCACGCTCTGAAGGCCGTTCGTGATGACAACTCAAAATCACCGGAATGGACCGGCTTCTGGCAAATCGAAACTGATCTCTGCTCCATAAATGCAAGCACTCCACATCAACGGCAATAATCTGGGCCTCGACGAGGTTCGCCAGGTGGTGCAGGAACGGCGTCCGGTCCTGCTGCAACCCGAGGCGCGTATCGCCGTCGAGCGTGCGCGCGCCGTGGTCGAAGAGCTGCTGGAGAATGACGGTGTCGCGTACGCGGTGAACACCGGCGTCGGCAAACTCGCCGATCTTCGCATCCCGCCAGACGATGTTCGCAAGCTGCAAATCAACCTTTTGCGCTCGCACGCCGTAGGCGTCGGCGAACCGCTGGCGGAAGACGTTACGCGCGCCATGGTCCTGCTGCGCGCCAACTCGCTCGCCAAGGGTTTCTCGGGGGTGCGTCCGGCGGTGATTGACACGCTGTGCGAGATGCTGAACCGGGGCGTGCATCCTGTGATTCCGTCGCAGGGCAGCGTGGGGGCCAGCGGCGATTTGGCCCCGCTGGCGCATCTCGCGCTGGTGCTGATCGCCGAGGGCGAAGCAACCTTCCGCGGCAAGCGCCTAGCGGCTGCCGAGGCACTGAAGCAAGCTGACATTGAGCCGCTGGTGCTGCAAGCCAAAGAGGCGATCTCCCTCATCAATGGCACGCAGGGCATGCTGGCAGTCGGACTATTGGCCACGCTGCAGGCAAATATACTTGCGGGCACCGCCGATGTGCTCGGGGCCCTCACCGTGGACGCGCTAAAAGGTACCGACGCCGCGTTTGACAAGCGTGTCCATCAGGCGCGGCCGCACGCGGGACAGTCACTGGTCGCGGAGAACCTGCGCCGCATGTTGGAAGGTAGCCTGATTCGCGAGTCGCACCGCGAGTGCCAGAAGGTGCAGGATGCCTATTCGCTGCGCTGTATCCCGCAGGTCCATGGCGCGGTCCGCGATACCCTCGCCCATTGCCGCCAGGTCTTTGAGATCGAAATGAACTCGGCGGTGGATAACCCGCTGGTCTTTCCCGAGGAAAAGAAAGTGGGCGCGCCGAAACGCGGAGTAGGCGCGCCGGTCACCGGCGACATCCTGTCGGGCGGCAACTTTCATGGCGAACCGCTGGCCTTCGCGCTCGATTTTCTGGCCATCGCGCTCACCGGTTTGGCCGGCATCTCCGAACGGCGCATCGAGCGGTTGGTGAATCCGGCGCTGAACGAAGGGCTGCCTGCGTTCCTCGCACCCGGCGCCGGCCTGAACTCGGGATTCATGATGGCGCAGGTCACAGCGGCCGCTCTGGTCAGCGAAAATAAAGTTCTGGCGCATCCCGCGTCCGTGGATTCCATTACCACCTCGGGCAACCAGGAAGACTACGTATCCATGGGCATGATCGCGGCCAATAAGCTGCTGCGAGTGGTCACCAACACGCGCCATGTGCTTGCCATCGAAGCCCTGGCCGTCGCCCAGGCCCTGGATTTTCGCGCACCCCTGCAGACCGGCAAGCGCGGCCAGGCGGCCTACGCAGCCATTCGGTCGGTATCTCCCACCATCAGGGAAGATCGAATCTTGACGACCGACTTTGCCAAAGTGGCGGAACTGATCGCCAGCGGCAAACTGGCGGAAGTGCTGCGGTAGCCTCCAGAGCGTTTCCAGGATTAGTTTTCCGCTCGTACGCGTCCAACCTTTGATTTCTTGCAGGTATAGGGGTCCTTCGACTCGCCCGCCGCGGCGGGCTCGCTCAGGATGACAGACAGAAAAGCAGATCCTTCGACTGCCCCGTCCGAAGCGCCAGCCCGAGACGTGCCAGTAACCAGCCGTCCACCCCGCTGACACGGCCGGCCCTCCCTGTTTTACAATAAGGACTGCTCTGGAGCCGTTCTTAAACCTCGTCGATTCGGGTGCCGGTTTTGCTGTGCCCGAGGGTTGGATCGCGCCCTCGGATGCCGGAAGTTTCGAGGATTTCCTTAGGAAACCCGCATCTGGAGATAACGGAAAGCGCCGCATTGCCGTCTTGGAAAGAGCGGCTTCTCTGCGTATTCATAACCGTGGCAATCAAGATCAAATTACCTGATGGCCGGGCTTCGGCCCGTCCCGCGTCCGGGAGGAATTCCCGCGGCGGGCGGGGCAGGCCGGTTCGCGCACAACACTTCTCGATCGCCGATCCCCTGGTGAAGCTCTTCTTCGCGGGCTTTCTCATCGCCGGCTTCCTCTTTCTGGCGGTGTTCAGCTTCTTTTACGCAAAGTACGGGAAGATCGTGGATCGCCGCATGGCCGGACCGATCTTCAGCAACGCGGCCAGGATCTACGCTCGCCCGCAAACGGTCACCGTAGGGGAGAAGCTTGACGCGGCACAGGTCGCCGCCGAGTTGCGCCGCGCGGGATACGTCGAGGGGCCTGGAAACAGCGATTCGCCGATTGGCCATTATGCCTTCACCCCGCATGGCATTCAGGTGATTCCCGGGCCAGAATCCTTCCACACCGAAGAAGGCGCCGCGATCCAGTTCGAAAATGGCAAAGTCGCCGCCATTGACGAGACCGGAAAAGACAGCCGCAACCTGGAGGCTTACGAGCTGGAACCGCAACTGGTGACGGCTTTGTTTGAAGGGCAGGAACGCTCCAAGCGCGAGGTCATCAAGTTTGAGGAAATTCCTCAACCGCTGGTGGACGCGGTGCTCGCCATTGAAGATCGCCGCTTTTTCCAACATAGTGGGGTCAACTATTTTCGCCTGATCGAGGCGGCCGCCATCGACGTCCGCGAAGGCCGTCACGGGCAGGGCGGTTCCACTCTGACCATGCAGCTTTCGCGCGGTTTCTTCCTCTCACCGGAGAAGACGGTCAAGCGCAAGCTGCTGGAAATGTTGATCGCCGTCGAGCTGGAACACAAGTTTTCCAAGCAGCGCATCTTTGAGATGTACGCCAATGAGGTGTACATGGGACAGCGCGGCTCCTTCACCATCAACGGCTTTGCCCAGGCCTCGCACGCTTATTTCAACAAGGACATCAAGAACCTCGCCCTGCCCGAGGCCGCCCTGCTGGCCGGAATGATCCAGCGCCCGAACTATCTGTCGCCGTACAAGAATCCGAAGCGCGCGTTGGAGCGCCGCAACCTGGTGCTCGACTCCATGGTTGAAACCGGCGCCATCACCCGCGAGCAGGCTGACCGCGCGAAAGCAACTCCGCTGAAAATCGCGGCGTTCAACGTGGAAGCCAGCGATGCTCCCTACTTCATTGACCTGGTAAAAGACCAGCTCTCGAACCAGTTCAGCGAAGTCGAGTTGAACGATCATGCCTATCGCGTGTACACCACCCTCGACCCTGACCTGCAACGCGCCGCAGCCGAAGCGGTGGACACGGAAATGAAGTTGGTGGACGAGCAGGTGGAAAAACGGCGGACCCACAAGATCAAAGTAGGCTCGGGCAAGGATGCGAAGACGGAAACCAGGGTCGAGACCGGACCGATGCCGCAAGTGGCGCTGGTGGCCATCGATCCGCACACAGGTGAAGTGCTCGCACTGGTCGGGGGCAGGAACTATGGCATGAGCCAGTTAGACCACGCCATCGCTAAGCGCCCCACGGGATCCATCTTTAAACCCTTCGTGTACGCCGCGGCGATCAACACCGCCGTGACCGGACAGACGCTGGTCGCGAGCAGTGGGGGCGACGAGAATGGTGACGGCGGCCAGAGCAATGGCGACCCTGGGGTTTTCACCCCGGCCACATTAGTTGACGATTCTCAAGTCAGCATCGTCAACGGAACCCAGGTTTACGAGCCCCGCAACTATCACGACACCTTCAACGGAGAAGTGACCGCCCGCTATGCCCTGGTGCTCTCGTTAAACAATGCGACGGTCAGGATTGGCCAGGAGGTAGGCTTCGATAAGGTGGCCGCGCTGGCCAAGGCGGCCGGAATTTCCAGTGTACGGCCTACTCCGGCGATCGCTCTCGGGGCTTACGATGCAACTCCGCTGGAAATGGCCGGCGCCTACACCGTCTTTGGCAACCACGGCACTCACCTCACTCCGCTCATGGTGAAGTCGGTGCGGGATGCACGCGGAAGCATTCTCGAGGACTATAAGACCGATAGCAAGGAGGTGCTCGACCCTCGCGTCTCCTACGTTTTGACCACCATGATGGAGGCCGTGATTAACAACGGCACCGGCTACCCGGTACGCGCCCGAGGGTTCCAAGCGCCGGCAGCGGGCAAGACGGGGACCTCGCATGACGCATGGTTTGCGGGATACACCACCAACTTGCTGTGCATCGTATGGGTAGGAAACGACGACTACACCGATCTAAAGCTTGCTGGCGGCGCCACGGCCGCGCCCATCTGGGCCGAGTTCATGAAGCGGGCGGCCAAACTGCCGCAGTATGCGGACATGAAAAACTTCACCGCTCCTTCCGGAGTCGTGGAGGTGACGCTGGACAAAGTGACCAACCGGCTGGCCACCGCCTCTTGTCCGCAAACCTACACGGTCGCGTTCATTGCGGGCACCGAACCGAAAGAAACCTGTGACCAGGCCGCCGGCAATCACAGGGGTTTTTTCACCAAGATCTTCGGCCTGGGATCGCCCTCGGTTGCGCTGCCACCGCCGACAACCAATGGCGCGGTCCAGCCCGGACCGAGCGGCACGCCAGTCCAAGGCGCCGTCAGTCAGCCTGCTCCCGGCCAGCAGCCTCAACCGAAAAAGAAGCGGGGCTTTTTTGGCCGTCTCTTCGGCAGGGGCGACGACGCAGCTCAGCAGCAAAATAGTGGGCCGGACAGTTCAGAGAAAGGGAACAATCCCGGCCCAAATTAGGTCTAATATGGGACAATACTGGACTCTGGAGGTCCGGCCATGGCCCGTCTCCCATCGCCACGGACGCTGCTGCCGCTATCGTTGTTCATGATCTTGCTGCTGGCCTTGCCGCTGTGCCTGTTGGCCGGCGATGGACAGCAGGCGAACGCACCGTCGCCGGTTCCTAATCCCAGCGCTTCCGCCAAGGATTTGGAGGAGCAAGGCGACGCGCTGAGGGCCCAAAAGCGCTATCGCGATTCCCTCGACTTCTACGCAGCGGCAATTGCAAAACATCCCACGGCGCTTCTGTGGAACAAGGAAGGCATGGCGTACTTGTTTCTGCAAAAGTATCCCGAGGCAACCAAGTGCTTTAATCGGGCCATTAAGACGGACAAGAACGCCCCGGAAGGCTACAACAACCGGGGCTACATGGAGCAGCGGAATCAGAATTTCGACAAAGCTATCCGTTACTACAAGAAAGCCCTGGCGTTGCGGCCCAACGATGCCGTATTCCACTACAACATGGGAAGTTCGTACTTCGGGAAGCATCAGTATGATTTGGCCGCACAGCAGTATCGCGCGGCCTATGCACTCGACCCAGACATTTTCGATCGCGTTTCGCGGATCGGGGTGATGGCCCAATCCGGTTCGCCCGAAGACCGCGCCGCGTTCTCTTTCATGGTCGCCAAAATGTACGCTCAAGCGGGCGACTTCGATCACTCGCTCGAGTATCTGCGCAAAGCCATGGAAGAAGGCTATAAGGACATCAAGAAGGTGTACACCGACTCCGAGTTCGCCACCTTGCGCACCGACAAACGCTTCGAAGAGCTAATGTCGCAAAAACCGCAACCCATACCGTAGCCGGATCGCCGCCGTAATCGGGATCGTGGCGACTTATTTCCGCTTGACAATGTACTAGTTAACTAGTACATTGATTCCGTAATGAGTTCCCGCCGGCCTCTCTTCCGTTTTCGGCTTGACCTTCAAAGTGGCGTACCGGTGTATCGCCAGATCATCGACCAGGTGCGCGGCGGTATTGCTTCAAGTACGCTTTCCGTCGGCGACCAACTACCTACGGTGCGCCAACTCGCCGTGGACTTATCCATCAATCCCAACACCGTGGTGCGTGCCTATCGCGAGCTCGAACTCGGTGGACTCTTGGAGACCCACCAAGGAACAGGCACATTTATCGGAGCGCAAAAGCTTCGCGGCGGCCATGAGGAACGCGCGCGGCAGTTGGCCCAGATTGTGGCGGACTGTGTGGCTCGTGCAGGGGCGGCTGGCTTTACGGTTGAGGACTTAATCGAACAGTTGCAAGCATTGGTTCCGCAGACAACGCGCAGGAGATGAAGTCATGAACAAAATGGTTTTGGCACAGATCAATGGCGTAGCAGTCGCAGCATTCGTGCTTTGCCTCGTCGTGGGCGCCTTGCTCGGCGCAACCATGCACCACCCTGCCCCGCTGATCGTGGGCTTATTGCTAGGTCTGTACCTGCTGTTCGCGATCAAAGTGGTGCGGCAATGGGAGAAGGTTGCGCTCCTGCGTTTGGGCCGCTACGTCGGCCTCCGTGGGCCGGGAATATTTCACATCGTGCCAGTCGTGGAGACGCTCAGCCCGTTCGTGGATCAACGTGTTCGTGTGGCCAGCGTGACGGCGGAATCCACCCTGACTCGCGACACCGTTCCAGTCAACGTTGACGCCATTGTGTTCTGGATGGTGTGGAACGCGGAAAAGGCGATCCTGGAAGTGGAGAATTTTCTCGATGCTATCAACTTGAGTGCGCAGACCGCGCTGCGGGAATCCATTGGCCGGCACGAACTGGCGCAGATGATTACCGAGCGCGAAACCCTTGGTCGAGAGCTGCAACGCATTCTTGACGAGAAGACAAATCCGTGGGGAATCACGGTGCAGTCGGTGGAAGTCAGAGATGTCAGAATTCCCCAGGGTCTGGAAGACGCCATGTCTCGACAAGCTCAGGCCGAGCGTGAACGACAG
Source organism: Candidatus Korobacteraceae bacterium (assembly GCA_049522855.1). Taxonomy (GTDB): domain Bacteria; phylum Acidobacteriota; class Terriglobia; order Terriglobales; family Acidobacteriaceae; genus Bog-257. The sequence goes on from JBEKNL010000031.1 coordinate 28,873, forward strand.
GCGCGAATCATCCTAGGCCAGGCGGAAACCGAGATTGCCGACAGTTTTGTGCAGGCTGCGGCTGCGTACACCGAAAATCCCACAGCTCTTCACCTTCGCGCCATGAACATGCTGTACGAAGCCATCAAAGAACGGGGTTCCATGGTGATCGTGCCGTCGTCAGCGGTAGAGACGATGGGGCTCGGCGGGACCCTGGCAACCGCGTCACTCGGCGGAGCAAAACCCTAACAATTCACCTGAATAGGTCGAAAGGAGCAGAACGTATGAACCGCTTACTCGAAGTGTGCCTTGTCGCGTTAGCCGTAACTACAACCATTACACCTCCTATTGCCGCGCAATCGCCAGCGATGCAAAAGGGAATCAGGGTGGAGTTGCCTGTCGCCAGCAACGCAATCCCGATGCCCGATGCAGACCGGGAAGACTCCTTGGTCGTCACTGTTACTGGCGACGGTCGCGTGTACCTCGGAATCAATCCGATCAGTCCCGCTGCCTTAGCGGAAAATGTCAGGGATAGCCTGTCCAGCGGATCGAAGAAAAAGCTCTACATCAAGGCGGATGCTCGGACTCCGTATGCCAACGTGGCGAACGTCCTGAATGCCCTGCGTGCAGCGGGTGTGGAAGCACCAAACCTGTTGACAGCCTCGCAAGATTCGCCGGAACCGGGAACTCTAGTGCCTCCGAGAGGATTGGAGGTGCTGGTTGGCGAGTCACGAACCTTTGGTGCGGGGACACCGATAGTGCAAGTGCTCGACTCGGGACAGCGCCGGCCCACGCTGCAAGTTAACAACGATCTCATCTCCTGGACTTCCCTGCAAAGCATGCTACAGCAGCTCTTGCAGAATCGAAGTAAGAAAGTGGTTCTCGTGAATGCGGCTGGGACATTGCCATTTGTACAGCTTGTGGATGTGATCGACGTGTGCCGTTCGGCGGGAGCCAAGGTCGTTCTGGTTACGCGTTGACCATCAACCCACAGTGTTCGTCGGTGGTCGGTTTGTGCACACCGAAAAGGCGCGGAAACCGTGCGGCCTCCGCGCCCCTCACCTCGATCCGAATTGTTGTTGAGCACTGGCCTGTCTGCCCATGAGTCGTCCGGAATCCCAGAAGTCACAGCTTGACAATTGCTCGCAGCCCCGACCATACTTGCGCCGCCTGCTCGAAACGACGCGACAATATGAAGAAGCCAACAGTCAAGAGAGTTTCCACGAAAAAGGCCCGGGCTTCACGGGCAAAAAAAGCGCCTGCGAAGCCAGTCAAGCCGCAACGGAAGAAGGAGATCGCGGCCTCGGAGACCAGCCAAAAGCTCACCTTCAATCACGCCATGCTCTATGCCAAAGACGTGGAGCGCAGCTTGGGGTTCTACCGCGATCTGATGGGATTCAAGCTCATCGAAGACTTCCGCTATGAGGGCACATCGGTGTATGCGCGCCTGCGCGCGCCAGGCGGCGATGGCACCATCGCCCTGCACCAGGCGGGACCGGGCGTTTCCGTTTCGAGCGACGGGGTACGCTTGTACTTCGAAGTCGGCGATCTCGACGGCTTTTGCCGGAAGCTTCAGCAAAAGGGCTTTTACATCACGCAACTGCCGCGCCTGATGCCTTGGGGCTGGCGGCACGCCTATCTCAACGACCCCGATGGCCACGAGATCAGCCTCTATTGGGCCGGTGAAAACCGCATGCAGAAGACCGTGATGCAGGCCGCAAAACAAGCTGCCCGGACTTGAACTCTCCTGTGCGCAGTTGTGAGCTGGTGCTTCTAATTGCCGGCGATGCCACCCACGAAATGCTTCCCATGCCCTTTATTTTTGTCATCACGAGCGGGCGAACCGGGGTCCCCGACACGCGCCGTTTTTGCGCTTGTTGGGGTAAAGTTTAGCCGGGGAGGGATCTGCTTTTCCGACTTTTTGTGAAGGGCGTGCTCCACCCATCGCCGATACACCAGATGTGAGAATACGTTTAGGCCTGTGCCAAAGCGCGGTGCGGCTTTGTGGCCCGCTCGTGCGCCCACTGGGCGATGTCGGCAATCCCCGCAATGGCCGCATCCACTTCTTGCTCCGTATTGAAAGCGCCGATCGAGAATCGCACGCCACCATCTCGCGGGACCGTTCCAAGTTGCGCGTGCACCAAAGGCGCGCAATGCAGACCGGTGCGGGTCGCGATGTTGTGGTCCACATCGAGCATGACACCGACGTCACCCGGAGCGACGCCCTCCAGGTTCATAAGGATGGTCGGGAGGTGGTTTTCAAGGCTGTCGCAGCAGTACAGTTGGACGCCTTCGATTTGCCTGAAACCATCCACTAGTCTCTCGGCTAGCTGCATCTCGCGCGCATGGACACTCGCGATGCCGTTCTCGTCCAACCAGTCCTGTCCGGCCCACAACGAGGCCACGCCGACCATGTTTGGCGTGCCGTACTCAAGTCTCCAGGGATACTCCTCGAGATGAAACGGATGGATAGACCGAACGCCGGTGCCGCCGCTGCGCACTTGTTTGACGCCTACGTGCTTGCGAACACAAAGGCCGCCGATGCCCATGCTCCCCATGAGCGCTTTGTGGCCGGTGAAGGCCACCACATCGATGTTCATCTCCCGCATGTTGATGGGAACGACGCCGGCGGTCTGAGCGGTATCCACGACGAACCTGACGCCGCGCTCGCGGCAGACCGCTCCAATCTCCTGGATCGGCTGTACCGTACCGATCACGTTCGATCCGTGGTTGACGACCACAAGCTTGGTGTTAGGCCGCATCGCCCTGGCGATATCGTCCGGGTCCACGAACCCGGCGTGGTTGAAAGGGATGAAGGTCGCCTCGGCGCCGTGGTCGCGGACCATGTGGTTGACGGGCCGGATCACGGAGTTATGTTCGAGGTTGGTGGTGATGATATGGTCGCCGGACGAAACCAGCCCGGGGATGATGAGATTGAGTGCATCGGTCACGTTATAGCCGAAGACCAGCCGGTCCGAGGCACCCTCATCGCCGCCAAAGAATTTGGTCAGGCGCTTGCGAAGACGGTCGAGCAGCGAACCCGCCTCCATCGCCAGATCGTAACCGCTGCGTCCCGGATTGACGCCATGGGTGCGGTAGAACTGGTCCATGAACCGGTAAACGTTTTCCGGCTTGGGCCACCCCGTCGCCGCATTATCGAGATAGATCAGTGCTTTTTCCATCGCTCGCTCCACACCCGTAGTCGTGCCAGTTGCTCATCCCAAAGTTCCGGCGGTTGTATGAATCCGTCCTTGTCCACTTCCACCTCGTGGTTGTTCCACGTGAACCCCTGAAGAATGCCGTGCGACGAACTCATGTCGCCTGGGGTGTAACGCGCAGACTGTAGAAATTCTTACCGATCTCAATCGCACCTGGCCGCTGCTCTGTTGCGAATGATAGCACCGTGCCAGGTGCATGCCGTGGCGCGCATCACTCTGGTCAGTGATGCGACCGGGCGCCTGCGCGGCGGTCACGGGATCATGTGCTGACTATCACTGTTCGCGTGGCAGATATGTCCGATACTGAGTGGTCCCCCCAAGGTAGGAGGGCAGAGATTCCTACCATCCAACACGACCACAGCCAGCGGGCCGAAAGAGCTGGCATTCGCCCTAAAGTGGTTTTTTGAAACCGGACCACGCGGGTACGCAATACCCCTGCCAGCGTCGCCGAAGCGCGCTACAATGGCGAACCGGGAGGCGCGCCATGGAACCGGCAACCGCTGCGACGCAAGAGGACGATCCCAAGTCTCTGCTCGACCGTGCATCCAATCTGCTCGAAACTGACCCCCAGCAGGTGCCGGCTCTGCTTGCTTCCTTCGCGGACTTACACCCCGATCCTGCTCAGATGGCGGGGGCGTATTTCCTTCGCGGATGCGCGCTACAAAACTTGGGCCAACACCAGGATGCGCTGGACGCCTTCGAAAAAGCGCAGCCCGATTTTCCGGCGGAACTCAAGGGCCCAGGCTTTTATCTGCGCCAGGCGACGTCCCTGAACGAGCTATTGCAGCCGCAAAAGGCGCTCGATGCGATTGCCCTTGCCGAGCAAACCTCCGTCCCGTTTCACCAGGATGACGCCGGACGCGGAATCTTGTTCCTGCAAAAGGGAATCGCGCTTCTGGGGGTGGGCAAGCCTGAGCTGGCGTTGGAGGCGTTGCGCACCGCCGCGACACTGGTCCAGCCCGGATTGGCGGCGAGCAACTGCTGGCTGCAGACGGGACGCGCGTTCGACGCACTGGGTGAGTCGGACGAGGCCTTGCAAGCGTTTGACCGCTCGCTCGCGGAAGCTCCGCCGGGCGCAGCCGCGGCCACCATCCGCATTCTTGCTGCCTTCCAAAAAGCCAGCTTGTTGAACCGGCTGCAGCAAAATGAACAGTCCTTGCAAGCCTTGGAAGCCGCGCTCGGTGATTTTCAGAAGAACCACCCGGCGGGGTTGCCGGCTGCGTTTGAAGCCACCCTGCTGATCAGCAAGGCGAACTTGCTCATCCTGCTTCGGCGATACGACGAGGCCGCTGCCCCGCTCGAGGAGGCGGAAAAGGCCCGTCCCGAGTTGCGGACCGAGGTCTCGTTCTGGGTGCAGAAAGCCAATGCCTATTTCTACGCGCGCCGCTTCCAGGAAGCTCTGGCGCCTCCGCCGCCGGAGATTGCGAATCATCCCATGGTCCTGGCGCTCCGCGGATTCATCTTTAACGCGGCCGGTGATTTGGGTAACGGCCGTGTTGAATTGCAGCGGGCTGCCGCTTCCGCCGCAAATTGCGGAGACGATGCCATGGCTTGGACCGGCGTCGGTCTCGCCCAGTCGGGTCTATTGAATTACCCGGCCGCGGTTGAGGCCCTGGAAAAATCGCGCCGCCTGAATCCGGCCCTCGCTGCCGCCGATCCCACGGCCACCTATGCGCTCGGAAACTCTCTGGTGGCCTTGCAACGGTACGACGAAGCCTGGGAGGTGCTGAAGGATTTACCCGACACGGACGACATGCGTCTGGCTAAGGCCTTGGCGTTACAGGGCCAGGGCAAAGCTCCCCAAGCCTTGCAGATGATGGAGGGCATTGCGCCGCCTCTGCCCACGACCCCATTGTTATCGGCGCTTTCCTACTGGATTGTTCTGGGCGCTCTGTTGGCGGCAGTCGAGCGTCCGGAGGAGTCGCTGCAAGCGTTCGAGACCGCCAGCGATCTGGCACAACAACCCGCCGGTGCGCCTCTCCGGCTGTCGGCCGCAGTAGGCCGGGCCAGCGCTCTTATCAAGCTCGACCGCCGGGATGAAGCTGAGGACTTGCTGACCCGGGCCACGGTCGAGCCTCCGGTGGTCGGTACGCCCAGGCCAGGCGCTGGCTGGTGGCTGTTGGCAGGGTTGCTGGCCGACAAAGAGAAGTTTGAAGCCGCACTGCGGGCGATCAACCGTGCCCAAAGCTTGGAGCCCGACAGCGTTGACATCCGCTTGAGCAAAGGAAAGACCCTGCTGAACCTGGAGGACTATCGCCAGGCGCAGGATGTTTACAAACAAGCTCTGGCCGTGGTGAGCAAAGACCACGATCGGTTCGAGGCCCACCTCGGCCAAGGCATCGCCTTGCACGGTCTCGATCGTAACGAAAAGGCCGTCGACATATTGCGGGAGGCGCTCAGCCTCGCGCCCGACGATATTTCACGTGCCGATTCCCGCATCTGGGTCAACTTGGGCAAGGCCTACAACTCGCTCGACCGGCTCCCGACCGCTCTTCGCACCTTCCAGGAGGGCTGGCGGCTAGACCTTAGTCGGAAGAAATCCAACGATCTTGCTTTGGGGGTTTCGTCCATCCTCATTGCGCAGAAGCGGGACCGCGAGGCTGCGGATTTCCTGCGGGAAGCGGAACAACGGGTTGTCCCCCACCCTGACCTCGATCTGAATCTTGGCATTGCGCTCTACCGTCTGAAGCAAAGCACTGCCGCCAAGCAGGCCTGGCAGCGGGCGGCGGACGCTGGATCGCAGCAAGCCAAGGAGTATCTGGAAGAAATACCCAAGGCGGCTCCCGACCCCGGCGACTTGATGGGTTATTGGTTCGGCGACCCCGCGCCACGGTGGCGCAGGGTCTTCGGTGGCTTGCTGACGTTCCTGATTCTGTTCGTGGCGGCGTTGCCCGTCATTAGCAAGGACGCAATTCATTGGCTGCGATGGCTCAATACCGGCGACAACTATAAATTAGGTTGGATCTGCCTGGTCCCTCTTGTGCTCATCTTCCTGGCGCCGGTGCTGACGAAAATCAGCTTCGGCCTGGGACCGGTCAAGCTCGAGGCCGCAACCCCCGGGGTCACCGCCAAGCCCAACATGGATGCACTTCTCGACAAGCTGCAGTCTGGCGCCAGCTTAGGTGTATCTTCCAGTCCCAGCGGGAGCGTAAGCCAGTGGCCATCGCCATAGGTGGAATGGCCTTTCGTTTACGGCGGCGGCAATTGGCGCATGCGAACTCGGACGGTCGCTGGAAGAAAGCCTGTAAGCAATGTGCTTTGCGGACTTCCCCACTGTGAACATCCGATTAACAGCTAGCGAATCCTGCGCCTGGCACGCCAATTTGTGTTCAACTGGAGGCCGCCCCGTTACAATTAGGGTCTATCTGTAAATCCGACCCTTTATGAGCACACCCGCGAAGGCCGCGCCATCCAAGGCAAGACGAACCACTGCCCGCGCAACTCCTCGTTTCCCGGTGCATGTTCTCGCGCCATCTCCCCGGCAACTCGACGATCCCGAATTGTTCATCAATCGCGAACTGAGCCTGCTGGAGTTCCAGAGGCGAGTTTTGGAAGAGGCACAGGATGGCAGCAACCCGCTGCTGGAACGCCTGATGTTTCTGTCGTTTGTCGGGTCCAATATCGACGAATTTTTCATGGTGCGGGTGGCCGGCCTGAAGCGGCAGATCGAAAAGGGCGTAGTGGACTCCGGTCCCGACGGGATGAGCGCCGCCGAGCAATTGCGTGCCATCCGCGCCTCGGTGATCCGCCTGTATCGCGGCGCCCATGAGTGCTGGAGCAAGGAGCTGGTGCCTGCCCTGGAGAGTTCGGGAATTCGCATCCTCAGCTACACCAATCTCACCAACGAGCAGCGCGCGGTCGCGGACTCTTACTTTCAGGAAGCCGTCTTCCCTACCCTGACCCCTTTGGCCTTCGACCCCGGCCGCCCATTCCCACACATCTCCAACCTCAGTTTGAACCTGGCGGTGCTTTTGCGAGCGGGCGAAGGGGAGCAGCATTTCGCGCGCGTCAAGATTCCCGATACCCTGCCGCAGTTCGTTCCGGTGAACGTCGCGCCCAAAGCCAAAGGCCGCGCGAAAACCACCCACAAGGAACAGTGCTTCGTCTGGCTGGAACAGCTGGTCACCGCGAACCTGGGAACCCTTTTCCCCGGCATGGAGATTCTTGAGGCCCATCCTTTTCATATCACGCGCGATGCCGACAGCGAGATTCAAAATCTGGAAGCAGGCGATTTGCTGGAGTCGGTCGAGGAAGGCGTCTGGCAGCGCCGCTTCGCCGATGTGGTGCGCGTGGAAATCAATGAGGCGATGCCGGCAACCGTCCTCGACATCCTGGTCGAAAATCTGGAGTTGGAGCGCGACGACATCTACAAGCTGAGTGGTCCGCTGTCTCTGGTTCGGGTGCGGCATCTTTGCCGGCTGGATCGTCCCGACTTGAAGTTTCCTCCCTTTGCTCCCGCTCTGCCTGATCCCTTGGCCAAGGAGGCGGAAGAGGAGGATATCTTCGCCACCATCCGGCGCGGAGACATCTTGTTCCACCATCCCTTCGATTCCTTTCAGCCCATCCTGGGTCTTCTGCAGAAAGCAGCGCGCGATCCCAACGTACTTGCCATCAAGATCACGCTCTACCGGATTGGACAGAACGCCCCTGTCGTCGCCGCCTTGCTGGAAGCCGTGGAGAACGGAAAGCAGGTGGCTGTCCTGCTGGAACTGAAGGCGCGTTTCGACGAGGAAAGTAATATTGGGTGGGCACGCAAGCTGGAAGAATATGGGGTTCACGTGGTGTACGGTTTGCTGGGACTAAAAGTGCACTGCAAGGCCGCGCTGATCGTACGCAAAGAGGGCGATGCCATCCGGCGCTACGCCCATCTGTCCACCGGGAATTACAACAGCATCACTGCCCAACTCTATACCGACATCGGAATGCTGACCTGCGACCCGGCCATCGGCGCCGACTGCACCGACCTGTTCAACTTTCTCACCGGCTACTCGGCGAAAACCGCCTATCGCAAGCTGCTGGTTGCGCCGGTAACGCTGCGCCAGCGTATGCAAACCATGATCGAGCGTGAAATTGAGCACCAACGCAGCGGACGCGGCGGCCACCTGATCATGAAGATGAATGCCCTGGTGGACAAGAAGATGATCGAGTTGCTGTACCAGGCTTCGCAGGCCGGAGTACGAGTGGACTTGCTGGTGCGGGGCATCTGTTGCTTGCGGCCGGGAATTCCCGGAATTAGCGACCACATTCGCGTCACCAGCATTGTGGGACGTTTTCTGGAGCACAGCCGGGTGTTCTATTTCCGCAATGGCGGACGCGAAGAAGTGTACCTGGGCAGCGCCGACCTAATGCCTCGCAACCTGAATCGCAGGGTGGAAGCGGATTTCCCCGTTCAGGACAAGAACCTGATTCGCGTCCTTCGCGACGAGATTCTCGGCACCTACCTCAAGGACAAGGTCAAGGCTCGACATATGAACTCCGAGGGCAAGTACGTGCGCGACCCGAATTTCCAGAAGAAGGGTGCCTTGAACAGCCAGGAGGCACTCATTGAGCGAGCAATCAAGCGGCAGAAGTTGACTCAGGCTTCGCGAACCAAGCCGACCGTCAGTGCGACTGCATCAGAGTAGAACCGCCCTGGGAACCTTGAGGTGTTTGGATGCCGCTGAACTCTCGCGAACTCGGCCGCCGCCCTCGCCCAGCACTGTGCGAAAATCTAGGCGCACTGATTCCTAGACAAGTCGGGAGGACGTCATGTGCGAAGTGATCGCGACCAACGACGGGCCCAAGGCCATCGGGCCATACTCGCAGGCCATCAAGGCTAATGGCCTGGTATTTCTCTCCGGACAGATCGCGCTCGATCCCGCGACGCAACAGCTCATTTCCGGCGACGTGGCGGCGCAGACGGAGCGCGTGCTGCAAAATCTGGCAGGCATCCTCACCGCCGCGGGCAGCTCGCTGCAACAGGTCGTGAAGACCACCGTCTTCCTCAAGAACATGTCCGACTTCGCCGCCATGAACGACGTCTACGGTCGCTACTTCACAGAAGCGCCGCCTGCGCGCTCCACGGTCGAGGTCGCTCGTCTGCCTAAGGACGTGCTGGTGGAGATCGACGTCATCGCGCTCGCCTGAGGGGAAGCCATCTCACAAACACCGAAGCGGTTCAAACCGAAGTACCGCAGCCGCTAAAGCCCAAGGTGAAAACCTTCCCAGCCCAAGAAAACAACCCTCTCGAATCCGAGAGGGTTGCAACTTAAAGAAGCGAATAGGCTTACGCCTTGGTCACTTTGCCGCTACGCAGGCAACTGGCGCAGACCCGCATACGCTTGTTGCCCGTCTTGGTTTTAGCGTGCACCGGGCGCAGATTGACGTTCCAGCGCCGACGAGTGACGTTATGCGCGTGACTGATGTTGTTGCCGAACTGCGGGCCTTTGCCGCAGATTTCACAAACTTGGGCCATGAGTAACTCCAGAAAATTGCCAAACTGGCTGGGCAAACACCTATGATACCTGACCGACCCGATATCCGGCAACAGGCGGTCCCCGGCTACTGATGCTCGCTGGCAGTGCTACACTGCGCGCAGTGACCAAAGAATTCCCCAGTTCCGCACCTGACAGTGAAGACGACGTTGTCACGCCCGGCACGCTTTACCTGGTCGGCACTCCGATCGGCAATCTGGAAGACATCACGCTACGCGCTTTGCGGACCCTGAAAGAAGTGGACCTCATCGCCTGCGAAGATACGCGGCAAACCATGAAGCTGCTGAACCACTACGGCATCGAGAAACCCACCATCAGCTACCACGAGCATAACGAGCTTACCCGCGCGGCTGAACTGGTGGTGCATCTGGAACGCGGCGACAACATCGCCATGGTGAGTGACGCCGGCATGCCCGGGGTAAGCGATCCCGGCTACCGGCTGGTGGCGCTGGCGGTGCGGCATCACCTACGCGTGGTGCCCATACCCGGGGCGTCGGCATTCTTGTCGGCTCTGGTCGCCAGCGGCTTGCCAACCGATTCCTTCCACTTCGGCGGTTTTCTTCCGGCGAAGGAAGGGGCGCGCCACACGATGCTCGAGGTCATTCGCAGCTCACCGCGCACCCAGATCTTTTACGAGGCGCCGCACCGCATTGTCGAGACCCTGCGCGACATCGTGGACATTCTCGGGCCGGAACGCCACGTCGTGATGGCGCGCGAGGTGACCAAGCTGCACGAGGAGTTTCTTCGCGGAAGCGCCGGCAGCGTGCTGACCCAATTGGAGGAGCGCGGGGAGATCCGAGGTGAGATCACGCTGCTGATCGGCAAAGCCGACGACCACGTCCCTGCGCCAGCCTCCAGCAAGAGCATTGCCAAACGGATTCGAGAACTGATGGCAGCCGGGCAGCTCGATGAGAAAGCCGCGCTCAAGCAGGCGGCCAAGGAGTTCGGGCTTTCCAAGAGCGCGACCTACCGAGAGTTTCAGAGAGACAAGTGATTTTTGAGTTGTCATCACGAACCGACTTTAATCGGTGAGGGATCTGCTGTTTCCCCTTTTCGCGTTCCAGGCGCAAACAACAGCAGATTCCTCGCTTCGCTCATAATGACAATTTCAAAAGCTCGGACTTTCCCGACACAACTTGACAACGAAGCGACAGCCTCCGGGCAGCCTCCCGCGCCATAGTCTTTTCTAATCGAAGAATGAGCCTGAAGGAAGCCTGAGCGGGTGGCCGAGGAAAGCTCCTTTCAGGGTTTGAATTTAGAAAACAGTCTAGCAGTCGTCGAGGCGGTGGGAATGTGGGAA